>JBIKLL010000005.1:0-82839 GCA_044359815.1 Pseudobdellovibrionaceae bacterium
GGAACCGGAAAGCTAATACAGAGAAGGGCTTTCGGATATAGAAGCTTTAAAAACTATAAACTCAGGACCCTAAGTGCTTGTCTTTTCAAAACTTTTTAAACCTATCTAATGTTGAGTGGGGAGAACCAATTCTTTTGATTGGTGCCCAGCGAGGGACTCGAACCCCCATGCCTCGCGGCGCTAGGTTCTAAGCCTAGTGTGTCTACCAATTCCACCAGCTGGGCAAAACGCGAAACGAAAATCGAGGAGCAGAATTCACCATAATCTTTGAAAGCCGTCAACACACAAAACAGTTGAAATTGGGCACCAACTGGGAAATGACCTACTTGTCTGGATTTAATTTGAATTTTAAAAAAGATTTCTTTGATTTTACACCTTGTGAGTACATTTGCGAGCGCGCATGGCATATCTAGTGTTGTGTCATTTAAATTGATTGGATTTATGACAATTTATTAATCATAAACCCAATTAATTTAAATGACACAATACGAGAGATGAGCTTGCGGCCGTTAGCAAGTATTCACAAGGTGTAAAATCAAAGAAATCTTTTTTAAAATTCAAATTAAATCCAGACAAGTGGGTCAACCCAAGCCAATTATCTGACTGGCTTGAGTTCGATAGGAAAATTAGTAAAATCCACAGTCTGTTCCAGTTGATTATGTAAATCCCCGATAGCCGCTATCACAGCGGGATGCAAACTGCTGCCTTTTACGGCAAAAATGCCCACTCTAAAATGTTGTCGCCCTCCGGCAAAGGACTGAGCCCCTGATTTAAACTGCGCTCCAGTCCACAGAGTCAACTGTCGGCCGATATCAAACAAACTCTGCCAATACCCCAGTTTGTAGGGCTGATGACCATGATAAACGCCTAATGGGTTCAACTGCAGATAGGACAATTGATTGGCACTGACTGTTTTTACGGGAACAGCCGCAAAACTGGTTGCGAACCTGGGATCAAAAATTAAAACATAGGTCGAAACAGAATCACTGAATCCAATCCATTTATTTGTGATGGCATTGTTGCTGGCCGAAATTTCAAGATTAGCTGGGGAAATTTTTTGGTAGTTTAAAAAATACTCGCTGACTTGGTTTAAAAAATTATTTTTGATGATTTTAAAACTTTGGTCACTGCCCAGGCCCTTTAGCAGTTTAAATTCCATCTCGGTTATTTCAGTGGGCAGGGTTTGCGCAAATGTTTTATCCGATTCAAAAAAATAAATTTTCCCCAAGGCATCGTGTTCACTGACCGACGGCAACAATCCCTGGGGAAATCCAATGCCCGATCCTTCGATCCCAATCAGTTGATTATTTGATAATTCCAAGGGTTGTATGGATGGATGCATTGCTGAAGTTTTTGTCGGCGCTAGGGCTTTGACTGAAATTGTTTTTTGCAGTGTTTGCAATTGATCACATATTTGCAAGGCTGCTTTAAGCCTTTCGGGATTTAGCTCTGGTGTGGCCATCCCAAAATGTGTCGTCGATAACAAGCGCATGCGCAGATTAAAATTTTGATCAAACAGCTTTTTGCCGGACTCAGATTTTGGGTCTAAATATTTTTCGATAAAGCGGCTTCTTTGCACGCAGGTCCACAGATACTGACTGGATAATTTATCACTCCATGAACTGAATCCATCGTAACTGCCATCTGCCAAATCCTGACCGATCGTGATTTCTTTCTGCACTGGGTGGGTTTTTAAATATTCTTCCAGGTGTACAAACTCAACCCCTGGGCGTTTATGGATATCAAGCAGAATTTCCATAAGCCCACCGGTCGAGGGTAAAAATCTAAAAATCCATGGCAGCATTTCGTCAGTCCAAAAATCCACGTCCGCATCAAAATTTATATTCAGCAACAGATCCCCGTTGTTTTCAGACTGATGCTGCTTTAATTGGTCAATCCAACGGCCGATTGAAATATGGGAAACAATATCGCCAATATGGTAACTGGGGATAATTTTGATAGAGCTTTCATTGTCAATTAACCGAATGGGATTGTGTTTTTGCGACACAGACAGTTTGTCTGTAAACAAGCTAAAGGTCGAAAACGGAGTGTCGCTGTAAAACAAAATCACTGAATCTATGCCGCGGTTTTGCAGAAGCCTTGCTGTCCCCGGAGTGAACATCATTTCCTGCGGACGATAAATGGGTGAATAAGTTTTAAAAATATCTTTGATTCCAGAGCCGTCAGGATTACTGATGGCCCAATCAATATGACGATTAAATTCTGCCTCGGTCATAGCTGCAGACAATCCGTTATTGTATGACATCACCAATATTTTGTCTGAGCCTTTTTTCACCCGGGCTTGAATCCTGGTAATAATATCAGGAGCGTGTTTTGGCAAAATCTCTTGTAATGAAAATAAATTATCAAAATCCCAACTGATCTTTGGCTGTATTCCTGATTGCTCGGCTTGATCCAATATGTCCAATATCCGTCTGATGATTCGGATGTCTTTGCCAAAACCCTGTTCGCTGTTTTGGTCCCCTCGGTATGAATGATACAGGTTTACGTGAAATCCAATGTTGATAAAAATCTTGGAATCTTTTTTGACGTTAGCGGGTGATGCAGAGTCTGTGGCTGTTGCGGCGGCTACTGGTACTGCAGCAAAAACAGAAATAAATCCAACCAGACAAAAAAACAACAGGGCTAAAAAATTATTTGCGTGATGTTTGAATTTTAGCATTTTTGAATTTAATCATCATGATGATGCCAATAACAATGACCGGCAGGCTTAATGCCTGTCCCATATTTATGGGCATCAGAGATTCAAAGGAGCTTTGGTTTTCCTTGACGAATTCGATAAAAAATCGGCTCAAGAAAATAAATATCATAGCCAGCCCAAAGAAAAATCCATCAGCGACTTTGGTTTTAAGCTTTCGATAAATCAGCATTAGGCAGACAAAGCTCAGCAAATACCACAGGCTTTCAAATAACTGGGCAGGGTATCTGGGGGTGCTGTCGATGTTTTTAAAAACGACTGATAAAAATCCATCAAAGGGTTTGCCTATGATTTCTGAATTAAAGAAATTTCCGACTCTGATAAAAAACCCTGAAAGCGCTGACATAATTGCCACACGGTCCAGCACCCATAAAAAGGGATAGGATTTAAATTTACGACTGAACAAATAAATAGCTGCAACGATACCAGCCAGGGCGCCGTGACTGGCTAGGCCGCCTTGCCAAACAAAAAGCACTTGGACAGGGTTTGCGAAATAAATTTGAGGTTCATAGAAAAAACAATGAACCAATCGTGCGCCGATAAAAGTTCCCCAAAAAATAAAAACCAACAAGTTATCGATTTGTTGAAAAGGCTTTTTTTCCTGCTTAGCAAACCAGATCATTCCTTTGTAGGCGGCGTAAAACCCTGCCAAAAACAACAACCCATACCATCTGATGGTCAGTGGGCCCAGAGTCATTAAAATCGGATCTGGTTGCCAGATTATTGAGGACATTCAGAAAGCTTTATCAGACGTGCCTTAAAATAAGTTCCCGATTTATCCAGATCCCATGGCGGGTAGGGATAATAAATAGCTTCAGCACATTGGCCAGGCTTAACAACAGCCCATTGCCTGTCTTCGGAAGATGCCGTAACGATTTCCCCTGTGGGTTCTTTGATGGCCACAGAAAACGAAAACATTTCGCCTGACATTGGTGATTTAGGACCAGAATTTTGAATCAAGGAAACATTTAACTGAACACGTTGGACATTGTCCACAATGCCGATCACTTTGCGTTGAAACACCACGCTGTAAAAATTAATGTTGGCAAACAGTGTGGTGTAGACCGCGCCCAGCACCACCAGTAAAGTTCCGATGATCAGCAACCAAATGATCAGTTTTCTGATTTTTGCGGCTACAGACTTTACTGATGTCACAGTTTGATTGACCCCTTGTTGAATATTTTGTTTGAAAGTCAAAATGCCCCCTTTGACAGTCGGCGCTAATGTTTGTAGTTTTACTGCAGTGGATATTGAAAGAGGTAATACACAAAAGGGAGTCAATCAAGAAATCATCCGATTTCTGACGGCGAATCATATTAAACCGAACTCTGCCTTTGACCTGCCCTGTGGTGATGGGCCCTTTTTGCGAAATCTAACCAAGGTTTTTAAGAACATAAAAATAAAGGGCCAGGATTTGATGGCCACTCCTACAAAAGACATCGAGAAATTTTTTAATCGTGCGGGATCAGATGACTGGAGATTTCTTGAAAATGAGAAAGTCGACTTGATCACTTGCATCAGCGGAGTCATGGCCTTTGATAATCTGACTGATTATTTTCAAAAAGCTCAAAACCATCTAAATCCAGGTGGGCATTTGGTGGTCACCAACGACAATCTGTTCACAGTGCGTGACAGGATTTCATTGTTATTGTTTGGCAGATTCAAAAGATTTGTCAGTTTGTATAAACCCAACGAGGGCAATTGGAACGTGGTTTTGCCACAGGCTATCTGGAAGCTTTATCGAAACAATAATTTTAAAGTGGTCAAAATCCAGTATTGTTCTCTGTATGTCGAGGATCTGATATTTTTGCCATTGGCTGTGATTTTATATCCCATTCAGTTTTTGTATTTGATGTCCCAAAAATCTGAAATGACGATGAAAGAGCGCTATCAGCTGTTTCCGTTTCAAGTTATGCTTTGCAGACACTACATTTTTTACGGACAAAAAAATAACTAACTGGCATGCTCATATTTAGGTGACAGTTAAAAAATCCAAGGAGGATTAAATGAAACTCATTATAGCTCTGCTTATGATCTGTGGCTTACAAGCCAATGCAAAAAATCACGGCGACATGAAGCCTTCGGCTGAAGACCGTGCAGCAATGGCAGCTATGCACGAAGCTATGGCGACCTGTTTGAAATCGGACAAAGAAATGCCTGATTGCATGGAAACCATGAAAAAAACTTGTGAAGAAAAGCTGGGTGCAGAAAAGTGCAAAAAAATGCACAAAAATCGAATGCACATGATGATGATGAAAGGTCATGGTAAGGGACACAGCTGCGACAAGAAAAACTGTGGCCATAGCTGTGACAAGAAAAATTGTGATCATGCCCACGAAGGTACCGAGGAAAAATCACAATAATAACCCATGCTTTTAATTAGGTCTCTGTATCTAGAATCCAAGAATTTGAATTCTAGTTATGGCATTCACAAGGTCATGGACTAAATAATTCCTTGAAAGTTTTTGCAATAAAAAACTGTAAAGACTCTGGCGAGCTCTGATCCGCGATAGGTTTTGAGCTCGTTGGGTTCACACTGATCAAATTGCGCATAGGCTTTTGGATCAACAAAATATTTGTTGGTCACCACAAACAAGGCATCTCGGCCTTTTAATTGATCAATTTCCCCAGCGGTTTGCATAACAGTGTAATGTGATCTGGTTGTATTCAACATCCAAACCCGGTCTGTCATCCCTGCGCGAGTGATCGACAGCATTGTTTGCGCTGTGGTTTCATATCTGTGACTGGCGATAATGGGATTGGCGGATTGGTATTTCTGTTTCAGTTGCACAATCATGGGCCCCAGTTCGTCCCAGCCATAAAATTCGTTGGTAAAATCATATTCGGGCTTCCATGGATCTGAGCTAATCATTCTGTGAACCTTGGGTATCAAGGGCGTCATGATGCTGGAGTAAACTAAAATATTAAGGGGAATCAAAAAGGCAAAAACGGCGATCTTCCAACCACGGCTGTTGTAAATTAATCCGCAACCCATCATGATCATCAATAAATAAACCGGACCCATCCAATGGGGTTTATAATCAGCAAACAGTGGCTGAAAATAAAAAATCAAAAAACTGGGTATAAAAACCGAAAGCGCAAATCTGAAACTGATTGTCGAAAATCTTTTTGCAGATTGGTAGGCAGAATAAAACACTAATGCCAGCAGGCCCGGACTTAACACTGCGACCTGAGTTCCTAAAAATCCCAACCATCTGTTTAAGTCAAAACCCCCATCAGCATGTCTGTCGTGAAATTGATATTTAAATCCCGGCCAATCATATTGGACATTCCAAATAAAAATCGGCAGACACATCACTGTGGCAATCAAGATTCCAACCCAAGGCCATGGTGTCAGCAAAACTTTCAGATGCTGTTTGTGTGTCAGCAGATAAAATCCAAACCCAAAAGCCATCAAGGCCATCGGAAATTTTGAATTCAAACCCAAGCCCATAATTAAACCCAACATCAGCCAGGTTTTCCGAGCGCTCCAGGGGTTATCAGTTTTGATGCCTTGATAAAACACCCAAAATGCCAATGTCCAAAAAATCATAAACGGAGTTTCCGGAGCCGCGGCATAACCGCCGATTCCCCAAATCGGTGATAACAAAAAGATTACTAAAAACAAATTAGCAGCCCGTTCATTAAAAAATTCGCGGCACAGATGCCACAATAAATAAACCATAGCTGCAAAACAAATAAACGAAGGCAGTCTGATACCCAGCTTTGTGTTGCCAAATATTTTTGTCGTCAGCCATTCTAGCCAAGCAATCATGCCGGGATGATCATAATAAGAAAGCATAGGCATCTGAGTCCACGACCAGTGATAGGCATCGTCGTCTACAAATCCGATGCTCAATAAAAAAACAAACCTCACTAACAGAATCAGTGCAATGACAATGCTTACTTTGCGTGGCATGCTGTGTTTAAACATAAGTCCCAGTGTTCATTTTAGGCTTTCCTATGGCAAGATTATTTTGTGATCGATAGCGTTTCAAGATTTATTAAGGATGTAACAGACGGTGAAATACAAGTCACCGCCGCAGCCCTGTCATTCACCACAGTGTTGGCATTGATTCCATTTATAGCTGTGACGTTGTCTGTGCTTCAGTATGTTGAGGGTTTGGAAACTCTGTATCCCAAGGTAGAAAATTTTGTCTTATCCTATTTTGCCGATCCGACGGGCACTCAGGGTATTGATATGGTCAAAAAACTGCTTCAACGGATCATGTCTGGCAAGCTTGGGCAGGTCGGTGCTTTGGCATTATTGCTGACTTCGACCTTTTTGATGTTTGAGCTTGAACGGGCAGTGCACAGGGTTTGGCGGATTAAAAATGAAAGACCGATTTACCAAAGATTATTTTTTTACTGGATTGCTATTTTTACCATTCCGTTTTTTCTGGCGGCTGTGGTTTCATTGAACACTAAGTTTGTTAAATCACTAATTCCCTTACCGGTACTTCATGGTGGAGTGCTGTTTGTAATACTGTACTGTTTTTACAGATACGTGCCATCGACCAAGGTTTCATCACTGGGTGCTTTGTTGGGTGCTGGGATTTCTGTTTTTGGAATGTCGACTGTGGTGACGATTTTCAGATACCTGTCGCTGAAAGTTTTTAATCATTCAAAAATGTACGGAAGTTTGGCCGCCCTGCCAGGGTTGATGCTGTGGATTTTGATTTTGTGGTACATAGTTTTATTTGGCGCAGCGGTTACGGCTTCATTTTCTGCCATCAAGCAGACCCAGAAAAGATCATTTTAGATAAGCATTATTTCATGCGCGCAAAAAACACGCGAAACAAATCCATCACTATGGCGGCGATTTTGTTTTTTTGAGGTTCTGATAATTTTGTAAACTGAATACCTGCAGTTTGCTTTGATTTGTCAGTGGATTCTTCGCGAAAATACTTAATACTGCCACCAACTGGTACAGGATCCCGATTGGGGATAAATAAAAATCCCGCAACTAGGTCGTCTGGTTTTGGATTCCATTTTTTGGGGTCAATCATGATCCGGCAGCCTCCGGCGCTGAGATCCCTCAGGGGCACCGATTGTTTTGCACTGGTGCCGTTCCATTCTGTGCACTGAAACAAAATGGTTTGGTCATTTGGAATTTTTAATCGAAAGTCCTCACGTCTTTGTAATTGAAAAATCGGACCATCAACAAAAATATCAATCTGATCATTACTGGCAGTGAATTTTGCTGAAGAAAAATATTTCTCGGCACCCAAAAAAAAGCTGATCACTAAATCACCGTTGTCCGTCATTTTGGCGGGTGATGATTTAAGCGCACATTTTAAAACAAAATCTTCCACCTCATGAGCCTTCAGCGACAAAACCACATCAATGGGATTTGGCAGCTTTACCTGCAGTTCTGCGCGAGAATTCACTAAATCCTGTAATAGTGAAGACCGTTCTTGATCGTCGGTGATTTTTTTAAACATTTCAGGAGTCAGTATAGCGGATGACATAACCTATTTTCAGGCGGGCTTTTTTGAATGTAAATCATTTTGTCCAGACACTCGACGGTAGGCCTTGATGGCTTTTTTGCGTAATTCATTGTTGGTGGGTGGTTTTTTACCACGTTGCGAGCGCACAAATTCAACCAATCGATTCAGATCTATCGGTGGCTTGTTTTGTTTTGAGTCACTCATGGTCTTGCACCTACCCTACCAAAGTCCAGTTTACACTGGTTTTCAGGCTTTCTGAACAGATGAGTTGGATCTGCGATCCAGTTGGATCTGCTTTTAGGAAGCTGACTTAAATTGATACAGTTTTGTTGTGATCTAAGCCAATGTAAAAAAAATTTTAAAATTCAAATTAGTCGCATGTTGGGGGATATCAAAAAAAATGAAGTTACAAAATGATCTAGTTTAAAACTGAAATAACTAACGAGATCAATCCACCTGCCAGAATCATCAACCAGCTGGGAATATTTTTGTACAGAATCAGCATCATCATAACAAAAACCAAAGCCATTTTTGCGTAGTTGTATTCGACCGTCATGCTGACCACTATCAATAACAGCACTCCGACGATGGAGCCTAAAACTGATTTGCTGATCAGTTCCATCCAAGATTTACCTGTTAAATATTTTTGGGCTTTGGGAAACCAAGTGGTCATATTGATAAAGGATGGTAAAAATATTGCGATGGTTGCTGCCAGCGCCCCGGCAAAGCCCGCAATTTTGTATCCAATAAAGGTCACAGTGATGACCACAGGACCCGGTGTCAGTTGACCAAAAGTCACAGCATCCAAAAAATCATTTCTGGACAGAGCAAAGGTACCTGTTACTAAATCAGTTTGCAAAAAAGGCACTATTGCCAGACCTGTTCCAAACACAAAGGCTCCGGCTTTGAGGCAAATCAATGTCAATTCAACTATACCCACTGACTGCAAACTGTTTCTGGATTTGGGGATCAGATAAAACATAAAACCCAAAACAGCTGCACACAGAACTATCCATATTTCAGAAACTCCGCCAAAAATCCGCAGCGTTATGGCCATCAATGCCGAAAGCCAAAATAAAGAATCTTTGATCATCGGCAATGCCAGTGAATTGATAGAAACCAAAATGACAGCCACTGTGGCTATCTGCATGCCTTGGATAAAGGTTTTAATATAAGGCGATGCAACCAGCGATTCGTGAAAATACGCAAGCACCAGCATTATTAAAAAGCTTGGTAAAACCAATCCTACAGCGGCCAACAATGCACCAGCAAAACCAGCTTTGCGCAGTCCTAAAAAAACACCTGTTTGAAAGGCCAATGGCCCCGGCATGGCCTTGATCAGTGCCACGGTATTGAGAAATTCTTTATCACTGATCCATTTTTTAGTTTTCACTAGATCAATTTGCATCTGGGCTACCAGTGCCAGCGGTCCGCCAAATCCGGTCGCACCCAGTTTCAGAAAATACTTAAAAACTTCCGTCATTGACCGCTTTCCAGAGGATTTGAATCCATTCTGGCGCGAGCATCAATCAGCTCCTCCTCAAGAGTTCTGATTTCGTTACTGATATTGCCATTACCTGGATAATTTAACGATGAATTTTGATTTTTGCGTTCGGCTTTTTTTAGGTCCTCGTATTTTTTTGAATAACTGCGAAGCTCTTGGTTGAAATAATTTTGCCGTTCCCTAATGTAGTCATCAAAATTTTTGCGCCGTTCCCTCATGCTGGATTCAAAATCATCGCGCTTTTCACGTTGATTGGCAAAATAGGTTTTACGAGCCTCATCATTGCTGGCAAAAAATCTGTCCCTTTCGTCCTTGGAATGTTTAACGGCATTAAATTCTTTTCGCGCTAAATCTTGGTTTTTCAAAAAATCATCGCGTTTTTGTCTTTCTTGTTTGTTAAATTCTTCGCGTTCTTTACGAGCGTCTTTGTCAAAAACTTCGCGTTTTTTGCGAACCACAGAATCAAATTTGGATCTGATTTCGCTGGGTGGCAGTTTGACCTCTGATAACAGATTCAGAACAAAGGCCAGCTCATCGTTTTCACGTTTTTTCTGTTCAGGCACGCTGGATCTGATGTCATCAAAGGCCTGTCGATCTGAAGAAAGCGAATATTTACTGTCGACCAACCCAGATGGTGTATTAGATTTTTCATATTTGTTGTCGGCAGTTTCTCTGGACTGACATCCTGATATAAATACGCAAACAAAAATAATTTTCCAGGGTTTCATGGTTACCTCGCCTATCTTAAAGTGTAGATTTTCTTGATTAAAAACACAAACTGTCGATAAGTGATCAGATAGGATCATATGATTTACGGACGAAGATTTTTCGATTCAAAAAAACTGCAAAAGCGGTCCCCAGCGGCTGATTCTAAGCATTTGAAATTACGAGAGATATTGTCCACCGACATCAAGGATAAATATTACCGCGAGCTTAAACTTAAGCACGTTTCGTTGCTGGTTTTTGGCAGTTTTTTTTCAGTTTTATTGTTCATTGGTCCAGCTGTTTATTTTTTGGTTCAGAACTATCAGATTTTTCAGCGACTCGCTCTGGATACCAGTCCCCAGTTGGTCGAACACATTGAAAGAGAGCTCAATTGGTTTATTGGATTGTCTTTACTGACGGTAGTTTCCGCAGGTTTTTGCACAGCATGGTTGGGTGCGCGACTGATAAACTCAATTATAAAACCCATTTATTCGGTTCAGCATCATCTGAGGGATATTATTGACGGAGATTGGTCAGAGCATCCCAAATTTAATTTTGACGGTGAATTCAGGTCTTTTTTGTCGACCTATGATTATTTTCATCAATCAATTCAGAATATGGCTTTGGAAGAGCTTCAGCAGCTGCAACAATTGCAGATTGATCCCAATGACAAAATCAGCAGTTCTATTAAAAATCAGCTGGTCACCAATCGTAAAAAAATTCTGGCACAAAAAACTGATAGCAAAGTTATCGATCTCGCCGAAGGCTCTTTCGGATCTGGTTCGAAACGTCGCGCTTCTTGATTGTTTCCCGCTTGTCGTGCAGTTTTTTACCCTTCACCAAAGCAATTTCAATTTTTACGCGGCCATTTTTAAAATACATTTTTAATGGGACACAGGACAGACCCTTTTCCCGCAAACTGCCAAAAATTTTGCCCAGTTCATTTCTGTTCAGCAGCAGCTTTCTGCGGCGTTCGGGTTCATGGTTGTTGTGGCTGGATTTTTCGTAAACAGAAATATGCGAATTCTGCAAAAAAGCTTCATCACCGATAAAGGCTACAAAAGAATCTTTCAGTTGAACTTTGCCGTCCCTGATGGATTTGACTTCAGAACCTTGCAAGACCAAACCGGCTTCAAAAGATTCTTCAATAAAATAATTAAATCGAGCTTGCCGGTTTTCGGCCACTATTTTGATGGACATAAAGTTAATTTAACTTTTGATACAATTCTTGAAACTGTGCAATCGTTAATTGGGCTGCCCTGGTGTTTTCAGATATTCCCAGCATTCCAAAAGCCTCTAGAGCCTTTAAGCGGGGATAGCCTGCGGTCAGATTTGAAATCATCATTTTACGGGGATGACTGAAAGCAAGCTTCAGAAATGTCAAAAATCCTTCTGGATCGATGGTGCAGGGTATGGATTCAAACACCAGCACCTGACTGGCGATTTTGGGCGCTGGATAAAAATCTCGAGTGCTGAGTTCCAGTAATTTTTTGGGTTTCCAAAAAGTCTGAACCATAACTGATAGCATTCCGTAATCTGGATCCGTTTGTTTGGCGCGGATTTTAACTGCCACTTCCTTTTGGAACATCAAAATCATTTTGCCCAGTTTGGTTTTATCCAAACATCGATCAATCAGGATCCTTGATGAAATCTGATAGGGCAGATTGCTGACAAACAAAGTATTAATTGGATCCGCAATCTGCCAATCCCAATCCAGAGCATCGGCATTGACAATGGTTTGGCCTCTGTCCTGCCAGTATTTAAAAAACACTCGATCCAGTTCAATCAGAAAAATATTTCTATGAATTTTTATTAGTGCTTCCGTCAACGAACCCAAACCAGGGCCAACCTCGATGATCTGCTTCCATTGGTTTTTGACGATTTCATCACAGATTTTTGTAATGGCATGTTCGCTGACTAAAAAATTTTGTCCCAATGATCGTTTGGCATCGATCCCAAGCTCTGACATTTTCTGTTTGGTGAATTCGACTAAGCTCATTATCGGTTTTTACCTATAAAATCGGATTCCAATGAGCTGGGATTGGGTTTCATTAATGCATCTGATCTTTCACCCAGATTCAGTCTGATGATTCCGGCCAGTCCGATCATGGCTGCGTTGTCAGTGCAAAATCTAAGCGGAGGTATTAATAATTCCAGATTATTTTTGCCAGCCAGTTCTGTGATTTGCTGGCGCAATCGCGAATTAGCGCTCACACCACCTGTGACAGTGATTTTTTTGATATTCAAATCACTGGCAGCTTTTATGATTTTAGCATTCAGCACATCCACAATGGCTTGCTGGTAACTGGCACACAAATCACTGATCAATTGGCTGTCAGATAGGTCCATGCCTGAAACCAATCTGGCAGCTGCTGATTTGAGGCCCGAAAAACTCATGTTATAATTGTCATCATCGATCATTGATCTGGGAAACTGAAATTTTTTACTGTCTCCGTTCACAGACAGTTTGTCGATTTTAGCGCCGCCTGGAAAACCCAATCCAATTAATTTACCAAATTTGTCAAAAGCTTCGCCGGCAGCATCATCCAGTGTGCGACCCAAAACTTGGTACTGTGAAAATCCATTTACCAAATACAAACTGGTATGGCCGCCACTGACGGCCAGTGAAATAAATGGTGTTTTAAAATCAAAAGTCGGCTGGTAGCTGTTATCCCGTAAAAAAGGCGCTAACAAATGTCCTTCCAGATGATTAATACCAATCAGTGGCTTTTTAAGAACTTGAGCCAGAGACTTTGCAGTCACTACACCCACCATCAGTGCGCCCACTAAGCCAGGCCTGTTGGTGACGGCAATCCCATCAATATCGGACAGTTTTAAATTTGAATCTTGTAAAATCTGATCGATCAAAGGCAACAACACCTCGGTGTGATTGCGTGAAGCAATTTCTGGGACTATTCCACCGTAAATCTTGTGGGCTAAATCCTGATTCATGCTAAGTAATGACAGAACCTGACCGTCTTGGTCCACCACTGCGACAGAAGTGTCATCGCAACTGGTTTCGATGGCTAAAACCTTGTTGATCACTTTTTGACTGACTTCAGTTTTGATTTAGCTTTTTTTGCTTCATTGCTGTTTGGATATTTTTCGATCACTTCTTCAAAAAATGGTTTGGCGTCGTCAGCCAATCCTAGCTCGACAAAACAAACTCCAGTTTTAAATATAGCTTCAGGTACACGCTTGTCCTTGGGTTTAGCTTCTTTGAATTTCTGAAACGCCAGAGCTGCCTTTTTCCAATTCTTTTTTTCGTAAAGATCTTCGGCGATATCAAACTGCGATTCTTTTTTATCGGGCTTGTCGTTGCCAGCCGTGCTGGATTCGCTGGATTTTTCTGGTCGCTTTGCCAGTTCGGCTTGGATCAAATTCATTTGACCTTCAAGCTTGGTGACCTCGTCCTGCAGCAATTGCATCTTTGCCAGCTGATCGGATTCTTTAGCTACGCTGGATTTTTTTTCGGCGTCAATTTTGTCAATGCGATTGTCCAGTGAGTCTATCCGGCCATTTAAACTGCGCATTTCAGACTCGAAATCAGAAAATTTACTGTAAGTATCTGCACTGTTTTTTTGGATATCTTGAAGTTGCTTTTTTTGCTCTTGCTCCTTCAGATCAGATCGAGTCATCAAAGTTTCGCAGGCTGACAGGGTCAGGCAGCAAGCAACTAGCAAATATTTTTTCATAGCACTTCTCCATTTTTAAGTCTGATTAAGCGGGTTGAGTTTTCAGCTTTTTCAGCAGCGATTCGTGCGCGTTGAAATTCGGCCTTAGCGCCAGTGAATTCCCGTTCTTGATAAAGAATTTTTGCTTTTCTGAAGGCGTCTTCGGCCTGATGCCAAAAACCCGGTGAAAATCTGCTGGCTTCAACACTTCGGGCAGCATCCAGAGCTGCCCGGGCCAATGTGTAGTCTTCAACCGGTGGTGGGGTCGTCGCACATCCCATAATCAAAGACAGTAACAATACTACGACGATTCTCATGTGATTACTGAGTTAAAGGTAAAAAATTTGCGCGTCGGTTTTTAGCGTGATCAGATTCTGAATCGCCTTTTGCCAACAGTTTTTCTTTACCATAGCTGATGATGCTCAGTCTTTTCGCTGGAATTCCTAAGCTGACCATATAGTTTTTCACAGCTTGAGCTCTGCGTTCTCCCAGTGACAAATTGTATTCAATGGATCCCCTGACGTCACAATGACCTTCGATTTGCAGATTTGTTGAAGCTTTTTGTTTCAACCAATCAGCATTAGTCTGAAGGGCTTTTTTAGCTTCGCCATTTAAATTGGCTCTGTCGTATTCAAAATAAATAGTGTTCAAGCCGGCGATTTTGCCGCTGTCGCTACCATTCACATCAAAATCCATTGGCGTTGATTCAATCGCAGAAGGAGGTGCATTCCCATCTGGTGAAAGTCCTGCCGTATCTTCTGCTTTCTTTTTGCTGGAGCAAGCGGCTAAGCCAACAATTACGCCCAACAATAAAATCCAAGTAAAATTCTTTTTCACAAAGGCCTCCTTAACTTTTAGTTTTTAATAATGAAAAATATCGGGCCTTGTTGTCAATTTGAATAGCGTATGCTGCAATGAAACCCATATGAAATTACTTTCTCTGACAATAATGATTTGTGTTTTTGCAGTCTCAAGGCCTGGATACACTCAAGCTGATCCTTCTATAGAATGGAAGCTTATGAAGCTTCCGCACTTTGACTTGGTATTTGATGCGCGCCATCAGGAGCTCGCCAACGCTTACGCGCCCAGATTGGAAAGTCACATAGGTGTTTTAAAAAAATACTTTCAAAGCTTTCCGTCAAAAATTTTAATTGTGCTTAATGATAAGACAGATTCCGTAAACGGGTACGCAACGCCTATGCCTTACGCACATATGGTGATTTTTCCGGTGTTGCCTGGTTCCATGGATTCGATTTCTGTTTATGGTGATTGGTTTCATGAACTGTCGCTGCACGAATACACCCATATTCTGCAATTTGAACCGCGCAGTGGAGTGTTTAAAATTTTAAACCAGATTTTTGGCAATTGGGTAACACCTAATGCGCTCTTGCCCAGATGGTGGCTTGAGGGCTTGGCAGTTGATTTAGAAACCAGGGAATCCAGTCATGGAAGAATGCGATCGCCGTGGACTGATGGTGCGCTGAGATCCTACGTTGTTGAAAACACATTGGACAAAGTCGACATGGGCGAAATCAATGAGACTTCAATTCCGACTTGGCCCTTTGGCGCCAGGCCCTATCTGTTTGGGGCGTTGTTATGGAGTGAAATGGCTTCGCGCAAAATCGAAACGATTGGTGAACTGAACGAAAGATACGGCGGCAGAATCCCATTTATTATCGAAACACCTG
Source organism: Pseudobdellovibrionaceae bacterium (assembly GCA_044359815.1). Classification (GTDB taxonomy): domain Bacteria; phylum Bdellovibrionota; class Bdellovibrionia; order Bdellovibrionales; family Bdellovibrionaceae; genus JBIKLL01. The sequence continues at coordinate 15,741 of JBIKLL010000005.1, forward strand.
TTCGTGAAAAGTTTGATCAGACCTACACCGAGCTCTTTGAGGACGCAAAAACAGGATTGCAGCACAGGGTGCAAACTCAAATGATCAGACTGAAAATGATTAATACCACTGATCGGGCGCCATTGAAGACTAAATTTATCGAGGCCTATACGCCCGTGATTAGCCCAGATAACAAAAAAATGATTTTTCTGGGGCGCGATGATACCACCCGCAGGACTATTAATATTTTAATCAGGCCAGACGCAGCTGTGAATTTTGATGAATCCCAATTGTTTTCTGATGTGAAGGACAAAACAATTGAAACGGTGACTGATTCCAGTCCCATCCCTGATGCTCCGGGTGGGGGATCAGTGTCCAGGTATTCGTGGTTTCCTGATTCAATGAGTTTTGTTTATGACAAAATTGAAGAAGTCGACAGATTCAGCGAAAGATCAGAGCTTTACATATATTCGCTGGAAACAAAAAAAGGCAAAAAGCTCAGCACAGCAATGCGGGCCCGTGAACCCACAGTTTCCCCCGATGGCAAACAATTAGCCTACGTCAAAATATCAGCCGGGGCTACAGGATTGGCCGTTTGGAATCTGGAGTCTAAAACAGAAACAATTTTGCACACGGGGCAACTGCAAGAAAGAATTTCTTATCCTGTGTATTTGGATCAAAACAAAATTGCCTTTATCAGTCGGTATCAGGGCACTGATTCGGTAAATATTTATGATTTGCAAAATAAATCACTGCAAAAATTAAATTCAGAATTCACTCAGATCAATTTTTTGGTTTTTGCCAATCAAAAATTATATTTTGTTTCTTGGAAAAACGGCGTTGCTAATATTTATGAAGGCAAAATTGATTTTCAGAAAAACCGAATCACTGACGTTAAGCCCAAATCACACAGTCTGACGGGTTTGGGATCATTTGGTGTTGAATCAACTGAAACCGGTGGCGTCTATGCATCACTAATGACCAGCACAGGTTTTAAAATTGCAAAAATCGAAAATCAAGATTCAGCCAGGCTTCCCAATGCGCTGCCAGTTGTGGAACCCCTATATGCCGATCGCTATCCACTGCAGAGTCATAAATTTGAACCGGTAGATACCAGTCAGGTGTCGGATTACAATTCATTTTCTTATTTGTTCCCCAGGTATTGGTTCCCCAGTATCGGGACCTCGACTACTGGAAACACATATTATGGATTTACGACGGGAAGTTTTGATCCGCTTCAGAAGCAGGTTTATTCTTTGCTGGCTTTATTTGAACCCAAGCCTCAGGAATGGAGCTTTATTTTAGCTTATCAAAATAATTTTTTTAAACCCCGAATTGATTTTAACATTTTTGATATCAAAACCATACCCATATTAACAAACATCAACAGTCGCTGGCAAAAATCCAGCTTGGATATAATGTGGCAATTAAATCCTATCAGCACAGAATTATTTTTTGGTCCAAACTACACCTATTTTAAACGACGCAATGAAGACAGCAGTGCCATTGATTATTACACCGAGGTCACTCAATCGGGACCGGGCTTAACCTTGAGTTATGCGGACTATTCACAAGCTGGCAGTCAGATTTCACCCGAAAGCGGGCAGGCGGCTTTGTTACGTTGGAACAAATATCTAGAATCAGATTACCGGGAAAATTTTGATTATTTCTTTTTGCATTTACAAAAATATTTTTCAAAATGGTTACCCAAACGTCATGTGATTTATCTGCAGGCTCGTGGACAATGGATCGACAATAAATTGGTTGGGCTGTCGAACTATGTAACCACCGTAGGGGATTTCAGATACGCAAATTCGATGAATCCATTTTATGTGATGCGAGGTTATCCACCAGGATATTTTATTGGCAGAAATTTGCTTAATTACAATGTTGAATACAGATTTCCGATTATGAATATTTATCGAACCTCGGGAACCAGTCCGATTTTTTTAAAGCGGTTTCATGGTGCGGTGGTGACTGACGGAATCAATGTCGAAGGCTTTATTGAAAACTTAGGTACACCTGTTACCCGGGACACGTCCTATCACAGTGCCGGTTTAGAATTTAAAACTGATTTGACATTGTGGTACCATATGCCGCTGACTTACACGGCGGGTGTGTATTGGTCGCTCAGCAAACCAAAGAATGAACAAACGGTTATGTTTTCATTGCAATCCCAGTGATGTTTATTCAGGGACAAGGTAATGGTTTGGCAAAAGCTGTCGGGACTAAGGTCTTGCTGGTAAGGCATGTGTTTGCCACAAATTATTGACAGAAAGACTGGTTACCCGAACAATTATTTTATGGATACATTGCCTGATCGCCTGTCATGGATCAAAGATTTAGTTCACACTGAAGAGCAGATGGAAAGCGCCGGAATTGTCGATTTAAATCCTCAATCCGATCGTGAAAAATTGCTGATCAAAGAATCCACATCAGTGTTGCAGTATTTTAAAAATGAAATCGTTGAAGCGGCTCAGATTTTTAATTCGCTCAAGACTTCGCAAGTGGGCAGAATTAAAATTTATAACATTGCAAAAACCAACAGTGATTTTATGGTTTTTCGTAATGGCTTTAAAATGATTTTTTCTATGAAAAAACCAGGAGTGATTTCAATAAGATTTAATTTTATTGGAACTATGCTGGATGCCAGTAACCCAACGGTTTCAGCAGCGGCTGCCCAGAGCGCTATCGAAGAAAATTTGATAGAAGCCAAGATGGGTCCTTTTGGTGAATTGCACTGGATTCACAAAGGGCAACCGATCAAGCTTTCCATCGTAGTAAAGCACCATATGACTCTGTTTGTGCGAGAAAGCTCTAAGTAATAAAAGCCGATTCAGATAATTTTTTTCAAAAATTAAGTCTTTAGATTCAAAAAAGTAGCTAAAAAACTTTTTGCTATTTAATGAGTTTTGGAAAAAACGCGTTCGTTTGTTTCATGTATTCACGGTAACTGGGCAGATATTGTGGCAGAACTTTGTCCTCCTGCTTTGCGCTGTATCCATAATAGGCAGCCAAGATTATAGTGTTGGCGAATAATACCAATGAACCGCTAGCAACAAAGAATCCAAACAACAATCCCACATTAGCAACATAGATTGGGTGCCGAACAAATTTGTAAACGCCATCACGGACGACATCCCTAGGGACATAGGATTCAAAACAAGGGCTGTAGCTTTGGCCCAATGTGACTTTGGCGCTCAGGAAAATTGCAAAAAACAAAGCGCTGATTGCCAACCCACAATACAAAGTTAAATCTGAAACAGGGTAGATTTTTAAAAACGCCGCATGATCAGACCAAAACGAACCAATCGTAAAAATCACGCACGCTAGCTGTAAATATCTATACACTAACGCAAAAGAAGCAGGGGACTTAATTCTGACTGACTTACCTTGACGGAATTTTCCATCGGCATGTTTGTAAAAATAAGCAGAAGTAAACAAAATGGTGAGCACACTGATTGTTGCAATAATTTGATCGATCATAAATACATTCCCTGTCTGAAACTGAAGGTTAAGTGTAATTGGCTGCAAAGAATATTTTTAATCATTGGAAGTGTTCCCAATTATAAAAAATGGTAACTCTCCTTTGATTTTAATGATTCCTTCATTGTCAGACTTAATATCCATAACATATGCATTTTCGTGGCGTTCGCGAATATCCGAAAACCACACTTTTTGAATCAGCCCTTTGTTTTTACGGATCAGCTGATCCATCTCAATTTCGATTTTTGTTGGCCAAAATTTCGCTTGTTCAATCCCGTTTGGATCATATTTAAGACCAAATCTATGGCAAATATAAACATAAGCCATTTTTTGAATATGAATCAATGCTGTTACAAAAATCAAATGATCTGGACTGCGTTTCATTGCACTAACATATTCTCGATCATAAAGTGCCTCCATATAATTGCCCATGATTCGATATTCTTTTATAAACAAAGTCTCTTGCACAGGTTTTCCCGGAAGCACATTAAAAATAAGCTTAGACTCAGAAGCTTCAGGAATAATTATGGGATGGGTGTCCAGTCCTGTGTTGGTCAGGATTGGTTTGAGGCTATTGGGTTTTTGATTGATCCCAGCAGAGTTTTTTGTTTCTTGTAATGACATTTTCGAGCTCCGATTTATAGCAATGTTAGTTTTAAAAACCTCTGTCCGTTTTAGCTTTGGCACTAAAAAAATCCAAAACAAAACAGCCGATTCAGGTTTTGAAGTCAGATTTTGCAACTGAAGTGCCAATTTACCTATAGTATTTTCAGGTAGTTCTGCCTCAGGAAAGGGCTTTAGACAAAAAAGGACAGTCCGGTGATCAAGACATTTTCACTGTCTGGGGTGTGATCCCAATTTCGAATCTTTGCATATTGAAAGGGTCTTTTTTTGATGGCCATTAATGGCCAAGATTCATTGTTAAAAGCCCAGAAACGTTCAGATTTTGTTAATTTCAAATTGAGACAGCTATCTATAAAATAACTAGAAGCTTCAAAAGTATGACAACTGTCTAATGTTTTTGGATGCAATGAATTTTGAGATGAGCTCATCGAGGCCTTGCTATTGCAAAAGAATAAACCGTGTCCATCGACCATCAGGTTTCTGGAACACTGGGTTTCAAATTGGGGAAAGTCTGAATGAATCTGTTTTTTGCCAAAAAAGCTAGGCACAAGATCAAAAGCTTGTATGCGAGCTGGCAGGATTCAAATATCTCGGCTCATACAAAATATCTGACCCTTATTCATATTTGTGTAATGGCACTCATGGTCCCTTTTGATTTTATTTTGTTTGGTCTAAATGCTCCGTACCCAAAGTTCAGAATTCTATCGATTGCTTTCTTTGCGTTAAATCTATTGGCACTACAGTACGTATCAAGAATGCGAAAACCAACAGCTGATCGAAAGGCTTCGGCGTTATTACTGTTTCCAAATCTTTATTGGAATATTTTGTACCATTATTTTATGTGCACAGCTTCCCCAGAAAACATTCAAATAGTATTGATAGGTAATCTTCTGGTTTCATTTTTTACTACCTTTTTAACGTTAAGGTTCTGGCGAGAGCAGTACCTGCTGAATCTAGTTAGCATTTTATCACTTTCCGTGTTTGCTATTGGTTATCCTAGTGTGGGAAGAGAGCTTGCCCTGATAATAATTTGTCATTTGTTGTCGTTTATGTTGGCTTTCATTTTACGTAGAGAGTTTGCAGGAGCAATGTACGAAAGATATTATCACATGATGACCTTTATACCTAAACAGGTAGCTCATTCGATTCTAACTTCTTCGGGTACATTGAAAATTTCTGAAGTGTTTAAGACAGAAAATCGTTTCACAGTTTGTTTGGTATCAGACCTAAGAAATTATCAGGAGCTGTGTAAACGCGAGACCCCCGAATACGTCAGTCGATTGTTGGAAAAATTTTATGATATTATTTTTGAATGTCTGGATCAGGTGGTTCCCGAGGGAAATTATTTTGCCAATTGGACTGCTGATGAATTGTTTGTGGTATTTTATAGTGAAGACAATGATGAGGAAAAGGTCATGAACGAAGCCCTCAGTTTTTCAAAATTGTTGGCGACCACCCTGCACCAAAGAGCTCTGCGTGAATTGGAAAGTCCCCTGATGTGGGATATTGGTTTGGCCTCGGGTGTTGGATTGTTAGGTGTTCAAGGGCCCGAAAGACTTAAAAAAACTACGATCACAGGTGAATCACCAGGATTGGCAAAGCGCTTAGAATCCGAAGCCAAACGACAGCGATTGCCTGAAAGCTCTATCCATGAACTGCCGATTTTAGTAATGGATCGAAGGCTCAAGGATTTTGGAATCCGCTATAGACATTTTGAATCTGACAGTCTGCAAGAATTTGTTGCAACCGAAAAAAATATCTCTGGTGAAAAGTATTTTAGGCTAAAGTCGTCGATCCCACTTTTTATTGCCAAAAGCAGCTAGTCCCATCTATCGTTAGAATCTATGTACAAATATTTAATTATGTTTTTGCTACTGGCGGGATGTTGCTCGGCCAATGTAAAGGGCTCTATGTCAGATCATTTTGATGGGAAAAAGTTTTTTAATCCAGGGAACGAAAGCCGCAAAAGTTTTTATGATTTTTTAAAATGGCGGTTCACCAGTGATTCAATTGCGTGGCCTGACTGGGTTGATGATGTGAAACAAACTGTACCGAAAACAAAAATCACATCGGATGTTGAAATCACATTTATCAATCATGCAACAGCATTGATTCAAACAGAATCCGCAAATATTTTGACTGACCCGCAGTTTTCGGATCGTACCAGTCCCGTCAGTTTTGCTGGCCCCAAGCGGGTCCGGGTGCCTGGAGTGGATATTAAAAATTTGCCCCGCATTGATGTGGTGTTGATCAGTCATAATCACTATGATCATTTGGACATTGGATCGCTTAAACTGTTGGATCAAATGTTTTCTCCTGTTTTTTTAGTGCCATTAGGGGATAAAAAATTATTGGAATCTGAGGGGATTAAAAAAGTCGTCGCTATGGATTGGGGAGAACGCTTTGAGTTTCCGGCAACTGAAGGCGCAAAGACCGATGATGCCAAGAAAACAGAACAGTTGCAGATATTTTTTGAACCCAGCTTTCATTGGTCGGGCCGTGGGATGTTTGACCGCAATATGTCGTTGTGGGGCAGTTTTGTGATCAAACACAAAGGCAAAAACATTTATTTTGCTGGCGACACTGGGTATTCAGAACACTTTAAACAGATTTTTCAAAAGCATGGTGTGATGAAAGTTTCGTTGTTACCCATCGGTGCCTATGAGCCCCGATGGTTTATGAAAGGCAGTCATGTTAATCCAGAAGAGGCCGTGAAAGCCCATCAGGATTTGCAGTCAGAAAATTCAATTGGGATACATTTTGGAACTTGGAAACTGACCGATGAGGGCATTGACGATCCGATCACCCATTTGCAGCAAGCACTGACCGCCGAAAGCATTGCCCCCAATAAATTTGTCGCCCCCAAAAACGGACAGGTCTTTAGTTTTTCTTGGTAGCTTTAGTCGTTCAGGATTAGCACTAGTTTTGATTATTTATATTTGAGACCACCGGGTGGAACTATAAGTGGCGCAAAATTATTGCTTTTTATTATATAGTGTGTAACACTATATAAAGAATGGCCCGTTTTGAGTTTGTCGCATGGTTGGTAAAATGGATTTTAGAGCAAGAGAGCTTTGATTTCGATTGGGATCAGGGCAATTCCGCCAAAAACATGCAGAAGCACAAGATTAGCTCAATCAGTGCAGAGCAGGCGTTTTTGAACAGGGACTTTTTGGTTCCTTTGGGTATTCAAGTTGCTCCTGTTACCAACGAACCTCGCTTTGGAGCGTAAGGAACAGATTTCTCAGGCAGATTGATCTCGCTATGCTTTACGATACGTGAAGGTCGTATTCGAATCATTTCTGCGCGACCAATGAGTAGAGCTGAAAGGAAAAACTATGAGTCGATTCGTTAAAAACGAAAAAGGTTATGAAAAATCATTTGAGGCTGATTGGAAAGCCGTAAAAAAAGGCCTTAAGAAGGTTCGGGCTGAGGTAGGTGAGCCTAAGAAAGTTCCCACATCGATTGCCCTTGATCCTCGTTTTGTATCGGAATTAAAGAAGGAAGCTCGATCTCGTGGTATTCCATATCAGATACTTATGAGAATGTTTATTGTTGAGGGCTTTCAGCGATTGAAAAAGCAAACTGCCTAAGAGTAGTTTAAAGGATTTTCATTAGTGCCTATTCGGTTCAGCGCTAAGGCTCAATCCCCAAATAATGAAATGTAAATGTTGGTTTGATACCTGCCAGACGGGGAGCTCTGGGTATAATCACCAGATCATCACCAGCTTGCACATCCATCGTGGTTGAAACTGCTGCTGTTTCCTTTTCGTTGTTTTGATCACAGCCTTGTGTTGAGCCAGATATTTTTTTATAGGAAAAGGCATAGCGTTTTTGCCCGTTGACGCCTTGATAGCAATAATGATGTCGTTCGGTGCTGTCGGATTTTTCGATGATAAAATCAACCCATCCGCCGTTTTCGTTATTGGTCAGCAACAAAACATCAATCACCGAAGGTATGGTCAACACACCTGTGTGGGTGATATCGATACGGTTGTCTGACCAAGTAATGCCTCGATCCACAACAATTGTCAGGCTGGCCAGGACAACATTTTTACCGTCTTTGCCATCCACACCGTTAGTGCCATTGATTCCATTTGTGCCGTCCACACCATTTGTGCCATTGATTCCGTTTGTTCCGTCGACACCGTTAGTACCATTGATGCCGTCTTTGCCATCCACACCGTTAGTGCCATTGATTCCATTTGTGCCGTCTTTACCTGCGGTTACTGATTCGACTGTGCTATCGGGTGGGACGGTTTCCGAGGAGGCGGATTCTGATTTTTTATCACAGGCTGCCAACAGACCCATCAGACTAAAAATTATAAACAGTTTTTTTGTATCCATCAGGTCCCCCAATAAATGGCACTTAAGCATACCTAAGAAACCAAAGGCAGTTCATTCGCTGCCCATTGGACAACAGAATGCCTGCAATCTGGTTAAAAGATCGCCATTTTCCCCTTAATTACAGTCTACTGTGTTTAATTGGTTTCCCAAACAGCTATAGAGGATTTGATTCATATTGAGACTTTAATGTGATCTTTCTGATTCAGGTCACAGTTATCGGCGGTGGCGGTGGTGCCAGCTCACGAGATTATTCCAGTTGGTCAGGGGCACATGGAGCCGGTGGCGGAGCTGCGATTAAAAATTCAAGTGTAGCGTCTGGAACAAAATTTGTTTTTACAGTGGGTAAGGGTGGCATTGGCAGACTGGTCGGCGACGGAGCAGCATTGCAATGGGGTAAGGACGGGACCGCCGGAACTGACAGTGTTTTTGAATTTGATGGGATTAAATTAGTTGGACAGGGTGGTGGCATTGCTGCTTTTAAATCATCTGGTGGTAAGGGTGGAAAAGCATTAATCAACAATGCTATCGGTGGTTCGGGTGTGGGTGGTGATGTAAATTGCAAAGGCGGCGACGGAGGTTTTTGCAGTAATGGGTATTTTTATTGTGCTGCTCAGAGTGCGCCCGTGTGTGATGGTAAACAAAGCGGTCAAAGCAGAATGCTGTCAACATTTTCAGCCTATGGATCAAAGGGCGGTGGTGGCGGTGGCGGTGGAGCCAGCCAGTATGGTGGTAACGGAGTTTCTGTACCGAGTGATCGTCAAGGTTGCGGCGGTGGCGGTGGTGATTTCATGGACGGCAAGCTGGTCAGAAAACTGCAACTTAATCATCCAGATTACACAAACGATTATTCTAACCGCGGTTCCCACGGCTGCGTTATCGTGACCTGGTAACTAAAAGAGACCGTACGACTTTTTCTGTCTACAGCGCGAAAACCAATGACTGAACCTAAATGGACAGACATCCTGATCTTGTATTTTGCATTGTAGTCAAAAAAAAGGACGGTTATTTTTCCGGTCACTTATCGCAGTGTAGACAGAAAAAGTCGTACGGTCTCTTTTGGATTTCACGGAGGATTTATGAGGGGATTTGTTTTTTTAGCGGTTATTTGGATTTCAGTAATTGCTCAAGCCCAACCCGCCAGAATCAAATTGTCAGATCGGGTTAATGTCAGAGGCGAAAGCGCGACGCCAGGCTCTGTTGAAAAATCAGCTGTCGGAAATAATAAATCAGCGCCATTACAGATTCTGGGTCAGTTACCACCTGGTACAGAAATCGAGGTCGATCCCAACGAATATCAAAATGCCGAAAAGCGAGAATACATCGACAGCAATGGGGCAAAGCAAATTTCTAAAAACGGATTTGTGCGCAGGTTTAGGGTCATCAGCATTCCTGGCCAAGACAAAGATCCCAAGCTTAGGGATTTGCAATGGATGCTTAACGAATACCGAGATGACGTTTATATTTCAAAAAATTATTTGAATATGCTTGAAGGCCCTGGCGTAAAACCAAACCCATCGGGTGGTCAATCAACGGGTGTCAGTGGTGGAATCACCCCAGATTCAGTTGCCGAGGTCACGGGTACCGAAGCTCAGTCAGTTTATGGATTGCCAGGCTACAAACCGATTTCGCCAGAGGCAGAATATCAGGAAGATTTGGCCAGACAACGATCCAAAGAAGCTGCTGATAAATTAGATCGTGTTAGGGATCCCCGTAAGGATTGCGAAATCACCAGCGACGAAGCTGGATTTTTTGAAAGCCCCGAGGCTTTATCAAAAGTTTTGAATTTTGAAACCGACGATGCTTCAGGCAACCAAAGTAAAATACCAAAAATAGCTCTTAAAAAAGCTCTGGGGTATTTTGCTAAAAACGGTAATCAGTTTCCCAACAAAGATTACATCACAATTATCGATTACACTCAGGGGCGGTCACAGGACAGAATGTTTTTAATTCATAAATCTGGCCGTGTCGAAAGATTCAGGGTCGCTCATGGTAAAAACACTGGCGACGGCAGAGCTTTGGATTTTTCAAACCAACCTGAGTCCAAAAAAACTCCTGCAGGATTTTTTAAAACTGGTGAAAACATTGGTACCTGTGGCAGCGGGCGCAGTCCCAAAAAAGGTTGCATGTGGCTTGATGGTTTAGAATCCAGAAATGATAATTCACGCCGACGGGAAGTTATCTTTCACGGTGCATGGTATGTGAATGATCAACGGGTGGGACGCAGTTGGGGCTGTCCAGCCGTCAGCAACCAGCAGGCCGAATACATCAACGGCAAAACCCGCAACGGCAGTCTGTGGTACCATTTTACCGCCGCTGATTTGTGAAAAGAGACTGAAAAGAGACCGTACGACTTTTTCTGTCTACGCCGCAAAAAAACAAATAGAAACTTATCGCAATCAACTGTATTCCATTTTCTGCGGTGTAGACAGAAAAAGTCGTACGGTCTCTTTTCAGGGGCTGGCGATGCCGGTGGCTTTATTGACTGTGCCTAGGCCATGATAAGCCTTGGTTCCAAATCCCATGAGATCGCCACCCACTACAACTTGGGTGGATGTAAATCCTAAATCAAAAGCTTCAAAAGTTCCGGAGCGGGAAGTGTCTGGCAACCAGGATGGATCAAAAGCCAAAGTGGTTTCATTGTATCTGCGCACATCATTGTCAGTGCCTACATAAATCCATCCGTTATCGATTCCGACGGCTTGTGCGGCTGTATTGGGAAAGGTTGGAGTGACATAAGTAACTGCAGCTGGGTTAGTAAAATCAATCGCACTAAATCTGCGAAAGGCATTAGCACCCATATTGTTAAATTCACCGACTGCAATTAATTTATTTGTAGCAGTTGAGTGTTCGATATTCTGAACCACGCCGTCGGGATTGGGTAACCAAGCTAAATCAATGGCAGCAGTTGTGGGGTGAACCCTGGCCAATCGACGAACGCTGGTATTACCGCTTAATCGTGTGAACGCTCCAGCTACATAAATCTGTCCACCGATATGTTTGACCTGATTGATTTGATTATTTGCGTTCGGATTCCAAGGCAGCAATACAAACGATGGAAAACTGGTTAAATCCAATGCTGCCAAACGATTGCGAGCTGTTGAATTAACCAAACCAAAATCACCACCGACGTAAACTGTGTTTCCCACAATCTCGGTACTGTAAACCGGATTATCAATATCTGTATTAAATCCTGCGATAATCGCCCCAGTGTTTTCGTTAACTGCAAACAGTCCATCGAGCCCCGATACCGGAGTGTGCCCAATTAATAAACTGGTGCTAAATTTATTAATTGAAAAAACTGAGTGGTTTGTACCCGTAATCGGCGAAGTGAATGCCGGATCAACCAATCCTGTGGCTAGATTTATTTTTGCCAGTCCTCGACGTAAAAATGGATTTTTAACTCCCAAAGTCCCAGCAAAATAGACCTCAGTCGCATTTGCAGCCATACTGAATGTTGTGCCAGCAAAATTTCCTGCTGAATCCTGTAACACTGTTTTCCAGCCAGTATCAATAACTCCAGTCAGCTTATTGGCCTTGCGTCCGTTAGCACTGATGATGTCTGAGCCCACAATCACAAAATCCAACTGCATTGAGTTGCCAAAATTTGTTTGAACGGCTGCGGTAGTTGGGTGCAGTCGCAATAATGTAGCAGTTGTTGGTGCAAAAGATGGATGAGCAATCGCTCCAGCTAATACGTAAGTGCTGATTCCATCGTACTCAATATTGTAGAAGTAGGTACTGAGTGTTCCTATATCAAAAGTCGCTACTTGGTTGACACGATTTGCATGCACCATTGCAAAATCAATTCTTGAATTGCCACCGACTGTTTCAAACTCGCCACCTATGTATAAACTGGGATCACCACTGGGTGAAAGTGTCGGACCGATCTCAATTTCATTTACAAAAGTCTGCGTGGTGGTGTGGGTAAAGCTTAGGCTAAGGCTTGGAACCAAAACATTTGTGTTTAGATTTACTGCAGCCACATGTTGTCGCGCAGAATTGGATCCACCAATGTTGATGTTATTAAAATACCCGCCCAAATACATAATGTCCGTGACCAGATCTATTTCAAAATCTGAAATTGAAGCGTCAGCCCTAACATTAAATGCTGTATTCACTGAACCAGTCAGCAAATCAATTTTGGCCATGCTGTGGGAGCCAAAGCCGTCACTGTACAATGTTCCACCACCTAAATATAAAAATCCTTCGTGAACCTTCATCTGATTGACAGCTAAACCGTCCATTGGAATACTAGTGTTCCACGTCAGATCCAAGGTTCCATCGGCATTAATTTTTGAAAGTCCTTCATGCAAAAATCCACCGACGTATTTGTAAGCGCCGCTTACAATCCAACCGCCCGATGGGTGAGCTACAACTGCTGTGGTGTATCCATCAATCAAATGATAGTTGGGAGCCAGTGATGAAATATTTCCATTTGAAACATTAATTGGAACCCCAGATCCTGAGCACTCTCCAGCGTACACAAAATTACCTGCCAAATACATACTGGTGTTTTCAACAAAAACATCATTGACGGTCGCATTATTGCCACCATTCCTATCACCAAAAACGCAAACACCGGTACCCATCAAAGAAAGGACCCCGTTGTTTTTGTTTTTCCAAAATGAATTTTGGTGAAAAATTGCTTCAGTTGAAAACGAAAAAAGGTATGAAAACAAAAATAGAAAAATAAATGTTTTCAAAAGTTCCCCACCTGAAATGTGCAGTTTAGAACTTATTTAATCGAAAGTCTAAACCACAGCTATATTAAGGATACCTTAAAAAAATATTGGGACAAAAAGGTAATTGGTATATTAATTGTTAAGATTCTCAAAATGATACAAAAATTCTAATTTGTTTTGGTCGATCTTAAATTCGTAATAGGTTATATCGAACAGTTTCATCGCATCACAAAATATGCATCAAATTGTTAAATTCAAAAAATAAATCAGAGAAATTCAGATCGGTGTTCGCCCACCAGAGGGAAACTCAGCCTTTGTATCATATTGTGTTGATCAGCATATCAATCTAAGACGTTGCTTGAATAAGCGGGTAAAACGTTCAAGATTTTTACAGGACTTCCGATCAGTTAACTAGGATGGCAGGACGTACGCGCAGTTTAAATCAATCAGGTTCGGTGTTAATTCTGACAATGGTGATTGCAGGGTTGATGTCCTTTATTGTATTTTCGATGCTGAATGTGCGTAATCATCATTTAAAACAAATGAGCTCGATCAAACAAAAGCTGGCGGCGCACTTGATTATGGAAGCCGTTGGTCAGCGAATGAAATCAGCTTACGATATGTATTTGCCCTATGAAGACGGCACGACTCCACCAGCTGATGCTTGTTATGGTGGTGAATGGCATAATATCACCTTTTTCAAAAGCGATGTCACAGCCGTGCAAGAATCTGCGTATTTTTGCTTTCCTAAAAACGGCGAAATCTGCGTGCAAAATCCTTTTAATCAAAATGACACTGAAGCTTGTTTCAGTTTACAGAATTTTCAAAACAGTGGTGTGGCCCAGGTTGAAGGCTTAAGCGAAAATCAAATCGCAAAAACTAATTTGCTAAGGCCAAACATTGATGTGGCAAAATCTTGGAACATCAGTTCTGAACAATTACAAAAATGGCAGACAGCAAAGCTTCCCGTATTTTTGCAAATGGGTGCTGGCAATAAAGCTCATGCCGACATTGGCGGGATGTTTTCATTAGGTGATATTAATTTCTCTAATATTGTGTCTTCAATCTTTGGTAATTCTAGCAATCAATCAAATAATCAGTCAGATGATCAAAATAATTCTGGCCAAAACGAACCAGCCAGTGCCAATGGTGTGGCGAACACCAGCGCTATGGCTGATAAAGTTATAGGTAGCGGCCGAGCAGATGATGGATCCACTGGTATAGGAATGGCCGGTGCTGGTGGAGTAGGAATCAGTGCAACCAGAGCAGATGCCAACCTGGGCAGTAGAAACAAACATATAGAAGGCGACGGCGCAGTAGTAATCAATCCTAATAATGGAGCAAATTCTATTGGTGGGATCAATCCCGGCGGTACAGTTACTGGTGCTGGTCAAAATAATTCCGGACTGTTGGGGTCAGGAACTGGATCGCAAACAGGTTTTGGCAATGGAGTTGGCAACGGCTCACATACAGGAATCGGCAGTGGATCGCAGAGTGGTATTGGGGCTGGGGCAATCAACGGTTCGGGTGTCGGAGTTGGTACCGGATCGACAATTGGATCAGTGATCAAGATTAAAAATAAAAATAAAAACCCTGGCATTGACACTCCACAACCTTGGTTGGCGACGCCCACTAACGCGCCAGAAATTGCAAACACGGCGGAAGTTTCGAAAGAAAACATCGACATGACTTGCGATGGGATGAATAAATGTGTCAAGTTCACAGCGTGTTTATCGAAAAACTGTGACAATGCAAAACAGGTATCACAATTATTTGCATTCAAATCACCCAGATCCAAAACTGTTTTTCCAACAGCGAAAAGCACTCTGACCAAATCCGTTGATCCAACCGATGAATTGTGTTGGTCGGCTCCTGAATCAGAACAGTTAGGCGTAAAGTGCACTTTAACTGGTCCTTGCACAACCGAAGGTGCTGAAGGCGGCGAATGCACAGGCGGCATCTATACGGAATTTAGAGATATAGAAACTCATAGGATGAACGCAAGGGATATTCGGGGAGCAGATAGAGGTGGCCAACCGCCAACTCAGAATCATATTCAAAGAATTGTTGTTCTTGAAAAGACAGGCAGTTTCAGTTTAGGCAAAGCCCAATGTGTGCGAAAAGCAGTTGGTTCCTGCAGTGGCGAAGTATTGAGTTGCGAGGACAAAGTCATCACGGCAGCAATTCCTGGGAAAAGCTGCCATGCAACCCGCACGAACGAGCCCTGCAGCGTTGATGTTGATTTGGCAACATTGAAAGAGTTTGAAGGATTGGATTTTAGCCATGAAAAAGAAATCATCGTAAACGCAAAGACCTACATTAACCGTGTAACCACACCTGCTTGTGCGATAGACCGATCTTTGACAATAGACTACGGAAAAGAAAGTGCAAATATATCTGAAGGTGGCAAGAAATCTCTAAATACCGAAGCAACAATTAAAGGTACAAAATTAACAGTCCGAGATTACCCCATGGGTTGGGGTGGGGCTCGAGGCCGTGGATGCGTCAACAGCCTAAAGGTCACTGTAAAACTCAGAAACAATTCGGCAAACTGTGTAGCTAAACGTGAAGAGCAAGAAGCCAAAATCGCTGAAAAAGCTTTAGCCAGTGAAGGTTGTTTAGCAGACGGTTCCGGTAAACCTTTCCAGGGCAGATTAACTGCATCGCAAAGAATGGTTTTATTTAAAGGGAGTGCTTTTGGAAATGCAAATTTAGGAACTTCTGTCGGAAATACCGGTACTTTGTGCCACTAACCAAATTCGTACAGTCATCTTATATCATGCGTGCGACTTGAACTAGCTACAACCCAAAATAAAAATTAATAAACACTAATTTGACCGAGCTGCTTTTCTAAAAAATTTTAAATTTACAGAATTAAAAACAATTTCGGACGTTAAGCTGCGAGGATGAATTACATTATTCAATTACATCCTTCAGGCGCAGCTTAGCGCCCGCTGTTCGAGTTCAGATTTGACCTTTCAGTCTGGCAATTCTCACATCCAAATCGGGGTGGGTTGAAAACAGCTGCAAAAATTTGTTAGGCTTGCCAGAAATTTTTAATGATGCAATCGCTGGTTGATCATCCTGAACCGCCATCGCTGGATGGTAATTCAGTTTCAGTTTTTCCAGTGCCGCAATCATTGCTGGTTTGCCTGCCAAATCTGCTCCGCCTTGGTCAGCCCGAAATTCGCGTCTGCGCGAAAATCCCGCAACCACTATCATACCCAAAATTCCTAAAACAATTTCCAGTCCAATCACGACTGCAAACTGCACCATGGGACGCTTTTGTTCATCAACCAATTGGCTGACAAAAAATCCAGCCACTCTGGCTAAAAACATCACAAAGGCATTCACAATCCCTTGAACCAAAGTCATCGTTACCATGTCACCGTTTGCAATGTGGGCAACTTCGTGGGCCAACACGCCTTCGACTTCGGCATGGTTCATCCGCTCTAGCAATCCAGTTGATACTGCAACCAATGATCTGTTTTTGGTAGGCCCTGTGGCAAATGCATTGATGTCTGGGCTTTCATATATACCGACTTCGGGCATGACCGTTAATCCAGCTTTTTGCGACAACTGATACACTCGACGAACCAGCTCAGCATGACGTGACGAATGGTCGTCAGGCGAAATTATTTTTACGCCCATCATCCATTTTGCCATGACCTTGGATAAAGCCAGCGAAATAAAGGCTCCACCAAAACCCCACAGCAAACAGAACACCATCAGTGATTGGTAATTTAAACCCTGCGCGTTCAGGTAGGGTTGAATCCCCAACACCGACATCACGATGGTCATTGTGGCCACAATCAAAATATTGACGGCCATGAACAAGAAAACTCTTTTTGCTATTTTCATGTTAATTCTCCTTTTTTATCTGTTTTTATTCCATTTGGACTTTGACCAGTGGCTGCTTTGGTTTTTCTGTAATCCCTGATCAGCGAAGCCACAACGCTGCTGCCAATAAAGAACGTGATGATTGTCAGTGACCATCCAATCGGAAATTTGCCACCGAACAGTTCATTCAGGTAAGTCATTTTTAATCCCACAAATATCAACACAAATGCCAAACCATATTTGATGTAAATAAATTTATCCATCACCCCTGCCAACATAAAATACATGCTTCGCAGACCCAGGATGGCAAAGATATTTGAGGTAAACACAATCAATGGCTCCTTGGTCAGCGCAAAAATGGCCGGCACAGAATCTACCGCAAAGATAATGTCGGTGAATTCCATAAACACTAAAGCCACAAATAGTGGAGTTGCAACCAGGGCGCCGTTTTTGCGTGTAAAAAACTTTTGCCCATCCAGCTTGTCACTGACAGGAATGAATTTTTTAATAAATTTCAGTAAAGCATTTTGATCTAAGCTTTTTTGTTCGGTGCCAGCAAAAAACATTTTTACACCAGTCAGGATCAACAGACCGCCAAAAAACACCACGACCCATTTGTATTCCATCAACACTGAACCCAGGGCGATAAAAATCCCTCTAAAAACCAGGGCTCCTAAAATACCCCAGAATAAAATCCTGTGTTGGTACATTTTTGGTATAGCAAAATACGAAAACACAACGGCAAAAACAAAAATGTTATCCACCGCCAATGATTTTTCGATCACATATCCAGTTAAAAATTCTAGGGCTGTGGATCTGGCCTGGTGAGCAGGGTCAAAACCAGGGATGGATGTGTATGTAGGATCTGTCGCAAATTTCCAACTGGAATAATAATACAGAAAAATATTAAAAACCGCTGCCAAGCCAATCCATACTGTGGTCCAAATCGAAGCTTCTTTGAAAGAAACCTCGTGAGCTTTTTTGTGAAACACACCTAAATCCAACAGCAACAGCAATAGGACTAGTCCCAAAAAGCCTGCATAAAACCACCAGTAATCAGCGAACGGAAACAGCAACATCTTCAACTCCAGTCATGTGTTAGTAATATTTAAACCTTGTCATGCGACTATTATCGGTGATTTAATTGTATCGCACAAATCGATAAAAATATTGTTTTGTATATCTTAATACAATACATTAAATCGATTGCAGTCTGCATAACTTAGTTCTGGTTAATATATGCGCTTTAAGACGAAAAACGAACAAAAAAAGGATGAAAAATGAACCAAGTTAAAAACCAAACTCAAGCAAACCAATCAGTGCCATTGGGTAAATGGATCAATTATCATCATCTGTATTATTTTAAAATCATCGCTGAGGAAGGCACAGTGTCCAAGGCTGCCGAAAGACTTCGCATTGGACAGCCTACATTGAGTGCACAATTGATGCAGTTTGAGGATTCTTTGGACGTAAAGCTATTTGAGAGGCAGCACAAAAAATTGATTTTGACCGAGCAGGGTAAAATTGCTTTGGATTACGCCAAAAATATTTTTCGCATGGGCTCGGAAATGTACGAGGTTTTACACGACAGGTTAAAGCCGCTCAAACCAACACTGCATATGGGAGCATTGGACAGTGTGCCCAAACAAGTGGTTTTACAAATGGCAAAGGCCGCTTTAAAAATTTCGCCCTGCCAAATCACTTTGCTTGAGGGGCGCCCTGATGAACTGCTTCGAGAACTTTCGGCGCATAGAATAGATTTAGTGTTAACTAATTTTCTGCCAACAGGTCCTGACGCAAAAGGGATTTATTCAAAGCTGATCAGCAAAAGCAATATTGGTTTTTACGGTGCTACTAAATATAAATATCTGCGCAAGGATTTTCCGAAATCAATTTCTGCTCAACCCATAGTTACTCCGACCTATGACAGTAAACTGCGATACGATCTGGATCATTGGGCCAAGGTCCATGAAATCGAACTAAACATTGTTATTGAAAGCCAAGACATCGCTGTCAAAAAATTAGTCGCAGTAAACGAAATAGCTTTGATACCAACGGCCAGTCATTCAATCACCCACCAAGTATTAAATGGTGAATTGTGTGAAATCGGAATCCTTAAAGGTGTTTACGAAGAACTGCACCTGTTGAGTGCCAATCGTAAAATCCCAAATCCGATCGCTCAAAAAATCTTCGACAGTTTTTCAATATAGGTTTAAACAATACATATATATTTATTTATCTATTTTATAAATCCAAGGTAAAGCCGTAATCTATCTTTGAGAGCAACAAACAAACCCGGGAGGCGACTGTGTTGAGTTCAAAGAGATTATCCCTGAAATCTATCATCAGTTCAGAAGACGGCGTTCACCTGACTGTCTATATCAAAAAAAATGAAAATCTGAAGGACTGCCGTAGGCAATTTAAAGACGCTATCGAGATGGCCACCGAATACCTGATGCCCGTTATGTCCCCAGAAGACAGACATAAATTTTTAGCTCCATTGGTAAAGCTGTCCAAAGACAATCAGTTGCTGGCCAAATTTAGTGGTAACGTCGGGATTTTCAGGACACAAGAATCATTTAGAGTCTTGAATTTACCAGTCGAGCTGGAGTCCATGTGCACCGTCGCGACCAGCTTTCATGTAAAACCATTACTGAAATGGCTTCAGACAGACCGAGAATATTTGCTCTTGGGTGTAGAAGACAAACTGATCACGCTTTACCATGGCACGCTTCAGTCGCTAGAGCTTGTTGATTCGCTTTTTACAGACAAGGTTGAGCATTTAAATGAATGGCTCAAGGATCTGACAAAATCCAATAAACCCAGACTGTACATTGCTGGAGATCCTCAACTGGTAAAACCCCTTTTGAAAGGGATGAAGTATTCAAATCTGGAAAGAACTTCGGTACGAGATTATTTCAATCGGGAAACAGTTGGACTTATCACAACAGAAATCAAAGAGGACATTCGCAAAGATGCCCGCGATCATCTGGAGCGCTCAATCATGGAATTTTATTGGGCCGAGGATTTGAATTTAGCCAAAAAAAATATTTTTCAGATTGGCAAAGCCGCTATCAAAGGCACCATCAAAAAACTGATTGTGGCAGAAGGCATAAATATTTTTGGCAAGCTGGATAAAAAAACAGGTGGGATGAGCATCCATCCTGTCGACATGGATCACGAGGACGACGATCTGTTGGATGATTTGGCACAAGCCGTGATTGCTCAAGGTGGCGAAGTCATCGTAGCGCCTCGCGAACAAATACCCAAAGGCAGACCTTTGTTGGCGATATTGAAAGATGATCAAGAAGACAGTCTTGAGGCCTACAGCAACGCATTTGAAATGACCAAAATTGTATAAGGAGATTACAATATGAAAATCAGATTCAAAAATTTGCATAGATCAGAACTGGCAAAGGACGTTGTGACCGAGCGGATGTCGCTGGTGTTTTTAAGATTTCCTGAACTGCTACCTGAAAGCACCTCGGTGACATTAAGCATGGAGAATTCACCGGTAAAGGCTGGGCCAGATTTATTTACGGTCAAGTTTTTATGTATGGGCGGTAAATACAAAGGCGTCATCATGAACAAATCGGCGCCGACTTTGTATCAGGCTCTGGCGGATTTGGTTGAACATTTACTGGAAAGATTAAATCGCTTTGGGGATAAAAAGCGGATTAAAAATCTGCGCGAGGCTCGACGCCCCAAATTTAAGCTGGAACCTGCAAACCCTGATTAGCAAAAACCAGAATCCAAAATAAAAACAGCGCCCAGCTTCCCTGGCTGGCGCTTTAAAAAGAGACCGTTAAAAGAGACCGTACGACTTTTTCTGTCTACAGCGCATGACAAACGGTTATTAAAATTTAAATGCCATAGTGCTTTTTATAAAAAAATCTAAATTGGTAATTTTAAAAACGAGTTCGGACGGGAAGCTGCGCGGATGATTTAAATGCATTCAGTACTTAAATGCGCGCAGCTTTGCGCCCGCTGTTTGAGTTTTTGAAACTGCCAATTTAGATTTTTTTATAAAAAGCATTATGGCATTTCTAGAATGTTGCTTTTCACATTGCGGTGTAGACAGAAAAAGTCGTACGGTCTCTTTTAAACGATTTAGATTTTTCATATAAAAAGCATTATGGCGCTTCTGGATTGTTGCTTTTCACATTGCGCTATAGATAGAAAAAGTTTCTTTTTCGTTGAGTCCTTGTCTAAAGGGTTATCATGCACTAAGGTTACATTTTTGGAGGTAAATATGAGATTAAGTTTATTGTTGGCTTCGGTAACTTTGATGCTTGCTGCTTTGAATGTGCAGGCTGCTAATTCGGTCAGTTATAACAGCTATGAAGAGGTAGAAAAGGCTTTTGATTCTATTCACCCACTTGATGTGGTCAAACTCACTGATAGAACTTTTCTAAAGGGTAATTGCTATTGGTCTGAAGATCCATCAGCTAAAATTCCTGCGGGCTTAGGTTTTTTTGAACTTAAAATTGCATTGGTCAAGCAACTTTCTGCAGATATAAATAGCTTCGTTGGATTTTACGACAGACATTCAAACAGGTTTATAGAATTGTCCCGCAATCCATTATCTGGAGATTTGAACGCAGACTATGTAACTGAAATCTATTCAATCCGGCAAAGGGGTCAAACTGTTTTTGCTTATAGCAGCGTAGACCGTAGTGCCGGATCCTTTTTATGTGTGTACCAATAAAAAGAGACCGTACGACTTTTTCTGTCTACAGCGCAGGATAAAAAATGAAACCGACTTGGATGTCTACAGCGGACGGTGAAAGTGCACCGTCAAACAGCAAGACCCTATAGCCATTTATAAAAAAATCCAAATCCATGTTTTTAAAAACGAGTTCGGACGTGAAGCTGCGCGGATGATTTAAATGCATTCAGTACTTAAATGCGCGCAGCTTTGCGCCCGCTGTTTGAGTTTTTAAGAATACGGATTTGGATTTTTTTATAAATGGCTATAGGTATGGCCGGGGCTTTAGAACTTTACAAAACTCAGAAAAAAGAGAGGCAAGCCTCTCTTTTTATCATGCGGTGTAGACAGAAAAAGTCGTACGGTCTCTTTTTACTTTAGTAGTTCTTTGGCTTCTGATTGAAGGCCGCGGATCCAAGCTAATGCCACAGTGGATTTTGAAAGATCTTTTTTAGCCCAAGCGATTTCTCGGATTTTGACAGCAAAATCTAACTTTTCGCCCAGTGCGCTCATTACTGAAACTCTGTCGCCAGTGCTGGATTCGGAATTAGGATTCAGCATAGAAGCTTCAACCTGTAAATTGTCGATAGTTTTAATAGCTTGATCCATTTCTTGAATCTGCATCATAAAGATTTGCTTAATGTCAGATGGCTTCAGCTGATTTGCAGCCTGTGAGGCACTGTGGTTGCTGGTTGTGATGATATCGTACCTTTCAATGGACTGGGTGATCAGTTGATCGCGCACTTGATCGGCATTGGCGTAGGTCACAGCGATTGTGATTACAGTAAACAGTGTCCAGAACAGTTGTTTTTGCTTCCAGTAGCTCATGGTCATCCTTTGGTTAAAAGTATCTATACATTTGGGTATTACAAAAACTCTGCCAATGCCGGTGACATGGTTTTTGTATTAATGCGATCTAGGAACAATATTTTTTGATAGGACGCCGTTAAAACCGAGCTTAGACCTGATAGGGACGCAAATTGTAAGCCCCTGTCACGGGTCTAGACAAAATTGAAAGTAATCCCTGTACAGAAAACTGACAGGGGCAGAAGTTCTCGGGTTTGTGTTACTTTAGCGGCAGATTATCAGTAAGGATGGGATGTATGGCAGTTTTTAACATTAAGGTATTATTGAAAGTGGCTCCGATTGTTGCCATTAATATGATGCTGACAAGCCAGGGCTTAGCGCTAATGCTGGATAAAAAGAGCGTGATTCAGGCTAACCTGAATAATCGCCAAATCGACAGCAAAAACGAAGAAGTCAATGTAAGGGTTAAAGACCTTATATATGCTGCCTGCGGAGTCTATACAAAAAAATCATTTGAAATCAGCAAGATTGATCTGGAAGTAGCAAACTTTGCTGAAGGCACAATGGTAAGGCTTTTTACCAATGCGGCTTTATCTGAAATCACCAGAGGTTATTCTGGCGCCGTTAGAAACGGATTTATCACACTGGAAGATTCAGCAATCAAAAGCCAAGATGATAACATGGTTGGTGTTACAGGCACATTGACGATCAAGCGTGCTTTGCTGACAACGAATCTGGATAATGGTTGTGATAGTCTGACTGAAGGTGCAAAGCCTGCTGACAAGATCCCACCAGGCATCGTTAGACCTATTGATGAAATTGAAAAACCAGGCAATGCTAAACCACAGGAAAAGCCGCAGGAAAGACCACAGGCAAAACCTCAAGGTCAAACTTTACCTAAGCCTCAAGTTCGCCCACAAGGCACGCCCAGCAGACCTCCAACACAGATTTTGCCTCAGACTCAACCGTCAAGACCACAGGTTTCAAGGCCACCAATGGTTGAACAAAACAATCGACCGAATATGGCCGAAACTAAAAATGACATTTCGATTGATTTTTATCCAGGAGAAATGACTGCAGTTTATGTTAACGGCAGATATCATTTAGCCGAAGTCGAAAGCTTTGATCCAGGTTGCGGAGTGATCATCAGAGATGGCAGATGTTATGGACCTGGTTATGCATTAAAATTAGTGCGAACTTATCAGGACTTTTCTGCTGGTCAATCAGTACAGATTGAAATTGGCGGATACAAAGCCGTTCGACGAATCATTGCCATTGCGATTGAAAATCCAAACGTAGATGCTGAAAAAGCATTTATATTTACTGGCAACTCAGAATACTACAACACCTATGATGTTGTTCCTGCGGGCTACATTAATGGTGGCGCCCCTGAAGCTGTGACACCACAGTTTGTTGACGGCGATGTGCAGTTGCAAGAAACAGTTTATTATATTGCTTCAAATGGCAGGCGTTCACAAACAACAGTCGTTGGCGTTAGTGATGGATTGTATCAGTTAGCCAATGGCAGATCTGTGCCCAGAAATCGCATTGTTAAAATGGTTTCGGAATTAGTCAGTGATGATGATGTCAGATTTTATATTGGCAAAACGGTCAGACAAGGAATCTTTGGATTGGGTTCAAAATTACGAGTTGTTGCTCTGACCGAAGACGGTTGGGCGATGTTGAGCAACCGTGAAGGCGAAACCAGCTGGGATGAAATTGACGATTTGGATTAGGCATTGATGGACTGATGGATTTTCTGTCGGTCCAAAGTTTGAAAGAGGCATGAATGTTTCAAAAAATATTTTTTACCATTGTGACTGTCATGTCCCTGCATTTTACCGTGCGGGCAGATCTGCCATCTGAAATTCAAGCTGCACTGACAAATGGTTCAGTTCCTGTGGATCCCAAAAGACGGGATGATTTGCAGGGGCTTTACAAGGCCAATGGTTTCAGTCCGTTCTTTTTCAAAAATGGTGGCAATTCAAGCGTTGATCAAAACTCATTCACAGTTTTGAGAAATTTAGCTACGGCACATGGACTGACTTATGAAAACTATTTTTTACCTCAGTATAACAATTGTCAGAGCAAGCAAAGCTGGATTTTTTGTGAGATTAAATTTACTGAAGGGATTTTGCGATTGGCTGTGCATATGTTTCGTGGCCAGGTATTGCCATCATCAGTAGATCTGACTGAAAAGAAAGAAAAAATCAAAATCAAATCTAAGAGCTTTTTGAAAGACGTAAATGGTAAAGTCACCGACAGATACAGTCAGTTGGTCACAGCATTAAGTGCTGGAATGGATTCGACAGCTCAATATATAGAGTCTTTGGCGCCGACTTCATTGTATTACCGACAGGCCAAGGATGCGTTCACACGTCTGTATGGTCAATTGGTCAGTGGCCAGGATTTTATTGCAATTGCTAATCCTGGAATGGATTTGTCATTGGGAATACGTCATCCAACTGTTTTACAAATCAAAAACACGCTCAGGATCATGGGCTACAGAATCACAAGCCTGGATGATTTGTATGATGAAGAGCTTCAAAAATACATTAAGGAAATTCAGCTGGCGACGCTGATGATGCCTACAGGTAAAATCGAAACCAAACGTGTTGAGCCAAAAAATCCAGACGACAAGCAAGCCGCGCGCAGCTTGTGGACACACTTTTTTAATTTCAGCTTGCGTGAGCGGGTTGATCAGGTGCGCGCCGATATGGAAAAACTGCGATGGTTGCCGCAGACAATGGAATCGAAATATATTTTTGTTAATTTGGCTAATCAAACACTGACGCTGAATGAAAATGGCCGAGTCACCAGAAAATATTTAACAGTTAATGGTCGTACAGATTTGAACAAAGAAGACCAATCAACACTGGATGACAGGCAAACTCCTATGATGAGAAATTTTATTTCATCAATGGACATGAATCCTTATTGGACAGTGCCCATGGGGATTTTTGGCAGGGACAAGCTTCCAAGGTTGCGATCGATTGAAAATAAATTTTCCCAGGATCGTGAGGCCAGGGACGCTGCTGTGATCAAATGGTTTAACAACAATCATTTTGATTTAGTTCGTGATAATGGTGGTAATTCAGGTCAGTGGGAAGTTCTGTCTCCGTTGGATGTGGCTGATTGGACTCAGGTCACAGCAGGACAGCTAATAGGGCAGGGTATTTACCTGCGCCAAAAACAGGGATTGAACAATGCCTTGGGAACTGTTCGATTTAATCTGAATGGTGATTCATCAATTTATCTGCACGACACTAATGAGCGTGAGATGTTTGATAGCCCATACAGACTCAGAAGTTCTGGCTGTGTGCGAGTGCAATTTGCTACAGAGCTGGCTTCAACATTGGCTCAGGATTCTGATTTGTGTGACACACAATATTGCCGTGAAAGCAGCAATCCTCAGCAGGAAATCAAAAAAATGATTCCGCCTTATTTGCAAAATGATGAGCTTAAGCTGACAAATGTGCGTTTGAGCAAACAGGTGTTTGTTTACTTGGTGTTTTTGACGACGACTCAGGAAAGATATTTTTCCAGCTCACCTCGTGGTGGAGTGCAATTTCATTTTGATTTCTATGGACAAAACAAAATGATTTTTGAAGCCATTGCCCGCGGTCTTGATTAAAGTCTTTTGCAGATTTGTCCGAAAAGATGAGTGCATGGATATAAAAAGTGCTCTCAATCAAATTATACCGATTCAAACTAGAGCAAAGTCTAATGTTGAAAAGCCATTGAAGATGGACGGTGCTACCGAGCGAGATGGCAACGGACAACAAGCTTATCAAAATCCAAATCAGAATAAGCAACCAATGTCAGATCAGGAATTTGATTATTCAGTGAAGCTGCTGGAAACCTTTCCAGCAATTTTGGACCATAGTCTGATTTTGGAAGTCGTAAAGCAAGAAAATCGCAGATTTGTTCTGATCAAAGAGCCCAACGGCACGGTTTTAAGAAGAGTCACCGAGGACGAGCTGGCCAGTTTGTTAGAAAGCCAAGACACTGATCCTAAAAAAGGTCAGTTGATTTCAAAATCAGCGTAAAATGATTTTTTCAGACAGTCAGAAACACAGCCTTTGACCTGTCAAAAAGACAGAAAATCCCTACTCAAGTACTAGGTTTTTTTGAATCACAAAAGACAACTTATTGACTCACGGTTTTCGCCTCAATCTGAGATACTGATTGCAGGAGGATTCTTTGGCGGGGGTCAGAATCACAGGGATGGCAAGCGGATTGCCACCAAACATAGTCGAACAAATCATGGAGGCAGAACGCATTCCTGTAAAGACTATGGAAAAAAATAAAGTCAAAGAAGACGACAAACTAAAACTGGTGTCTGAATTTGAAACCAGAGTTCGTGACATTCAAAAAAATCTGGAAGAACTGGTTGGTACCAAAGGATTTGCTAACAATAAATTTATTTCTGGTGACCCATCCATTGTTGATGGTTCGATTGATTCTGATAAAATTGTCAACGGCCAGTGGCAGATCGAGGTTGTGCAACTTGCTCAAAAGCCTGGTGCCGTTTCGAACGGCTTTCCTGACAAAGACAAAACTGAAATTGGCGTTGGGTATATCAAGTTTAAAACACCCGAAGGTGTGAAGGAAGTGTATGTCCCTGGTGGACAAAGCACTCTGCAAGGAGTGTCTGATGCTATCAATGCTGCTGGGATCGGGATGCGTGCCACTGTGTTGAATGACCGCAAGGAAAAAGACTCTCCTTTTAAGTTATTAGTAACGGGGCTTTCAACAGGTGACGACAATCAGGTTGATTTCCCTGTTGTATACATGCTGGATGGTGATCAGGATTTTTATTTTGATAATGCCAAAAAAGCACAGAATGCAATCGTCAAAGTAGACGGCTTTGAAATGGAGATTCCTGATAACGTATCAGCCGAAATTATTCCAGGCGTGACTTTGGATTTTAAACAGACGGCTCCGGGGCGCGAAATCAGAGTTGCAGTCAAAGAAGACACAGATGCCATCAGTGGAAAAATCAAAAATTTCGTCGATGCTTACAATAAGGCTCTGCAGTTTATTCAGGATCAACACAAACTGCAAAAGGGATCTGATGGCAAAGAACGGTTGGGGCCACTGGGTGGTGATTCATTAGTCAGAGGCGCTGAAGGTGCCTTGAGGCGACTGATCCAAGCGCCACAGTATGGGGTTGATTCAGACATTAAGATGATGAATCAATTGGGTGTTGAGTTTAACCGAAGCGGTACTTTGAATTTCAACCAAGAGAAATTCAATGCCGTCCTTAAGGCCAAGGCGGGTCACATCGCAAAGTTTTTCAGAGGAGACGGCTTTAAATTGGGATTTATCCCGGGCGTAAAGCGTGAGGTCGATGGATTGACTAATCCAACCTATGGTCCAATATCCAATCGTAAAAGAGCGATTCAGCAAAAAATAAATCAGATTAATGATCGTATTGAACGTAAGGAAAAACAGCTCGAGAAAAAGGAAGAGAGTTTGCGCAGGCAGTTTGGTGAGCTGGAAACAAAAATGTCCAGGTTGCAGGGCCAAGGGGCAGCGATCACTGGCATGGGAATGCCGAAACCGCCGGGCTAGACTTAAAAGAGGATTAAATACAACCGATTATTTATTAAGGAAATTTTTAAAAAGGGTTGAATGAAAAACGCATATCAGAAATATAAAAGCACTCAAGTGATCAGCGCCAGTAAAGAAAAATTGTTGTTGATGATGTATGAAGGAGCAATAAAGTTTACGAAATTGGCAATTAAAGCTGCTGATGAGAAAAACGTTCCTGAGCGATGCACGAACATCGGCAGAGCTTTTGATATAGTGCTAGAACTTAACAATACATTGGATCACAAAGTCGGTGGCAAGATTGCAATGGATCTGGAGCAGCTTTATATGTTCATCACTGATCAGTATACAAAAGCTAATATGAGCGGTGATTCAAAGCCTTTAAACGAAGCCTTAAAAATTCTGGAGACACTTTACGATGGATGGAAAGTGGCTGTAGAGAAATTGAAATCAGAAAAACCAGCAGAATGATTAACAAACCCAAGGAGGGGATGATGGACAGAATTATTTCATTGCTAGAACAGAAAAATCATTACTTAGAAAAGTTCTACTCCACCAATGAAACGGCTCTAGAGCAATTTCAAGTGGGAATTTTTGACTCGCTTGAAAGCTTTTATCAAACACGAGAGAAAATTCTGGAAATCGTTCGATATATCGACAGCGAAATTGCCGCTGAAAATTCAGAGGCCATGACTGAAGAAGCCAGAAAAGCTATTTCTGATAATATGAAAATCAAAGATCAATATGTGGAAAAGATTCTGACACAGGACCTTGAAATTTTAGCTTGTATCGATTCCGCCAAGTCCAGTATCATTCGGGAATTACAAGAGGTAAAAAAAGCAAGGAAGGCCGTCAGTGGATATAAAAGTCACAGAAGAAACCCGAATCAAAGATTGGACGAAGAAGCTTAGGATCTTTAACAAATTACACTGTTACACAAACAGTTACATAATATGTGCACCAGATTTAGCAGCTGATAAAAAAGCTTTTAACATAAAATGGGCGTGCTTCTTAACTGCCGCCTTGATGGCAACAGCGTGCACTCACAAAACCCCTCAGGTAGCTGCCAACACCAACACAAAAAATAACGGCAATGAGCCCAAAGCTTGGTCTGCATCGATGCAGGATTTAAAGACCTCTATTTCAAATTTGCTGCCGATAGCTGCTAGTCATGAAAGCTTTGAGAACCCGAAAAATCATCAGATGATTGAAGAGCAGCTAAGTGTATTATCCAAAGAGGCCAGTACAATTGGCAAACACGCAACCATGGCTGGGCGTGATCCCAGCGTCAGGTATTTGTCTAATGCATTTACCGAAGACGTCAAAAGGATTGAAACCAGTTTCAAGGTCGGCAAAAAAGAATTTGCCAGATATCACGTCGTCAATCTGACTTCTTATTGCATCGAATGCCATACCAGAGATTCAACAGGCCCTAATTTTGGTTCCGAAAAATTAACCAGTGCTTTGCAAAAACTTAAGCCAATGGAACGTGCTGAATACGAACTGGCAACCAGACAATATGATTTGGCTTTGGAAGAACTAAAAAAAATTATCTCTTCAAATTTAGACGACAAGGGTAATTTATTTTTAGTGGATAAATCCATGAAGCTGGCTCTGGCTGTCACGGTGAAATACCAACAAAGCCCCGACAAAGCTTTGGAAGTGGTTTCAATCTTGGAAAAATCTAAAAACACTCCGTATTTTTTAAAGCAAAACGCTGTCGCTTGGCGCGCCAGTTTGGAAAGCTGGAAGAAAGAAAAAGTAAATACCAAAGATTCAGTGGCAGCAAAGCTTTCGCGCATTGAAGCCAAGCTGGCAAAGGCGTCACAGATGGATTCATTAACCACAGACCGCAGTGGCGATATCACTTATCTGCGAAGCCTGGCTGAGCTTCATACGTTGTTGGGTGGAAATCTTAAAAAAGAGGAAGTCGGCAGAACCATGTATCTGATCGGAGTTTCCTATGAAGCGATTCGTGAACTTGAGTTTTTGAATTTGAGCGAAAATTATTTTGAGGGTTGCATCCGAACATTGCCGCGCACGGATTGGTCATCAAAATGTTTCAAAAAATATGAAGAATCTATTTATTTTGGATATTCTGGCAGTAGTGGAGTGCAAATCCCAATCGATGAGCAACTAAAGCTCAAAGAATTACAATCACTGGCATTACCAGTTCAATAGTTTTCAAACATTTCAGGGCTGGACCTTGGTTGGATCCAGTCAGAATCTCGTCGTTTGACATAGTCTTCCAAGTCAATTCTATGTCAGCCGCAGACATCAACTGCTGTTAAATTTCCGATAGTCAGTGGCATCAAGGTTGCTTTTGTAAATTGCAGAGGTGACTTCTATGGAACTGTTACATTCAATACCAACAACACAAAACAATCTGAATAAATCAAATAAGCCATCGCAGGCTCAGCAAAAAGGTCCTGACGTTTCGTCATTGACGGCCAATGCACTGACACTGATGAAGCACGGCGAACACAAGCTAGCCGCCAATTTATTTAGACAGGTTTTAAATGTAGATCCGTTCAATAAGGTTGCGCTGAAGGAATTAGCCGTGTGCTTTCGTAAAATGAAGCGTACCGAAGAAGCCATTAAGGTTTTGACTATTCTGAGTGAATCAGAGCCTACGTTTCACAACTTTAAATGTTTGGGTGATGTGGCATTCGAGGCCGAAATACTGGAACTGGCCAAAGACAACTACCTGATGGCATTGCGATCGCTTTATTACGAGCCCTCAGAATTATTTGAGGTCTATAAAAATTTAGGAAATGTGTTTTTAAAGCTGGCTGATGTTGAATCTGCTGAAGATTTTTATAACAAGGCATTCACCATCAATCCCAAGGACGAAAATCTGTTGGTTAATCTGGCCAGTCTTGAAATTTACAAAGATCAAATAGACGAGGCGCAAACCAGATTTCAACAAATCCTGGCTGCAAACAGTGGTAATGAAAAAGCATGGATTGGTCTTGCCTTAGTTCATCTGAAGAAAAACGATATTGAATTGGCTGTCGGTAATTTGAAATATGCCTTGGACATCAATCCATTGAACCGAACAGCATTGCAGGTGTTTTGCAAAACAGCCATTCAAGAACGTATGTTTATAGAAGCTACCCAGTACCTGCAGGATTATCTGTCCACCGTTGAATCAGACGAGGAAATGTCACTGGTATTGGTTCATTTGTTTTGTTTATTGGGCCAGTCTGATTTTGCGAAATTTGAACTCGAACGTGCCTTGTTGTGGAATCCCACCAGTCCAGCTCTGTTAGCGGTTGAAAAGGAGCTAACGGGTGCATGATTTTGTAACCCGTAATACTTATAGATTGTGTTCATTTAAAAATCCTGCGGCCGAAGCTGCAAGTTGGCTGCAGGGGTTAACATTACCAGAGAATCCAAAGTCTATTTTGATTTTTGGTTTGGGGTGTGGGTTTCATGTTTTGGAGTTTGCAAAAAAATACCCTGATATAAAAGTTTCTGTCTATGACATAGATTTTATAGGATTAGAATTTTTTAAATCCTTGGCCACTGAGGTCTTAAATGACAATAGCAAAATCACTTTCATCCAAAAATCACAGTTAGCCAATATAATGCCCCAGTGTGAAATGATTATTCCATTTTTGCCAGCCTGGCAGGGGGCGCTAGGGGAATTTCAGTCGGACTTTGAATCGGCAATTGGTTTTTCTAACGAAAATCTGCAATCACAATTGCATTGGCCTGACCAAAAAACTGAAGCTTTGGCAGAGATTCTGTCGGAGCTGGTTCGATGAAAAAGCTTTTTGTTTCCATGCAAAGATTTGGTGATTTGTTCACCCATTTTCAGATCATCAATCAGGAATTGGCATCCAATCCTAATGATGAAATCCATGTGCTGACAAATTTTGAAAACAGACCTGCCATCAAAATATTAAGTCCCAGAATCAAATGGCATTTTTTTAAACACAAAGATTGGGGATCTGCTTGGGCCAATCCCATGATTCCACGAGCAAATGTGTTATCCCAGTTGAATGATTTATTGAAAGACCTCAATGTCATCAGATTTGACAGTGTCTATAATCTGACTCACACACAATTGGCTGCAAAAATCTGCGGTCAAATCAAAGCTCAATCTAAGTTTGGAATCAGTGTTGAACATGGCCTGGCCATATACAGTCATCCGGCTTGGGGCCGATTTGCCAACACCCAATTGTCCAGAAATCAAAAAATTCCATTTCACAGTTTGGAAATTCTGGCAAAGGCTAACGGCCTGCCAGTTCCTAAGCCACCCATAGCAAAGGTCAACGATGCGAACACCATAGTTCTGCAAGTGACTTCCAGCGAAGCCAAAAAAACAGTTGATTTTGAAATATGGCAATCGGTGATTCAGAACCTGAAATCGCAGGGGTACAAGGTTCAAGTTTTATCCACAGACACCGAGAGCACCACGCTGGCCCCTGTGTTTGGTTCTGATTTATTGATCGGTGAATTTTCTGATTTTGCGGAAGCCATTAAAGGCGCGAAGATTCTGGTTTCTGTCGATACGGCGTTGTTGCATTTAAGCGCTTTGCTGGCAGTTCCTTCAGTCGCGATTTATCTGGGCAGCGGAAATGCTTATACAAATTTTCCCTACATCGCAGGTGCCAGGGTTTTGGTTCCTACCAGTGAATGCTATCCCTGCAGTCATTCGGTGGCCTGCCCCTATCAAATCAGAAAATGCGCGGAAACCTTGAACATCGAAAATTTGGCTCAGTTTATTGTCGATACTGGAGCAAGGGTTTCTGCGATGAACAGATTTTTTACCCAAATTATAAATTCAGAACTTAATATTTTGTCGATGGAGGATTCGATGAACACTGTACAGATTGAACGCAGTATCAGTCGCGCGGTTTGGGATATGTTTTTAAACAAAAGCTACCAGGAAGAGGTCGCTCCCTATGGCAGCTTTGCCAACCGAATCGCTGATGATGTGATTGACAGACATTTTATCCTAAGGACCATGCTGAACAGAAGCTCTGATGCTTTAAAATGGATTGAGGAATTTCAGCAGCAGATTAAAACCTTGCACAGTTTTATTTTAAATCCACAGGCTAATTCCTTTGATCAGTTTGAATCTCAGAGGGATTCATTGACAGCAAAATTTGAAGTGTTTGAAAAATCTTTTCCTGAGTTTCAAGATGAATCAGCCAATCTGAAATTTACTATGACTAAAAAACATGATTCGGCTTTTGCCTTTTATCGCAATGCCAAAGATTCTTGCAGCGAGCTCGAAACCCTGCTGTCAATCCGAGTGACCTTGTTATCCAAAGCGATAATGGCAGTGAATGAAAAAATGGAGGCCAAGAATTTATGTCTAAAGAACTAAAAAATTATTTAACGACAGCCTTGGCAAAACTGGAATCAGAGTTTCGATCTGACTGTGCTTCTAAGGGTTATACAGAGGACGCTGAGCAAATCAGAATTTTGATTGAAATGATAAAGGAACAAATCGGTTATGAAGATTCTAATTCTTAATCTGGCCAGGCTTGGGGATATTTACCTGTCATGGCCAGCTATCAGAGCTTTCAGAAGGTTGCATCCTGATGCACAAATTGACATTCTGACTCGCCGACGATTTTCCGGCGCATTGGATGGTTTAACAGCTATCAACAACCGAATTATTTTGCCCACCGAGGACGTTATGGCCTGTTTGTTGGACACACAGGTTGATATTCCAGAAAGCAAACGCAGACTAAAGCGATTTACAAATTCGATCCGATCGCAAAATTACACGCATATTTTTAATCTGTCTTTTTCACCGCTTTCCAGCTTTTTGATGCATTCCTTGGCTGGACCAGAAACTGTGATTTCCGGTTACACTCGAACCAGCGATGGGTTTTTAGCAATACCTGATGATATTAGCGCATATTTTTATGCACAAGTTGGTATCGGTAGACCTAATCGTTATCATTTGGCTGAAATCTTTGCGACCCAATTAAAAGTTGATTTGATTCCTGAGGACTGGTCACAGCCTGATCTTGGAGGCGTCGGTTTTGCCGACAAGCCTGCCGATGTGCTGATCCATGTTGGTGCCAGCGAAGCTAAAAAACAAGTCAGTCCACAGAAAATCAGTTCGATACTGGCGTATTTAGTCAGAAACTCGCAGCTGAGTTTTGGTTTGATTGGTGCCGCCAACGAGGTTGAAGTCAGCAAATCTATTTTGTCATCAGTGGCCAGCGATCGTATTTCAAATTGGGTAGGTAAAACCAATCTACAAGAGTTATTTTATTTGATTCAAAACGCAAAGATGCTGGTTGGGGCAGACAGCAGTCCTCAGCATATGGCCAGCTTAACGGGGACTCCTTGTTTCAATTTCAGTTACCCTTCAGTGAATTTCTGGGAAACTGGTCCACGGGCAAAAGGCTCGGCGATTTATTTGGTTCCAGATTCAGAGCAGATTAACACTCAGTCGGCAGCCCAGATGATTCTCGAATGTTCAGAAAAGAAATATTCCAACGAATTAATAACAGTCAGGGAAGGATCGCCTGCTTATTTGGCTGAGGGCGATGCTGTTTCAGAATTTGAATGGCATTTTACCCAGGCTATCTATATGTCAGAAAATTTTCCGATCTTGGAAGATCCCAAATTTTTGTTAGGAATTAACAAGTTTTCTGAAATCAACAAACTGGTGATCGAACAACTGCAGGCAGTCAAAAATGGTGTGGCGATTTCAAAACTAACCGAGATTTTCAATCGTGCCGAGGAAATCATTCATTCCATTGCGATTCTGGAACCCAGCTTGGCAGTCCTGGTTCGGTGGTACCAAACCGAAAAGGTTCGCATAGGACCTGGACCTCAGTCCGAAGTGCTGACTAAAAGTCTGGAAATACATGAAATGCTTCAGAGTGTGTTGGATCTTTATTTAAACTATGAAGAGGCAAGAAATCCCGTCAAAAAGGAAATATCATGAAGAAGATCAAATTTTCCGGACAAACTTTGGTAGAGAAATTTCCCCAGGCAAAAACTTTTGCAGAAGTCATCAATGGACTGGAGTCAGAGTTTTACAAACAGGGTGAGGTCGTCTGCCGTTTGATCGTCGATGGTCATGACGTCGAGGAAGCTTCTGAATCCAGATTGGGCACATTGCAAACAGATCAGATTCAGACATTGGAAGTGCAGTTGCAGACTCCTGAAAAACTGATTTTTCTGGTTATCAATAATTGGATCGAAAAATTTCCAAATCTGATAAATTCTACTGAAGCTTTATCAAAACAAATAAGATTGACGGGAACTGAGGGCAATCTGCAAAACTTTGTGGATCTGATCGATAACTGTCAGCTGTTAGTGGAAAGTCTGATTTCAATCAGCACCATACTAAATGAACAGCCTAATCTGTTTGGTGACAAATGGGCGCAGAACGAAAAGAAAATGGCCCTTGCGATTGGTGAAGCTCTGCAGGGATTCGAGAAAAAAGATTTCGTGCAATTGGCGGATGTTTTAGAATACGATATTGCTGATTCATTGCAGACGTGGAATGACCTGTTGAAAATGCTTTCAGAAAGTTTAGGACGTGCCGATGCAAAATCAAAGTCTGATATCGAAAGCGAGCTTTGATTCCAGAGCTTTTGTTCATCACATTGATCACCTGATTAAAAATTTAAATATCAATGGCGTTGATCTGGTATCAATCGATCATATCGAGCCAGGAGTCAGTAGCGTTGTCGTTACAGGAAATCTGCAGAAAACAATAGCGGTTCTGGAGCGCAAGGGTGTAACCAAGGATTCAGTATTTATTATTTATCTGACTGAAAGACCCAATCACCAATCGCTCACAGAAGCTTTTGGCAAAAATTCTATTTTCAGAATTATCGAGGCCAGTCGGCTTCAAAATTATTTGGTGCCCGCGATCATTGAAGCCCTGAATGAATCAAGTCGAAAAAATAATTTTAACAAACTGATCAAAGAATCTCGGGCACAAAAAGAACAGCTGGAAACCCTAAACAACAGTCTTGAAATCATCGTAAAAGACAGAACTCAAAACATTGATAAATCCCGCAAAGAAGAGGAAGAAAAGCTTTCCAGATTGCGAACTGTAACCCGTTTTATTAAAGATCTTTCCACCTTTGAGAGCCTAGAGGAAACATTTTTATACATCAGAAAGGACATCAGAAAAATCATTGGACCCTGTGAGCCTTTGCTGTTGTTTTCAGTTTCAAATCATAATTTCACATTGTTAAGTTTTGATTCCAGTTTGATCAGACAGAAAGAATTATCAGGCCGTCTGCCAGAAATTGAGTTTAAGGGATGGGCCAATGACAAACTGACCATGATGATTGCCAAAACTTTAGGCCGACCTGTGTTGAAGCCGTTTATTGTTAATTTAGAAATCCCATCTGTTTTGCAATTAGGAAATCCCGGTGCCAAGGCCTATCTGCTGTTGGAATGTGGACAGCTGACCCAGGATAACAAAAACACCACCATGGCCATAGAAAACTACATCAACGAAATTCATGAACCTTTGTCGATGATATTTGACAGACTGTTGCTAGAGTCTGAAATCGTAAAATCCAGTTTCAGGTGGGAGCAAACTTTTGATAATTTAAAAGATCCCATTGCCATAGTCGATATAGAACACAACGTGATCAGATCTAACAGAATGTTCTCGACTGCAGAAACGGGCGGAAAATGCTTTAATGTTTTTTTTGATCGCAACAGTCCCTGCGATAATTGTCCCATATCTCAGTCACAGGGTTTATCATTAGCAAAAATTGAAAATAACGAGAAAACCTACCAGTTGCGGTCTTATCCCATTGTCCTGAGTCCCACTGAAAGGCCGACTAATTTTGTGCATCAGTATATCGATGAAACTAAATCCAGAGAGCTTTATTTGAAGCTGGTTCAAAATGAAAAACTAGGTGCCATCGGATTGTTGGCGGGAAATCTGGCCCACGAACTGAACAATCCTTTGACCGGAATTTATTCGCTGGCGCAAATTTTGAAGTCCGAAGCCAATGATGAAACTTTGAAAAAAGATCTGCAGGACATTCAAAACGCCACGCGCAGATCGCAGTTAATCATTCAAAATTTGCTGGAATTTTCGACCCACGATACCAGTCGTATTTCATCAATCACTGTGGATGATGTTGTGAATAAAACAGTGGTGTTTTTAAAAATGGCATTGCGCCAACACAATTATCGATTGGATCTTAATAATACAAAATTAAAAATCAAAGTCGACCCATTGATGTTCAGTCAGGTTGTTTTTAATTTGATCAACAATGCTTGCCAAGCCATGAAATCCAAGGGCGATTTGGTGATCAGAACTTATGAACAAAATCAAAAAGTGTTTTTTGAGGTTCAAGACAGCGGCGAGGGGATTCCCGAGCAGAACTTGAGCAAAATATTTGAACCCTTTTTCACCACCAAAAAAGAAGGCGCTGGCACAGGATTGGGTCTGTCATTATCCAAAAAAGTCATCGAGGAATTTGGCGGCAAAATTTATGTTGAGTCTATTTTGTCACAAGGCTCCAAGTTCACTGTGGAAATGGATGGCACTGATGATTAAAAAGGTTTTGATTGTTGATGATGAGCCCTTGATCAGACGCAGTTTAATCAGAGCTGGAAAAGGCAAAAACATTCATTTTATAGAAGCTGAAGATGGCTCCAAAGGCTTAGAGCTTTGGATAGAACAAAATCCAGATTTAGTGATTGTTGATGTTTTAATGCCAGGTCTTAGCGGACCCGAATTGTTAAGGACCATTGATCCCGAAGTTAAAAAGAAATCCAAAATAGCATTGATGTCGGCCTACACTGGGGATTTTAATGAGGACTTTGTTAAAACACTAGGGGCTGATATGTTTATCGCAAAACCCTTTGAGGATATTTTTAAAACTCTTGATAGTGTCCTCCAGCTGATCGGGGAATCCTCCACCTGATCCTGGCTGAAAGCTTGATCATTCCCCACAGCATTTTAATCCCGTCTTTTACAACTCGTACATTACTGGGGCCAATTTCCTCGTGCAGGATAACGGGAACTTCCACATACCTGCCGCCGGATTTCATGTGGTGGGTTACTAGCTCCAGTGAAATCAAATAGTCATCATGATTGCAGTCGGTGGCCAGTGTCTGAGCCAGGTCTGTTTTGATAATCAGTGTTCCCTGCGAATCACCAGGAAACTTGAAGCCCAATATTATTTTACGTAGCAGCTTAAAAATGGTTGTGGCCATTAAGCGGTTTTTAGGTCTGTCCATGGCTTTTGATAGGGGATGGGCTTTTGATCCTAGAACAAATGTTGGAGAGTCCTTGATCTTCAAAAAATTTTCGACGTCTGACCACCCAAAAGGTATGTCGCTGTGTGAAAGCACCACATATTGTTGGGTGGCATTTTTAATGCCCAGTTTATACCCAGCACCCAAGCCCTTTGAATCCGTATGCAGTAATTTTGCTTTATTTAGATTCCATCTTTCCAGTGCCAGTTTTATTTCATCGGTCATGGGCGGACCGTTATGGCAAAGCAGAATTTCGCTGACGGGCAAATGCTCGCTGCTGTACTGGATGAACGAAAGGGTCCAGCGCAGCCTTTGGTAGTCGCCATTGTGAAAGGGTATTAATAGGGTAAACACTAAAATTAACTTTATCAGTTATAAAATCCAGAGACAAATTCTATTGATTGTGATTAAAATGATAGTCAGATGACTGGACAGAAGCCTAATAAACCTGCAGCTAAATCAGTAGCTAATACTTCAGCGGACAAAAGCAGTTCTGCAAACAAAGTTCATCACGTCGAGGAACGCATCGTTCGCAGCAAAGATGGAACTGTGATTAAAGAAGTCATAAAAAAGATTTCGCCCTATCCAATTCCCGTAAATATAACCATGGATAACCATCCTGTTTTTGCAGCTAATATTGTTCGTTTAGAACCCATTGGATTTATCATGAGATTCGAAGCCCCGCATTTTTTTAAAGTTGGGGAATTTGGTGATGTGATTTTTAATTTACCAGTGGTGCAAAGGGGAGTGACTTCCAGGGCTCGAGTGATTAAAACCTATGACGGAATGGAAATCATGGTGGCTGGTAAACTGACTAAGACCTACACCGTAGAAATTCATTTTGTCGATTTAGGCCGTGATGAGCGCACTATAATTAATAAATTTCTTGAAAAAATCGGGCAGAAATTACCTTGAGAATAATTGCTGGTAAATACGGGGGGCTGCATTTGTTGTCTTTTGATAACAAGCACATCAGGCCAACCACTGACCGTGAAAAAGAAAGCATTTTTAATATTTTGCAAAACCACATAGATTCAGCCCGTGTATTAGATTTGTTTTCTGGCACTGGAAGCCTGGGATTAGAGGCCCTGTCACGGGGGGCCGCCTTTGTTCAGTTTGTGGACTTTCATGTGCAATCAATAAAGCTCATTAAGGACAATATTAAAAAACTCAAAATATCTGAGGATCATCAGGTCCTAAAAGCTGATGTGATCAAATTTCTAAAAGCTTACGAGGGGCCAGCTTTTGAAATAATCCTGATCGATCCACCCTTTACGAAAACCATGGCTCAGGAAGTCATGATGGGATTAAAAGATTCAAAAGTTCACACCGAGGGAACCCTGGTGTGTATCGAGACTGGAAAAAGCGAAAAACTTGATTCTGAATATGGCTTTTTAAAGACCAAAAGTGTAAAAACCTTTAAGGACAAGCATCTGTATATTTTTGTTCACCAAAACGTGTGAACAAAAGCTGAGTCTGCTCTGGGATGCACAGGCAACAATTGAATTGGGAATCTAAATCATGAAACACAAAATCGCTGTTTATCCTGGAAGTTTTGATCCACTTCACAATGGACATTTGGACGTTATCAAAAGAGCCAGTGTGATTTTTGATAAAGTTGTGGTTTTAGTTTCGATGAATCCAGACAAAAAATATTTTTTTAGTGCAGCCGATAGAAAAAAACTGATCGAAGAGTCCTTGGGTTCTGTGAAAAATGTTGAGGTTCAAACTTTCAATGGATTGACAGTCAATTATCTGAAATCCATTGGATCCAAAATCATCGTGCGTGGGCTTCGGGCTATGGCTGATTTTGAGTTTGAAATGTCGATGGCACATCTGAACAAAAAACTAGATGCAGATGTGGAAACCTTATTAATTTTTTCAGATCCAGAGCATTATTTTATTTCTTCCAGAGGGGTCAGGGAAATCGCCCAGCATAACGGAGATCTGACCGAATTAGTGCCCAAAAATGTTGCCACTGCATTTAAGAAATCTAAAAAACGAGGTTCAAAATGAAATTTTCAAAACGCACTCAGTTGTTAAAACCTTCGCCGACTTTGGCTTTAGCTAATTTAGCCAGAGAGCTGGCAGCTAAAGGCAACGATGTTGTTTCATTGACCGTCGGTGAACCTGATTGGGCGACTTTTCCAGCCATAAAATCCGCAGCTATCGAGGCCATTCAAAAAGATTTTACTAAATACACTGCCAGCAATGGGATCATCGAACTGCGTGAAGCCATCGCAAACAATCTGAGCAAAGAAATTGGGATTACCTATAAACCAAATCAAATCGCAGTGGGCACCGGGGCAAAGTACATTATCTATGCTTTACTGCAGTTGCTGATTGATGATGGAGATGAAGTTTTAATCCCTGCTCCTTATTGGGTAAGCTATCCAACAATGGTTGAGCTAGCGGGCGGAGTTCCCAAGATTATTGAATGTGGTGAGGTCGAAAATTTCAAACTGACTGCGGCTAAATTAAAGTCAGCGATTAGTTCAAAAACCAAGGCCTTGATTTTATGCAGTCCCAGCAATCCGACGGGGCTTAGTTACACCAAACAAGAACTGACTGAATTAGTCTCAATTTTTAAAGAGAATCCTAATTTGATTGTGTTGTCAGATGACATTTACAACAGATTGGTGTTTTCGACTGAATTTGTAGCGCCTCATATTTTGCAAATCGCTCCTGAATTGCAGGGGCAAGTGATTCCGATTAACGGAGCTTCAAAATCCATGTCCATGACTGGCTGGAGGGTAGGTTGGGCGGCGGGTCCTGCTGATCTGATGCAATTGATGAATGATTTTTTAAGTCAATCGACCTCAAATTTATCCAGCATTTCACAAAAAGCCACTTTGGCGGGATTGCAAAAATGCGAACCCGACATGAAGTTGGCCCGTGAAAAGCTGATTGAGCGAAAAACATTAGGAATGAATTCTTTTGAAAAGCTAAAATATTTTAAAGCCTACGAACCACAAGGTGCTTTTTATTTTTGGGTGAACGTAAAGGGAACCTTTGGTAAATCATTTAAGGGCGAAAACATTCAGTCCTCGTCCCAGGTTGCAAAAATGCTGCTGAATCATTTTTTTGTAGCAACAGTCCCTGGAGAAGAGTTCGGAAGCCCTGGACATCTGCGAATGAGTTTTGCCACATCAGACGCCAACATGAAAAAGGCCTTTGATCGATTCAAAGATTTCGAAACTCAACTGACATAAAAATAAGCCTGACCCATTATTTGTATTTTTAAAATACTTCGATGATTTTACACCTTGAGAATACATTTGCGAGCGCGACGGTTAATTTACCGCCGCATATCTGGTGTTGTGTCATAATGTGAAAGCGCAATTTTTATTGAATCTGAATTAGTTTTCTGAAACCAGATTTTGCATTTTCAAATTTTTCTTTATTTTATACCTTTTGAATACTTGCTAACGGCCGCAAGCTCATCTCTCGTATTGTGTCATGCCGCCATTGCTGCATGACACAACACCAGATATGCCATGCGCGCTCGCAAATGTATTCAAAAGGTATAAAATAAAGAAAAATTTGAAAATACAAAATCTGGTTTCAGAAAACTAACCTTAGATTGATTAACTGCTTTTAAGTTTATGACTCAATACGAGAGATGAGCTTGCGGCCGTTAGCAAGTATTCACAAGGTGTAAAATCATCGAAGTATTTTTAAAATACAAATAATGGGTCTAGCTTAAAAATTTTTCAGCAGTTTTCGAATCTTTACTCATACCAAAGTCCAAAGAGTCTCGGTTGGCGATCTGAATTATTGTGATGTCCAGTGCCCATTAGATAGAATGTCAGTATGACGGCATGGATACTGTTTCAGATTTTATTGAACTTGATGGTTTTAACTTTTGTTTCTGTCCTGTGGTTCAGATCGCTGCGACCTAGCAAGGACGATCCCCGTATGAGTCGGGGACTGCAATTGTTGCAATCAAAAATTGCTGTGCTGGAGGATCTGATTGATCGCACAGACAATCAGGGTCAGACATTGTTATCCATGATGGAAACAAAAACTGCCGAGCTGAAAATCAGAATCAAAGAAGCCGAAGAAGAATTGAAAAACATCGAAGAATCTCGTAAAAAAAGCTTGGAAGTCGCCAAAATATTTCAGGACAAAGTTCCTCACGATGATATTTTGCAGATGCAGAAGTCACAAAAATACGTCAAGGCCGCCAAAATGGCTAATGCCGGAATCGATATAAAAGAAATCGCAAGACAGGTTGATTTATCATTGGGCGAGCTGGAATTTATTTCCAAGGTTAATCAGGATGAATTGCAGTTTTCAGATCAAGATTTACCAGGCTGGATTGAAGATTCAGCTGTTGTTAAAACTAATGAAATTCAAAACTCCACGCCGGCTGTTAATAGATCTGTGCACAAAACTGATTCGCAAAAACTGGAGGATTTGGGAAACAAATTCAGACAGGTTATGGCATCAGGAAATACAGCGATAATGGGTGCATCTAGTAGTGTTTCACCAGTTCCTAATACCGGAATGGGATCTGCGACTGTTGTAAAAAGTAATTTTGGTAATCCGTCCGCAGCTGTTAAGCAACCTGTTAATGAACCTGGCCAGATCAAACGGGTGGTCTTTCCAAAAATCCAATCAGGGTCTTTTTAGTCATGAAGAACTTAGCTTTAGAAAAGGGACAAACAGTCTTGGCAAAGGTCATCGAAAAAGTTTCTGATGGCGTTTTGATTGTCAGCATTTACGGAAATCTGATCAGGGTCGTTAATGAATCTAATAATCCGATTCAGATCAATCAGGTCATTCAGTTAACAGTGACTCACCAAGATCCGTTGCAATTTAAAATCGAAAATTTCAGTAAATCAACCAGATCCAGTGACTTGTATATCTAGACAGGCCCTATTTTTGTTTCCTTGATGGCGTCGTCTTCAGTCGACAAACGGTTTTTTAATTTAGCGCCCAGGTCCTCTAGCTCTTTGAATTCATCCTTTGTGCGCAGCCTGAATTCGCGAACTTTGCCATCCAACAAATCATTTGTAAATTTCTGAAACGAATATATTGGCCCGGCAATATTGTGCGAAATAATTTTTCCAGCCGTAAATAAAATCGCGCAACATCCAATGACCACCAATGAAAAGGTCATCACAAAGGGCAGTAGAAATCGATCCAGAATCACCGTGTTGTTACCAACAATTTCCAGGATCGTGACCCGCAAGTAGGTGTAAAAGAAAACCAAGCTGACTAAGCCAATACCCAGCCCCACACTTAGCAACAGCATGCAGTATTTCAATTGAAACTTCATATTGATCCAATACTGTTTGCGGGCATTATTTTCGGGCCACAGAATGTCGCCGTCACGAATGATAGAATAAACAATCATGCCGTATCCAATCCATTGAATGGCATCTGCCAGATTGAAAGCAGGACTAGTGATGTTCACAGTGCCAACAACAATAAAATCAATCACGTGACCATAAATGATTCTGTCGGTGACGTTGCCTAAAATCCCACCTAATAAAACCGACAGACCTGTTCTTAGAACCAAAGATCTGATTGGTAGCAAATATTGAATCAGGGCGTAGGTGCAAACCAAGAAAGCTCCACCGGTCGACAACGATACGACCCGCAGTACGGGTGGCAGATCTGCAAACAATCCCAACATTGCGCCTGGATTGTGATGTAATACGAATCCAAAAAAACCATATGATTTGATTCCTACCAGGCTGTCAGCCCATTCTTTGGTAATGCGGTCAATAAACCAAGTCAGAAACAAGGGTACAAACACTATGAACCATTCTCTGTTCTTCATTTAGTTCCTTCCTGCGGTGACGATTTTGTTTCGTCCCATTTCCTTAGCTCTGTAAAGCGCTTGATCAGCGCCTTCAATAATTGCTTTATAGGTTTTTCCCATCAAAGGAAAATTGCTTATACCCAGACTGATTGTGATGGGCTTTTTGTCTTTTGAAAACTCTTTTTCAACGGCTGACCGTAATCTTTCAGCCACAAGCTCAGAAGACTTCAAATCAGTGTCTGGTAAAATAACAGAGAACTCTTCACCACCATAACGACAGACAACATCAAAGTTCCTTAGGTGCTTTTCAAATAATCTGGAAATTTTAAACAAAATTGAATTTCCTTGTGGATGCCCTTCGCTGTCATTGTATTCTTTAAAGTGATCGATATCTATCATCAGCAGACCCAGTGGTCTGTTATGGCGTTTTGCGCGCTCCAGCTCTGTTCCCAGGCAGGATTCAAAGTACCTGAAATTTTTTAAATTAGTAATGGGATCTGTGATCGCCTGTTGTTGTAATTCTGCTTTCTCTAAAAATATGCGAGCCAATTGTGATGCCTGCAGCATTTGCAGTCTGAAAGTCTCATTGTCCCAAGGCTTCAGGTAACATGAATGAATCCAATTATTATCAAACGCAGGTTGGATCAGTTTCCAGTCAACATGACCTGATACCAAGATTCTAACTGTGGCTGGCGAAATTTTGCCGATCGATTTCAATAGCTCCAGACCGTTTTGACCTGGCAACAAATAATCAGCAATGATGATATCAGGATTATGA
Source organism: Pseudobdellovibrionaceae bacterium (assembly GCA_044359815.1). Classification (GTDB taxonomy): domain Bacteria; phylum Bdellovibrionota; class Bdellovibrionia; order Bdellovibrionales; family Bdellovibrionaceae; genus JBIKLL01. Next base: position 60,545 of record JBIKLL010000005.1, read on the forward strand.
CTTAAAAACTTACCAGAACCTTCATCAAAACTGGAAGCTGTTTCGACTTTAAAATCCTTGGACAAAAGTTTTGCCAGATTATTGCGAATGATTTCTTCATCATCAACAATCAGAAGCTTCAGTTTCTGATCAGGAGATTCTGTTAAATGCATATCGCTGTGTTCGCTCATGGTTGTGGTGATCCTGTTTGTTGGTGCTAACACTTGATGTTCAATAACCTTTCGGTTGAATCACTTAATTTCTGCAGATAAGATTTTGATATGACTCAAATATTTTATTTTTTAATGTGTCTATGCCTGCCCCTTTTCGCTAACTCACAATCCGCCCGTCTGGTCGAGTCTTTAAAATCCAAGCTTCAAGCTGAGATTTCAAAAGCTAAAATCCCAACCAAGGACCTGGGGCTTATTGCTACGATTCATTCTGATGCGTCAGTGCAAGAAATTTTTGAACTGAATTCTGATAAACAATTCACCCCGGCTTCTATCACCAAGCTGATAACAGCAGCAGCAGTGTTGAATCAAATTCCGCCGGGAACTCGGTTTAAAACATTTTTGTATTTTAGAGGGAAGCCTGAGGGCGAAACCTTGAAAGGTTCTGTTGTCTTGGCTGGCAGCGGAGATCCTTCATTTGTGTCGGAAAACATGTGGTTTTTGGTAAACGCTTTTACGCGAACCGGAGTGCGAAACATTCAGGGCGACATTATTATTGATAGTACGATTTTTGATTCGGTAAAATTTGATGAAAGCCGCGAAAAAGACCGCGTTGATCGAGCCTATGATGCCCCGACCAGTGGAGCTTCTTTTAATTGGAATTCTGTAAATATTTTTGTCAGACCGTCCAAATCAGGGCAGCCCGCCAGTGTATTTTTAGATCCTGAAAATCAATTCACTCATTTGGTTAACAAGGTTAAAACTGTGGCTGCCGGCAAAAAGACCGAAGTGTTTTCAGACAGACTGGATTCTAATGATGGTAAAAACACTATTAAAGTTTACGGTCAGATCGCAGAAAATGATAAAGAAGTCACAATTTTTAAAAACATCACTCAACCTGATCTGTGGATCGGTAACCAGCTTGTTTCATTTTTAAAACAAAGAGGCGTGACAGTTAGTGGTAAAGTCATTGTGGGAAAATCTAATGCCAGTGATGTGGTGGCAGCTGTTTCTGAATCCAAACCTATCGAACACATGCTGTCTGATATGAATAAATTTTCGAACAACTATGTGGCAGAAATGTTGACAAAACAATTAGGATCTTTGTCCAGTACACCCGGGACAATTGAAAATGGTGTTCAGAAAATGCGAATCTATCTTAAGGATATAGGGATCCCTGAAAAAGAATATGTTTTACTGAGCCCTTCGGGATTAAATCGCGATAATCAATTTACGGCTAAGCATTTTTTAACTGTTCTTACTGCAGTTCAAAAACAATTAAAACTGTACCCCGAATTTCTGTCGTCGCTGCCCATTGCCGGTGTTGATGGGACTCTGAAAAATCGAATGAAGGGGACTCCGGCTGAAAGGTGGGTCAGAGCCAAGACTGGATATTTGAATTCTGTTATCAGCCTGGCTGGTTTTGCAGGACGTAAGGATGGAACTGTTGTTCCCTTTGTTTTCATTTTTAATGGTTCAGCCGATGAAGCAAAAGTGAGATCATTATTTGATCGCTTGAGCACAATATTGGTGGAGTAACGTGAACAAGATTTTAAAGTTTATACTGATAGTTGGAGTTATGGATGGTTTTATTGCCTGTTCACATGCGCAATCAACCGCACCAGAACCTTCAGCGGTGGATGCAGCAGATACCAGATATCCAGCAGTCAGTGATGAGGAAGTCCCCGACGACACACCTGTACAGTTTGAGGAAATTGCTGGTAATCAGTCATTAACTGGTAAAAGACCTTGGCGTCCACCCAATTATGCCAGTCAAGAAAACAGCATGGGTTACAGTAAAGAGGTTTTTGATATCCCTAAGGGCTTAGAAACTAACGTAAAATTTTGGACAGATATTTACACCAAGTACACGACAGACCAAGGGGTCTTGCATGATTCTGAACACATTGATCTGATTTATAAAGAAATCGACTTCAGATCCATTTCTTCCAGAGGTGATTTAGACATTTATCAAAAAGAAAGAGCCAAAATAAAAATTCTGAAGGAAGCTAAAAAACAAATTATTTCGATGTTGAAAAAGCTGGAAGAGATCAAAGACCCCAGTGAACTGAACGAGGAAGAAAAGCGTATCTGGGAAGCTTTTAAAAACGAAGAAACTCCTAAAAAATTCAAAGTGGCTCAAGGTAAAAACAGATTGCGATTTCAGTTGGGCCAACGTGACCGAGTGATCCAGGGGATCTTTTTTTCGGGCAGGTATCTGGAAGAATTTGAAACTATATTTCGCGAACAAGGAATCCCGATTGAACTGACGCGAATTGCATTTGTTGAAAGCTCTTTTAACGTCATGGCTCGCAGTAAAGTTGGTGCCAGCGGTATTTGGCAAATCATGCCCTACACTGCAAAAGGATTTATGAAAAAAGATCCGGCTTTTGATTTGAGAAATCATCCGATTGAAGCCACTAAATTAGCCGCCAAATTGTTTCGCAATAACTATAATATGCTAAAGGCTTGGCCGTTAGCTGTGACTGGTTACAATCATGGACCTGCAGGCGTGCTCAGATTAACCAAAAGATATAAAACCAGAGAGCTTGGGGAATTAGTTGAAAATGTCAGTTCCAGTAAATCATTTGGCTTTGCCTCTAGAAACTTTTACGCCAGTTTTTTAGCAATTTTAAAAATTGAAGCTGAAGCACCAAAATATTTTGGTCAGGTTCAATGGTCAGAACTATTAAATCAAGTGAATCTGAAAACCGAATTTCCTATCAAATACGCTGATCTGTTAAGATGGTTTGATGGCAGTGATGAAAAACTGCAGATCTATAATCCTCACATCAATAAAATTGCCAGAACAGGCAAAAAAGACATTCCAGCAGGAGTGGTTGTATCGGTGATGAAGGACAAAGAAGAAATCGTCAAAGCAGAACTGACTGATGCCCAGAAAATCAAAGAGGCCAGAAACCAACAGGTTTCGGCCCCCTCAATCAATCGAACCGCTAACTCTTACTAATTCCAGTTGCCCTGGTAGTTTTGAATTTTAGAAAATATTTCTATGATTTTACATCTTGAGAATACTTGCTAACGGCCGCAAGCTCATCTCTCGTATTGCTTGCATGCAAAGGTAATTTGTTTTTACTGTTTTTAGACACATGCAGCGAGCGCGCGGGGCATATCTGGTGTTGAGTCATTTAGATTAATCAGTTTTATGATAATTTTTTAATCGTAAAACTGATTAATCTAAATGACTCAATACGAGAGATGAGCCCGCGGCCGTTAGCGAGTGTCTAAAAATAGTGAAAAAAATTAACTTTGCATTTATGCAACACCAGATATGCGGCGGTAAATTAAACGTCGCGCTCGCAAATGTATTCTCAAGGTGTAAAATCATAGAAATATTTTTTAAAATTCAAAATTACCGGGGCAGATATTTACTGGTACTTTGCTTATTTCTCAGTGCTCAATCTGCCCGGTGGTTTAATTTAAAATCCTAAATCAGAATTAAAGCCAGTTTCGGTGGCGCGGTAAGGGTTGTCAGCCAACTGGATTAAATAGATTGCAGGGTTCAGATTTTTTCTGAAAACCTCTTGGATGATTTCATCACCTGGATAAAATCCGCCTGGGTTAAATCCCGAATTTGCAGGATCCAGCTCAAAGGTAAATGAAAAAATCTTGTGAGTTCCGTAGGACCAATCAGTGGTGTCACCGCTTGCAATGTACAATTCAGAACTCTGTTGCGGAGTGTATCCATTCCATTCGGCCATTTTTTCAGCCATAGTTTTCAAAGTCTGATAATCCTTGGCCTCTGAAATACTTTGGTGAGTGTGTCCCCACGGATACAAAATCAACTGAGAAAAAGTGTGAAACGATAGCAAAATATTAATGTTGTCGCGTGAATCCACGTATTTTTTTATAGCCTGAGTTTCGGGTTCGCTGAAAGGTGTTGGTCCCATGTAAATGTCACTATAAGGACTGTTCGAGCTGCCCCCAGTGCCCCACTTAAAGCCATAATTTCTGTTCAGGTCGACGCCGAATGATCCGTTTGAATTAGCTCTTCGGTTTTTACGCCAAAATTTGTAGCTTCCGGTAGCAACATCAAACTCTAAACCGTCAGGATTAACCGCAGGCAAAATTGTTACCAATCTTGAATTCAGTAAACTCTGAATAGCAGCGTTGCCTTTAGTGTATTCATTGACCAGGTGCTCAGCCAACAGCAAAGGAACTTCGACACTTAAATGTTCCCTGGCGTGATGTCCACCCATAAAAAACACTGCAGGTAAATTAGATGTGTCCTCAAGCTTTCCTGAAATTTCCAAAGCCCAAAGGTCTCGACCTTCAATTGATTTTCCCAAAGAAATTTTTCTGACAATTTTGCTGTTAGAGCCTGCAATTTTGTCTAACTTGGCTGTCAGCTCAGCATAATTATGATATTTTTCATCTTCAACGGGGAAATCCATTTCGTCGGTGATGGCATGGTAGCTTTCAAGCCAACCCAATTTTTTAAGTTTTTGCAATTCCTCAAAACCCGCAAAACCATAGGCATAGCCATCACGCACGCCTTCAATTGATGTGCCTGTGTTTACGATAATAGTTCGTTCAAATGAACTGGCGGCTCGCAATTTAACCCAGTACATTGTTTGCTCTGATGTCAGAGCTTGGTTAGCCGGCAGTAATGAAATTAATATTCCAAAGGCCATAGCAGATAATTTCAAAATCCTTTTTGTCATGATCCCTCCATTTTTTGGATCTGTTTTTTTGTCCCTTTAACGATACGAAATTTTCCAGGAATTCCAACAAATTTTTGTGTGTGGCAGAATCAATAAATCTGATTGCAGTAATAAGCCGTTGGATGGTTCACATTTAGATTTTCGATGTCAGTCGATTATTGAAAGTCTTGGACTTGGGCAATGTAGGGCAGATTTCTGTACTGACCCTGGTAATCCAACCCGTAACCCACTACAAAGTCATTTGGAATTTTAAAACCCACATAATCAATTTTGCAGGGGACTTTTAGGGCTTCAGGTTTTTCCAGTAATGAAACTGTGGTTAAGCTTTTGGGTTTTCGGCTTTCCATGGCAGTTTTTAAATAATTCATTGTTAAGCCAGTATCTACGATGTCTTCAACCAACAAAACGTGTTTGCCTTCAACAGGGGTTGATAAATCCAAAGTCACCTTCACTTCGCCCGAAGAAGTGGTGCCGTGGTAGCTGGATACACCAAAAAATTCGCAGCTCAAATCAGTTTCAATGTTTCTGATTAAATCCGAAAAAAACATAAACGAACCTTTTAAAACACAAACAGCCACCAGATCCTTGTCCTTGAATTTGTCGGTCAAAGTCTTTCCCAGTTCCAGCACTCGGGCCTGGATTTTTTCTTCAGAAATATAGGATGACAGTTTTAAATTATTCATAGGGGCTCCCTGTTGATAAATCCCTCAAAGGTTGCCCGACAACAGGGAACAGCGTCAAGTTTTAAGCCATTTAAACGTCACGCCAAGATTTTTATTTACCCAAAAATATCAGCAAGGTTAATTCAGACTGTCCCGAGGTAAAGGATTTGGATTTGAGGATTTGATAAACCGGATCGGCCTTGGATTCATTGTCGGAGCCCTTGTCTTCGGTGTTTTTTGCCAGAAAGCCGGTCAGATAAAACACCTGCCCCTGTTGCAGGGTAAAGTTCGAATTATACGAGCGGCGATTGACAGTGGGTCCTTCCTTTAGATTTTTCATAACCTCCAGATCAAACCGAATTCCCTGATCGCTAAATTCTGAAGTCATCACATCTAAAAACAATCCCAGTTCACCTGATTGATCGTCGCCACTGCTGAGCGAGCTTATCAGTTGTGCCTGTGAAGCCGTTAGGGATAATTGCTTTTCAGTTTCAGTCAGTTGCCTGTAACCTTTTAATTGCTTCACCGAATTTATCCCAGCACCGACAATCCCCCACTGAACGTTTTCTTCAAATTTAGACACGGTGCCGTTATTTGTTTCAATCCACTTCTTAAGCTCTTCTTTGTCAGTTTCAGCAAATACAAATCGGCTGACTCCTGGGCGTTCGCCCTCTGGGGATTTTTGAGATTCTGAAACATCGCGCTTAGAAACCGACTTCAGATCGTCAGTGATTTGTTCGTCGGCTGCACGCGAAATCGCACTGGCAGATACGTTACCCTCGATAGTGGCATTTAGTTTTTCATCAAAGTCTTGGGCGGGATCGGCCTGCGCATCTGATGGCAGGTTTTCTGAATCCTTTCGTTTTTCAACGATGACGGGTGAGCTTTCCCCCTGCAGGTATTCCATCCGGCTTTCCAGTTCTGAGTTTCTACTTTCTCTTATGTAAAAAATAGCGCTAATGGCGATGCCAGAAACTAAAACAACATGTAAATACGGACTCAGCAAAAAGGACTTTATTAGTGGTTGCTTTTTTGGAGTATAAACAGTCATATTCACGCCACATTGTGCGCAAAACTGATCATTGGGCTGAGAAAAACCGCATTTAGGACAAGACACCAACATTCAGTCAGTCTAGCGCAAGACCCCGTCTGACAAAAGACTTCTTTTGATGTTTCTTGGGACTAAGGTCATGGTTTTACACAGGCTTAACTGCATTTGTACTGGTTGAAACTTTGATGCAGTTGAAATTTAATTTTTAGGTAACAGGTTTTAAGAATTTGTATGGCAGAGCAGAATAAACACATTCCCGTTATGTTGAATCAGGTTTGCGAAATGCTAAAGCCTGCTTTGCAGATCGATGGTCAACCCATTTATTACGATGGAACATTTGGCAGAGGGGGGCATTTTAAGGCGTTGATGGAACAGCACCCGCAAATGATCGCCTACGTGACTGACAAGGATTTGCAGGCGGTTGAGTTTGCTCAGAAAGAATTTGCTGATTTGATTGCAAGAAATAGTTTTTTTATTTTCCATCAGTCTTTTTATCAGTATCTTGAATCAACAAAACAACAGCACGATGCAATCCTGCTGGACTTGGGGGTCAGTTCTCCGCAACTGGACAGCGCCGAAAGAGGATTTTCCTTTTACCACGATGGCCCCATGGATATGAGAATGGATCAATCACGTGGACTTACGGCTGAATTAATTTTGCACAGTTACAGTCATGAAGATTTGCTCAGAATTTTTCAGGACTATGGTGAGATCCGCAGGCCCTTAAAAGTAGTCAAAGCCATTATAAACGACAGAAACACTAAAAAATTTAGTTCGACTAAAGACTTTGCTGAAATGATTGCCAGAATTGATGGGTGGAAACGCAAAGGGTTTCATCCAGCGACTTTGTATTTTCAGGCACTCAGGATTGAAGTCAATCAAGAGCTTAATCTATTGGCCGATTCATTGGCATTGGCCATCGACAGACTAAAGCCTAATGGTCGTCTAGCAGTGCTGACCTTTCATTCTCTAGAGGATAGAATAGCTAAAAACACTCTAAAGGGAGCAGTGGATAAAGGTTTTATGGTCAATAAAAAAGTCATCATAGCAAGCGATGATGAAACCAAAACCAACCCACGATCCCGAAGTGCGAAATTGCGAGTGTTTCAAAAAGCAGGGGAAGATGGGTCGTACAATGAAGATTATCAAAAATCGAAAAGAAAATTTATCTGAAGACTGGGGCGAGGTAAAACCCATAATCAGTATCGTCATGGTTGTTGCCAGTTTAATGGTTTTGGTTATGCTAAAAATCGAAGAACGACGGATGGGCTACGAGATGTTAAAGCTCAGCCGACAGCAACGGATTCTGGTTGAAGAAAAACGAATCAAAACCATCAAGATTGCAAAGCTGCTAAAGCCTCAGCAAATCGAAAAAATGGCTCATTCCAGACTGACCATGAAGCGCATCGAACAAAATCAAATCATTCATTTAAATGACAATTTTTCGAACAGAGAGGTTAATTGACTTCCAGGATTGTTATTATTTTTATTGTGATGCTGGGATTTTGGAGTTTGTTGCTGTTGCGAGCTATAGCGCTGCAGGTTTTTCCCAATGACAAACTGGAAGCCTTAAAATCCCGACAGTTTCAAACAGTCATTAATCTGCAAAGCCGCAGGGGAGCCATTACTGACAGAAACGGCAGAGAACTTGCGATTTCAGTTAAGGCATCATCGATTTATGCTGATCCCGGGATTATTGAAAACCGCTCTGAGGTTTCCAGAAAGCTTGCGACCTTGTTGGGTTATAAAACAAAAGATTTGTTTTTAAAAATTAAAGACTACAAAAAACGTTTTGTGTGGCTACGCCGATTCTTGGAACCAGAAATTGGTGAAGCTATTAAAAAAATGAACATCCGTGGAATTCAAGTTGTGGATGAATACAGGCGAGTTTATCCTAATGAAGACCTGATGGGTTCAGCCTTGGGTTTTGTGGGAACCGAAGGCCGTGGGCTAGAGGGCATTGAGTTTCAATTAAATGAAATGTTGTCTGGAAGCCGCAAAAAAGTTGTGGTTTTGAAAGACGCCAGGGGACGCCCTTTAGTTAATGAAGGCATGATGTTTACAGAAAATCCTGAAGGGGTCGAAGTCAAACTGACAGTCGATGCGGATTTGCAATATCAGTTAGAAAAAGAACTCAAAGAAGCTATTAGACATCACGAGGCCTCGGCTGCTTATGGTGTGATACTGGATGCAAACACTTCAGCAATTTTAGCCATGGCTAATTTACCAGGATTTAATCCCAATTCTGCATCCCACTATCCAGAATCTGTTCGCAGAAACAGAACCGTCACTGATGCTTTTGAACCTGGCAGCACTCTGAAGACCTTTGTTGTAGGAGCTGCATTAAAAGCTGGAATTTTGGCCCCTAATACCAAATACAATACCGAAAACGGAAAACTTAAGATTGGCGATCGCGTAATCAAGGAAGCCGATCAAATGCATAAATGGAAAAATCTAACAGTCAGTGAAATATTGGCTTTTTCTTCAAACATTGGGACCACAAAAATTGCTTTTGATCTGGGGCCAGAAGTCCTCAGAACTGAGCTTGCACAATTTGGTTTTGGCAGCAAGCTGGACACAAAAATGCCTGGCGAAGCCGCGGGCTCGTTGCAGCCATTGCCTTGGAATTTGCATTTACTGAGTAACGTCAGTTTCGGTCACGGAATTTCAGCTTCGCCTCTGCAAATTGCCAATGCCTATGCCAGCATTGCCAATGGTGGAACTTTGAACACTCCCTATATCGCGCAAGCATTCAGGGATGTCGAAACTGGTAAATTTATTGAAACAAAGCCCAAAAAAATCCGCACAGTTTTAGAGCCTTCGGTGGCAAACAGTTTGAAAATGATTTTAGCCGGAGTGACTGCACCAGGGGGAACTGGTGTGAATGCCAAGGTGGATGGTTATTTGGTAGCTGGCAAAACAGGGACAGCTCAAAAAGTCGATATGAAAAATGGTGGTTATTTGAAGGACACTTATATATCCAGTTTCGTTGGATTTATCCCAGCCAATGAGCCACGATTTGTGATTTACATTGCTGTCGATGAGCCATCTAAGCATTCTTACTATGGCTCACAAGTGGCAGCTCCTGTGTTTTCAAAAGTCGCAGGCTATGCAGTCCGAAAGGAAGGGTTAGCCCCTGTCGTTGTCACGGACAAAACAGTGCTGGCCAAGGTGGAAGCGCGCATCCAAGAAAAACAAATCCCCTGGAAATCAGCACAGAACAAAGCTTTGGCAGGGCTATCCAAAACTCAGTTTAAATTTGTGCCGGATTTACAGGTCACTACCAATCATTTTGTGCCCGATCTGGAAAATCTAACCGCCCGAGAAGTTTTGCAAAAGCTATCAGGACAATCAGTTGAAGTCAGATTCCGAGGAACGGGCTTAGTTTCTGAAACCATTCCAATAGCAGGTCAACAATGGAACAACAGTAAAGTTCTTACTGTTATTTTGAGGTGATTATGGCAACAATGATTGCAGTCCTTTTCGCATTGACCCTTTCAGCAAATGAAATCAGATACAATTCCCAGAACGTCAGTGATCGCATTGCGAAAAAAATGGATGTCATACAGCTTTGTTTTGAAACCGCTCACGAAAAAAAGCCTGGTCTGAAGGGCAAAATGGTTTTTGTTTGGAGCATTGACGACAAAGGTAAGCCCCAAAAAATAAAATTAAAGTCTTCCGAAATTTCCAGCGTCGAATTGTTTAAGTGTATTGAAAAGGAAATCAAGTCCATCACTTTTGACAAAGCTCCTCAAGGTGCCAACGTCAATGCGATGAAAGCTTTTATATTTTCCTCAGCAGCCACTCCCCAGTAAAAATTCAGAGGCTTTGGTTAAAACTGCTGGCGGGATTTCGTGGGTTCCAGAAAATGAATGCAATTTTCCCTTAAGTCCATTTTGCTGCAAAAAGCCTTCAAGCTTTTGAGCGCCCTTTATGCCCAGAACTGCATCCTGAGTGCCGTGGCTTTGAAAAAAGGGGATTCCCTTTTTTCCAGAGACTTTATCTTGCCATTCAGCTTTGTTAATTAAATTGCCAGAAAATAAAACCATGGCCTTGATATTTTGATCCATACTTAAGCACAAATCCGTTGCCAACATCGCACCTTGTGAAAATCCAGATAAAATCAAAGTGCTGGGCTCAATTTTCATTTTCTTGATAAAATCTAACATGTTTTTTCTGGCCGTATCCAATCCCTCGGGGGCTTGATCGCTTAAATCCATATCACCACTCAGACGTATGCGTTCCTCCCATTTTGCCAGGTCAATATTCCACCAGGCCCTGCCGGTCCAACCGGGGCCAATGGGCACGGACAAAAATCCTTGGGGGAAGATCCAGCGCGTAGGCAGTTTAGTTTTGATGTAATCATTTAGCGGAGCTAAATCATACATATCAGCACCATAGCCGTGCATCATAATCACGGTCTGTTGGTAGTCCGTGTCCTGCGGAAAGGTTTCAATGTATTTAATGTTTCCTACGGTGTGAATTTTGTCTGACATGTTTTGCCTTTCATTCAGCCATTTATTGCCATTAAAATACAATAGCAACAACAACAAAGGAATCAATGTGCCCAGTCATACACAAAAATTAAATCTACCTTTGATCCTTAAAGATTTATTGCTGACGGGCACGGTGGCTTCATCAGACTTGCAGAATCTGGCCATCACTGGATTATCCAAGGATTCAAAGGCCATTCAAAAAAATAATTTGTTTGTGGCAATCAAAGGCCAAAAGCACGATGGCCATGATCATATTTCTGCGGCCATTCAGGCCGGTGCGAATCTTTGCATCGCTGAACGTGTTCCTGATAACACTGATCCACAAAAGATTCTTTTGGTTAAAAATTCCAGAAAGGCGTGGGGGATTTTAAATCATGCTTATTTTGGGTTTCCATCTTCTAAACTAAAATGTTTTGGAGTTACTGGAACCAATGGCAAAACTTCATCAGCCTATATAATTGAGTTTTTGTTAAACCATTTAGGGGTTGAAACAGCTGTTCTGGGCACAGTCGATCATCATTTCAAAAACAAGATTTGGCCAACCCAATTGACGACACCTGATTCAGCAGAGCTTTATCAACGTCTTGCTGAAATGTCGGCACTTGGAGCGCAAAGCGTGGCCATGGAAATTTCTAGCCATTCCATTGATCAGGGCCGTTGTGCAGCGTTGGAATTAGATTGTGCGGTTTTTACTAATTTAACCCGCGACCATTTGGATTACCATTTAACAATTGAAGATTATTTTCAGGCAAAACTAAAACTGTTTACTGAAATTTTGCACAACAGCTCAAAGCCCAACAGGGTTGCGGCTATAAATATGGATGATGATTTTGGCAAAAGGATTTTAACTGCGACATTGCCAGCAATTAAAATCATTGGATTTGGTAAATCACCTTCGGCAGAATTTAAATTTCAGCTGACTGAATCTAGTCTGTCAGGTCAGCGGTTCACCATAAATTATAAAAACCAGCAGTATTTGTTTTTCATACCTTTGGTTGGCGAACACAATGTGTACAATGTTGTGGGTTGCCTGGCAGCATTAATGGCCCAGGGATATGATTTGGAAAAAATGATTCAGATTGTTTCAAATTTTCCAGGAGTCCCTGGTCGCTTGCAGCCAGTGCATAGCAACCTTTCAAAGGGTCCTTTTGTTTTTGTGGACTATGCTCATTCACCCGATGCTCTGGAAAAAGTTTTGAAAGCTCTCAAGCAGATTCAGGGACTGGGAAAATTAAAAGTTTTATTTGGTTGTGGTGGCGACCGTGATAAGGGCAAAAGACCCATGATGGCCCAAATCAGCGAAAGCTTGGCTGATGAAATTGTGGTGACTTCGGATAATCCCCGCACCGAAGATCCAGAAAAAATAATTGATGACATCATGAAAGGATTTAAAAATCCTCAGGTGATTCACAGGCAATCCGATCGCAAAAAAGCTTTGCAGCATATTGTGCAAAACGCAGGTCAAGGTGATGCTGTATTGATTGCTGGCAAAGGGCATGAAGACTACCAAATCATTGGTGATAAAAAATATCCTTTTTCTGACGTGGCAGAATGCAGAAATTTTCTGAACGCTAAGGGCAAATAGCCTTAATCAGTCGTTACAGATACTGATCAGTGATCCAGTTCATAAAGTCTTTAATTGAAATCACTCCGCGGGCTTTGAGGTAATCGTCAACTACCATCAGATGTCTGAATTTTCCTAATCTCATGGCCGCAGAGACCTTGTTCAACGTAGTCGATGTTTTAACACAAACGGGGTTTTTGGTCATTACGTCTTCAATAAAAGTATGGGATGGGCTCAGATTTTTACTGACTACACGTTTTAACAAATCCCTTTCGGTAAAAATCCCAGTAGGGATGTGATTTTCTGTGATGACAATGCAGCCAATGTTTTTTTCGCTCATCAGACTGACTACAGCTTCAACGGTTACGCCCATGCTGACTGAAATGACTTCTCATCGGAAATCATCAGTTCGGAGACCAGATGTTCCTCAAGACTTTTGTTGTTAATAGCCATTTAAAAATTCTAGCAAAAACATGCGGCTATGCAAGATGCTTTTGAATCAGAATCATTCAATACTTTTGAATCGGAGGTTGTTTTGCGCAGAATTAAAAAATCAGACTTGTTAAAAGCACTTAATCCACAGGATTTAGGTCATTCGGTTTCTGAGTTTGCATTTATAAACACCGATTCCCGAAAAAATTCAAAAGACTCTTTATTCATTCCTCTTAAGGGGGATAATTTCGATGCCCATGATTTTGTTCAGCAGGCCTGTGCTAATGGTGCCACTGGTGTTTTAATTTCTGAATGGCGTTCCGAATGGGAAGTGCTTAAAAAATCAGTTAATTTTTTTCAAGTTTCTGATTGTTTGTTGGCATTGCAAAATCTGTCGAATTATTTTCGCAAACAATCGGCTGCAAAAATCATTGGTATCACTGGATCCAATGGCAAAACCACCAGCAAAGAATTTTCGGCAACCGTGTTGGGCCAACAGTTTCAGGTTCACTACAGTAAGGGAAGTTTTAATAATCATTGGGGGGTTCCGTTTAGCTTGCTGGCCCAGCCCGATAACGCCACCGTTTCAGTGATTGAAATGGGTATGAATCATGCGGGCGAAATCACAAAGCTCTGTGAAATTGCCAAGCCCGATGTGGTGGTTTGTTCGATGGTGGGTCAGGCTCACATCGAACATTTTGGTACTATCGAAAACATTGCTAATGCCAAAGAAGAAATTTATTTGCACGCACCTGACACAGCCATCAGAATTTTTAATCTGGACAATTTTTATACCAACATGATGTTTCAAAAGGCTCAGTCAAAACAAAATTGGAAAAAGCCTTTTATTACTTTTTCATCAAAGGATTCTTCAGCCAATGTGTTTTTAAAAATCACTGAACAGGCTGCAGATCACATAACGGTCAAGGGAACTATTGGTGGTCAAGCTTCGGTGCAGACGATCCCTGTTTTTGGTCAGCATAATTTAACCAATCTGATGGTGGCAGCGTCGGTGGGGCTATCTTGCAATATGGATACTGCAAAAATTTGGAGTGGGCTTGGGCTTTGCAAATCAACCTGGGGACGTAATCAAATTATTAAAACCCAACTGGGAGCGGATATTTTGTTTGATGGTTACAACGCCAATCCTGATTCTATGAAAGCACTTTTAGAAAACGTGGCACTGATAAAAAATGCTGGCAAAAAATGGGCGGTGTTTGCCGAAATGCTAGAACTTGGTGAGCTCAGTTCCAGTTTGCATTTTGAATTGGGAAAGCTTGCGGGACAGAATCAGTTTGATGGGATTTGGTTTTATGGGCCTCATGCTCAGGATTTTGAAGCCGGATTAAAGAAATCTGGATTTAACAAAAAGTCAGTGATTGCAAGTACTTATGAAGATTATCTTGCTTCTCAGGTAGCAAGTATGCTAAACCCACAAGACATTCTTTTTGTTAAAGGATCTCGGGGGATGAAACTGGAACGCATTGTTCAAGCCTGTCAACCCATTGGGTTTTCATTAACAAAAGAATAAAAGCAAAAAATAAATCGTAGTTTTACGACAACAAAAGCGAGAGCAATGTTATATCAACTTTTATATTCCTACGCCGATCAGTATTCTGTTTTCAACGTTTTTAGATACATCACAGTCAGAACATTTATTTCGTTCTTCACTGCGTTTTTGCTGTGTTGGATTTGGGGACCTTATTTTATCCGCAGGCTTAAGGACTATCAGATCGGTCAGAGCATTCGTGATGACGGTCCTCAGTCACATAAAAAGAAAGCGGGAACTCCAACCATGGGTGGTGGATTGATTCTGCTGTCCACTTTGATTCCCTGTTTATTGTGGGTTGATATTTTAAATCCTTTAGTGTTGGCCGTGATTGCTGTGACTTGGGGATTTGGTGCCATTGGGTATTTGGATGATTGGTTGAAAGTTTCCAAAAAAAACACCAAGGGCCTATCGGGTAAACTCAGATTGCTGGCTGAATTTTCGATCGCCGGTCTGACTCTTTGGTATCTGGTTTATTTTCATGGGTTTTCAACAGTTGTGTTTTTACCGTTTCTAAAGAATGTGTTTTTTGATTTAGGATCTTTCTACATAATTTTTGGTGCCTTTGTGATTGTGGGAACAGCCAATGCCGTCAATTTAACAGACGGTTTGGATGGATTAGCTATTGTTCCAGTGATTATTTCGGCATCAACCTTGGGTTTGTTTTCGTATATCGCGGGCCATTCAGCCATTGCTGGTTATTTGCAAATCCCACACATCGCAGGCGCTGGCGAGCTGACTGCCGTCGCTGCGACCATTGTCGCCGCAGGTTTGGGATTTTTGTGGTTTAACACTTACCCTGCCCAGGTATTTATGGGCGATGTGGGAAGCCTTAGCTTGGGTGGTTTTTTGGGTTCGATGGCTGTTCTGACTAAGAATGAATTTTTAATGGTGATTTTAGGTGGGGTGTTTGTGATCGAAGCCCTCAGTGTCATCGGCCAAGTGATTTCATTTAAATTTACCGGCAAAAGAATTTTCAAGATGGCTCCCATTCACCATCACTTTGAGTTAAAGGGATTAACTGAAACTAAAATCATTGTTCGTTTTTGGATTATATCTATTTTATTAGCGGTCTTGAGCTTAAGCACATTGAAATTGAGGTAAGAAATGGAATTAGCAGAGTTAAAAGATAAAAAAATCTTAGTCGTGGGTCTTGGTAAAACAGGGGTTTCATTGGCAAGATTTTTACACCAACAGGGCGCAGATGTGACTGTAACAGATCACAAATCACGACCAGAGCTTTCAGTTCAGTTGGAACAATTAGGTGATTTGCCAGTGAAATTGGATTTGGGTGGCCACAGTCCGAAAACATTTTTAACACAAGATTTGGTTATTTTGAGTCCCGGCATTCCATCTAATCTTAAAATATTTGATTATGCTCGCAGCCAGGGAATAAAAATCACCGGTGAATTTGAGTTTGCCGCTCAGTTTGTCAAAGAACCCATGATTGCGATCACGGGAACAAACGGCAAAACCACAACCCTAAAATTGATTGAAGCTTTTTTGCAGGAATCAGGGATCAAAACTTGGTCTGGTGGTGCGAATGGTTTGCCATTAACAGAATATCTCAGATCGGGTGAAAAGGCTCAGGTCGTGGTCACAGAGCTATCCAGCTATATGTTGGAAAGTTGTGAAACCTTTAATCCGCAAAACATAGTGTTTATGAATTTGGCTGAAGGTCATTTAGAACGCTATCGCATGATGGAAGATTATGTGAATGCGAAACGAAAGATATTTAAAAATACCAATCAGGGAACAACTTCAATTTTAAATGCTGATGACAATGCCGTGGTTGAATTGGCCCGCGACCCAGCTGTGCAAAGAGGAAGGATATTTTATTTTTCCAGAAAGCCTCAGTTGGAACCACAGATTATGAACATCGGTGGAGCTATCAATATCGGCAAGGAAGTCAAAGTTCGAACCGGCCCAGATATTGAGACCTATGATATTTCAAATTTGAAAATGCGCGGTCGTCATTCGATCGAAAATGTTATGGCAGCGATTCTGGCAGCCAGGGAGCATGGAGCCAAGAAAGAAGCTATTCAAAAAGTCATGGGCGAATTCCGGGGACTGCCACATAGATTGGAATACGTTCGTAAAGCGGGTGGCGTGCAGTTTTTTAATGATTCAAAGGCGACCAATGTTCACGCTGTTCTAAGAGCACTGGATTCGTTTGAAGAAAACGTGATTTTGATCGCTGGTGGTAAAAACACAAATTTAAATTATGAGCCTTTACGGACTGCTGTGAAACGCAAAGTTAAGACTTTGATCTTGGTTGGTGAAGCCAAAGAAAAAATAAACCGCGACCTGGGGGATTTTTCTGAAACCTTCTTGATCGGTACCTTTGAGGAAGCTGTGTTGATTGCTTACCAAAAGTCTAGGATTGGTGACATAGTATTATTGTCACCTGGCTGTGCCAGCTTTGATATGTTTGACTCTTTCGAAGAGCGCGGCGACTATTTTAAAGAGATAGTTAGAAAATTCTAATTGTACAGTCGCTTAAGGAGGAGCTTGTATGATTTTTAGATCATTAGTGTTGGTTGTTATTGGTTCACTCTTTTTTGCTGGGTGTGCATCCTCAAAATTCAAACAACGTAAAGAACAACGGGATGCTTTGGTGAAAAACCAAGGAATCTATTGTGACATGGTTAACGGCGATGTTTATCCAGATGTTGAAATCCAAACAAATATCGAAATGGCAAAACGCTGTGATGCCAATAAAAGTTTTTCAGTCACCAATTACCGTGCGCCGACTTCGGACACAGTGGGATTGATTTACTGTTGTGCTCTGTCAGCCGCAGGCAAAGATGATTTAGAGATCAAGCCGCCAGCAAAAGCTGCTAAGGAAAAAGAACCTAAAGAAGAGAAAAAAGCAGAAAAGCCCAGCGAGACTCCTGCAACAAATTAATGCAATCCAGATTTGTTAGCCCTTTATTGTTGGCAGTACTGGCATTAATGGGCTTTGGATTGGTTCAAGTTTATTCTTCCAGTTATTTTTTTGCGTCTGAGATGTTTTCAGAAAATCTGTATTTTTTTAAACGCCAATTGCTGTTTGTGGGATTGGGTTTGTGTTGTTTGATTTTTTTTGCTGTGATCCCTTTGGTTTGGATCAAAAAAACTGGTTGGTTGATTTGGGTTGCAGCTTCAGTAGGTGTGATCTTAACTTTTGTGCCAGGGCTTGCAAGCCGTGCCGGAGGGGCTGCCAGGTGGTTAAAGCTGCCCATGGATTTCAGATTTGAACCGTCAGAATTGCTCAAGTTTTCATTTGCATTGTTGGTAGCGACCTTGTTCATCCGCAGCGAAAGTTATTTAAAAAAAATCCCCTTGAAAATTTTGATTCCAATGGTGTTTGTGCCGGTTTTTTTGCTGCTGAAGCAACCTGATTTTGGAAGCTTTGCAATTATCGTTTTGGTCGGATTTTCCATATTGTTTGCCTTCGGCTTAAAATGGCGTTGGATTGCACTGGCGGCGGGAACCATCGCGCCTGCGTTTTATTTTTTGGTGATGAATGTTGATTACAGAAGGGCCAGGATTTTGTCTTTTTTGGATCCTTGGGCAGACCCGGCATCCAGGGGATTTCAAGTGATTCAGTCAATGCTCAGTTTCCATTCAGGTGGGATCACTGGTGTGGGATTGGGACAAAGTCAGGGAAAATTATTTTTTCTGCCCGAAGCTCACACGGATTTCACTGTGGCTATTTTAGGCGAAGAGCTGGGGTTTTTAGGATTCACGGCGATTTTGTTGATCTATGGATTTATAATTTTTCGGGGCATCCAGTTGTCGATTAAATCCGAAGACGTTTTCAGCAAAACGGCTGCATTGGGGATAACAATGACCTTTGCATTTAGCGTTTTTATAAATGTTGGAGTGGCTTTAGGAATGTTGCCGACCAAAGGTTTGACCCTGCCATTTTTAAGTTACGGGGGCAGTTCATTGGTTGTGCTCAGTCTTATGTTTGGTATCTTGATTAACATCGAACGCAATATTCATAATTGGTCGACAAAATCACGCGGACATAATATTTCAAGAATATGAAATTAATTTTTATTGCCGGAGGCGGCACTGCTGGTCACATAAATCCTGGCATTTCGGTGGCTCAAGCCATTCATAAACAAAACTCAAATATTAATGTTGAATTTGTCGGAACCAAATTGGGCATGGAGGGAACTCTGGTTCCTGAAAAAGGTTTTGGTATTCGGTTTATTTCTTCAGCCAAGATGAATCACAGCGGTGTATTGTCTAAAATTTTTGGACTGTTTTATCTGGCAATGGGATTTTTTCAAAGCCTGGCGATGATCAGAAAACATAAGCCTGATTATGTCCTGGGCGTAGGGGGCTATGCTTCGGTTCCCATGGTGTTAGCCTCTGCATTGACGGGAACCCCAACTGCCATTTGGGAACCTAATGCCTATCCTGGTTTGGCCAATGTGTTTTTATCTTATTTTGTCAGAACAGTTTTTTTGGTTTTTGAGTCCGCTAAAAGGAAGCTCAAATCACAAAAGTTTTTTGTTTATGGCATGCCAATCCGCAAAGAGCTGGAAGACGCCCAGTATATTTTTAATCCTCAACAGAAATTAAAGGTCCTACACTATGGCGGATCACAGGGTGCCAGATCTATTGGGCGTGCATTGTGTGATTTACTGAAAACCAAACAGAGTTGGCTTAGCCAATGTGAATTTGTGCATCAAACTGGCAAAGTAGACTTTGAAAAATTTAAATCCGAATATGATCAAGCTCAAGTCAGGGTAGAGGTTTATCCGTACATCCAAGATATGGTTAAATTCTATCAATGGGCTGATGTGGTTATTGCCAGAGCCGGAGCCAGTACAATCGCTGAACTGGCCAAGGCTGGTAAGCCATCTATTTTGATTCCGTTGCAAATTGCTGATGGTCATCAAATAGAAAACGCAAAAAGTCTGGCGCACAAACAATCAGCAATCATGATTTTGCAAAAAGATTTGTCACCGCAATCTTTAGGTGATGCACTAAAACAGATGCTGGAAAATCAAAACATCAGACGCGAGCTTCATGATAATATTCAAAAGTTTTATGCGCCCAATGCAGCTGATAAAATTGCAAACGAAATTCTGTCAGCGAGGCCCTCATGAGTCTTAAGAGTTCACATTTTCATTTTATCGGTGTGGGTGGCATTGGGATGTGTGGCTTGGCTGAGTTGTTGCATAATATAGGTGCCAAAGTTTCTGGTAGTGATCAGCAAGTCAATGCCAATACCGAAAGACTATCAAAATTAGGGGTTCAAATTTTTAAGGGCCATCAGGCCATGCAGATTGGTGAAGCTGATGTGGTTGTTTATTCAAGTGCAGTACCAGTTAATAACCCAGAATTCATCGCAGCCAAAGCCAAAAAAGTTCCGTTAATTCCCAGGGCAGAAGCCTTGGCAGAAATTATGAGGCTTAAAAAAGGCATAGCAATAGCTGGAACCCATGGAAAGACTACGACGACTTCTCTGATTGCCTCAATTCTGCTGCATGCTAAAAAGGACCCAACCATTGTTGTGGGCGGTAGGTTAGACGTTATTAAATCCACAGCTTTGCTGGGGAAGGGTGATTGGCTTGTGGCCGAAGCGGATGAAAGCGATGGAAGCTTTCAGAAGCTGAATCCGGAAATTTCAGTGATCACAAATATTGATAACGATCATCTGGATTTTTACAAATCTTTCGAAAACATTAAAAAAGCATTTTTTGATTTTGGCAATCGAGTTCCGTTTTACGGAAAATTGATTGTTTGTGGTGATGATCAGAATATTCGTGAAGTATTTAAAAATTTTAACAAGAAAATTTATTACTATGGTTTTGATAAATCCAATGATTTTGTGATTTCAGCAGTCAGTGGAAAGCCCATTGGGAATTACGAGTTGAGCCAACACAATCAAAAACTAGGACAGTTTCAATTAGGACTCAGTGGCAGGCACAATGCTTTGAATGCTTCCGCCGCCATCATCGTGGGCATGGGTTGCGGATTGTTTTTTGAAGAATGCGCAGCTGGTATCAGTCATTTTCAGGGCGTCGACAGACGTATGCAGTTCAAGGGTAAATTTGGAAGCATTCAGGTGTTTGATGATTATGGTCATCATCCGACCGAAATACGAGCAACCCTTCAGGGTGTTCGCGAAAAATTTCCTGATTCAGAAATCGTAGTGTTGTTTCAGCCGCACAGATATTCCAGAACTCAATCCTGTTGGCAGGATTTCACGGAATGTTTTTCCGACGCCAATCAGGTTATGATCACTGAAATCTATGCAGCGGGCGAGCAGCCATTAGAGGGAATCACTTCAGAGCTTTTGGCAAAAGCCGTGAAAGCCAAAAATTGCCAGTTTGTACAAAAAGCTGATTTGATAAAACAAATTAGAAGCAAGAAATTTTCCGACAAGACTGTGATTATCACTTTGGGCGCTGGCGATATTTGGAAAATCGGTGAGGCCTTAATAAATGGAACTTAGTATTCAAGAAAAAGTTTTGTTAAAACCTTATACAACCTGGCAGGTCGGCGGACCTGCGGAATATTTTTGTCTGCCAAAAACAATTGCTGATATTAAATTTGCCTGCAAGTGGGCTCAGGAAAAAAACTTGGCTGTGACTGTTCTGGCGGGTGGCAGTAATGTTTTAGTTTCTGATCAAGGCGTTGATGGTTTGGTGATTTGTCTAAAATATTTTAATTATTTGAAAACTGGTTCCGAGGGTGGGGTTTTCAGAATTTCTTGTGATTCTGGAGTCGCGAAATCTGAATTGCTGAAAACTTATTTAAAAAATAAATTAGCACCCGCAGTTTTTCTGGCGGGGATTCCTGGCGATGTGGGCGGCGGAGTTGTGATGAATGCGGGAATTGCCGAGAGCATTAAGCCACGAGAATTTGTCGAGATTGTCGAAAGCATAGAAGTTCTGAAGCCTGATTTGTCAGTCAAAAAATATATGAATGCGGATTTAAATTGGAGTTATCGTCACTGTAATGGCTGGCAGCCAGGAATCATCGTGGGTGTGACACTGGCTTGGCCTGAAAAACCTGATGACCAGGTGTTGGACAAAGTCAGGAGTGCGAACAAAACCCGTCTGAGCAAGCAGCCATTGGATATGCCTAGTTGTGGTTCTGTGTTTGTAAACCCACCTGGACACAAGGCGGCCCAGTTGATTGAAACCTGTGACCTGAAGGGATTTCAGATTGGGCAGGCTCAAGTTTCCAAGAAGCACGCAAATTTTATTGTCAATCTGGGAGGCTGCTCATCAAGTGATCTGCTAAGGGTGATTGAGCATGTGAAATCTAAAGTAAAAGCTCAAACAAATGTGTCGCTGCAGACTGAAGTTATCAAAATTGGCAGATGGTAATTTAAATTTAAGATTCTGAATTTTCACAAAAAATTAATTTCAAAGACTTAAGTCCTTTTAAAATTACATAAAATTCAGACCGTCACAAATGTCCATATTATCACCTGTCTAGCTTGTGATTCCAAAAATAGTTTCCGAGACTGTTAGTATGGAAAAACAAATCAAAATTATTTTATTGTTAAGTTTAGGTTTTTTATTTGCGGGTTGCGGACCTGGTGCTGCAGTGGGATTACTGAGCCAGTTTCAGCAACACCCTGATGAGGCCCAACAGCCTGATGGTAGCAACGACTCACAGGAGGATCCTGATGTCGGTCGGGGTTTGCCAATCGATGAATACAGCAAGGTTATATTGTCAGCTGAAATGAATATT
>JBIKLL010000024.1:0-32668 GCA_044359815.1 Pseudobdellovibrionaceae bacterium
GTCGTAATCTTTGGGATCAGCAAATGTGGCAGCCAAAACGCCCTGTTTTTTCAGATTGGTTTCATGAATTCTGGCAAAGCTTTTTGTAATCACAGCTGTGCATCCCAAAAATCTGGGCGACATAGCCGCGTGTTCGCGCGATGATCCTTCTCCATAATTTTCATCACCAATAATCACCCAACCCTTGCCACGTTTTTGATAATCCCTGGCAACTTTAGTGAACTCAATAGAGCTTTCGCCCGACAACAGATTACGGCCTTTGCCAATTTCTTTGGTAAATGCATTGTCTGCACCCAAAAGCATATTGTTAGAAATATTATCTAAATGCCCTCTGTATTTTAGCCATGGACCGCCTGGACTGATGTGATCCGTTGTGCATTTGCCTTTTGCTTTGGCTAAAACCAATTGCTCAGTAAAATCTTTTCCGTCCCATTTTATAAATGGCTTTAATAATTGCAATCGATCCGATTTTTCACTGACGGCAACCTTTGCATCTTTACCTTGGGGTTTTTGGTAACCCTCGGTGTCTGCCACAAAACCTTTGCTGGGAAGCTCAGGAGCTTCTGGAGCCTTCAGCTTGATGCCACCCTTTGGAGTTTTCAGCTCGTCAGTCATTGGATTAAAATCCAATCGGCCAGCCACGCCCAATGCCATCACTAATTCTGGCGAACCAATAAAAGCCAAAGTTTCGGCGTTTGAATCATTTCGGCCTCGAAAGTTTCGATTAAATGAAGTCACTATTGTATTTTTGGTTCCTGTTTTAACATCATCACGCTTCCATTGACCAATACATGGACCACAAGCGTTTGCTAAAACGGTGGCTCCCACCTGAGTCAGCACACTCATTTGTCCATCACGTTCGATGGTATTTTGAATTTGTGTAGATCCTGGTGACACCAAAAATGGTTGAGCCATCTTGACTCCGGCATCCAGAGCTTGTTTTGCAACAAAGGCCGCTCGCCCAATGTCTTCGTAAGAAGAATTTGTGCAAGATCCGATCAAAGCACTGGATAACTGAACCGTCCAACCTTTTTCTGCGGCTTCTTTTTTGATTGCCGAAATCGGTCTGGCCAAATCAGGTGTGTGTGGCCCAACCAAGTGAGGTTCCAATACTGATAAATCAATTTCGTAAACTTCGTCGAAATATTTTTTAGGATCTTTTTCGACCTCGGGATCAGCTAATAAAATATCTTTATTTTGATCTGCGATCTGGGCCAATCCTTCCCTTTGGGTGGCTTTTAAATATCCAGCCATTTTTTCGTCGTAAGGAAATATCGAACAGGTAGCTCCCAGCTCGGCACCCATGTTTGTGATTGTGGCCTTGCCTGTGCACGAAATAGATTTTGTACCTTCACCAAAATATTCAACAATTTTATCAGTTCCGCCTTTTACCGTCAGCATTCCGCATAATTTTAAAATGACGTCTTTGGCTGAAGTCCATCCGTTCATTTTACCTTTTAGATGAACACCAATCAGTTTTGGATTTTTAACTTCCCAAGCCAGGCCCGCCATCACGTCAGAGGCATCTGATCCCCCAACACCGACAGCGCACATTCCTAAGCCGCCTGCATTTGGAGTGTGAGAATCAGTCCCGATGATTAATCCACCTGGGAAAGCGTAGTTTTCAAGAATCACTTGATGGATAATCCCAGCGCCGGGTTTCCAAAAACCAATATTGTATCTGGAACTGGCCGTCGCCAAAAAATCATAAACTTCTTTGTTTGATGACATGGCAGATCCCATGTCTTTTTCTTTACCCACATAGGCTTGGATCAAATGATCACAATGCACAGTTGATGGCACTGCGGCTTCGTCCTTACCTGCCAACATAAATTGCAAAATAGCCATCTGAGCCGTAGCATCCTGCATTGCAACCCGATCTGGTCGCAGCAATAAAAAGCTTTTGCCTCTTTCCAGTTCTTGATTCTGAGGGTCGTCCAAATGTCCCAACAAAACCTTTTCAGCTAGGGTCATGGGGCGCCCTAAACGTTTTTTAACGATGGCGATGCGCTCTTTAGTTTTTTTATAAACGTTTTGGACCATTTCGGGAGTGGTTTCGATTTTGGCTGACATATTTTGAACTCCTATTTTATTGATCTGCCCAGTCTAACCCCTATGGTTCTGATACACAACGATGAGAGCCGTCGCATTAGGTTTTCAATTGTGAATTTTCAGAATTGGGCCACCGTCGAGTCGGCGCTTTTTTCTGCCATTTATGATGGCTATGAATTGATCACAATCTCTGACCAGACTGCACGTTTTTAATCATTCGTTTTTAGTATAACAACATTGTCTTTATGAATTTTATCTGCCAGCAATACTGAGCTAAGGTTTTATTTATTATGAAGGCACTACTTAGGTCTGGTTTTATTATTGTTATGTTGGTTATCAGCCAAACAGCTTTTGCCAATCAAAAGGTTTTTAAAGGACTGATTGATACGGCTCAGAAAAACTGCCCTGAACTGAACTGCAGCCAAGAATTTTTTGTGCGCCCATTAACTGAAGCTGAAACAAGCAGTTTGAATTCTGTGATGATGCTGAGGATTCACCAAATCGCTTTTGATTTGAATCAACTCTGGGGTGACACCATTTTAGAAGGTGACTATGAAGTCACTGGTGAAATGCATTTAGAAATTTTAAGTGGTGTTTTTATAAACGGTAAATTATCTGGGTTTCGCATCCAGTATTCGCAACCAGCCAAGGATTTGTTGAAGGATCAGACTGGCAAAATCACAGAAAAAGGTTTTGTGTCTTTGAATCTGACCGAAGCCTTTGTCGATGAATTTTCTATGGCAAAATTTTTTGCTGGTAACTAGTCCATCTATTAACTAGCTGACCTTGATGATTTCGTACTCGAAGGTTTTATGTTCTTTTTCGACGATGGCGATGTCACCCACCTTTAAACCGACCAAGGCTTCGCCTAAGGGGCTTTTGGGTGTGAGGACTTGGATAATCCCCTGATCAGTTTCAAGCGTCATTCCGCCAGCAGCCGGAGTTAAAAATGCTTTTGTTATTTTGTCATCAAGGGAAAGCTCGACAAGGGCCGTGGGACCAATCGGCGTTGACGGGTCAAAATCCCTTAGCTTCAGTGATTTATAAATAAACACAGACTCTTCAATTTCGACCAATCTTTTGGCTTGGGCTCCCGCTAAATACCCAGCCTCTAGTGCACGGGTGTCGTATTGATTTTCGGCGATGCTTTCTTCACCAGTGGCAGCCGCCAGTGTTTCCATGGCCGCAGCTTTCAGGGCCACTAAATCTGCTTCCAATTTTATCAGGATTTTTTCGACGATAATTTTTTTATTCATAAAAATTGCTTCAAGCTATCAACTGCAAGTCTAGCAATCAACTAGTAATCTAAGCTGTTTTTTTGTCGCCATTTTCAGAGGCAGATGAGTTGTCGCTTTGATCTGTGGTTTCTGAACTTTCATTTTGCTCTGCAATTCGCAGTACGTCTTGATACCAATCTTGAAACCATGTGAAAGCTAATTTTACCCGCTCGCACTGGTACATTGAAATTCTCATTTTCAGAGCGAACATCACATCCACGTGGGACTGGTAAAGCATAACTGAAACAAATTCCTGAGCCACCAACAGGCAGGCATCCATAATGCCCATTTCGTGGCTTTCTTGATCAATTGGTGCATGGGACACATCAACCATTTCAGCTGTATGTGGAGGACACATTTCCCATTTGTTTGCCATATCGACAGCGTTTTGAATTTTTTTAGATAAAAATCCATTAGCCGAAATCCCTAGCAGCATTTCACCAGTTCGCATATTCCACAGATTGTAATACTCATCCTCGGACAGATTAGAAGCCAAAATCAATTCTGAAAAAGCAAACCCCTGCATCTGAGGATCTAACTTGCCCAGCATTTTTTCAGATAACGCTGTCGAAATCAGGTTGGTAATTACACATGAATTAAGTCTTCGTGTAGAGCTTGAATTTAATATTTCTTGAAACATCTGACTGTGTTGCTTGCTGGATTTCAATGCCCCCAAGGCGACCTTGAAATTTTCCTCAGCTTCGTTTTTTACATGATCAGCTATTCCCATCCACTCTGAGAAATCATTTACCAGCTCGGTGTTAACCTTAAGAGCTGACAAGCTGCCATCGTATTTCAGATACTTGATATAGGATTGATTGAATTTCCTGAGCACATCCAACAGCATTTTATCCATAGGGACATTTAAATCAGGTCCACTGTGACTTTCCGCGAACTGAATCTGATTGGCGACATAACTGTGAATGGCATGAAGCTCCAAAGGCATTCGCTGAATTTCTACATTTTTTGATTCAGGCAATATGTCCATGCCCTCAATAATTAAACTAAATGAAGCATTTTTTTGATCATTTAATCCCAGTGCAATCTGTCTGCATTGAGCAATTTCTGTCCCAATCAAATCAACAATCACGGCACCACTAAAATCTTTAAAATTTATGGCAGAAACAGAATTAAAATCCTTGCGCTCAACCTGAATTGAAAATTTATTCTGCAGATAGGCCTGCAACAGACGAAACAATCCCCGTCTTGAATTATGATTTAAAATCGTAACTGTCTTTGCGCCCATAAACTCTTTTCGGCCTTATAAATTCAAACCTTTACGTTAATTTTTTATAAAACGTTTAACTTTTGAACACCAAATGTATTGACTTAAAACATATCGATTCATTCTGTACTATTTCTGGATCAGAACGCAAAATATAAACAAATATTTGTTTAGAATTTCTGTTTATTATGTTCTCAAATGGCAGCAAGGAGTTATTATGTTCCAGTTTTGGAATTATAAGTTAAATATGACTTATGTTAAAGAAAGCCATTCACCCGTCGCGAAAAAGCTATTTCAAGCTTAAACGTAAGATTTATTTTTGATTTTCTCTAAAATGATTTTTTCCATTTTGATTTTATCATTTGGATCGACAGAAAAGTACGCTTGCTGTTCGCAACGAATTTTTTCCTTCAATAGCCAACGTAAAATATCAGCCAATCCTTTGTTCTTCTTGTCCAAAAAGAACGGATCATTTTCCAAGGCGTCTTTGGCTTTTTTCAATGACCTGGCTTCGGCCACGTCGTTTTCTTTCACCTTGTAATAAGGCAGATCATACTTTTTAACGTCTTCTGGCAGCACCCCTAAAAACTTAACATCCGGGGCACTAAAATCAGCATTTCTGATCAGTGAAGCCGCAGATCCGGCTTTCAAGGTTCTAAAAATATTTTGCAATGTGTACGCATCCAAATCGCCGAAAAAATACATAGGCACTGCCAATTGATCTTCAATCAATTTACACCATCCACGTACAGCATTTGATGGAACACCTTGAGCACCTATCAGGATACAATTATTTCGCTTAGTGAATCCCATTGATTGCAGGGTGTTTGCGGTACCTTCAGATTCGATGACCAGTGCAAAATCAATTTTCTTTTTAGCCTTAAGCTTCAAAGACTGCGGTTTGTTTTTAGGTTGATAAGGCGCCGTTCCCAATGTCGACAGATCAACAACGGCTTTATCGCCATCAGCCATGGTTTCAGTAACCACCAGCTGTTTAGAATAAGTTTGCCCACCCCTATCGTTGGCAAAACAATTCAGCTCTTCACGATAAACCTTTAGCATGTCCCCGATAAAATCTATGATCGAATCACTTTCATTCTGATCATCAAAATCCAAGGGTCTAAATTTAGGTTCATTTTTTATCAGACCTTTACAGATATAATATAATTCCCTTTTTGTATTTACGGCTTCGATTTCCAGGTTTCTGAGCAGGATTTCCAGCATAAAAACCACTCGGGCCAGTTTCTGCACGCTGGAAACATTGAGCTCGGTACGAACAACCTTATCCCCAGGGGTTAAAAATCCCACCTTTGGATTGTAAAATGAATTATCTAAGGAAGTCTTAACGGCTTCCAATACAGGTCGTTTGCTTTTCTCCAGATCAGTCAACATCCTTTCGGCCATAATTTTTGCTTCATCAGGAATGTCGATTTTCAATTCACGAATGCTGATTAACTTGGACATCTTAACCCTCTAGTTCTTTCTCGTGATCAATTTTTACTTTTTTTTTTGTTGTGTCTGCTTGCTTCTTAGTTGTATCGGCCATTTTTTTGGTCGTATCAGCTTGCTTTTTCGTCGTGTCCGCTTGCTTCTTGGTCGTATCAGCCATTTTTTTGGTAGTATCTGCTAACTTCTTGGTAGTCTTACCAGAGGAGCTTTCATCATCTGAATCACTAGGCAATAATTCCAACTGCTCTTCATTGAACTCTGACGCTTCCTCAGATTTAGCAGCCCCATCGTCATCATCTTCAGGTAAACCTAATTTTTTCCGTTGTTTTTGCTTTTGCACCGACAGCTTCATTTCTGCGTCTTCCAAATCCTTTTTGGCGTCGGCTGAATCTCTGCCCAGTAATTTTTTAAGACCTTCTTCGGCCTTTTTTGCTCTGGCAGCATTGGATTTAGTGATTCTGACCAAGCACTCTACCAAAATAGGCCCGAACTGTTCGATGTGAGCCAGCTTTCGTTCCAAATCTGCTTCTTTGAATTCTTTTTTAATGTGTCTGGAAAGCTTTTGCCCAGCTTGCATCAAGGCTCTGCGAATTTCCTCAACTAATTCTTCGCTGGCATCGATGGTTTCTTTGGATGCATTTTTAAATTTAATAAAAGGCGACGTAACTGCCACCGCAAAAACATAGGGTCCAATGGGCAGACTGTTTTTGGGTTGAGCCAATCCATAGTTTTTCCAATTAACAGACTCAATCGCCCAGGTGATAGCACACCCAGATTTATCAAACTGCAATGGCACTCTATTGGCAAATCTGAGCAACTGCACAGGCTCATCAGCTTCTTGGTTGCGGTTAATAAACCTGGCCAAAGCAACCTCAACTACCACTGGTTTAAAATCACAGATTGCTGGTTTTCTGGTTACGACACTGAAAAAATCAATCTGGCCCAATCTTTGAATGGATTTAGATAAAGCTTCCTCACTGACAGTCATCACCGATTTGGTGGATGGAGCCATCAGCTGGACTTCTTGCATCGCCTGAAAAACTTTTTTAAATTCTTCATCTTTGATTGTTGAAATTGGCTTATTCAGTAAATTTTTAGGAAGTCCTTTTGCAACAAATTCTTTGATCGATTGATCATTGATTCGGGAAAATCCAGTTTTTAAAAACTTATCCAAGTTAGTTTTACCAAACAATGTGGCGTGGGTGATCAGCTCGCCCAGTTTAAAAGTATGAGGATGGGGCAATGTGGGCTGCGGAATTTCTGGCACCGCTGTGCTGACCCGCTCAATTTTGACCCAGTCCTGATCCAATAATTTATAATTAAGCGACAGATGAGGATTCACCAAAACTGTGCCCTCTATATAAGTGATCAAACCGCCGTCACCGTTTAATTGAACACGTCCATCAATAACGAACTCAACACGCACACCGCTTTTTTTATCCCAATCAACAGTTTCTTTGTTTTTCAAAACACCGGTATTTGATTTAATATCAACATCGACTTGGCCAGTGATCGCTTTTCGCATGCTGGATGTTTTGGATTTTACAAAAGCACCCTTGGCATTTGTTAATTGCGCCCAAGTGGTTGCAGCCGAAATACCAATACCCTGTTGTCCCCGTGAACATTGTCCCTTGCCAAATTTAGAAGACGCCAAATATTCACCAAAAACCTTGGCCAAATCATCGGCCTCAATGCCTGGGCCGTTGTCCTCGACGACAATTTTAATCAGATCTGTATTTTTGGATGACCCTTGGCCGACTTTTTTAATTTCGATGGAAACTTCGGGCAAGATGCCTTCTTGCTCGCAGGCGTCTAACGAATTATCCACGGCCTCTTTGAGGGTGGTTAACACCGCCTTGATCGGAGAAGAAAAGCCAACCTGTTGCAAGTTTTTAGAAAAATACTCTGCCGTACTACTTTTAGTAATCTTTGATGTTGCCATTAAATTTTTCCTCTACACTAAATAGAAAAGGCAAATCCACTGGTTTTCGCAAGGATTTCATTAAAAACAGCGCGCGTGCTGCGTTATTCAACAGTTAAATGGTGCTTCTTTTTTGAATTACAAGCTTTGCAAGCCGTCACGCAGTTGGATTTATCAGATTTACCACCTCGTGCAATCGGTATCAGGTGATCCATTGTGAGCTCAGAGGGATGGAAATTCTGTTCACAATAATGGCATTTACCCCGGCCCAATTGGTTTTTCCACCACTGGGTGGCTTTAAGTTCCTTGGCTTTTGCCCTTTGCTGCTTTTGAAAATCAGCCGGAGCCGGAACAAAGAATTTTAAAGACTCATCTGCCATTTGCATCCCAATAATATTTTCGTCTTAAAGTTTTGCAGCCAAAAAATCGACGTCTCAAAAAGAAACACTTTTAAAACTGACAGTCAACATCAGGGGAATTTTCGTGCTAATCTTAGAGCATGATTTTAGAACTTTTTATAAGCCTTACCTTACAAGCCAAAGAAACCAAAAGTTTATGCGAAGACATTGCGACCTTCACCTGCAAGTCCATCAAAATTGACGATGGAACAGGTTTTGTCGATCCTTCAAAGAACATCATTCAAAAGGCTCATGATTTTTATTATGGAATGACTGAACAAACCAAACTGCTGTTATCCAAAGAAATTAATTCTGATGAAAATCTGGAAATGCGTCCACAGCTGATTGAACTATTGGATTTAGCCCAGGACCTTCCCTGCTACAAAAATAAAACATTAAAAGACAAACAAGAATGCGATGAAAAAATCATCCGTAGGCTGGTGCAGTTTGCAAATCCCTTTATCGATGACATTGAAAAAATATCTTTGATGTATCAGGGATCAAAAAAACTGGATAGCGAAAACAAGACTGCCAATTTTCAAGTCCTGGCAGCAAATCCAAAATTGCAAAAAATTTCTGAAAAGGTAAAAAACCTTTTGGCTGAGGAAAACCGAAAATCCCTTGTGCTTGCAAACATTCGTGATTCGGTTTTCCCAAAGGTTAAAGAGCTTTTGATTGAACGGGTTAAAAAAATTGATTTAGAAGCCTACGAAAAAACCATGATGGTGAAACGTTTAAACAACGTAAAATTTGGCGGATTTTCCTGCCAAAAATACAACGACTTTTTACAGCAGAATTTTGTTTCGGACTTGTACTGGGACGAAACCTCCAATGAACTGACGGTTTGTCCCGGTTTTGTAAATGGCAGAACCAGTCAGTTTTCAATTGGTTTTTCTGTAGCCCGAGAAATTTCTAAAACCATTTCGCCCCATCAATGGGCGAAACGCACAGATGCTTCATTAGTCAGTGAAAATAAAATTTCACAGATTGAGCAAAAATACCCGGTGAACGAACTGCCAATGTGTTTGCGATTGAACTCCAGCGTTTTTGCCAGGGAATCAATCCCTTATTTTGGCGGAGATCAATTGTCTGAAGCGACTTCTGATTGGTGGGCGGCTGAAATTATCGCCAAATATGTAGAGAGCCTACCAAGGGTAGCTAATCAAAAAATATTTTATGATTATGGTTATTCTAATATTTTAAGGGGCCAAGATTGCCGCGAATCAAAATTTTATTCTCCTTACCCTGATGTGCAGGTCAGAACCAATGCTCTGTTAAGGGTTCAACCTAAAATCAGAAGTCATTTAAAATGCGCAGCCATCAAGCCGACCGAGGAATACCAATACTGTTCATCGGATTCAGCTGTGGATAAATCCAACATGGCTACTACGGATTCATCTGAGTCTGGCGATGTCGCTGCAGCGGCGGGCGCTGGCACTGATGCTGCCGCAGCGGCAGAGGCTTCTGGCAAGCCATCAGATCTGACTGCAAAATCAAATGATGGAAACAGTTTTGTGAATGAAGGCGGCAGAAGTCCCGCCAGTATAAATAATGCAGCTATTAGCGCTACAGTGGGCGCAACGGTTGGAACTACGACTGGAGCCTCTGCACTGAGTGGCGCTGCAGCTGAAGCCTCTAAATCTGGTTCAGAAAATTTAGCAGTGCCTCCAGTGGGTCCCGAACGCGATCCGGCCTCTGTATTGAATGATCCTTTAGATGCTCCAATTGTTAGCAAATCACGTGATTACTCTAACACTCCGACAGTCAAATGGGGCGAAGCCGATGTGCCGCTAGAGCAAACTGTTGAAAGAAATTTGCCAATGGGACCGCTGGAAGAAGAAGCAGCACCTTAAAGCATAAAGCGGAGCAATCATCATATAGAGCATCTGTCATTGAACTTAATATGATATGCGCAAAAATCATTTTTATTAGTAACTTAAAAAACTAAACTCAACCGCGCCAGTTGTTGTGTGCGCGGCAAAGCAGTCGCAGGTTTTCTGGTTTATGATTTGGTCATTAACCGCGCCATTTGTTATGCGCGACCGTCGCGGTCTACCCCCGCCAATTGTTATGCGCTCTACAAAGAAGTCTTAGGTTTTCTGGTTTATGGCTGCCACCATCGGCAAAACGATGAATGTGATCAATCTGCAATTGGTGTTTTGATTCACATTTTTTGCCTGTGACTGTGTTTTGGTACTGGCAACTGCCATTATCTCGGCTCCAGATAATTTTTCGCACTTTCGTCGCGATGTATCTGCTGGGTGAGGGATGCTGCTGTAAACCATTCTCTGTGCTAGTATTGGAGTTGGGTGAGTGATTTAATTCTTTATTCTGAGCACTTTTATTTACTCCGGCGCCGGAGTGAGTGGGCTTATATTTGATTTGAGGTACAAGATCAAAGAACGCAATCTGATTAACTTTATTGTCAGATTTTTTGTTCACTTTAGCGTGCTCTATTCTTGAGGAGTTTTTCACTCCGGCGCAAGAAAAGGTTGGATTATTTTTGATTTCAGAAGTGATCTCTGCAGTTTTGCCTTTTTGCTTAAAATCATTGTAAAGCTTTTCGACCAGAAGCTGCATCAGGCTTCTGATGTTTTTATCTGGCAACTGATGAGACAAAAGATTTTGCAGTTCGGTGATTTTAGTTTTTAAATCAGAGCTGATCACAAATTTAATCTCTGTAAATTCCTCAGTCAGAGGTCGCAGGCGTTCAGAGTGTTTGACAGACTCTGGACGTAATTTCACCAGCTCAAGTTCTGCTTCGCGAGAGGATTTGTTTTCAAGGTTTTGCAGAATTTGTTTTTTCTGTTCGGTTTTTAATTTGTTTCCGGTTACGGATTCTTCTTTTTTGAAAAAGCTTTGAGCCTGAGCAACCACAGTCAGTTTCAAGCTGCCATTCTGGATTTTGGTTTTTACTTCAGGAATCTGCTGGATTAGTCGGGCTGCAGAAATCCGTCGCATGGCGCTGGCGGGTTCATAACCCAGATCTTTGGTTACAAAATCAAACAAACTGCCAAAGCTGTCTGCGTATCACTTCTTGGATCAGTTCAATGACTTCCAGTGTGAGCTGCTGCTCGGTTTTGGCTCGCGACCTGATGGTTTGCAGCAAGCTTTCGTCGGTAAGAATTTTGTTTTGTTGGGATTTTTCTGTCATTGGGTAGTCCTTTCTGTGGGTTTGTTTCTGTTTCTGTTTCTGTTTCTGTTTCTGTTTCTGTTTCTGTTTCTGTTTCTGTTTCTGTTTCTGTTTCACGAATGTATAACATGGGTTTTCTGGGCTCATTTTTCGTGGTTTAAATATTCTGCAAGAAGCGATCGCTAAAAAATATTTTGATCACTAGGACTTCTTTTGCTCGCTCAATGTGGCTAATTTTGGAGAGTTTTAAGCGCAGACTAATTGATTTTTAAGATCTGGCCAGGAACAAAACAAAAAATTCCAAAAAGCACGTCAAGAGAAATAAAAAAATAGTTTATATTTAGCGCGGTCAGTAATTTACTTATTGAGTTTCCAATTATTCAGGGAAAAATACTTTAATACTTTAATACCTTAATACTTTAATACTTTAATACTTTAATACCTTAATACTTTAATACTTTAATACTTTAATACTTTAATACTTTAATACTTTAATACCTTAATACTTTAATAATTCAGCAATTCAGATCACTCCGGCGCTGGAGTAAGTGGGATTATATTGGAATTGAGAGAAATCTTTTAGAGAGAGTATTGGATATATCTTTTCATACCATTTGATAAATATCTATATTTAGGTCGTTAAACGGCAGACAAGCAAATGGCCTCCGAAATTGCTGATTTAATATTCTTACTCCGGCGCCGGAGTGAGTGGGCTTATATTTGATTTGAAGTTCATTTAAAAAGACTAGTCAAACTCTGGCTTCGAATCAGTCTGGAAAAACAGTTATCAAGAAGAGTATTGCTATAGAAAATCATAAAGCAACCTGACACCCAAAAATGAAATTACAGATTAATTACCTACTAGGATAATAAAGCCGATTGTCCCACATGCCCTGACTGAAATACTGCAAGGTTGCTTTTTGGATTTTCTCAATTTTGTCCCTAATCTCAGCTTCGTTAGCTTTTGCATTGCCAACTTCAGCCTTAACACTGCCTCCACCGGATATAAAACTTCCCCTACCTTCAGCACTGCCACTGCCGCCATTCCCAACGGCCCCAGCCCCAGCACCGCCACCAGCAACCCCACCAATCGCTGACTTCATATCCAAATCACTGAGCCGAAACATCTCGGGATTTTTCCCACGGACCCACCTTAAAACATGATTATCAAAAACAGTGTAATATGCCCCCTCATCATACAGGGTCACACTGCGTGCGCCTTCGATAAAAACCGATCGGCCCAAATAATTATTATCCTTAACGGGCACATTTAAAAAATCCAAAATACTGGGCAGTATATCAATCTGACTGACTGGTTCAGTGACCTTGATTTTAGCCAAATCAACACTTGGATGAAAAAACATAATTGGAATTCTAAATTTACCCAAAGTATTTTTAAAATCGGGTCGTAGATTTTTATAGGTGTGATCAGCACTGACTACAAACAAAGTGTCCTTGTACCAACTTTGGGTTTCACAATATTCAAAAAATTTCTTCAGTGCAAAATCGGCATAGCCAACGCTTTCCAGTATATCTAAATCACCTTTTGGAAATTGATTCTGATTTGCCACTGGGATTTTAAACGGATGATGCGAGCTCAATGTAAATACACTGGCAAAAAACGGCCCTGAAAACTCAGATATTTTTTGCGCTGACCACAGCATAAAGGGCTCATCCCAAATCCCCCAAGTCCCATCATAATCTGATTTTACAGGGTATTCATTCAATCCATAATATTGATTAACCCCAGCACTTTGCATAAAACGATCAAAATACATTGTTCCATTTTTGGCTCCATGAAAAAACGCTGATGAATACCCCCGCTCAGCCAGCAAACTACCAATCCCCCAAAAATAATTTGAAACATATTGAGAATTAATAAAGCTTTCTGCCATCAACGATGGGATTCCAGCCATCACCGAGGCGATTCCCTCAATTGAACGTCTGGAATTTGCGTAAGCATTCTCTAAAAACAACGACCTTCCGGCCATCTGATCCAAAAACGGAGTAAAGCCTTTGTCCCCAAAGGGCTTCCCCATATAATCATAATTAAAACTTTCTAAAATAATTAAAACCACATTCTGAGGTTTGCTTGGACGCAATCCCTGCAACACATTTTTCCCCTGCACCGAGCCATTCAGATACTGTAGCAATTCCTGGGTTGATGCAAAATACTGATCCCTTTCCAGAGGAATCCTTTTAATGGTTTGTAAAACCGAAAACCCCGTATTGGTCACTGCCATATTTAATGCTGGCGCTGAAAACACCTGTGCGTGAGCAAAGTTGAGGGGTTTGCTTTGCAGCCCCCCACGGGCAGCAATAACAATTGCGATAAAAATCCCCGCTAAAACGATTCCCAGTTTTCTGGCAGGCATCTGCACCAGCTTCAACCGTTGCCAAATAAACCGGATCAAAAATAAATATCCAATAAAAATTAAAACTGAAACTGCAAAAAGCTTCCAAGCATACAAGACTGTTTTTAGACCCGCAGCCCCTGGCTGAATTTCGGCAAATAACTGAAAGGTATGAAAAGTCATCCGGCGGCCCAAAAAATGGATAAATTCGCTGTCACTAAAATTGACTGCCAACAAGGGAAATTGAAAAATAAAAAACACAGCAACCATGGCCGTAAATACTTTTGGTGAATTTCTGAAATACAGTCCGACTAAAACCACCAAAAATGCTGGCAGCGATAAAATGGCAATCGCGGACAGATCAAAACGCAAACCAACCAATAGCGTCAGCAGCAAAGTGGACCAAGCCTGATCTGAAAACATATTGGAATTATAGACTAAAAATATAATCCTTTGCGCCTGATACAAAACCAGGGTGCAAGCAATCAGATTTAAAAGCAAAATCACATGCATGCCTGGTATTTTTGAATGAAATCATTCCTAAATCAAAGTCAATCGTGACAAATACCATCGCATTAGTTAAAACCAGGCCTATGACACAGGAACAAATGATCCACAGACTCAAAGCAGCCTATACTGATGGCTCCATTCAGGTAACCGACCTAACAGGAACCTCAGATCACTGGGACGTTGTGATCGAATCCAGCGTGTTTAAGGGAATGAGTCGTGTCCAACAACACCAGCATGTGATGTCTCAGTTTGCCAAAGAGTTGAAAACTGGCGAGGTCCATGCTTTAACTATCGTTACAAAGATTATTTGATTGGTTTTTGTTGATTCAAACAAAATTGAATCTTGAAAAGGAACGATTAAATAACTTAATAAGAACCTAGAAAAGAACCTAGAAAAGAACTTAAAGAGGATTAAAAATGAGCACTAAAGAAAAAATCGAAAATATCTTAACCACCAACAAAGTCGTTTTGTTTATGAAGGGCTCACCACAATCACCCATGTGTGGATTTAGCGCACGAGCAAGTGCTATATTGGCTGATTTAGGCGTGCAGTTTCACCACATTGACGTGTTGTCTGATCCCGAAATTCGCGAAGGCATCAAGGTTTACGGCAACTGGCCAACCATTCCTCAGTTGTACATCAATAAGCAATTAATTGGTGGCAGCGATATTATGATGGAAATGTACGAAACCGGCGAACTGCAAACAGTTGTTAAAGCTGTTTAAAAAATCTTACCAGGATTAATAATGTTGTCGGGATCAAATATTTTTTTGATCCCTTTCATAATCTGAATTTCTGACTGACTTCTGCTAAATTGCAAAAACGGCTTTTTTGTTAAACCAACGCCATGTTCGGCTGAAATACTGCCAGCAAACTTCTGAATTTCCTGAAAAATCAAAACATCAACTTTTTGACAATCTTTAACAAAATCTTCTTTGCTCATACCGTCTGGACGCAAAATATTTAAATGTAAATTTCCGTCACCAATGTGGCCAAACCAGACGACTTCCCATTTAGGATAATTGGCCTTGATGATTTTGTCCAAGCTGTTCATAAATCCCGGAACCTGATCGATCTGCACACTGATATCGTTTTTATAGGGGGAAAATTTGGATAAAGATTCGCTGATGTCCTCGCGAAACCGCCAAAAAGTTTTTGCCTGGGATGCCGACTGAGCAACGACCCCATCAGTGATCCAATCTTTTTCCAAACACTCCTCAAAGGCTTTCATTATTTTATCTTCGTCATCTGTCGAAAATTTTTCGACCTCTGCCACGATATAAAAGGGATAGGCTTTATCAAATGGGGAACTTAGTTTCATAGCGCCAATGACCTTTTGCAAAGCCAAATCAGAAAAAAACTCAAAGGCCGTCAGCGATACATGATTTTTAAACTGGGCAAACACCTTCATTAAATTTTGTAAATCATTGACCGCCATCAACAACACCTGTTGCTCTTGAGGCTTAGGAATCAATTGCACAGTGGCCTCGACCACAAAACCCAATGTTCCCTCGCTGCCAATAAACAAATGGCGCAGATCATAGCCCGTGGCATTTTTAACCAAGTTATTGTTCAGGGACAACAGCTCGCCAGTACCAGTGACGACTTTTAGGCCCGTTATCCAATTGCGGGTCAAACCGTATCGCAAAACCTTGATACCGCCTGCGTTGGTCGCGATGTTTCCACCCATTTGGCTGGACCCCCTGGCGGCAAAATCGACGGGATAAAATAAATTATTTTCCAATGCAAAATTTTGCAGGGCCTCGGTCACAACACCAGGCTGAACAGTCACTGTGTTATCCACAGGATTCAGTTTAGAAATTTTATTCATCCGATCAAAAGAAACTACGATTTCACCATTGGTCGCAACAGCCGCACCCGAAAGCCCGGTTCGGCCTCCGCTGGGGACTAATCCGACTTTGTGAGTCCTGGCCCATTTAACTATTTGAACAACCTGATCTGCCGTTTCTGGAAACACAATTGCTGAAGCATTGATATCAAAGTAGGTTGTCCAATCCCTGCCCCATTTTGCAGTGGACTGAGGATCAGTTAAAATTTGTTTGTCGTTTAAAAATGATTTCAGTTCATCCAGTTTCATAATTTTAATTTTTAATAGCTAAAATGCTTTTACCAATGGGATCTGTTTTTAAATTTAATGTTTTTTCCTCTGAGTAGGCCTCATACATTCTTTGCAGCAGAACCACGGCCTGATCAAACAAAATCGTTTTTCGCGAGTCTGGATTTTTAGCAAAGCCTTCCATTTTTTCTGAAATCACACTGACATCAGGAAAACCATAGGTTTTACCCGTTCCCTTAAGTTTGTGATATTCGTGCATCAAAGCTTCCCAGTTTTTGCTTTCTGTTAATCTTTTTAACAATTCTATTTTTTTAGGAAAGGCTTTTAAATAGTCTTTTTTTAATTCTGATAATACTTGTGATAGCTGTGGTTTTTCCATATCTCACTCTGGCGGCACCATGGGTCTATCGTCAAATCTAAAAGTTCTGATTTTAAAATAGGCATAAAATGCGCACCATGCCCAGCTGGAGGACAATATTAAATAGACCCCGGAATAACTCCACCACGGGCCACCGGCCACAGCCCAGGAAGTAAAAATAACTCCAAAAATAAATCTAAGAATTCGATCCCAAAGGGCCACATTGATTTTCATAATTTATGCTCTCTTGTGTAAAGCCTAGCATTGTTTAAATCTTTCTGTCATTGTTAAGCAACATGTCTAAAATAGAAACTGATTTTACCAAAATGATGAAGTGCGATCTGCCGATTATCGGCGCCCCGATGTTTTTAGTATCGAATGTCGAGATGGTTGTGGCTATTTCTGAGGCCGGCGGGGTTGGATCCTTCCCTGCATTGAATTTTAGACCTATTGAGGCGTATGAAAAGGCAATTAAACAAATCAAAGCAAAAACTAAAAAGCCCATCGGCGTGAATGTGATAGTGAACAAGAGCAACACCAGACAGTCCCAGGATTTAAAAATCGCCCTGGATAACGGAGTCGAATTATTTATTACGTCCCTGGGTAGCCCAAAAGATGTGATCAAAGAAGCCCATAAAAATGGTGCGAAAGTTATTTGTGATGTGACTAATTTAGAACACGCTCAAAAAGTACAGGATATGGGTGCCGATGGAGTGGTAGCTGTGTCTTCAGGTGCCGGTGGCCATGCTGGACCCATTTCACCGTTGGTCCTAATCCCTTGGTTAAAAGCTAAGCTTAAAATCCCCATAATCGCAGCCGGAGGCATCGCAGACGGTCGCTCTATGGCAGCCGCCATGACCCTAGGCGCCTCAGCTGTGCATATTGGAACGCGGTTTATTGCCAGCACCGAGGCCGGCGTGGATCAAGCCTATAAAGACGCCGTCGTTAACGCCAGCCCCGAGGACATTGTTATGACCACTAGGGTTTCTGGAACACCGGCTGCGGTGATTAATACTCCTTACGTTCAAAAAATGGGATTGGATCTTCCGATTTATTTAAAACTGCTGAAGGAGCAAAAGCTCACTAAAAAATATGTGGTGCCATTGATACATTTATTGGGGATGAAGCAATTGGAAAAAGCCGCTAGCGGCCCAACTTGGAAAACAGTGTGGAGCGCCGGTCAATCCGTGGGATTGATTCACGAAATCTTACCTTGCAAAAAAATCATCGAAAAAATGATCTCCGAATACAGCGAATCAATCGCCCAACAACCCCAGGTCAAATAAGAGTCTTAAAAAATATTTCTATGATTTATACCTTTTGAATACATTTGCGAGCGCGCATGGCATATCTGGTGTTGCGTAAATGCAAAGATAATTTTTTTCACTATTTTTAGACACTCGCTAACGGCCGCGGGCTCATCTCTCGTATATAGTCACTATATAAAAGCAATTTTTTTGCTTTTATATAGTGACTCAACACCAGATATGCCCCGCGCGCTCGCTGTATGTGTCTAAAAACAGTAAAAACAAATTACCTTTGTATTTATGCAATACGAGAGATGAGCTTGCGGCCGTTAGCAAGTATTCAAAAGGTATAAAACACAGAAATATTTTTTTTAAGAATCTTTTTTGCTTTGGATCAGAGACAACATTTGATCCATGGCTACCCTGATGCGATCCAGATCCTTGCGGTCCAAATCAGTGGCATTCAGCTCAACCATTCGGTTGTGAAGCTTCTCAAACACCAGATCGATCCGTGTCACTATGTTAGATAAGTCATGCAGAAACTTGGCAAATTCTTCGCCCTTCACCTTTACTTCTGCAGACGGCTTAATCACCAAAGACTCTCCGCTCAAAACCATTCTGATTTTGTTTAAAAGCTCTGGCATATTCAGTGGCTTTGCCAAGACTCCTTGGACTTTGAGGGCAACTTGTTTAACGACAGCAGGATCCAAATACCCACTCATAATTATAATGGGAGTTTTAGCGTTTTTATCATCTGCATTAGAAGGATTTCTGAGCTGCTCCATAATCTTGGTGCCAGAACCGCCACTCAGTTTTAAATCCAATAAAACCAAATCAAATTTTTGATTGTTCAGTTTATAAATTGTCTCAGAAATTTTTGCCGAGCAAACCACGCTGAACTCAGACTTTTCCAAAAAATCTTTTATCAGCTCCTGAACAAATTCTTCGTCCTCTACGACTAGGATATTTTTTTTCACAGTTCACTCCCTACTGAGCATTGCCCAAAAACTGTACCCAATTTGTTTGTTTGTTAAATTCTAATCCCTGATACCTTTGTTGATTCGACTCAAAAGTGTATCCGTAACCTACTGGTAACCACACACTAATGCCCTTTGCGTTTTTAAATTCCTCAGAAGCTTCATTGGCAATTATCAATTTTGCATGAGCTTTATTAAAGTCATTTACCAGGCTCTCTGAAAGCTCGACTTTAAAATCCAAAAGCTTATTCAGAAAATCCAAACCATCGGCATAATCATTGTAATAAAATGTCTGAGTCGCAGCAGCGGCAGCTTTGATTTTATCAGCATCAGCACTAAGCCTTTCGATCAATTCTTGATTTAATCGTGCAACACTTTTATTAAAGGCCTCCAAGTATTCCATATCAAACGCTGAAAACGTAACGTCTCTGGTTCCATAAATTCCACCTGAGTAAGCTTTGAAATACTCAGTAGTTAATAATTTGCCTACAGACACAGCATCCATTTTTGGGTCTTTGTTTAAACCTTCCAGAAATTTATTATAGGGCCAGCCTTCACCCGGTTCCAGATCCTGTGATCCCAGAAAAACCCTGACTGCCCCTTGCATTTC
Organism: Pseudobdellovibrionaceae bacterium; assembly: GCA_044359815.1. Taxonomy (GTDB): domain Bacteria; phylum Bdellovibrionota; class Bdellovibrionia; order Bdellovibrionales; family Bdellovibrionaceae; genus JBIKLL01. Next base: position 19,590 of record JBIKLL010000024.1, read on the forward strand.
AGTCGCAACTTCGGCCATGGACATCAAACAGGCATCACTGCCATAAACATCAACCGGTCTGCCAATTTCAGCAGCTATTTGTTTCATAGCTACACCCAGTTGTTCAGTAGTTATTTTGTTACCTGTTCTGTCATCAAACGAAATATCCATCAGCGAAATATCGCTGTTTGCTCGGACAGCTTTCCATCCGCTACCATGATTCCAAACATCGACAAAATATTTTTTTGCTGGATAATTTTGGTGAGCCCATTTTACGAAATCGACCAATTGCTTGTAATCACCCATATCTGACGATCCCAGATTCATCACCACTGGCGAGGTAACCTTGTTTGTGTCAGAGTCTTTTTCGACAAACAATCGCAAGACGTCTGGATTTCGGTAGGATCCCCATTGGACAACTATGTTGATATTTTTGTTGGATCCAATTTCTTCCATCTGGTTGATATTTAAATCACCAAATGTATCCAGATTATTAACTCCATTTAAAAAAACTATCAGGGTCCATTCTTTTTCGATGGTCTCTGAATAAGCCTGGGAACTGGCAAAAAAAGTCAGTAAAATTGCGACGATGGTTTTCACAGCTATCCCCTTTCAAGTGGGTAAAGCTGCATCGGAAATCTGGCCACAGAGATTAACCGGACCTAAGTTATATTAAACTTAGTTAGACCTAGTCCCTTTGGTTATTGTTGATTTTAAAATTAAGGAATATAGACATTTGAATTTACTTAAAAAGACCACAGCTCTTTATTTGGTATCGTTACTCAGATTGCTCGGGTCAAGCCCCCGCCTCCGCAGAGGGTCTTTTTAAGTAAATTCAAATGTCTATATTCCTTAATTTTAAAATCAGTACCAACCTAATTGACCTTAGGTAAATCAGTTTCACTTAGGTCAGTTTAAGACTCGGCGGTCCTGCGCAAGACTGCAAAAAAAAGCCTGGCGTCATAAACGCCAGGCTTGGAACACCACAACGACCTTCAGAGGGGAGATGGGATAGAAGGGCGCCGCAGAAAAATCTGTATGGACCAATAACATTGACCAGAAATGATATTACAGACTTTAGTCGAAAATTTCGAGTGACAGAGATTTTGACAGAATAATGTTCAGTGATAAATGTTTAGACAACCCGGGTTCGGATGCTGCGTTTAAGTTTCTGAATTTCTTCGTTTAAACCTTTTGCATCGATATTTTCAAAATCCATCACCAAGTAACCAATTTTGTCATCAGTCGACAGATACTGTGAAGTGATGTTGGCTCCAGCTTTTGAAACCACCTGATTGATTTCACCCAAGATCCCTGGCTGATTCAAATGCACGTTGATAATCCGTTGAACATTTTTAGTGAACGGCAAATCCACCTGCGGAAAATTCACAGCCCCACTGGTTGAGCCAATTTTAAAAAATCTAATAAAGCTTTCTGCGACCTCAAGCCCTATGCTGTACTGAGCCTCCTCGGTGCTGCCACCAATATGAGGGGTCAAAATCACATTGGGTAATCCCTGCAGCGGACTTTGGAATTTTTCTTTGTTTGAAGCGGGCTCCACAGGGAACACGTCGATCGCACAACCGCCTAAATGGCCGGAACTCAATGCCTGCGCCAAGTCTTCAATCACGACCACTGTGCCCCGACTGGCGTTTAATAAAAACGCTCCCTTTTTCATTTTAGATAATTCTTTGGCCGTAATCAGGTTAGCTGTTTGCGGAGTTTCAGGCACATGCAGAGTTACAAAATCAGAATTTTTCAAAAGCTCATCCAGTGAATTGGCAATCAAAGCATTGCCTAAATTCAGTTTTTTAATCACGTCGTAAAACATCACCTTCATGCCCAAGGCCTCTGCCAACACACTGACCTGTGATCCAATATGACCGTATCCAACTATCCCCAAGGTCTTACCCCGGATTTCACGACTGCCCTCTGCGGATTTAATCCACTCACCCTTGTGAGCCATAGCACTGCGATCCCCCAGGCGTCTGGACAGAGCTATCATTTCAGCTATGACCAGTTCAGCCACACTTCTGGTGTTTGAATGAGGAGCATTGAAAACAGGTATCCCTAAAATATTCGCATCAGCTAAATCCACTTGGTTTGTACCGATACAAAAAGCACCCACTGCCATCAGATGAGGATTTTCAACCAACACTGATTTTCGCAATTCAGTTTTCGATCTGATACCGACGGCGTCGAACTGCTTTAGCAATGTATTTAATTCTTTTTCTGCCGGAGAATGGCTCAGTCTTTCAACCTGAAAGCCAACCTCTTGCAGACGTGTTTGCGCCACCTCATGAATATTTTCTAGGAGTAGTATTCTTGTTGTCTTCATTTTCACATAATGAGGTTGGTGGATCTATCAACTCAATCCCTTTTCAGTTATAACATTATGCAAAATCTGTTTTAGTTACGGCATTTAGCAAAGTTGTTTTCTTAGGCAGATAGGTAATTTATTAAAGGAGAATATTTATGACTCAAAACCAATCATTTCATCTGCTTTTAGTAGATGATGACCAATTGGTGGCTGAATCCATAAAGATGTCCCTGCCATCAAATTGGAAGATGACTTGGATTCAAGATCTGCAGTCGCTGCCTAAAGCCATTGTTCACTGCGCATTAGTTGATATACATATCAATGGTCAACCCGAGGGCTTGAATGTGATTAGAGAGCTTAAGGCTCTGCATTCGCAATTGCCTATTATTGCTATTTCCGGAGACATGTCTTTAGACATAATGGAATCTGGTGTGAACTTGGGTGCTTCCAAGTTTTTAGCAAAGCCCATTTCTGCGGAAGAATTGCACAATCAATTGGATAAAATCGAAGCTCTTTGGCTGTTAAGATCCAAAGAATCAAAAGGTTCAGATAAATACCAGTGGATTGGTAATGGAAATCAATCTGAAACCTTAAAGCAGGCCTTAGCTTCGCTTAAAGGTGAAGACGGACCTATATTGATCAACGGTGAAACTGGTGCCGGCAAAGAAGTCGTTGCCAGAATTTTAAATTCACAGGAAACGGCCCGTCCTTTTGTGGCTGTTAATATGGCCAGTGTTGCAGAAAACTTGTTTGAATCAGAATTTTTTGGTCACGTAAAAGGCGCCTTCACAGGTGCTGATACACAAAAAATTGGTTTGATCGAAGCTGCAGATGGTGGAGATTTATTTTTAGACGAGGTCGATGCCTTAACCTTGACCAATCAGGCAAAGCTTTTAAGATTTTTAGAATCTCAAGAGTTTCGCAAGGTAGGATCTAAGGATTTAAAGGTTTCCAATTGCAGAATTATTGCCGCTACCAATAAAGATCTGAACAAACTGGTTCAATCAGGACAGTTTCGTGAAGATCTTATGTATCGTTTGTCAGGTAAGGTGATTTTGGTTCCTGCCTTAAAAGACAGAACCGAGGATCTGCCATTGTTGGTAGAGCATTTTATGAAAAACACCAAGCACACAACCTTTAAGCAAGTTATGCCCGAGGCCTTGGATTTGATGAAGACTTATAATTGGCCTGGTAACGTCAGAGAGCTTAAAAGAATTTGTGAACAATTGCTGGTGAGCTCGCCCATGCCATTTATCAGACCTCAGGATGTGCAGAAATTTTTAACAAACCAAGCAGAAGTCAATGAAGACATTGCCATGGGTTTACCGGCTTTGATGCAAAATTATGAGCGCAAAGTGATTACCGAAGGACTTAAAAAAGTGCGCGACGTAGAAAAAGCCGCTGCTCTGCTGAAAGTTTCGCGAAGCAACTTGTATAAAAAAATAAAAGACCTCAATATTGAGTTGTGATTGAGATTTTAAATTCATTGCCCGGCGCCTGGTCCAGACAGGATTACCGACTAACCGTTTTTATTGTCCTGGGATTTTTATTTTTTTCAGGCGCCGTGGTCTATTTTTTCAGAAACAGAAATTACTATTTCATAGTGTCGTGGGCCAGCATCAAAAGCTGGCTTTTTGTTGCACCAATGCTGTTTGTTTTATTGGGACTGCCATGGCCGTGGCCCTTGGTAGTATTGACTGTGATCGCTATCACTGGTGCAAAAGTATTTTTTCAATTTATGGGGATGTACCATAGGTCCTATTTTGTTTTAACAACCTATGTGGCTATTATGGCCCTGGGCTATGCGACCTACATTAATGATTTAGAACTTTATAATCTGCTGCCCATGGTGGTTATTGGGATTTCCTGCCTGATCCCACTGCTGCGAAACAACTATAAACGAATGATCCAATACATCAGCTTGACCAGTATGTGTTTTGTCTTTTTGGGTTGGTCCTTTATGCATCTGGGTCTGATCATGACATTTGAAAAAGGCATTTATCAATTAATGTATTTAATCATTCTGACTGAGTTTTGTGACAACACCAATCTGGCGATTTCGCGCCATTTTGGTCGGTGGAATATTTTTGATCGCATTGATACAAAACGCACAGGCGAATCCACTTTGGTGGCAGCTGGTATCACCATTGCCTTGGCTTTTTTAATGCGCAATCTGTTGCCTGATAATTCTGAAAAATATTGGCTGACCTGCGGGTTAATTGCTTCATTGGGTGGATTTATCGGCGACATGGTTATGACAGTGGTTCGCAGAGACGCAGGCATCAAAGTCGTGGGAACATTTATTTTAGGCCGCGGTGATTTTTTGCACAGAATGGACAGGCTGATTTTTGTGGCTCCAATGTATTATTACATTGTTAAATATCTGCCGCCTTTGGTGATATGAAGGACTGGGTTTACGAAAACGAGCAGTGGACTAAGCTGCCGCCTTATTTAAAACATCTGCCCCTGTTCACCAGACATCATGATTGGGTCAGTCTGATTGTCAGACATCTGTGGGCCTTGTTTTTAAAATTTGTATTTTTTAGATTTTATATTCGATTGAAGGTCATTGGCGATTATCACAAAATTTATCGCGAAAACCCCAGGTTGCTGGTGATTTCAAATCATGGCAGTCATTTGGATGCGATATCTATAGCGACGTCCATACCTGTGCGCTATTGGATTGACGTCTATATCGCTGCAGCAAAGGATTATTTTTTTACCAATGCTGTGTTTACGTTTTTTTCTCAGCACTGTTTGGGCGCCATCCCTATTGACCGCAAAGATCGAAAGGGCGAAGCCATTAATCTGATTTTAAATTTGCTGGGGAACTTGGATCGCATCTGGTTGATTTTGTTTCCTGAAGGCACACGATCCCCTGATGGAAAAATCCATGATTTCAAACGCGGGGTCAGTATTTTTGCCGAACGAACCAAAACCCCGATTTTGTTTTTATTTGTTGAAGGCAACAGTGAGCTGTGGCCCAAAGGCCGAGCCTTTGCCAAACCGGGTAAGCTTGCCATCCACGTGGGCCCTGTTCACCCACCCGCATCCATTGACATAGTTTATGCAGCCTACAAAGAATGGGCGATCAAAATCAGTCCCGATGCCTTTGCGGACGCTCGTATTGAGCAAGAGGTTGAACGCAAAATTTCATCGCTTGAAAATCCCGGAAATGAGTCTATAGAAGACAGCGAACCCGATGAATTTGACGATAAGGAGTCTTCATGGAGCCGACAGGACGATTAAAGCTTTCAATTGCTGGTTACGATCTGTTTGCCATTCCCACTGGCGAATTTGGCTTGGATGGTGGCGCCATGTTTGGGACCGTCCCTAAGGTTTTGTGGGAAAAATCAAATCCCCCGGATGCTCAGAACCGAATTAAAATGGAAGCTCGTGGTTTACTGCTGAAAGGTCACGGAAAAATCATTTTAATTGATTGTGGTAATGGTTCGGATTTTATCGCCAAATACGGGGAAAAGCTGGGCACCAAGTTTCAAGAAATGTACAACGTGCAATCTGGTGGAACCAGTTTAATAAATTCATTGAAATCGATTGGCGTTTCTACTGATCAAGTCACTGACGTGGTCTTAACACATTTGCATTTTGATCATGCGGGCGGCGGCACCACCGAAAAAAATGGCAAGCTGGTGCCGACCTTTGAAAAAGCGCAATATTATTTGCAAAAAGCCAATCTGGAAACCGCCAGCCAGCCAAATTTGCGCGAAAAGGCCAGTTATTTTGAATCAAATTATAAACCCCTGTTGGATTCTGGAAAATTAAAATTATTGAATGGCGATACAGAAAATATTTTACCCAATATTTCTGTGCAAGTTTCCAATGGCCACACTCAGGGGCATCAGTTTGTTGTCATTAGCGATGCCCAATCGGGCTTGGTTTATTGTGGCGACGTTATCCCCACAAGCTCACACGTCAGACTGGCATGGGTAATGGGTTATGATTTAAATCCGTTGATGCTGATCCAGGAAAAACAAAAACTGCTAACCCAAGCCACTGCAAAAAATTGGTATTTGTTTTTTGAACACGATCCCTATTGCGACATCGCCAGCGTTACTGCCAAGGGTTCAGATTTTGCCGTCGAAGCCAGATACAGCCTGGGATAGGTTTTTCTGTTAGGCTAAAAAGTCATCCTGATTTTCAGGATAGTTTTTTTTGCAGCCACCCCGTTCGCTCAAATTCAATTAAATAGGACTTACTCCGGCGCCGGAGTGGGTGATTGCAGTGGCTTTTGAATTCTTATCGTTGATGAATGGTGACTCAGTGGTGACTTACAAAATACGCCGACGACTTGGCTACTACGGTCGCCGCCCTCACGGCAGCTCCCTGCGTAGCCTCACCCCATTCGCTCAATAAAACATCCTGTTTTATTTCCCCATGTTAAGTGCTCCTGGGCGCTTCACATCGAACATGACATTTAGTCATGTTCGCCGTTTGCACGGTCGCACTCACCATGGGTCGCTCTTTCGCTTCAAGTCCTTCGATGAAAACCAATCAATCAAAAATCGCCTACAGCGAGGCGGCGAGGAGGTTGCGACTGAGGCGTGGATTTACTACGTCGCAAGGAAGCGACCGACGAAGGTAACAAAGCTGTAGGTGATTTGTGATTGATTGGTGATCCCGAGACGACTTGGTCAAGCGCTCGGACTCGCATCAGGCTCGTCCTCCGCCTGACCACCCTCAAATTGCTATTGCTCGCACCGCCCACGCGCTACGCGCTTCTTCGGCATATGCCTCGAGGGCTTTCCGGCTCGCAATGCAGCCACTGGCTGCCGCAATTTTCGCTTCAAGCCGTCTCGGGATCACCAAACTAAAAAACCACCTTGCGGTGGTTTTTAATTTGGTGATCCCGAGACGACGTGAACGTCTGACCTACTGCTTAGAAGGCAGTTGCTCTATCCAGCTGAGCTACGGGACCACTGTGATTTTGAAAAGCAAATAATAATTGCCCCAAAATCTGGTTGGGGGCAAGCTTAAATCCTTCAGAAATTCCTTCAAATGGCCTCAAATGCGATAAATTTGCCCTTTTGTATTTACATCTGGTTTTCAAAATCTGTCTTTTCGTGCCAACCGAATCACGTCTAACTAATATTCAAAACGATGCTAGCCGCAATTTTGATCAGCCTTTTTATTTCCCACGCCAAATCCAACCAGCAAAATAACCTTTTCCTGCCCGGGCTTTTAAACGGAACTTATAGCGTCAAGCCTTCTAGTTGCAGCAGCAGTTTTGTGGATCGAATTCAATTTGGTTTACAAGAAAACAAACTGCACTTCCAAAACAGTTACTTTGTTTTTGACCAACATAAAATCCAAGAGGTTGGGGTGGGTGAATACCGCGTGTTTTTAATCAAATACCACCCCAGCAATGACAGCATTTTTGTGCAGCAATTTAATATTGATCATGGTCAGGTGTTCTGGTCCACTTGGATACAAGATTTAACTAATGGTTCAATGCATTTATTAGATAAAAATATTTTACTTAAGATGAAAGGATCCCAATGAAAGTTTTTTTATATTTTATTTACGCAGCATTTGCGCAGTCGCAGCTTGAAGTCGGAGTAGACGCCATCAACAAAATGACGGGATGTTATTTGGTGGATTACAGCTACACAGAGGTCGAATCCTTAAAGCCTGGCTATCAAATCCATGAAGATGTTTATGATGTGAATAAAAATAAAACTGTTAAAGAGTGGATTTATACAGATCGAATTTCAGACACAAAGATTCGCCTTCAGCACGTGATGTTTGCAGTTGATCTCAAAGGGGATTTAATGCGGCATTCAGAACTCAAGCACACCGGCGAGGACTGGGAATACAATTCGGCTGTTAACTATGACTTCAAAGCCCCTAACCAATGGGAAACAATCATACCTCCATCAGACACTTGGACCAGAAGGATCACAAACCTGGATGATGGTTTACGGTATCAGTGTGCGGCCCCTTGGAGCGTGGGATTCGCCAATCCCGAATGGAGTTGTGAAAACTACGCACCCATCCCAGGACGCGAAATCCGCGATATGAAGCGCAGTGATTATCAGACTCTGCAAAGAAACACTAAGGTCATCGTTTATCCAAATAACTGGCTTGAGCGTCAGGACAATATTAAAACCATTCACACTGCCAATGAAAAATCCCCTTTGGCTCGCGAGCTGGGTAAGACTTGGTACGTTCGCTTGCCTGATTCAGACTGTCAGCCTGCAATGGCTTTTATGGCGCCTCGAAAAGCTTTTTGGGATTTGCTGCGAACCACTTGGGAATCCGTATTAGATGGCAAATCGAATTTTACCGAAAAGCCCAGACCCAAAGGTGGTCCATCAAGATACCTTAAGATTTTGGATCTAGAGGATCAGGCCCTGTCCATGGATTTAAAGGATCCAAACACAGCCAGCAAAGTTTCCGAAGACATTAAATTGATTATCAACGAATTTAGAGAAATTTAATTTATAACCACAGCCCAGGAGGCAAACATGAAAGCACTTATTTTAAGTACATTATTTATAGCAAGCGTATCGCAGGCTCACATAAAACCTGGCGATCACTTTGGGACTCAAAGGGATGGACAAAAATGTTCTATGACGGTTGGCAAAACTTATTTTATTGATGATTTTAAACACCCACTGCAAGAGCGTATCGAAATTAAAATCAACGGAGAAGATTTTTTGGTTCAACATCCACCGGTGATTTCACCCAGCAGATCGCTTGCGTTTTTTAACCATGACCGTTTTCACGCAATCAATGCCAACCCAACTGGGGCAAAAGCAGTGGTGATTGACATGGGTGTTGTAGACGGCCACAAAGCCCCTACCCGCTTTGTGTTGATTGACCAAAACTACAAAGAAAAAACTCAATCAAAAAAGGTTTGTAACCTAAACTAGTTTTGATCCCACTTGCCTGCGGCAAATTTGAATTTTAAAAAATATTTCTTTGTTTTATATCTTTTGAATACATTTGCGAGCGTGCGGGGCATATCTGGTGTTGTGTCATTTAATTTAACTAGGAATATGATAATTTATTAATCATATTTTTAGTTAAATTAAATGATACAATACGAGAGATGAGCCCGCGGCCGTTAGCAAGTATTCAAAAGGTATAAAACAAAGAAATATTTTTTAAAATTCAAATTTACTGCAGGCAAGTTGGCTAGTTAATAAAACTAATCGTACTTGAGTGAGTCAGGGACAAAATCTGATTTGCTCAAGCCACCGTTGACACTGATGTCAGAGATTTCCAAATCCGTACTGCGCTTTGAAATATTGTTCTTCACTCGGATCAGCTGTGATCGGTAAGTTCCGCCAGCCAGTTTTTTGTAATTGCTAAATTCTACGGTTTTAGCAATTTTTTGCCCCACATAATGATCGATCTTAATTGGCAATAAATTGGCCTTGGATAGGTACAAATACGAATACTGGTATTTAGATTTCTTTTTTGGCTGAACCGAAAATATATAGGCCTGGGCATTTTCAGCACGCAGTTTAACCACAGATGACTTAATCACATCCAGGTTCAAATCATCAGCTGTGACCTCTGATCCCAATATTCCGGCCTGGCTGGTGTTGGATGTGACAATCTTTCTGATTTGACGCGAGCTGGGTAAATACACCCATTGATTCTGTCTGTCCGTTGTAACCTCGGCCAAAAAAGCTGTCCCTTTGATATCAGCGGGTTCCAGCATTTTTACCTTTGCAAAAAAACTTTTATCCGAAAGCGTCTGCAAGCTCATCGTGCGGACCTTCACAGATCCATCGGTTTCAATTATTTTCATTTTAACTTTGGCGACTTCATCTTTGCTTTGCAATTGCTGCGAAGCCTTTATCAATAAATCTTTAGCTCTTTGATCGGCGGTTGCTGATAACACCTGATGTGGTACAGAACAAATCAGTAAAAATAAAACAAAACTAGCAGCAATTTTATTAGAACTCATTGAATCCCTGTCTTTCTGGTTGTTTTCTGAATTGAACTTCTTGTTGTCCGATTTATTCAGCATATCAGGAAAGTGAGTCAACAACACAGGTAAAAAAATCAAATCTCCAATTGCTCCAGCAAAAATCGAAATTAACATGTAAATTCCAAAACTTCTGTTCAGTTCAAAATCAGACGCTAAAAATACCGAAAAACCGCAAAACACTACGACAGTTGCGAACAAGCAAGGATTCGCTTCCACAAAAAAAGCTCTCTTAACAGGTAAAAAGTTGCGTCCTTCTGTCAAACTTTTCAACCTTCCCAGCAAATACACCGTGTTGTTAAACGCAAGCCCCAACGAAATCGAAAATATCAATGCAATGCCTGGTTTGATCGGAGTCTCCATCAAGCCCAAACTGCCGATCAAAATCGCCGGCGGTATCAGATTGGGAATACAAGCTACTATGGCCCATCTGATAGACTTGAAAATAAATATCAGCATCACAAATATAATCAATAAGCTCTGCCAAAATCCAAAAATCAGATCCTTTGAAACCTCGCTGTTGATTGTGTGAATCGTTGCAGCCATTCCTGCCTCAGTGATTTTTACTTTGGGAAATTGTGATTTAAAGCGACTGGTGATTGCTGACCTGAGCTCGCTGATCCTATCTGATTCTAAATCAAACAGCCTGATTGATACTCGAGTGATTCTATCATTATCAGCCAAAAAACTTTCTGTGGGATTGGGACTGCTCATTGAAAACAAAAACAATGTTTCAGAAATTTTCTGATCCGTCTGCAAGGATTTGGGTCCCAAGATATCTACTACGGAAAGGGCACTGCCAACCCCTGCAAGAGCTCTTATCTGTTCAACAGTTTTATTCAGCGATCCTAATGACTGACTGGACTTCCAGTTACCAGCACCCGTCAGTTCTAAAACCACATCATAATAAACACTGCCACCGAATTTGGAATCAATAAATTCAGTCGATGCTCTGGCCTGATGATTTTCAGGTAAATCATTAAACAATTTGGTCGAAAAATTTAAATTTCTGCCAGACAGCAGAAAAAACACAAAAGCAAAAACTGTCAGGGAAAATCCCCAAACGCTTTTGCGTCTGAGCGACATCACCCAATAGGCTTTTGACTGAGTGAAATCGCGCAACTGGGGTTTTAAATAAGGTCCCCACACTATAATCAAAAAGAGCGAATACAGCCATACAAACATGATCACAATGGATATCACTAAGCCAAACTGATTGATCAACGGTATGGCGGTCCAAGCCAGTGATAAGAATCCAATACTGGTCGTTAACGAGCCCAGCATATTCGGTAAAAATAAATCCTTAAGGGTCATCAGCAGGTTCTGCCAGCTGAGAACAAAATCTTTTTGCTTTTCAACAAAAGCCCATGAGTGCAATGTGTGAACAATCAATGAAACCACAGTTAAACTGACCAGGATTGGCAATGTTGACAGCAACACTGTAAATGGAATTTCAAAAAATCCCAGTAATCCCACAACAACTAGGTTGGTCATCACTAAGGAGCCCAGTAAAAACCACAGAGTGCCATTGTCTTTAAAAAACAATTTTGTGATCAGTGCAAAAATCAAAACACTGAGTAAAAAAAACTTTCCCAGTTCATTCATCAACATGACTGTTAACTGCGACTGTATCGCTAGCGGCCCACCCGAGGAAACACTCAGATCAGGAAACTGCATTAATGCCTTTGTTTCGATTTCAGAAATTTTCTGTTTAAGCCTGTAGGGATCTAGGGCCTCTAAATCGATCAATAATAATGTGGCTTTTTTATCAGCCGTTATCAGATGTGGTTGGATGATCGTACTGGTGCTGACATAATTGGTAAACTGTTCTGCATCCAATAAATCAAACACAGGTCCAACCAGCAGCTGCCCGTCCTTTTCCAGACTGGTTTGAATCTCGGTCATCGAAAACACTGATTTCACAGATTGGATTGTTTTAAGCTCGTTGGTTAAAGCCTTCAGTTGTGTGATCCTGGTGGGCATCAGCCAGCTTCCGTGTTCGCCTGGCATTTCAATCAGCAGCGCCAACACCGGTTTGGATGAAATATTAAAAAGTTTTTTTATCTTTGAATCATTCTGAAGCAATGGATGATTTTTCGGAAAGAACTGCTCCATCGAATAATGAGTCCGCAGATCTTTAGCAAAGTAAGTTAAGACAACAGTAAAAAGAATGACAAAAAAACTAAAATACCTGTGTAAAGGTTTTGCATTTTTGGGCGCAAATAAAATTTCCACACAAAGGCTTCGAAGTTTGCTAACATTTCTTTGTATCAGACCTTGGCCCAGTTGCATTGAAACCATCTTTGATTAAGAAGGACTATGAAAAACTTTTCGGTAAAGAAGCTGATCTTGTTAAGTCTTTTCACGCTGCCATCAGTGGCAAAATCAGAAATTCTGCAATCACCTGTCCTTCTAAGAATCCCTTGGAACCTATTGTCGAACTCTTTGTCTTCCGCAGCTGAACAGGGTTTCCAAAGAATCCAAATTCCCAATCAAACCGTTTATCATCAGGATATCCCTGTAGAAATCAATAACATTCAAATGGACATCAGCTACAGACTGAGACCTTTTGGGATTTACGGACTGCAGACTCAAATACAGTCCGATTACCTCAGAATCCGTGCCGTTTTAGGTGAAATTAAAATCTCAAAAACAATTGAAAGAATCGTCAATGGAACCACAGTTCAGGTTTCACTGACCGCTGTTTGTGAACCCACGGTCCTGTTTCAAAATGAGGCCAGCATTGGCAGCGTGATCAATTTGTCGGCGTCTCAAGGATCACTGACTGCACAGATCAATGATTTGGATTTTAATTGGAGC
>JBIKLL010000085.1:0-10650 GCA_044359815.1 Pseudobdellovibrionaceae bacterium
AGAGGCTGACATTGCGATTGCAGCGTCACAAATTTCTAGCGGCACATTGCCGATTGCTCGCGGTGGTACAAATTCTGCGACAGCATTAAGTAACAACAGATTAATGGTATCAAACGGTGGAGCGATTGTTGAAGCCGGTGCAATGACCAACGGACAAATGATGGTCGGTGTGACAGGCAGTGCTCCTGCGATTGTATCAATGAGCGGTGATGCTACATTGGCATCAGGTGGTGCTTTAACATTAGCAAGCACTGGTGTGACAGCAGCGGCGTATGGATCAGTATCAGCAGTGCCTTCATTTACAGTGGATGCAAAAGGTCGTTTAACTGCGGCTGGCTCAGCGGCTTATCAAGACGCTAGCTATGCAGCAAAAGGTATCGTGCAACTGGATACAAATGCAGCGACTTCTGGATTAACAGTTTCAAGCGGAACAATTAAATTGGCAAACAGTGGTGTAACTGCAGCAAGCTATGGAACCACAGCTGCCAAAACAGTTTCATTAACTGTGGATGCATTTGGACGAATCACTACAGCAGCAGAAGCTGACATTGCAATCGCGGCTTCACAAATCACTAGCGGAACATTGGGAATTTCTCGAGGCGGTACGGGAGCTTCGGCATTAACAGCTAATCGAATGATCATGATGAACGGTACAGGAACTGCGATGATCGTAGATGCTTGCGCAACCGGAGAAGTGTTGCAGTTCAGTGGCACGACTTGGGGTTGCGTTGCGGGAACTTCATTGGGTAGCGGTGGCAGTGGTGACATCACAGATGTGACTGCAGGAACTGGTTTAACTGGTGGAGCCGCAAGTGGCAATGCTACATTGTCATTAGCTGACACTGCAGTAAGTGCAGCTAGCTATGGATCAGCATCAGCAGTGCCTTCATTCACAGTAGATGCAAAAGGTCGTTTAACAGCAGCTGGTTCAGCAGCTTATCAAAACGCCAGCTATGCAGCTAAAGGTATAGTTCAATTAGATACAGATGCAGCGACATCTGGATTAACAGTAACGAGCGGCACAGTGAAATTAGCAAACAGCGGTGTGACTGCTGGGAGCTTCGGAACCACAGCTGCAAAAGCAGTTTCGTTAACAGTGGATGCATTTGGTCGAATCACAGCGGCCTCACAAGCTGACATCGCGATTGCAGCGTCACAAGTTACAAGCGGTACATTGGGATTCAGCCGTGGTGGTACAGGATCATCATCATTTACCGCAAATCGAATGGTTATGGTCAATGGAACAAATACTGGATTGATAAACGATACTTGCTCAACCGGAGAAGTTCTTCAGTTTAATGGAACCACATGGGCTTGTGTTGCGGGATCTTCAATGGGTGCCGGTGGTGACATCACAGCAGTTACGACTAGTGCAAGCTTGACAGGTGGGGCAACTACGGGAGCCGTGTCTTTGGATTTATCATCAACAGGTGTGACAGCAGCTGCGTATGGTTCAACCTCAGCAGTGCCTTCATTTACAGTGGATGCTCAAGGTCGTTTATCTGCGGCCAGTTCAGCAGCTTATCAAAACGCCAGTTATGCAGCAAAAGGTATAGTTCAATTGGATACAGATGCAGCGACATCTGGATTAACAGTTTCAAGCGGTACAATTAAATTAGCAAACAGCGGTGCCACAGCCGGAACTTATAAATCTGTGACTGTAGATGCTTTTGGCCGTGTGACTGGTGGAACAAATCCGACGACTCTTTCTGGCTATGGAATCACTGATGCTGCTACATTGGGTGGAAACTCTGGTGCAGTTACAATTGGATCAAACGACAATGCTTTATATCTGGAAGCTAATAATTCAACTGTTGTGACAATTGATACTTCAGGCAACATGGGTGTGGGCGGTGCTGCAGATGCTGGGAAATTCAAAGTTACCAGAACTTACAGTTCAGCTACAGCAGGCGAACAATATGGTATCTATGGTGTCACTAACTATTCAGCTGCAGATACTTCGTATAAAGTGGGCGCAAGACTTAATACGGCAGCGACTCACACAACGGGCACTATTGCTAATTTAGTTGGTATGATGTCATTAAACACAGGATCTGGAAATGGTGGAACAACCACTAATATCCATGGTAATTGGAGTCGAGTCGACGTATCAACAGGTCACACAGTATCAAGCGCTGTCAGTTATTACGCTGCCAACGGTTCGGGTGCTGGAACCATGTCTAATCAAGTAGGGTTGTACGTTGAAAGCTTAACCAAAGGTACAACCAATTACTCGGTCTATACTGCTGGAACAACACCGTCGTTTTTTGGTGGTAATGTTGGTGTCGGAACGACGTCTGCAGGTGGAGCACTAGATATCAACTCTGCAACGGGTGCAAATTTACGATTAACTTATAATGATGCCGATGGATCCGCTGTTAACTATGCTGATTTTTCAACAACCAGTGGTGGTGATTTAACAATTTCACCAAGCGGTGGTGACACGACTTTGAGTGGTTCATTAACTATCAGCACAGCTGGAAAATATTTGGTTTATTCACCGAACGCAGTTGCTTGTACAAATGGCAACGTTTTGACAAAAACAGCCAATGGTTGGGAATGCGGAACAGCAGCCACTGGCACCATCACAGTTGTGACAGCAGGTACTGGATTAACTGGCGGTGGATCATCGGGCAACGTAACATTGTCATTAGCAAACACGTCTGTATCAGCAGCGGCGTATGGATCGACTTCAGCGGTGCCTTCATTCACAGTGGATGCTCAAGGTCGTTTAACGGCGGCATCAAGTGCGGCTTATCAAAATGCTTCTTACAGTGCTAAAGGTATTGTGCAACTTGATACTGATGCTGCGACTTCGGGATTAACAGTAACAAGTGGAACTATTAAATTGGCAAACAGCGGAGCCACTGCTGGAACATATAAATCAGTAACAGTGGATGCTTTTGGTCGAGTGACTGGTGGAACTAATCCAACGACTCTTGCTGGATACGGAATCACAGATGCTGGTGATATCACTGATGTGTCACCTGGTACTGGCTTAACTGGTGGTGGTTCATCTGGTAACGTGACTTTAAATGTGAACTGGGCATCGCCTGGATCAATCGGTTCTTCAACAGCTGCGGCGGGTGCATTCACGACTCTGTCGTCTTCAGGAACCTACACTGCAACTGGAAACATCACTCAAACTGGATCAACAACATTTGGCACAGGCACTGGTGCTGTCAGTCTGAATGGTGACACAACCATCGCTGCTGGAAGAAACTTTGTGATGTCTTCAGGTGCGGGAACTCATGTTCAAACCTACACAGGAACAACTACAGACGCGGCACAAATCACAGCCAACAGCGTGACTACAGCTGATGTGTTGCAATTAACTGGTAATGGATTAACCAGCGGTAATATTTTAAATATTTCTTCTACCTCGACAGCTGCTGCCGCAGGCAATACAGGAGTTAACATTGCAATCAGCGGAGCTAACGGCACTTCAACAATTACCAGAACAGGTATCAGCTCTGCCG
Organism: Pseudobdellovibrionaceae bacterium; assembly: GCA_044359815.1. Classification (GTDB taxonomy): domain Bacteria; phylum Bdellovibrionota; class Bdellovibrionia; order Bdellovibrionales; family Bdellovibrionaceae; genus JBIKLL01. Next base: position 3,480 of record JBIKLL010000085.1, read on the forward strand.
TGACTGCAACAGGAACTGCATCAACAAATATTGCAGCAAGCTTTAGCGCTTCTGGTGGAACAAATAATTACGGATTATTGGTGACAAATGGTAACGTTGGTATCGGCGCGTCGACACCTACTGAAAAATTAGAAGTTAGTGGTAACGTGAAAGCCACAAATTTTATTTCAACTTCGGATAGAAGGCTTAAGGAAAATATTCAGCCGACTAAAGGTTTGGAAGTTATTAATCAATTAACGGGTGTAAGTTGGGATTGGAAATCCAATCATCAACCAGATGCCGGTGTGATCGCTCAAGATCTTGAAAAAGTAATTCCAAGTGCTGTTGTGACCAATGAAGAAACAGGACTTAAGGCTGTAAAATACAACACGTTAGTGGCTCCATTAATTCAAGCCGTTAAAGAGCTTTATGTCATGATCAAAAATAATCTTATCCAAGATCAAGCACAAGATTCAGCTATTGCAGCACTTCAAAAAGACAATGAAAAGCTTAAGTCTGAAAATGAGAAGCTGAAAAAAGATATGGAAATGATTAAATCAAGACTTGGCTTACAAGACTAAAATGAAGTGGATTTTTTGAGGTTTTGACTTCTTTGCTTAAAATCTCGAGAATGTAAGAGTGTAAATAAGGATGTTTTTATGTATTTTGTTTTAGTGCTGAGCCAAATATTTCTTTCCCAATTTGCAATGGCCGCATGTACGAGTCCCACTGGCAATGCGGGCGATTTGACTTGGACGGCAAGTAAAATCAAATGGTGCGACGGAACAACGTGGAAAGACACTACGAACTCCACTGGATCATCTTGTACTGGAACGACCGCTGGGACCATAAACTACTCGGCAGGCACTTTATATTATTGCAATGGTACCAATTGGATTTCGATGAAAGGCGCATCTGCGGGATCATGCTCGGGGACTACGGCAGGTTCTTTTACCTACAATTCTGGTGCTGTAAAATACCGATTTTGTGATGGAACCAATTGGTACAACATGGAAGGTGGCTCTTTGGACTGCACGGCTCCTTGGGGAGCCACAGTTACAAATGGGTCTTCAGTGTTTGCTTTTGAAAACACCTTTTATTGCACTGAAATAGATGGACCTTGTTTTTCACATCGTCAAACAAGAACTTGCACTGCCGGTGTTCTTTCGGGGAGCTTTGCCAATGAAAGTTGTGATTCATTTTGTTGTTCTTGCTAAGATTCTCTGTCATTGACTGCCAGATTTGCGGGCCTTAGGATTTTAGTGAAGAGGCGGAATCATAAATGAACAACAAAAAACTGGTTTATTTCATATTTTCAATAATTGGTTTATTGATAGTGTCTTTTGCTATTTCGCTTTTTCCGAAAAAAGACTCAGGGACTCTGTTGGAAAGTAAAATTGAAATTAGTCCAGGTAAAGACGCACCTCGGGTGGCACCTAAAGTTGAAACAGTGACGCAAGAATTTAACAAAGGAATTTGCGCTGAGTTGACTGAAAAGCAAAAAACAATGGATAAAAACAAAATTGATTACTCTTTTTGGTTTAATGAATTTTTGAAACTAGATGAAAGCAACTCAGTGCTTTATGAAAAAGAAGTTTCGCAAAGCCAAGAACAGATTTTTCAGCTAATTAATTTGAACTTGCAAGCAAAGGCTAAGGCCTGTTTGTTTGCTCGAAAATTGATTACCAGTTTTTCAGACAAGGATTTGCTGGATAAAAAGATTGCAATTGCTTATGTAAAACGAGCCATGAAGCCACCGGGTCTGAATTCCTTAAAGATCGAAATTCAAATTTTACAGAAACTAGCTCGTCTTAAATGGATTTCAATATCTGATAAAAATTTAAAGGAAATATCGTCTTTGCTTAAAAGAGTTAGTCTGGACATTAATAATCGCGTAGAATCAAGCAAAAAACTGGGAGCAGATTTTTCTGAATATATGTCTTATATTTCTCGAGGGGATTTTGAAAAACTAGAAACTGTTCCGAAATTTAAAGATATCGAAAAACTAAATCTAGATTTTATTTCCAAAGAACGGCAACATTTTAAAGAATATAATGATCTGATTAAGTCTGTTTTTTGATTATCCCTCACTATGACCTGACGTAGCCAGAAAAAAGGATGCGGTTGATTTATTTTAGAAAAAGGGAGTTAATTTAAGTAACAACATACTCAAGGATGAATAGTATGAAGCTTATCTTAGTGTTTAGCTAATTTTTTGTATTTCAATTAGCTAATGCCGCTTGTACAAGCCCTTCTGGTAATGCGGGCGATTTGACCTACACAGCTAGCAAAATTAAATGGTGCGACGGAACAACTTGGAAAGACACGACCAATGCCGTCGGTTCGTCTTGCACGGGAACGACTGCGGGGACTATCAGTATAATATGGAAGCATCTTCTGGACCCACTTGTACAGGGGGATGGGTCGATACTAATAACTTTTGCTGGATCAAAAGTGCCTCAGCTGCCAGTTGCGTAACTGCTTGTGCAAGCTTAGGTGGCTGCAATGTGAATCCAATTTTGTTTTATACAGGCGCTGGTGGGTCCGATGCAAATTGTCAAACCGTGATGAATGGCTTGGCAATGGCTGGTTCAGGAGCCCCTTCGACGATAGCTTTAGCAGTTGGCTGTGCAGCTTCTGGCACAACTCGAAGAAGGGGGACTACCCAAACAACTTGTTCAGCAACCAGTGCTGGATACATTCGTGCCTGTTCTTGTTTGGATACGGGGAGTGCTTGCTACCATGGTGGTGGTGGGGGAGTTGTGCAAAATGGAGCCTGTATCACCTCCTATGGAGCTCAATTTGTGGATGGTGATTGCGGCGAAAGCTGTACAGATATTCAAGGAACTTCTTGTTGTACAGACGGAGTAATAGATGCTAACCCGACGACTTGTACCGAAATTTTTAATGGGATCTGTAATTAATTTTTTTATTACATAATTTTTCAATAACAAAAGCTGTACTTTGAAAGAACTCGGGAAGTATTTTGGATTCACGGGATTAAACAAGGAGGATTTGTGAATTTGATTTTGTCTATTTTCTTTTCGTTATTTGCGACGGCGAACGTTAAAACAGAAATCGTTAAATATGAATTAAATGGAACCAAGTTTGAGGGATTTATAGCTTTTGATGACAAAGTTAAAACACCATCTCCAGGATTTTTAATCGTACACGATTGGATGGGGATCGGCGATTATACAAAAAACAAAGCCAAGGAAATGGCCAAAAAAGGCTATGTGGGATTTGCAGTAGATATTTTTGGAAAAGGTAATAACCCTAAAAATCAAGACGAAGCCGCAAAACTGGCCGGAAAGTTTAAAGAAGACAGAGTCAAATTGCGAGCCCATATTCAAGCAGCTTATGAGGTTTTGTCCAAAAGGAACGAAGTCAATAAAGAGAAAATTTTTGTATTTGGATATTGTTTTGGAGGAACCACAGCCTTGGAGTTGGGTCGTGCCGGAGCAAAGCTTGCTGGAATAGTTAGTTTCCATGGTGGATTGTCCAATCCCAAACCCGCTGATGCTAAAAATATTCAGGCACCTGTTTTGATTTTACATGGGGCCGATGACCCCTTTGTTCCAGCAAAAGAAGTCACTGATTTTAAATCCGAAATGCGAGCTGCGAAAAAAGTCATGCAGTTTGTGAACTATGCTGGAGTTGTTCATTCTTTTACCAACCCATTGGCGGGTGACGACAAGAGCAAGGGGGCTGCTTACAACGAAAAAGCGGATAAGGAATCTTGGGTTGAGTTCGAAAAATTCGTTGGGAAAAACATTTGATTCAAATCCGCCTTTGCCCACGAAATTTTGTTCATAATCTCTGCAGCAATAATTTGAACTACAGAAGGCTATTGCCATCGCGATGGCCAGTCCAGTCCTAAAAACGTCACTCCTCGGGCAAAATATTCTGTACATTTAAATGACAGTTTCTGAAACTGGTATCAGTGGATACTATTTGCGCCATGATCAAGATTTCAATCAGTTTAATTTTTTTAATCAGTCTGCAATCCATGGCTGCCTCACAGGATCAGGCCAATCAAGACTGGGTTAAATACGAAAAAGCTGTTTTGCAAGAGCCTAAGACCTTGGGTGTTTCGGCCAGCAGCGAATGTGATCCCTATAGGATGATTCTGGAAACCAGCTTTAGTTGGACTGAAGCCCAAAAAATGATTTGCCGAAATGATTTTAACAAAGAAAAATTAAACAAAGACTTATCGGTATTGGCCAAGATTGCTGCCATCACACCCGAGGTCATTCAATCTATTCCAGGCTCATACAAATATTATCGATCCGAGGTCTTAGCCATGGCTCAAAACCTGAAAGCCTGTGCTAAACAGAAATATGACGGCGGAAGGATCCAGAATGTTTTGATCCGCAAATCCACGGGCAGTAACTATGTAGTTAGCGCATCAGGGGCCAGTTTTGATCGTGAAACCTACAATTTAGCCAGGCGATTTTATTTGGTGAAACTGCTGATGGACCTGAGCTCAGAAAAAGTAGATTTTTGTTCAGTCAATTTTCAAAATGCATCTAATGTCAGATTCAGAACCTTGGCACCTGGTAAAGTGAAGAAATTTAGCGAAGGCCAAAGGGTGCATCCGGCTGTGGCTTCTGGAATCACACTGATCGCGGCGTTACACCAGAGCTGTGATGCAGCCAATTTGTCTGTTTCTGGACCCGAGTTTGAGGGCGAGGTTAATTGGTACAACGACGGTCGCAAAAGCTATAATTTTTCACAGAACTATTCTGCTTTTGCAAAACGCCTAAGAACTGATTCTTGTTCACAGGATTTTGAACTGCCCTATTATTCGTGGGTGGATCGAAATCCCAAAATCAGTTTCCCAGAAAAACTGGATGGTGTGCCGCAATTAAAGTTTGTTAAAAAAGGCACTGATTGTTCAAGCTTTATCACCACGGCTTATGCTGCCAGTGGGCTTAGGTTTTTCAAAAACACGGATGACATTTATCAGTTTTTTCCAAAAGACAAAAACGGAACTCCCAATGCCTACAATACCACTATGTTAAAAGGCCTGCCTGACAAACCTGAATCGTGTTTTCACAACGTGGATTTTTCTAGGGAATCCTATCTGAAACCTGGGGACGTGCTGGTAGGTGGTGGTCACACATGGTTGGTAGCAACTGCCAGCGATGATCCTTTTGGTTTTAGAACAATGAATAAAAAAGATTGTTCTGATTTTTCAAAATACAAACTGAATTTCACAGTGCTGGAATCAGATGAGTCGGATCGGGGCATGGGCCCCAGACACCATCATGGATCAGCTGCTTGGGCGCAGATCAATCAATTGGCCAGTTTAGCTTGTAAAGCCCATTTTGGCGGGCGCAAAAATTCAGTTTTTGCAAAAACCAAATCAGATGTGTTGATCAGACATTCGGGAAAGCCTGAATGCAAGATGAGTCAAACCCCTCATTTAGTAGGGACAAAATGTGTCAGCTCTTGTCCAATCGTTCGTCAGCTCAATAAAGCCCTAACTGATTAAAACCCCCAATGAACTGGCAAAATAATTGCTTTGTTACAGTCCGAATTGTTTCGGGAGATAACAATGCACGTAGGTTCGAAACACATTTTTTTAGCTTTATATACAGCTGTTGCCATTGGATTCAATGGATCGGTTGCTTATGCTAAATCAGTGAATTTAAGCTCAAGCTGCACTTCAACAGATGGTAAAACCATCAAAGGGCTACGTACTGAAACGCTGTATCCCATCGCCAGTGTATCAAAAATCTTTACTTCTTATTGGGCTCTTAAAACTTACGGAGTGGATCATCGCTTTATCACGAAAGTGCATTTAGCCAAAGTCGAAGGCGAATGGCAGGCTCACATCGAGGGCAGTTATGATCCCTATTTTTCAAAAAAGAGCATTCAGTATTTAGCAGCGACCCTAAATAAAAAAGGCATTTATAAATTATCCAGACTAACCTTTGACGGTCGAGTTTTCTTGGCTTTAAATATTACTGACTCTGAGTTGATCAGCGACACCTATGAAAACACTCACCCATCGCGAGTAAAAACCGGCGACAATCTGGTTCAGATTTTCACGCGCTTAAACAGAGGCTATGAAACCCTCAGAAGCCAGGTCGAACAAGCTCATGGCGAACTGCTGCCAGACACTATCAATTTAACTGTAGAAGAAATTGCTTACTTAAACGCAAATTCGTTTAAACCCAAGGGTAAGACTGTGGTGTTGCTTCCGTCAGTCCCACTGATTGGTATGATCAAATACATGAACACTCACAGTCATAACTATTTGTCTGAAGCTTTGTATCAAGGGTTAGGCAATGGCTCTGATCTGGAAAACTTTCTGCACAGTGAATTGGGTATTTCGGTGGCTGACATCAGCTTTTTGAATGGATCTGGCAATAATGATGGTGAAAACCGCTACACCAGAGCCAACTGCAAATCGATTATTAAAACAATTTATGCCCTTAGGAAGCTTATGATCGAAAGTGGCAAAAAATCCTATCATGCCATGGGTGTCGTTGATGTGGACCTAGAAACTGGAAAAGGGTATCGCAGTGAATACACCAGTGATTCAGTGGTTGCTAAAACTGGAACGGTTGCAAAGGCCGTGACATTAGCGGGAATTGCTTCGACCCAACAGGGAAACGTTTATTTTGCTTTTATCTATAAAACACCTAGCATCGCTTATGCAGGGCAAGCTCGCAGAGCTATCAAAGAGGATTTGATCGAACTGATCGATCAGCATGGTGGGCCAGAAAAAATGGATTCCAATTCGCCTGAAGGCTATGATCCCTTTGACAGAAAAAATGTCGTGATCATCACTCAAGAAAATCTGGATTCAGTTCCTCTTAGACAAAACTAGAGCCGGCCCACTTGAGTGCGGTTAATTTGAGTCTAAAAATACTTCAATGTTTTTACACCTTTTGAATACTTGCTAACGGCCGCAAGCTCATCTCTCGTATTGCGTAAATGCAAAAGTAATTTGTTTTTACTGTTTTTAGACACATGCAGCGAGCGTGCGGGGCATATCTGGTGTTGAGTCATTTTATAAAAGCAAAAAAATTGCTTTTATAAAATGATTCAATACGAGAGATGAGCCCGCGGCCGTTAGCGAGTGTCTAAAAATAGTGAAAAAAATTATCTTTGCATTTACGCATCACGAGATATGCCATGCGCGCTCGCAAATGTATTCAAAAGGTGTAAAAACATAGAA
>JBIKLL010000025.1:0-32426 GCA_044359815.1 Pseudobdellovibrionaceae bacterium
GATGACGCCTCAGGGGTTTATGAACATTTGTTATAAAAATATGAAAAAAAGCGACCCATTAGTTCAATCAGATACAGGTTGGGAAAAATCCATTTTGAAAAAGGTGAAATCCAAAAGGCTTCTACAATTTGGGCTCCATTGAAAGAAGAAAAGAATGATTTCTGGTACAAGTTATCACAGGAAAGACTGAAGGGTTCAGAGTGGTCTGAGAATTACAAGAAATACATCAGAAGAATTCCTGCAATGGAAAATTCGGAGGTTGTAAGATGAGTGATCTGTTTGACAAAACAACATCTGCCTTAGGTACGGCATTGAACATGCGTTTACTGAGGCACAATATCACATCGGCGAACATCGCAAATGCTGAGACGCCGAATTACAAAGCTAAAAAATTAGATTTTGAGGAAGCTTTGGCCAGGGCCGTGGACACTGACGGTTTAAAATCAATGAACACGTCTGATGAAGCTCATTTTGCCTTGGGAGCAGGGCCGATTCACAGTCTGACACCCGAGATTTATGAAAATCCAGAAGGTGCTGTGAACAATGACAGAAACAATGTGGATCTGGAACGGGAAATGGCGGCTTTGTCTGAAAACAACATTCATTACAAGGCGGCTTTGCAATTGATCAATAAAAAATTGGCTGCATTAAGGTATGCAGTCAGTGAAGGAAGATAAGGGGAATTAAATGTCTGATTTTTCAACCGGCTTCAGAGTTTCCAGCAGTGGAATGTCTGCCCAAAGGACTAGGATGCATACCATTCAGTCAAACTTGGCAAATGTTAACACCACCAGAACTCCAGAGGGTGGTCCCTATCGTCGTAAGGATGTGGTTTTTGAAAGCATGCCCGACGTGAAAAGTTTCGGTGATGTGATGAGTGTGAATTCGCCCAATGCAGACATACATCGAGTTCAAGTTACAGATTTTGCTTATGATAAAAGAGCTCCGTTGATGAAGTATCAACCAGATCACGTGGATGCTAATGAGGAAGGGTATGTGGCATATCCTAATATCGATGTGTCCGAGGAAATGGTAAATATGATTCAAGCTCAAAGAGCTTACGAGGCCAATGTCTCGGCTTTTCAAGCCAGTAAAGACATGGCATTGAGTGCGCTTGAAATAGGTAGATGATTTTTGGTTTTTTTGACAGAATAGGAGTAAGGCCATGGAAGGTTTTACAGTAAAGAACGCGAATCAATTTTTGAACTCAGGCAGACTGGATAACCATTCGGTTGATCAAAAGTCTGTGAAAATAAATCAAGATGACTTGGTAGGAATTAAAGGCTCCTCTGACGATACGGGTGCCAGCTTTCAAGCAACTCTTTCTCAAGCAATCGGCAAAGTTAATGAATTGCAAAAAGATGCCAATGTTAAAGCCGAGCAATTGGTAACAGGAAAAACTGACAATATTGCTGATGTGATGATCGCAGGTGAAAAAGCTGACATTGCGCTGAAATTAATGATGCAAGTTCGAAACAAGATCATCGACGCTTATCAAGAAATTATGAAAATGCAGGTTTGAGTTTGGATAAACTAGGGGGATTCGTTGAATAAAATATTAGGCAGTTTAGTCGTACAGTTTAAAGACTTCTTTAAGGGTCTTGGTCCTACCAAGCGAATGTCGATTATCGCTGCGACAATTATTGCGGGGATCGCATTCATGACTGTATCTTACATGATGAGCGGCAAGGACTATATTTCCCTGTTAACAAATGTTCCGAACGATCAATTGGCACTGATCATTGAAAAGCTTAATGGAAAGAATATCCCCTTTCAGTTGCGAGACGATGGTAAGACCGTAGCAGTTCCTGAAGATCTGTTGCATTCAACACAAATGATGTTGATGTCTGAAATCGGATCCAACCGAATTGGAAGTGTGGGTTTAGAGATTTTTGAAAAAGAAGATTTTGGTACTAATTCCTACGCCCAAAAAGTTCATTTTCAGAGAGCTCTGCAGGGAGAGTTAATTCGGGCTATCAATACTTTGACTGCGGTCAGGCAGTCCAAGGTTTTATTAGCTATTCCTAATCGTAAAACATTTTTGGAAGAAACAGTTCAGCCTTCGGCATCAGTAGTTTTAGAGCTGTATCCTGGTAAAACACTGCAGCCAGATCAGATCAGAGGGATTCAATACTTGATTTCATCTGCGGTGGAAGGTTTAGCTCCTGAAAAAGTAACAGTGGTTGATGACAGGGGTAAGATGCTGTCCAGACAATCTGATACGGCCACTGGTGGATCAGCAGAAATATTAGAGCTGAAAGAAAAAATTGAACAAGATATCGAAGAACGTATCGAAGCGATTCTGTCAAAAGTCGTTGGACAGGGGAAGGTCATTGCCCGAGTCGATGCCACATTGAATACAAAAATCATTCAATCAGTTGAAGAAAGCGTTGATCCAGAAAAAACGGCTATACGCAGTCAGCAAACACAGGAAGAAGCTTTAGATGGATCACGAACAAATCCATCTGGAATTCCTGGAGCCAGAAGCAACATCCCTGGTGCCGAAGACGGTGGCCAAGTCGGATTTAAGCAAGACGTTAAAAAAGATTTGAAAACTGTGAACTACGAAGTCCCAAAAACAGTTCGAAATATCAAAGAAGCTGCCGGCAGTATCGAAAGAATCAGCGTGGCGGTTTTGGTGGACGGTTTTGACCAAAGGGTGACTAAAGATGATGGATCGACTGAAATGAAATGGGTGGCTCGAACACCTGAAGACATTCAGAAATATGATTCACTGGTAAAAAACGCGATTGGTTTTAATAACGGTCGTGGTGATAACGTTAAAATCGAAAATATACAGTTTATCGCGGAAGATTTTTCTGAGAGCGATCGATTGTTGACATCTTTAGAGCGCAAAAAATTACTGCATGCTTTGTTTAAATGGTCGATGTTGGGATTCAGTTTAGCACTGTTTTTCTTTGTCGTGATCAGACCCTTCATGCAATGGATTACAGATAGTTTCCAAGACTCTGTTGAAGAAATGCTTCCAAGAACAATCGAGGAGCTTGAAGAGCTTCAGTCTGTTGACAACACTTTGCCTGGTATGAGCTCTGCACTGCCTGTGCTTGAGGAATCGATTGATCCCGACAAAGCTGAGAGCGAACTACTAAAAGATCGAATTATGAATCTAATGGAAGCAGATCAGGAAAAAGCTTCCGGAGCTTACTCAATGTGGCTCATTAGAAAGGAACAATAATGGCTAAGCTGGCAAAACTTGAGAACGTCGAATTTGAAAGTCTGAAGGGTTTTGAAAAAGCCGCAATTTTGGTAAATTACCTGGGTCCTTCGGCATTGGGAATACTGTTTAAAAATCTGGAAGACGGAGACGTTCGAAAGCTAGTCAATATTATGCAAAAGTACCGGATCGTACCGGTGCATGTTACTAAACGAGTTCTTGAAGAATATTACGAAATGCTCAGCGAATCTAATGAATACATTTTTTCCGAAAATGTTCATAGCAAAGATGCTATTGTAAATGCACTGGGTGAAGAACGTGCTCGAGGTATTTTGGGCGGTGTGAACATGGCCATAGGCACTGGCAGAACTCTGGAAAGCTTAGAAATGGTTGATGCGAAAAGCTTATCGACTTTTTTGGTCAATGAGCATCCGCAAACTGTAGCAGTGATTCTGGCTCACTTAGAGCCAGAAAAAAAGAGTGAAGTTCTAAGAAGACTTCCAGATACTTTGCAGGCCGAAGTGGTTTTAAGAATGGCAAACCTGGATCAGGTGGCGCCTGAGTTGATTCTTGAAATTGATCAAGTTCTTAAGCGTGAACTTGCATCCATGGGCACTGTCGAGCAGGCTTCATTGGGTGGAGTTCAGCCAGTTGCTGAAATGCTTAACGTTATGGATAAAAACACTGAGACTTCAATTATGTCCAGGATCGAGGAAAAAGATCCTCTGTTGGCGGAAGAGATCAGAAAACTTATGTTTGTATTTGAAGACATCAGTAAAATTGATGATCGTGGAATCCAAACGCTTCTTAAAGAAGTTCCGAATGACAAATTGTTATTGGCACTCAAAACAGCAAACGAAGACATACGCACAAAAATCTTCAAAAATATTTCTGCTCGTGCGGCTGAGATGTTGAAAGAAGACTTAAACAATATGGGGCCATCAAGATTGTCAGATGTTGAGGGAGCTCAGCAAGAGATCGTAAACGCAGCAAGAAGGCTAGAGGCCGAAGGCAAGATCCTGATTGCTCGTGGAGGATCCGAAGATGCGCTTGTCTAATATACTGAAGGCTAAAAAAGCTGCCGAGACAGTTTTGGATTTTGACCCGCCCAAATTTGAATTGGATTCGTCGGCTCAGGCAAAAGCTTATGTCGAAAGAAGAAAGCAAGACTCTACAAAATTTCGGATGGCAGAAGTCATTCGAATGCAGACGGGTGTCAAAGAAATCGAAGATGTTTCATCCGAAGAGTCAATTCAAAAACGAGTCGTGGAAGAGCTCAAGCAAGTTCAAGAAAAAGCATACAAGGAAGCTTATCAATTGGGCTTAACTGAAGGTATCAAAAAAGCCTTTGAAGAAAAAAACTTGGAAATCGACGTTGGCTTGAAGCAGATGGAAGCCGTCATTGATTCGGTAGTGACTTTAAAAAAAGAACTGGTCCGATTTAATGAAACACATTTGGTGAAACTGCTTTTTCATTTTGCATCTCGTATCGCAGGCAAAGAAGTAACCTTGGATAACACCTTGGTTTTAGATTTTATCAAGCAAGCAGTGGAAAAAGCTCAAAGCGAAGAGGAAATTGTGCTGAATGTTTCCAATGATCAGTTTCAGTTTGTTGAAGAATTGCGAAACAGCACTCAGCGCGAAATGGAATTTTTAAAAAAGGTCAAATTGGTAGCCAATGAAGCAGTTAAAGCTGGCGGTTGCATCGTTCAAACCAACTATGGAGAAATAGATGCGCGCACGGATGAGCGAGTTCAGAAACTTTGGGAACAATTGTCTGAATCATTATATAGAGTGAAAGAAAAAGTGAGCGCTGCTTGAATGATCTAAGACTTCATCTCAATAAATTTCATGATCTGATAGACAATTCTCATCTGACCCGTGATACGGGCAAGGTCACTGAATTGGTCGGCCAGATGGTGAAGGGCTATTTGCCCGGAGCTGCATTGGGCAGTATTTGTGAACTGCAGCCAGTGGGATCAGATCGCCATTTACTGACTGAAGTCGTCGGATTCAAAGACCAATCGGTTTTGATGATGCCGCTCAGTGATTTGCGTGGTGTGGGCTTAGGATCAAAGATAAATTTATTGAAAGAGCGCGCAACAGTTCGGGTAGGACCTGATCTATTGGGTCGAGTGATGAATGGATTGGGCGAAATCATTGATAGTAAGCCCGAATTTGAAGGTGAGAAAGACGTTCCATTATATGGAGATGTTTATAATCCATTAGACAGAAAGCCTATCAGAACTCCGCTGGATCTGGGAGTGAAAGCACTGAATGGTGTTTTAACAATTGGTGAAGGCCAAAGAATTGGAATCATGGCCGGCTCTGGAGTTGGAAAATCTGTGTTACTGGGCATGATGTCCAGATATTCAAAAGCTGATGTGAATGTGATTGCTTTGATTGGCGAGCGCGGAAGGGAAGTCCGTGAATTTATCGAAAACGATTTGGGTCCCGAAGGCATGAGCCGCAGTGTTGTCATAGTAGTCACCAGTGATCAGAGCCCTTTGATCCGCATGCGTGGCGCATTTATGGCAACAGCTATAGCCGAGTATTTTTCAGGATTGGGAAAAAATGTTTTGTTGATGATGGATTCGATCACTCGATTTGCAATGGCTCAACGTGAAATAGGACTGTCAGTGGGAGAGCCCCCGGCATCAAAGGGATACCCGCCCAGTGTTTTCGGTATGCTGCCAAAGCTTATCGAAAGAACAGGATCTTTTGAAAAGCAAGGCAGCATCACAGGTTTGTACACGGTTTTAGTTGAAGGTGATGATATGGATGATCCCATTGCCGATTCAGTAAGATCGATCGTTGATGGGCACATTGTCCTGACTCGAAATCTTGCTCAGCGTGGGCATTTTCCTGCCATAGATGTTTTGCAAAGTGCCAGTCGAGTTATGAGAAGCATTGTAGACGAAGATCACATGAATGCCGCATTGAAATTGAGAGAGCTTTTGGCGGTGTATAAAGATGCTGAGGATCTGATAAATATTGGTGCATATAAACAAGGTGCCAATCCAAAAATCGACAAAGCAGTTAAGCTGATTGATTCAGTGAATGTGTTTCTGAAGCAGCGACTGGAGGAGCCTTCCAGTTTTTCTGAAAGTATCGGGATTCTTAAATCTATAACTGATCAGGTTTAGCTATGAAATTCAAATTCTCGTTAGATCGAGTCATGAAACATCGAAAAACTCTGGAAGACATTGCTCAAAGAGATTTTCAATTGGCTTTGGCAGATCTGAAAAAAGAAGAAAATCAGTTGGAGTTCTTAATTCAAGAAAAAAACAAATGCTATGACATAGTCTTTAAAAAGCAATCCCAAGGCGGTAATCAGGGGGAGGCCCTAAGTCAGATAGACGCGTTCATGAAGGGGCAGGACATTCGAATAGCTAGACAGCGCAAAAAGATCGAGGAATGCAATTCAAAGGTTGAGGAAATGCGGGAAATTTTGCTGGAAAAGGCAAAAGAATATAAAATAATAAGTGAGCTTCATGATCGGAAAAAGGCGATTTTTATTAAGGAATTTAATAAAAAGGAAAGTCGCAAGTTGGATGATCAAAACATAATGAGGTTCAGAATCAAGGATGATAAAAATGGCTGACGGATACGATCAGTTCTTTAAAAAAGTTCGCAAGGCCGCAAGTCAACAAAGACCACAGCAAAGCAGCAATGATATGGCTGAATCTCTGCGTGAAAAGGTCAAACCTAGAATCGAGAAAGCTAAGAAATCAAGGGGCAAGATTCCTTGGAAACTTGTGGGTGTTTCATTTGTTGGTTTAATAGTGGCCATTGCAGGATTAATTTTTTTCGATGATATCGAAAAAGTTGTGAAAAATATTGAAATCAAACTGATGGGTGAAGCTGTTGCTGAGGAAACTTCAAAAAAGCCAAAAACCGAAGGCGATAAGGGCGCAAAGGACGGCAAAGACGCAGCTAAAAAATCTGAAGAAAAAACAACTACAGTCGCTGAGGGTAATAAAGAATTTACTTCAGAAGAGTTGAATCATTTCTACCGTCTTAATGACAGAAAGCGTGAGCTTGATTCGCGTGAGGAAGAGCTAAATCGGACAGAGTCTGAGCTGAATGCGCAAAAGCAAGAGCTGGACAAAAAACTGCAAGAATTGGAAACCACCAGGCAAAATATTAGTTCGGTACTGGAAGATCGAGTTAATGCCGACGACAAGAAAGTGGAAACTTTGGTGCAGGTTTATTCGAACATGAAACCAAATCAGGCCGCTAAAATTTTTGAATCAATGGATGAGGACTTGGCCGTTGAGATTCTGGGTAGGATGAAGAAGAAAAATGCTGCCGAAGTTATGAATCTTATCAAGGCTGAAAAAGCTCAAGTGATCACCGAGAAATATGCAGGTTATAAACGAAAACCGGCAGCTGCCAATACGGCAGTTCCGGATAGTACTAAAAACAATTAATCATCCACGGAAGGAGGATTTTTTTTGAAAATTGATCTCGCGAATCTGGGCCCACCAGCAAAAGGGCTTTCGGGTTTAGAATCTCTCAGGCAAAAAGCGTTGCCAGCAGATTCCTTAATCCCAAAAGCTGAAGGTGCAGATTCTTTTGATCAGATGCTCTCTAAGGCAGATGCCTCAGAAAATGTCAGATCAGAGGTCCCTGAAGCAAGGGTGGTCCCTAGCAAAAGTGTGCCCGGTAAAAGCACACAAAATGCTCAGAAGGATTCAAGCCAATACGCGAGTGAAATACAGGACAAGTCAGTAACCGGTAATACAGGCCGAATACTGCAGAATGAAAGTTCGGCAGATCCAGAGGCAAAAGACACGGTTACCAAGAAAAGCAGAGAGCAAGCGATGCTACAATTCATGGACTCGATGGAGAGTGAACTTGGCATCCCCCCGCAAGAAGTTGCGCAGGCAATGGCTGATCTCTCGGTAGAAGACTTACAGAAACCCGCCAGTGAAACTGCGGGACTTGTGATTTCACAATTGGAACTGAATCCCAAAGAAGCAGAAAAGGCCATGGCCTTATACTTAGGAATGATAGCTCAGGTTCAGACCGAGCCAGTTCTTAAGAAGGAAGGTTATTACCAACCGCCAGCAGTTATGGTTAATCCTGCTGTATTACCAGCAGCGAAAAATCGAGAGGCGCTTAATAATTCATTGGATCAGATGAATTCCAAATTTTTTATGTGGGATAAAAGCAAAATTCCCCAAAAAAATCTAACCCCAGATTTAGAGGGTGGAAAACAAACTGACAAAAATGAATTTATAGCAAATCCAGATGCTATAGCTGTTGAGGATGGCTTTTATTCAAAACCCAAAATGATTCAGGTGCCACAGTTTGAGGCCCAGTTACCTGATCGACCCTTTCCAGATTCAAATCTTCAAAAATTGAGTCAGCTTGAGGGACGATCCGCGACTGGTAAAAGTTCGCAAAACGAACAGCTTCTTGAAAAACTGTCGGCATTGGGAGCCGCTGCAACCGCGCTAAATGAATCAATGAAGACTGATCCAAGATTATCGCAACCAAATGTCAAAATGCCTGAAATGCAACAGGCGACCAACGATCAGCAGGGAAAAATCCCAGTGGATCAATTGACGGCAGCTCTTCCTGGGCAGCAGATTGCGATCAATCAGGAGCAAAGTAAATCCCAGTTTGGACCAGAAGGACAATCTAAATCTTCGCAAAGCAAGACTGAAAAAATCAGTCAGTCAAAAGGACAATTGCCGGGCGGAGCGGGAGAGTTCTTTACCAAAACATTGGAGTCCACAACTCATAGCAATTCACTGCACAGTGCAGGAGCTGACTTAAGCTTGCCTGCACTGACTCCGCAAAACCATCCTGAGAGCACTGAAAACATCAGGCAACTGATGAATCAGGCTCAGTATCTGATTAAAAAAGGTGGCGGAGAAATGAATGTTCAACTGACCCCAGAAGGATTGGGTAAGTTGCAAATGAAGGTGATTGTGAGCGACGGAAAAGTGGATGTCCAAATGCAAACAGAGACCAAGGAAGCCAAGAAGGCTCTTGAATCTTCGATTGGAGAATTGAAATCCAGTTTAGGCATTCATAAGCTCAGTCTTGAGCATCTGAAAGTCGATGTGGGGCAAAAGCTGGCGGATAACAGTGGGAACTTCAATGATACTGCACAAAAGCAAAGTGATCAGCGCAATGATCTTGCCCGAGACAATGGGCGTGACGGTTCACGTGAACAGGCCAGACAGTTTTTAGGCCAGTTCAGAGATGAAACATTCAATCAACGCGGATTTTTGTTTGATACGGCAAAGCCAACCAGGTATTCGGCTGGGCCCAGTGTGGATCCTTTGAAACCCGCTCCTATGCAGGGAAATTCAGTCAAAAGGTACAGTGGTCAAGGCAAAGGATCTGGTCTTGATCTTGTAGTATAGTCATTTCAAAATAAGGTGTGCCCCTGTGAAAGCGGGGGCGCAAACTAAAGGAATAATTCATGGCTGTTATGGGAATCAAAACTGGAGTCAAAGCTTGGAGTGATTCTCCTCAGAACGAAATTCAAAAGCCAGAAAAATTGAAAATGATTGGCGCTGACGTCGCCGCAAAAAGCGCTGATGAAAACATCGGCGACATGTTAAACAAAGTAGCTGATCCTAATTGGGTAGATCCTTCGAAAAAATTCAGAGCGGTTGGAAAAGACAAATTAGATAAAGATGCTTTTATGAAGCTAATGCTTGCGCAAATGAAAAATCAGGATCCAACTAATCCTATGCAAAGTCATGAGATGGCAGCGCAGCTGGCACAATTCACCAGCGTAGAGCAATTAATGAATATGAATCAAACTCTGGATTCAATGAAAGAATCGCAAAAACCAATGGAAAGCTTTCAAGCATTGAATTTCCTAGGTAAAATGGTAGCTGGAGATTCTGCAAAACTGGTTAGAGCCAAGGGCGATACCTCGCATGAATTCAATTTTGAATTGCCAGACAATGCTCAA
Source organism: Pseudobdellovibrionaceae bacterium (assembly GCA_044359815.1). Classification (GTDB taxonomy): domain Bacteria; phylum Bdellovibrionota; class Bdellovibrionia; order Bdellovibrionales; family Bdellovibrionaceae; genus JBIKLL01. The sequence continues at coordinate 10,119 of JBIKLL010000025.1, forward strand.
GAGGTTTCAATAAAAATCAGAAATTCCCGAGGCGAAATTGTTCGCAAAATGGATTTAAAAGAAATGAAAAAGGGCAACAACACTTGGGTTTGGAATGGTCAGAACGATCAGGCACAGGCTCAGGCAGCAGGAGAGTATCAGTTTTTCGTCGAAGCCAACAGCAGTGCTGGTAAAAAATTGAGTGTGAAAACTGATTTTGAAGGACTGATCACGGGTGTGAATTACACGCCAGAAGGACCTGTCTTGCTGGTCGGAAGCCAGAGTGTGAAATTAAAAGATGTTAAGAAAATTGTTGATCCCAATGTGAAATCGCAAAACAAGACTGGACCGGACTTGAAAAATAACATGCAACAGCAGCAAACTGAAAATGTAGCAAGAGCTGGAGATGCCGAAACGCAATTACCATCAAATGTTTTGGATCAAGTAGGGATGTCCAACGAACTGATGAACAGAGTAGAGAAAGAAATTAAGTAATGGATTTAAAACGAGTCAGCCAAACACAAACCCCAGTGACACCAGATAAGGTGAGCACTCGTGTGCCTGAAGGGAAGGGGCCATCGTTTCAGGAGACTCTTGATAAGGTTGGTTCGACACCAGCTCAATCAAATTTAAATTCAATCACTGATGGAGTGAAGTTTTCAAATCACGCGGTCGAGAGAATGGTCAGTCGTGGGATCAGATTTTCGCCAGATCAAATGGGGAAACTGAATGAAGCAATAGACCGAGCGGCATCAAAGGGTTCAAAGGACACTTTGGTTTTAATGAACGATGCAGCTTTAATTGTAAGTGTTAAAAATAAAACTGTGGTAACTGTGATGGACAAAAGCGCACTAAAGGAAAATGTTTTTACCAACATAGATAGCACAATAGTAATGTAGTTAAACAATAAATCAGGGCTGGTCCTCTTTGAGGGGGCCCTCCAACCGATCACCGACGATAAAGGTGATCAAACGACATGGAGGTCGTATGGGTATATTATCTTCTCTTTACACCGGTGTATCCGGTCTCGTAGCACAAGGTGAAGCCTTAGGAGTTGTTGGTGACAACATCGCCAACGCAAACACCGTGGGCTTCAAATCATCACGTGCTGAATTTCAGGATATCTTATCCAAGGATTTAAAGGGAATTCTTGGTGGTAACCAAATCGGTCGTGGTGTGAAAATCGGTGCTGTTAATCCAATCCTTTCGCAAGGTAATGTGGATTCAACAGATAAATCAACGGACTTAGCGATTTCTGGTGATGGATACTTTGTGCTTAAAGGCAGCGACGGAGCTAGTTTCACCAGGGATGGATCATTCCATTTTGACCGTGAAGGCTATCTGGTAACTAATGATAACCAAAAGGTTCAGGGTTTCCAGGCTGACGACAAAGGTAATATCTTAAACAAAACAGACAACGTTCGCTTTCCTCGTGCCTTAGTTCCTGCGAAAGCCACTTCTGAAGTTAAAGTGAATTTGAATTTGGATTCAAGAGTTGAAACAACCAAGAAGTTTGACGAAAAGGATCCTTATTCAACGGCACATTATTCAACAGGGATCGAGATTTTCGATTCTCAAGGTAACAAGCACTTGGTGACTTTATTTTTCAACAAGGTTGCTGATCGTGAATGGGAATATAAGGGAATGGTTGACGGCAAAGAGGTCATGGGCGCCGAAGAGGGGCAGTTGGCCGCAGTGGTTACTGGTAAACTGAAATTCACAGACCAAGGTATCTTGGATTCACAAGAAGTGACTGAAGCCAACTTCAATTTCAAAGGTGGAGCTTTCCAGGATCAAAAAATCAAAATGAATTTTGGTGATGCTATCCAAGAAGGTGGCAAAGGCATCGAAGGCACAAAACAGTACGGTAAAGATTCAGATTTGATCAGTTGGGGTCAGGATGGATCAGGTGCTGGTACGATCACAAACATTTCATTCAATGATGAAGGTGTTTTGACGGCTGTTTACACGAATGGTGAAGCTAAAGATTTAGGACAAATCTGTATAGCTAAATTTGAAAACTCGGATGCTCTATTCAAGGTTGGTAACAACCGATTGAAAGAATCCAGAGATTCAGGTTCACCTGCAGTGGGACAGGCTAACCGAGCAGGCCGTGGTAAACTGTTTGCCAAATCATTGGAAAGATCAACAGTGGATCTGGCCGCAGAATTTGTTAACTTGATTCAGAATCAAAGAGGATTCCAAGCCAATGCTAAAACAATCACTACGACTGACCAATTGTTAGAGGAAGTGATTCAGCTTAAGCGATAATAGTAACTGATCAATAATTAAAGGCCCTCTGCTGTGAACCAGCAGGGGGATTTTTTTATTGGCTGTCTGAGCTCATTTTTCGAGTGATAGTCGATTGGCTTTCGCTAGTGAATGGATTATCAGACATGGTCACCAGATAATTAGACATTTTAAAAATCAAAATACAAATCACTGCAAAAGCCCCAGTCAGCATAAACAATTGGATTTTTTGAAACAATGTTAGGTTTTGTGTTCTCATTCATTGTATTCATCGGAATTCACGACCAAAACCATAAACAACGTTTCAAAAAGAAACGTACATTTATCCAATGATTTTAGTTATTTCCAAACCTTAAATTCAACTCGGCGATTTTTCTGACGGCCTTGAAAATTTGCGTTATTAGCAATGGGCTTAATTTCCCCAAAACCAATTGTCGTGATTTTTGAACCCGCCAATCCGTAGGTGTTAACCATATAGTTTTTAACTGATCGGGCCCGTCTTTCTGACAAATCCAGATTGTAATTTGCGTCTCCAATTGAATCAGTATGACCTTCAATCTGCATTTTTGAAAAGCCACGCCTTTTCATCTCTTCAGAAAATTTATTCAAATGGGTCAGATAGTTTGTTTTGAGCTGATCAGAATTAGTATCAAACAACACTTCTACATTCAGACGGTAGGTCTCGGATTCTCCGTCAGATGATATTTTTTCTATCCAACTTTTTTCGCAATAGGGGCCAAGCACCCAATTGATTCCTGCATAAACTCGCCAATCGGGGCCTCCATAGGTGTCTCCTACCTTAGTTGATCCGCCAAAATGCAAGGCCACATTAGGGTTCAGATCGTATTTGATCCCAGCCAAAGCTTCCAATGAATTTAAACTTCTGTCAGAGCTGTAATCAATCTGCTTTGCAGCTGAACTGCCAAAAAGTTCCAAAATTAATTTAGTTTTTTGGGGTTCAAAAAAATAACTTCCAGCGACTGAATAAATATACTGATCCTTGAACGGCAAAAAGGGCTGTCCTGCAATCTGCGTCCCCGGAGTGCGTTTTCTGTAACCAATATTTATAGCTGTTGCCCACAATCCAAAGGATTTATCAGCAGCGATTTCAAAATTATATGTGGGGCCTGCACCTTCGCCGGCGAAGGGATTGTTTTCAATTAAATTATTGTTCATGGACAAAATCGCAGCCAGTCCTCCACCTTTGTATTCTTTGAAACGATACTTAGTGTTGATTTTAATTTCATTGGCACCTTTTCGCGAAAAAGCTGTCACGGCAGATGGTTGATCGAGCTCTTGTGACAACATAAATGGAATGTTGATTCCGAAATCCCAATAATTATTGATCCCAGTTCCCAGGCTTATATCAGCAGCAAAAATTCTGTCGCCCGGTTTCGAATTATACTCGACACCGTTAAAGGTGCTCCAATAGCTTAATGTGTTTGCAGCGTAGTTAAAAAACAATCCAAAATTCAAAACACAGGGACTCAAAGTTTCAGATGACTGAACTGTCACAAAATCTAAGCCATTTGTGGTTGGGTTGAAGTTTTGAAAGTCTGATCCGCAAACATTTGCTTTTGCAGTAGAGCTTAACAATAAAATGAACAGCCATTTTTTCATGCAAGAAAAGTATATGCTTGCCACATTTAATTTCAAACAGTTAACTTAACTTTATCATGATTCAGGCAGTAGTTCTCAGTTACAATCACCCTAATTTGACCAGAAGATCAGTGATTGCAGCGCTGCAAGCATTCCCCAACAACACAACGCTAATTCATAACGGCAGCCATCGAAGCAACATAAATATTTTGATGCAAGAATTTCCTCAGATTATGCACGCTGAAATCCCTAAAAACATTGGATACAGCGGCGGAGCTAATTTTGGGATAAAATCCTGCCATGCGGATTGGATTTTATTGTTAACAAATGATTGCGATCTCAAGCAATTTTCTATCGACTGGTCCTTATTGGATGAAAATACAGTTTATATCCCAAGCATTTATTTTAGAGACATGAAGCGTGTGGACTCGTTTGGTGGCAGTGTGAATCTTAAAACGGGCAAGCTGCTTCATTGCAAAACACAAAATCACTTCCAAAGTTTATTTTTAAATCATGACGGAATGGAGTTTCCTTACGTGCCAGGATCGGCGTTTTTGGTTTCCAAAAAACTTTTTGCAGAATCTGGCGGATTTGATGAAGCCTTGTTTACATATTGGGAAGACGTTGATTGGTCGCTCAGGATGTATTCCATGGGGTATAAACTCAGATTGCACCCTGGAATTGTGGTCGAACATGGTGGAGGCAAGACCTGTCGCAAGGACCCAATGTATACTAATTTTTATTTTCAACGTAATAAACGAATTGTATGTCGCAGATGGATTAAGCATTTTTCTAAAAACCCCATGGATTCTTTATCGCTTGAAAGCAAACTGCTGCGTGAATCAATTTTAAGTTTTCTGAAAAAATCAATGACTCCCCAGAAAAATTCTTCTACCAATGCCTCTAAACAGAGGAAGCACTATGACGTCGTTAGAAATACTGTACCACCAAGCTTGGAATAGCCCCGTTGGCAAACTACATATTTTAGCTACGGATAAACATTTAAAGTTTTTAGAATTTTCTTCGGGGCTTCAAAAGTTTCAGGAAAAGCTTTTAAAAAAAGAAGTTTTAATAGCAAATAAAAGCAATAAAATTACTGATGCCACCATTGAACAACTTAAGCAGTATTTTAAGGGTGAGCTGGAAAATTTTGATATCCCTTTGGATCCCGAGGGAACCTTGTTTCAAAAACTGGCTTGGAAAGCGCTTCGCAAAATCCCTTATGGAAAGACAGTTTCCTATCAGGGGCAGGCCCAAAAAATCAAAAAGCCAAAGGCTCAAAGGGCCGTAGGTTCAGCCAATGGAGCCAATCCCATAGCTATTGTCATTCCTTGCCACCGTGTGATTTCGTCTGATGGAACTTTAGGCGGCTATGGTGGTGGATTGGATATCAAGAAAAAACTCTTAGATCTGGAATCTTCAAAAAGCTAAGAAGATTAGTTTTGGCTGGCTCACTTATCTGCGGTTAATTTTAAAATTTGAAATTGTAAACCTTTGATTTTAGTAAAAAAGGTCACAGCTCGTGCTTCTCTGCTCGGGCCAAGCCCCCGCCGTCCAGGCTCCGCAGAGGACCTTTTTTATTAAAATCAAAGGTTTACAATTTCAAATTTTAAAATTAACCGCAGATAACTGAGCTAGTTTAGCTAAAGATCGTTCCAGATTTGTTGCATTTTTATTTTTATTTTATCAGCTTCCAGTTTTAGCTGGCTCTTTCTGGTTGGCAGGTCTTGGCTCAGGTCTTTAGATTTTAATTCCAAATCATAAAATTCCACATGCATTTTGAATTCTTCCATTTTTTCTATCCATGGAACTCCAATTGAACCGTGCTCCAGAATTTTTCTACCGAAAAATTCTGAAAATGGCATTACCAAAGCACCAATTTGCGCCGGTATTGGCAGGGACTTTGACCAAGACTCGCTGCCTTTGTGCACTGCCAACAAAATGGGTGACTCTGTTTCGATCGCCAATTCAATAAAGCGTGAGGAGCGAAAGGTTTTAATCGCTTGATTCATTTCAAAAAAGGAATGCGCGCCTTCTGGAAACACAACTAAGTCACCCTTTTTGGTCTTTTTAAATTTACTGATTAATTGATCAAACTCTAAAAACTTATCTGACTGGGTCAGGTATTCAGCCACCATAGTCGTCAACGGATTACTGTAAAACCACTTATCAACAATTCCCATGGGGACTCTGTCGCCACCACCGGCTTTGGCGACTTTTGTAGCCAGCAGACTCATTGCAGGAATCCATGACAGAGGTGTCGCGTGATTGACAACCACAACCATCCGATTTGATTTTACAATTTCTTTAAGAGCTGGCTTTGAACTAAAAGTGGTCTTGTGGCTTACAGATTTCAGCAGAGAAGTCAGAAAATCCTGGTAGGTTTCAAGCTTTCTCATAGGGTATTAACCACCCAAATAAGACTTTCTAACCTCATCGTTAGTCAGCAGATCTTTTCCTGTTCCGGTCAATGTGATTTTTCCGGTTTCAATCACATAAGCACGGTTTGAAATCTTCAATGCCAAGCGGGCGTTCTGTTCCACCAACAAAATTGTGACTCCCTGTTTATTAACTTCGGTCACTATATCAAAAATTTGTGCAACAATTAAAGGAGCCAATCCCAGCGAAGGCTCATCTAACAACAAAAGTTTTGGCTTAGCCATCAAAGCTCTAGAAATCGCCAGCATTTGTTGTTCGCCACCCGACATTGTTCCTGATAACTGTTTGCTGCGTTCTTTTAATCTTGGAAAAAGCTTAAAACATTTCTCCATGTCTTCTGCGATACCTGCTTTGTCGCTTCTGGTAAATGCACCCATTTCCAGATTTTCAGTAACGGTTAGGTTCGGGAACACTCCACGGCCTTCAGGTGACTGAGCTAAACCCAAGGTGACCCGTTTAAATGCAGGAACTTTTTCGATTCTGGAACCATTCAAGGAAATTTCCCCTGAGCATTCCAGGATTCCTGATAAGGCTCTCAAGGTAGTGGTTTTACCAGCACCGTTAGCGCCAATCAGCGACACTACTTCGCCTTGATCAACATGAAACGATATCCCCTTGATTGCAGGGATAGTTCCGTAGGAAACACTCAGATTTTTAACATCTAATATTTTTGCCATTAGTGTAAATCCTCCGCTCCCAGATAAGCTTCAATTACTTTTTTAGAGGACTTGATAACGTTAGGTCCGCCTTCTTCGATTTTTGTACCATGGTCTAAAACCACTATGTTTTCACAGATTCCCATTACGAACTTCATATCATGTTCAATTAACAATACCGTCAATCCAAAAAGCTTTCTGATTTTCGAAATGGTTTCCATCAAGCTTTCCGTTTCAGTGTGATTCATGCCGGCAGCAGGTTCATCCAAACAAATCAGCTGAGGAGTTGTAGCCAAAGCTCGAATAATTTCCAATTTCCGTTGTTGACCATATGGCAGATTCTTAGATTCTTCATTTGCCTTAGAGCCTAAATCAAAAATATCCAAAAGCTCCATAGCTTTTTTGGTGTTCTGTTGTTCAGATTTCAAATATTTGGGTGTTTTAATGACTGCGTCCAAAACATTGTAATCGTAATGTTTATTTGCACCAATCAAAACGTTTTCTAATACCGTCAGCTCTTTAAAAAGTCTGATGTTTTGAAAAGTTCTTGCGATCCCACTGCGGCCAATTTCAAAAGGTTTTAAGCCATTCATTTTTTTGCCGTCAAAAAACACTTCACCTGATGTTGGTTGGTAAACTCCAGTGATCATATTAAACACTGTAGTTTTCCCAGCTCCATTGGGACCAATCAGTCCCATCAAGCCACCCTTTGGGATTCCAAAGGAAAGTCTGTCAACGGCGGTCAAACCACCAAATTTTATCGTCAAATTCTTAACTTCTAACAATGCGCTCATGTGGCCGACCTTTTTTTCCACTTTTTGATCAAATCAGGAATTTCCAATTTACCAAAAAGGCCTTGAGGTCTCAGAATCATCATCAAAATCAGCAATAAACTGTAAATTATCATTCGCAAATCCACGCCAGTGATTTCTTGCAATGGCCTTAGTGCCTCAGGAATCACTGTTATGAAAATGGCAGCTAAAATTGATCCAGATAAACTGCCCATTCCGCCCAAGACAACCATGATAACAACGTCCACACTTTTATTAAACGTGAAGGTCGCAGGGCTCAGGTAATTGGTAAAGTGGGCAAAAATACTGCCAGCGATTCCTGCAAAAAAACTGGACATAACAAAAGCTCTAACTTTAGTTTTAGTTGTGTTAACGCCCATGGCTTCTGCTGCGACTTCATCTTCTCGCACACTCAAGAAAGCTCTTCCGGGTTGACTCTCAATAATTCTCCAAATGACAATGAAAGTAATGATGACCCATGCAGAACCGAAAATATAACTCTGCAAAAATTTTGATATAGTGATTCCACCTAACTCAAAATCAGTTAACCCAGGTATTCCATAAAATCCTCGGGCTCCGCCTACTGCCTGGGTGTTTAATAAAATCACCCGGATGATTTCTCCGAATCCCAAAGTAACAATGGCAAGATAATCACCTTTAAGCCTTAAAGAAGGTTGACCAACCAGAAACCCAGCAAATGCAGCTAATAATCCACCAGCTATTGCATAGCCAAAAAATCCTACCAGCTGCAGTGGGCCTGTAAAATTCGGTACAACAGTTGAAAGCCAAGCTGAAAAATAAGCTCCTGTCGCCATAAAGCCAGCGTGCCCCAAAGAAAACTGCCCTGTGTAACCATTAACCAGATTAAGACTCATGGCCAATATTGTGTTGATCAGAATATAGATCATCATCAATTGGATAAATGCATCTAATGCATAATTAGCAAATACGCCAACCACTAATACAGATGCAAATGCGATCAATGGGTTTTTAATAGAATTTTTGATCCAATCCATACTACACCTTCTCCACAACATTTTTTCCCAGCAAGCCAGAAGGTTTAAAAATTAAAATAACAATTAAAATTCCAAAGGCTAATGCATCCCTGTAGGTACTGCTCAGGTAGGCCACTACGTATTCTTCAGACAATCCCATCAAAATTCCGCCCAGCACAGCTCCTGGTAAACTGCCGATACCGCCCAAAACCGCCGCAACGAAAGCTTTCAATCCAATCATCATTCCCATCAGGGGTTCGATTTTGGGATATTTCATTCCGACGAGTACGCTTCCAACACCCGCCAAAGAAGATCCAACTATGAACGTGAATGAAATGACTTTATCTGTGTTCACACCAAGCATTGAAGCCACAGTCATATTAGTGCTGATGGCTCTCATCGCTTTTCCAAACTTTGTGTGATACACCAGGAAATTCAATGCCAACATCATTGCTAAAGTAACTCCGACAACAGTTGCATCAGAAGCCTTTACTTGAGCGCCAGCTAATTCAAACAAAACCGAGTCTTCTATAATTTGAGGAAATACTTTTGGATCAGCACCAAAAATCACTTGGCCAGTAAACTGCAATAACAGACTGACGCCAATAGCAGTGATTAAAATATTCAACTTCGGAGCTTTACGCAAAGGTCTGTAAGCCAGCTTTTCGATGGTGACTCCCAGAATGGAGCAAACAACCATGGCTGCAACTAGCAATAAAATCAGAGTGGTAAAACCGGGTGATCTGCTCATGCCCAGAGCTGCAGCTGTGTAATAAGCAGCAAATGCTCCCACCATATATACGTCAGAATGCGCGAAATTAATCAGCTGCAAAATTCCGTAAACCATTGTGTAGCCTAGGGCGATTAAAGCGTAAATGCTACCTAGGCTGACGCCATTAAAAAAGTGTTGAATGAAGTCTTGCATGTCTAAACTTAGGGATTAACCGTAGTTATAAACTTGTTAGCTGTTCCCTGTACCTGAACAACGACCGCTGATTTTGTAGCGTTTCTTTGCTCATTGATTGTGATTTTACCTGTAGCTCCAGGAAAATCTTTTATCTGTGCTAGAACGCCACGAATTGCTTCAGGAGTGATTTCAGCAACTGTTTCCAATGCTTTAATCAAAACCTGGGCAGCGTCGTAGCCAGCAGCTGATAATCCGTCAGGTGATTTGTTGTATTTAGCTTTGAACTTAGTCATAAATTCAACGGCAGCAGGATCAACGCTTTCGGTAGAATAGTGGTTAGAAAAATACCCACCATTAACTGCGTCCTGTCCAATCTCATACAATTTTGGAGAATCCCATCCGTCTCCGCCCATCAAAGGAACTTTCAAACCAATTTCGCGAGCTTGACGAGCTATCAATCCAACTTCGGTGTAATATCCTGGGATAAAAATAGCTTCTGGGTTTTTTGATTTTAACTGAGTCAATTGAGCTTTAAAGTCCACGTCATTTGACTGATAGCTCATGTCAGCAACAACTTCTCCGCCCAATTCTTTAAATTTTTGAGTGAAAAAATCAGCCAAACCAACAGAGTAGTCAGATTTAACGTCTCTTAAGATAGCAACTTTTTTAACCTTCAGGTTTTCAGCAGCAAATTTTGCCATAACAGTTCCTTGGAAAGGATCAATAAAGCAAACTCTGAAAATATAATCACCAACTTGAGTGACTTTGGGATTTGTAGATGAAGGAGTGATCATAGGAATTTTTTTAGTCTGAGCAATAGGGGCTGCAGCCAATGAACGGGTGCTTGCCACTTCGCCCAATAAAGCGACTACTTTTTCTTGTTCAATCAAACGTGTCACAACAGAAGCAGCTTCTTCGGCTTTACCTTGGTTATCCATAGTGATCAGTTTTAATTTCTTACCTTTGACTCCACCTTTAGAATTAGCTTCGTCAATGGCTAAACGAATTCCTTCGTCAGTGCTTTGACCAAAAGTTGCTTCACTGCCAGTCATAGAACCAAAGTGACCAATTACGATCTCGTTACCAGCTTTTTTTGTGCAACCTACGATGGCTGTCAAAGAAAACATTGCCGCTGCAAGCAGAACTAGTTGTTTCATGAGGGGTACTCCTTTTTTCTAAAACCAAAGGGGCTCGGTTTTTTCAGGGACCATGGGTACCAAGGTCAATTTAATCAGTCAACGGGTCATTTAAATTTTAATGAGCTAAAGTACTAATAAGGTTTAGAAATTCTTTGGGGGTTTGCTTTTGTGATTTTGTAACTTTTCCTAAGTCTACAGTAACTAAAGAGTTATTCTGGATTCCGACCATTATGTCGCTGTTGCCAGCACACAGTTGTTCGACGGCGAAAACTCCCAACCTGCTAGCCAAAATTCGGTCAAAAGCTGTCGGAGTCCCGCCTCTTTGCTGGTGTCCTAAAATACAAACCTTCGCATCAAGTCCTGATTTTTTTCTGATTTGTTCGGCTAGATCATAGGCCCTTCCAGGTTTTTGCCCCTCGGCTGTAACCAAAATGGAACTAGTTTTTCCCTTACTCTGAGCGGATTTTATTTTTTGAATGGCCTGATCAACTGTGATCGGCAGGTCAGGAGTGAAAACTTCTTCAGCCCCACCGGCCAATCCAACATGGGCTGCGATAAATCCTGTGTTGCGACCCATGACTTCAACAATAAATATCCTGTCATGACTGTTGGCCGTGTCTCTGATTTTATCAATGGCCGACAAGGCTGTGTTTACAGCAGTGTCAAACCCCACGGTGGCCTCGGTGCCGAAAATATCATTGTCAATAGTACCCGGGATTCCAACGACTGGAATCTGATGTTCTGTCCAAAGCAAATGACAACCATTGAAAGACCCATCACCACCAATGCAAATCAATCCATCGATTTTATTTGTTGCCAAAATATCTGAAGCTTTTTTTCTGAACTCGGGTTTTAAAAAATCCAAGCACCTGGCTGTTTTTAAAACTGTTCCACCACGCTGGATAACATTGGCCATGGATCTTAAGCTTAAATCTGTGAAATTAGAATCCAACAGTCCCTGAAATCCAGAAATGATTCCTTTGGCGACGAGCCCTCTATTAATAGAGGCTCTGACAGTAGCACGAATGGCTGCGTTCATACCTGGAGCGTCTCCACCACTGGTGAAAACGGCGATTGTTTTTAATTTTGTAGAATCAAATTTAGGCATAAAAAAAGCCAGGGTATTAGCCCTGGCTTAAAGTGTATCATAGAATAAAATTTATTAGCGAACCATTTGTTTAAATTCTGCACCAGCGCGGAACTTTGGAGCCCAAGCAGCAGGAATTTTAATTGTTTTGCCAGTTTGTGGGTTTCTGCCGATGCGAGCTTTTCTTTTAGCTTTGGTGAATGTGCCAAAACCAACAAGCTTTACATCGTCGCCCTTCTTAACAGTTTTTTTGATTGTTTCAAAAGCGCTGTTTAAAATTGCTTCTGTTTGAGCTTTAGTAGCTTTTGTTTCTTCTGCGATCTTTTCAATAAGTTGCTGTTTGTTCATCTTGAACTCCTTTGTTGTTTAAAGTTTATTCCGTCAGACAACATTAGAAAAATAGAGCCCATGGTCGTCAACATCAATATTAGATTTTTATTTCTGCGTCGTAGAATCAGGACTCTTGTTCATCATTATGTTCGTTTTGTTGAGCATCATCGCCATCAAAATTAGCAACTTCTTTACCTTCTATCTTGTAATCTTGATTAGCCCATGCACCCAGATCGATTATCTTGCAGCGCTCTGAACAAAAAGGTCTGAACTTATTCTCAGTGGAATATTGGATTTCTTTTTTGCAAGTAGGGCATTTAACCATCATCGCTGACAGTTATCTGCCACAATTTGCAGTTTTACAACGGACCATGCGGCCATGCACAGCGGCTGATCCTAAATCATTATTTGAGGCAGCAGCGATGTTGTTGATGAAGATAGCAAAATCAAAAGCGGGATCTTCAAGTTTTCCGTTTGGAACAACAATCTGTAAAATTGTTCCTTGAGCATAACTGTATTGTGGGCCATAGCCTCGCAGTTCAAAACCCTGACTGTTATTTATTGGATTTACAGTCATACCCAAAACCAATGGGTTAAATATTCCAGCTGGATTTCCAACCGGCATACCAGTAAGCCCCGCGAAAAATTCAGACAATCCAGGTAGGTTATAATAATAGTTAAAACTAGGATTGATGTTTGGGTAAGATTTCATGATCAGCTTCACATTATTAGCTGTGGTTTTACTGGCGTGAATTGTGATGTCGTGAAATCCAGACATCCATGAACCACAATCAGCTAACCCGCCGTTATAAGTTTCACGATCACAAGTTCCCATAAAATCACGAAGCACTCTGATAAATTGTTGAGAGTTTATAATGAACTGACTGCCATTATTTAAATAGTAGTAATCCATATTAGGTGTTTGGGCATAAAATCCAGATTCTTGAGCTTGAGGTACAACGCCAACACCACAAGTATTGTTTGGGCATGATGGGCCCAGTGCGGGTCCGCTGCTGGAATCAGAACAAGCAGCCAGATTCATAAGTGCGGCTCCTAAAAACCCCACAACAAACCAATGATACCATCTAGCATTTCGGATCTTCATAAAATCCTCCTCGGATCTCTGTATATCTGATGCTAAATCCATGATTTGTGCCCAATTTATTGGGCTTAAAGCTAATATAATTGATCTGAGGCATTTATTTTGGCTTAAAACGCAGCCAGGACAAAAATGGGCTTACGGCTGTCTAAGCTTTGGCAGCAGCAGACCCAGCAAACCTAAGCCCACAATGGCTAAGCTGATCAGGGTAGATATTGAAAATCCCCATATAAAATGACCTCTAAAATCATCCCTAAAAACTTCCATCAAAATCCTGCCCAATCCGTGCAGGCACAGCCAAAGCAAAAACAAATCACCCAATTTCAAAAACTTGCGTTTTTCCAGGCTGAGTAAAACAACTAAAGCCACAAGTTCAGTCAGCATGGCATAGATCTGGGTAGGATGGCGAAATATGCCTGCCCTGTCTGCCACGGCCCATGGCAAATCACAGAATTTCCCATAGCAACAGCCTGCTAAAAAACATGAAAACCTGCCCAGCATATATCCGCTGGAAACTATGGGAACAGCAAAATCAGCCCAAGTAAAAAAGCTTTCCTTTATTATTTTTAAATAGATCCATCCTGATATTGTTGAAACAATCACTCCACCATAAAAAACAAATCCGCCTTGCCAAAAATAAAAAATCTGTTTGGGATCAAGTAAATAAATTGCGGGTTCTTCAAAAACCACATGCACAAGCCTTGCGCCCATAAAGCCTGAAACCGCCACAATGATATACAGATCCAGCGCAAGTTTAAGGTCTCGTTTTTGGATTTGAGCTCTTTTGACCAGATAAAACAACTCACCTAAAAATACCAACGATATCACCAAAAAATATGTTGGGATTTCAACTGAGCCAATTTTAATCAAAGGTAACATCAGGCCTTCTGAGATGCTTTCTTCATTTGCCTTTGTTCAAGCACCATCAAGACCAGTAAAATACAAACTCCGCACACGATAGCTGTGTCAGCAACGTTGAATGCAGGCCAAGTGAATTTTTCTTGAATGTGAAAATCTAAAAAATCCACAACATATCTGAAGCGCAGTCGATCAATGTAATTTCCAACAGCGCCGCCAAACACAGAAGACAAAGCAAAAATTTGCCAATAATCATTGTCCTTAACTGTCTTTAAAATCATCAATATCACAATCAAAGCCGCGGGCGGCATAGTCAGGAAAAAAAACTCTCTAAATGAAGGATGACTTTCTGCTAAAAAACCAAAGGCTGCTCCCAGATTTCGAACATAGGTGATGTTAAAAAAACCTGGAATCACGGGGATGGATTCACCGTAGGCCATAGTGGTTAAAATCATCATTTTAGTCAATTGATCCAATGCCACCAAAAAAAACGAAAACGACAGCAAGATAACAAATTTCTTTTTCATATTTTTAAAGCCTCAACACATTTGGGGCAAATCCCAGGATGGCTGGGGGTTTTGCCGGTTTCCTCAGAATAAATCCAGCATCGCTGACACTTTTCACCACCAGCAGGGCTGACCTGAATCTGATATTTACCTTGGGTTAACGATACCTTTGATACAATTAAAAACTCTCTCAGATCAGAGGTCAATCCTCCTTTTTCATCAAAAGCTTTTAGCCAATCAAACAATTGACCTTCGGCTGTGATGTGAACCTGGGCCTCCAGGCTGGAGCCAATTTTTTTATCGGCTCTTAATGCTTCCAGTTCCTTTTGCGCTTCAGATCTGACTCTGATCATTTCATCAAACTGTCCCAGTAATTCTGAATTCTTCCAGATTTCCTGTGGGACTGGGAAGTCCTCTAAAAAGATGCTGTCTTGCTTTGTCTTTTTTAAATAAGTGTAAGCTTCTTCGGATAAGAAAGACAAAATCGGAGCCATCATTTTCAATAAATTTTCAGTCATAATAAAAATCACAGTTTGAGCAGATTTTCTGTGAAGGCCTGATTTTTTCCAAGTGTACAATCGGTCTTTCAATATATCTAAATAGGTCGCCGATAAATCCACGGTAAAAAACAAATTCATTAAATGAAAAGCTTTGTTAAACGAATACTCATCATAGGCTTTAGTGAGCTCCTGTGAAAATTGATAAAATTTTGCCAAAGCCCATTTGTCAATTTTGGTCAGATCCTTATGTGGGATTGCTTCCTTGGAAAAATCAAAATCATTCAGCGTTCCCAGCATAAATCTGAGGGTGTTTCTGATTCTGCGATAAGACTCAGTGACTCTGTCAAACTCAGCTTGGCCACATTTTATGTCGCCGCCATAATCTTCGTAAACGGTCCAAAAACGCAAAATCTCAGAACCGCTTTTACCAGCGACAACCTGTGGATCGACCACATTGCCTTTTGATTTGCTCATTTTAAAACCCTGTGAATCAGTCACAAAACCATGGGTGATCAGGGCTTTAAAGGGGGCCTGATTATTGGTGGCCAAAGATGAAATCAACGAAGTATTAAACCAACCTCGATGTTGATCGCTGCCTTCCAGATATAAATCAGCTGGGAAGTTCATTCCCTTGCGTTTTTTCTGAACGGCTGCATGGCAGATACCAGAATCAAACCAAACGTCAAAAATATCCTTTGATCTTCGGAAGCCCTTAGATCCAAATTCGCCCTGAGGTTTTATAGATTTTAATAGCTCGTCAACTGCGGGTGAATAAAAACTTTCGATACCGCCTTTTTCAACCACATTCGCGACTTTTTCAATCAAAGCTAAATCAATCAAAGGCTTGTTTGTTTGATTGCAAAAAAACACTGGGATTGGAACACCCCAAACCCTTTGTCGGCTTAGACACCAGTCAGGGCGGCCCTCCATCATTGATTGAAAGCGAGCTTTTCCCCAAGAAGGAAAAAAACCAATTTCGTTGATTGAGCTCAAGGCTTTTTTGCGGATATCATTCTCGGGGTTGTCCAAACCTAAAAACCACTGTGGAGTGGCTCTGAATATCAATGGAACTTTACTGCGCCAACAATGGGGATAGCTGTGTTCGATTTCTTTGTATCCCAGTAATTGATTTGCTGACTTCAGTTTTTCAACAATCAATGGGTTGGCTTTAAAAATATTCATACCCTTCATTTCGGGATATTCATCTGTGTAGAGGCCCTTTTCATCAACAGGGCTCAGTACTTTTAGACCATATTTCAGCCCGACTTTGTAATCGTCCGCTCCGTGGCCCGGAGCTGTGTGGACGCAGCCTGTGCCGGCCTCGGCTGTAACGTGGGGGCCCAGCACAATCAGCGAATCTCGATCTAAAAATGGATGTCTGGCCAAACCTTTTTCCAGCAATGAACCTTTGAATTTAAATTTAGCATCCGATAATTTTAAGCCCGTGTCTTTTTCAAAAAAATCTTTCAGAGCTGTAGCTACTATCAAAAGCTCCTTTGTCTCGAGCAATTCAAACACGCCATATTCAAAATCGGCATTTAAACAAACACCCAAATTTGCCGGAAGGGTCCAAGGAGTCGTTGTCCAAATAACCAAAGAGGTTTTTGATGATGGCGAATTTATTTTTTTAAGAGTTGCTGCATCTTTGATTTCGAACTTCACATATATCGCTGGGCTTTTGTGCGGATGGTATTCGACTTCGGCATCAGCCAAAGCTGTTTGTAAAACCCAATTCCAGTAAACTGGCTTTGTGCCCAAATAGATCAAACCTTTTGCGTAGGCCTTTGCAAATTCACGCATTTGTTCAGCCTCATAAGCGGAATCCATTGTGTAATAGGGATTTTCCCAGTCAGCCAAGACACCTAAACGCTTAAACTGAGGTTGTTGGTGGTCAATCCATTTTTTGGCTTCCTGTCGGCAAAGGGTTCGCAACTGATCGTCGTTTTTTTCATTCAGCTTACTGCCCAGTGATTTCATCACAGCATGTTCGATGGGCAGTCCATGACAGTCCCATCCAGGGATAAAGGGTGATTGAAAGCCCTTCATGTTTTTGTATTTGATAATAATGTCTTTTAAAATTTTATTAAGTGCATGACCTATGTGAATTGATCCATTTGCATAGGGTGGTCCATCTGGCAAAGTGAATTTGGTTTTAGTCGCATTTTTTTGCTGAAGCTTTTGATAGATTTTTTGATCATCCCATTTTTTGATAATTTCAGGTTCTTTAACCGGTAAATTTCCCTTCATAGGAAAATCAGTTATGGGCAAATGGACAGTGGTTTTGTAATCAGGGGTGTTGTTTTCAGAGTTCATAGACTCAAAAACATAATACAGATCTATTTATCTTTCATTAAATTCTTTAATTGTTTGTGGCCAACTGAAACAATCAATCGCAGAGCTTCAGACTCTGAAGATAAATTCATCATTTCTTTGACCTCTCGAATCAAATTTTGAGTAGTGGAATCCAGGCTGTCAGTGGCTTTCTTAGAGCTATAACTGGGGGGCTCGGTAAATGATGTGTCTTTTTGGATGGCTTCTTCCTTGGGCGCAGCTTGGCGGTTGTTATTGGGCTGTGCCGTTTGCGATGCCACATTAGGATTTTTTGGATTTGTGTTTTGTAAAGGTGGGGCTTGATAATTTGCTGTGGGATTTGAATCCAAATCACCCATCAATCCAGCCAGATTTTTCAGTTCGGCCTTAAAATTTTTAATACTGGGTCTTTCCAGAAAATCATTTCCCTGCGATTTATATTTCAAATACAGGCTTACTAAAATATCAGGAGTGGAGGCGATTTCTTTAATGCTGTCGTTCTGATTCTGCAGCCACGCATAAGCCTGCACCAATGTGTCTCTGGTATAGGCTTGAGGTGGAATGGGATTCATGGCCATGCAGCAAAATTTCCTTAAAAGTTAGATTGCAAAGTCTCTTGCATTGATTCCGTATTTTTCGATTTTGCGGAGCAAAGTCTTTTTAGGAATATTTGCATGAAGTGCTGTCTGGTTGATTCTGCCTTTAAAAGTTTTAAGGGCCTTAATGATGAATTCTTTTTCAAAGGCTTCTTTTTGAGCGTTAAAATCAAGACCCTCAGTGGCGCCTACTGTCGAAGTCTCTAAGGGTTCATCATCAGTCAGATCATCGGTGCCAAAGGATTCTAAATCCTCTTCTGTTTCAGCGGTTACCCGTAATGCGATCTCGTCATGAGCATCAGGGATTGAGCATCCAATTGTTTTCAAAACAGATTCTGGCAGGGATGCCAGTGATAGCAGATTTGAAGTTTCCATAACAAACATATGTTCAATGACATTTTCAAGCTCACGGATATTTCCGGGCCAGTCGTATTTTTTCAGTGCATTAAGAGTGTCGCCCGCAACGCCCACGATTCTTTTACTGTGAGTGGTGTTGAATTTGCGGATAAACATAGTGATTAAATTTTCTAAATCATCTTTGCGATCAACAAGGGATGGTAAATACACAGGGATAACATTTAATCGATAAAACAAATCATCACGAAATTCACCGGTCTTGATCATTTGTTCCAGTGGCCTGTTGGTGGCGGCGACTATCCTGACATTGGTAGGGATTTCGCGGTTAGAACCAACCGGCATAAAGACCTTTTCTTGTAATACCCTAAGTAATTTTACCTGCATCATTAAAGGCAAATCACCGACCTCATCCAAAAATAAGGTGCCGCCTTCAGCATACTGAAATTTTCCGATCTTGCGCTGATCTGCTCCAGTGAAAGAGCCCTTTTCATGTCCAAACAATTCAGACTCAAACAAATTTTCAGGAATGGCTGAACAATTGATGGCAACAAATTTTTCGTCTTTGCGGGCCGAATTGAAATGGATGGCTCTGGCAACAAGCTCTTTACCCGTACCGGAAGCTCCACGAATCAAAACAGGAGTGTCAACTTTGGAAACTCTGTGAATGACTCCAAAAACCTTCTGCATTTGCTGATTTGAACCAATAAATTTTTTGCCGTTTTCAACCAAAACAGGGGCGCTGGCGGCAACATTTGAAATCAGATTGACGGCCAACAAAGCTTTGTCGATCAGCTTAATTAACTCATCAATTTGCACTGGTTTTGAAAGGTAATTGTAGGCACCGTCTTTTACAGCTTGAACAGCGTTGTCGATGGTCGCAAACGCAGTCAGCATGATCACGATGATTCCTGGATTAAATTCCTTGATCGCTTTTAAGGCTTCATGTCCATTCAGTCTGGGCATGTCGACGTCCAAAACGACGACATCAAAATTTCCTGAGTTTATTTTTTCTACGGCGTGCAGTCCATCAAAGGCATCTTCAACTTCAAAGCGGTTAGTGCTCAGCAAGCTTGATTTCATTGACTGTCTGAGTCCTTGATCGTCATCAACTACTAAGATTTTAATCATATCTGAAAATCCCTCCCAACCAGGTTTTCAGTAGTACCACAGGGATTTTAGCAGGCTCAAGCAAGTTCAGATAAAATGCAAAGTGTTCGCTAGTTTACGGCAGTAAAGCAGAGATTATAGCATAAGTAATTAAATGAATGGTTGTTTCTGGATTGGCAGCACAATTGAAAACGTCGAACCCGCTCCCAATGAGCTTTCCACAGAGATTTCCCCACCGTGCAGCTCAACAAAGTATTTGGCCAGATAAAGCCCTAGGCCGCTGCCTTTAATGGTTGAGGATTTGGCGTTTTTGGATCGAAAAAATTTCATAAAAACATTGGAAATTTCATCACTTGGGATGCCTATGCCCTGATCTGCAACCTGGATCATCACCCCGTTGGTTGATTCCTCGGTAGAAATCAGAATCTTGGATCCTTCGGGACTGTATTTAATGGCGTTTTCGATCAGGTTGGCCAGCACCTGTCTGATCAGCTCGGGATCCAACGAAATCGAAAATAAGGGTTCCAATTCCAATACAAAATTGATCCCTTTGGATTTTGCCATAAAGTCGAATTTTTTAATGGTCTCGCGAACTAACTGATTGATATCCCTGCTTTCGACATGCAGTTCGATCCCCTGGCTTTCGATTTTTGTATAGTTCAAGATTGTGTTAATAAATTTAACTAAATCTTCAGATGAAGATTTAATTGTATCCACGGCTTCAGCTTGCGCGGTCGACAGGGCGTTGTGATCTCGTTTAATAAGATCGGTCATTCCCTGAATCCGAGCCAGAGGGGTTTTTAAATCGTGAGACATCATACCAACAAAATTAGTCTTCAGTGTTTCAACCTCGGATAATAGTTTGTGTTTTTGGTAGTATTCCCAAGATCTGCGGTTTTCGACAATCAAGCGGTAAGGAATAAAAAAATAGTAGCACAGAAAAACTGCCAGCAAGGGGTGTGATAACTCAATGATAATCCCAAATGGATAAAATCCCAAATAAGCAACCAAGCACAGCACTAAACAAGACAGGACTACTAAAATGATTCCTTTCAGCGGTTTAGCAATCAAAACGATCTGCACAGTGAATATTGAAATTAAAATAGTGATCAATAAATCCAACCAGTAATTGGTTCTGGTGGGAGACGAGTTTCGTATTAAAGTTTCGATCATGTTTGCATGAAGCTCTATCATTGGGAGAGCTTCGGGGGATGGGTCCAGTGGGGTGGCTACGTAAAAATCAAATGACTGTCTGAAGTCATCACCAATTAAGACAATTTTGTCTTTGAGCTCGTTAGGATCAAAATCCCCTGCGACGACGTTTTCAAAAGGTAGTGTTTTGAAAAATCCTTTTTTGTTGTAGTCGATTAATATTTGCAGGGATTCAAGGGTTTCAAAAACCCCTTTGATGTTTTTGATGTCTGAAACCGCAGGATTGTAATGGGATGCCAGCTCTTGGTGCAAAAATGTTTGATCCTGATAGGAAATTAAAATCCGTCTGGAGACTTTATCTTTTGCAAAAGTGTTTTTATCTTTGGTGTGCGGAGCCGAGGCCACCGGTAAAAAATCAAGAGGGGGCTTTAGGTTCAGGGAACCGTGTTGGCCCTTGATCGCAGTTTCGTCAACAGCCACCACCAGATTTTTGGTGTCTTTTGCGGATTGGATAAACGTATTTGTGTCTGAAATAGATCCACCAAGAGATTTTAGATCAGAAAAATAGACAAGCTTATAGGCTTGGGTTGTTTTTAGTTTTTCTAACAGTTTTGCGTGGTCAGCAAAGCTGGGCAGCCTGCCCAATTTAAAAACGGATTCCCGATCAGCAACTATTAAAACAATTTTCTGTGATGAGCTTTGAGTCGGCTTCAGTTGGACTCTGACGTCATAAAAAAAACCGTCTAGCTGGTTGGTTGGAATTTTAGTTATTAAAAATGCTACGATGGACGCAAAAAAAGCTCTCTGTAAAAAAACAAATGGGGTATTTGCTACCCCATCGAAATTTTTGCCTAATGAAAAATTTAAAAACTTTCTAAAATCAAACATCCAAAATTAGCGTGATGATTGATCTGTAGGTAG
Source organism: Pseudobdellovibrionaceae bacterium (assembly GCA_044359815.1). GTDB lineage: Bacteria > Bdellovibrionota > Bdellovibrionia > Bdellovibrionales > Bdellovibrionaceae > JBIKLL01. Next base: position 31,697 of record JBIKLL010000025.1, read on the forward strand.
GCATTTCAATGATCTGCCTGCCACAGTGACTTTAGTTCCTTGAGAAAGTTTTCTAACGTGAATTTTTGTTGAAGCAGTCACAGCTTTTGAAGCGTCAGTTTTTTTAACTGGATTCGTATTCTGGTTCATAGGGTTCTCCTTTTCAGGCTTCGCCTTGTGGCGATCTGCATTTAAGATAATATAAGATTGATGATAAAAGCAAGGACCGAGTTCTGTCGCAAAAAGATTTTACGGGTTTATTTTTGTCACCGTTCACTCTTTTGTGAATGTACGAACAACCGCCAGCACAAAGGTTTTTAGCCCAGCAGCTCTGACAATCAGTTTGTTTGCTAATCGGGTCTAAGTACTTGGAAACTGCATCAGAATTCAAAACCGATTCGTGACCGATTTTTTCAGATTTATCATTCACGTCCCAAGGGCAAGCAAAAACTTGATTTTGAGAATCGATCATAAAAAACGAATTTCCGGCGCCACAGTAGTGTTTGACCAAAGCCTGTGTGTCGAGATTGTGAAACAGTTTATTGATCATTTGAATTTTTAAAAGCTCTGATTCCTGTCCAATCTGATAAGCATGCTCTAAGATTTTGTTAAACCCAGCTACAAATTCATTGCTGGCATTGAGATCCTCAAAATTCAAATTGTTCATTGTTGAAGAATCATTCTGTCCAGATTGGTCAACAGTCGTTGCTTGACGTTCAGCTTTAGAGTCGTGATCACCTTTATAGTCGTG
>JBIKLL010000086.1:0-10553 GCA_044359815.1 Pseudobdellovibrionaceae bacterium
TGAGGCCTTTGGTTATGAGGCAACCTCGGATGGGTCCAGGATATTAAAAACTGACAATGGTTTTTTTGAAGCATCAATGTTGATTTTTAATTTAAATGGATATTCTGCGAACTTGCATGCGTTTTTTAAAGACAAAATTTATCCCACTCGGGGACAGATTTTGATGATGGAGCCTGTGCCTCAGTTTATGGATGGGCCCTGTTATGCCAATTTCTATTTGGATTATTTCAGGCAGTTGCCGGACGGCAGTTTGTTGATTGGTGGATTTAGGCAACTGGAAAAAGAAACCGAGGTAGGGTATTCGGATCATGTCACTGATGTGATTCAAAATGCCTTGCATGATTTTGTGAAAACTCATTTACCACTTTATAAAGACAAAAAAGTCACCCATCGCTGGGCTGGGATTATGGGCTTTTCAAAAGACGGTGAGCCCATGGTTGGATCATTGCCTAATGATTCCCAGGTGTTTTTTGCCGGAGGCTACACCGGTCACGGTATCGGTTTGGCTTTTAACACTTGTAAAAAGCTGGTTGATTCCATCTATGGACGCAAAATCCCCAAATGGCTTTCTGCCCGCCGGCTTTTGTAGTCAGATTTTGTATTTTCAAATATTTCTGTGTTTTATACCTTTTGAATACTTGCTAACGGCCGCAAGCTCATCTCTCGTATTGCATTTACGCATCACGAGATATGCGGCGGTAAATTAACCGTCGCGCTCGCAAATGTATTCAAAAGGTATAAAACACAGAAATATTTGAAAATACAAAATCTGACTTCGAAAGCTAAGGGGCTGTAAACAACTTCGACATTATCCCCAGGATTTTAGGGGGATCTTATAAAAATTAAAAAATTTTATTAATTTATTGGGATCAAGGTCCGATAGACTTGATGTATGTCCTAATGGGCAGGGAGGAAACGATGTCTAAAGCTGAAGGTAAAGTGGTTTCTGTAGATGTTCACAAGTGCACTGCTGAGGCTTGCAAGGTCAAGCCAGACCGTGCAGGGTTTTGCAAAGAACACTACATGTGGTTCAAGGAAGGCTTGATAACTCTTGAGGGTTACAAGGCCAAAGACTTTGATAAAAAATATCAAGCAATGCTTAATCGAAAATCTGCATAGTATTTTGTCCCAAATCTTATCCGTTAAAAGAGAGGCTATCCCGCCTCTCTTTTTTTATCCGCATTCGATGTCTCATTTTGAAACAAACTTTCTTCAGGATTTCAACCTGACTTACCTCTGCCTGAAATCCAATGTAAGATACCAATATCAGGGGATGATGTTGTGATTTCATTTAAAAAAAATCGTCGGGATTTTTTAAAGAGCTTATTTTTATCCATGGGTTCCGTGCTGTCATTTTCAACCATCATGTCTGTCGTTATAGAAATTCTTTTTGGCAAAAAAGCTTTAGCGCAGTTTCACCAATCGGCTTTTTGGAAAAATAGATTAACAAGTTCAAGAATGGTTTTAATACCAGAAGTCAGATGGGCCTTTCCAAGGGTTGATCCAGCAGTCGCATATTACAGCGACGATGATGGGAATACTTGGTCTCAAGTGATTTTGCCTGTAGCTATGAAATGGTATGATGTTGTTTGGACAGGTAGTTCCTTTATTGCAGTTCACGCTGGCAAGGAAGGTGCTAATCCCACGGTAAATGCAGTAAAATCAATAGAGGGAATCACGTGGACAAACTTTACTATGCCGGCCATGCATTGGTGGGGGGCGATTCATTTCGCACAGGGAAAGCTTTATATTGTTGCTATGTTTGAGTACGTTCCCAATGTTTATTCATTAGCTGATTCGATTTATAGCTCTATTGATGATGGAGTGTCTTGGAATTTAGTCAACTTACCAAGGGCGATGCGTTGGGGGGATATTGCCTCGAATGGTTCTAATGTCCTCGTTGTTCCTCATGGGACAGATGGTTCATTGGCGCCGACAGTATTTTACGCGCTTTCAACTAATGGAGGTACAAGCTATGTTGAACATCAATTTCCAGTAGCAGGGAATTGGCGGTCTAGCTTATGGACAGGGCAAAGATATGTTGTTCTAGACAATGGAATGAATTCAAATGGAACTAGGGCTTTGTCTTCAGCAACTGGAGTCACGGGATCTTGGACAATTGCAACTTTGCCGATCGGTAATTGGAGATCTATGGCTTTCAATGGATCTGTTATTGTTGGTTTTGCCAGAGGTATTAATAGTGAAAATCAAGTCATAAACTATTGCATACGATCAACAGATCACGGCCTCACTTGGACCTCGCACACTTTGCCTATGGGTAATACATGGGGAGATGTGACCTGGAACGGAAAAGTTTTTTGCGCCGCCGGTTTCAGAGATTTTATTGTAGTTCCTGGAGGATCAAATCACGTAGTGACTTCACCTGACGGAATCACTTGGACTGCAAAAGTTATTAACACGCCAGCACAGCCTTTGTCGTTTAAAGCGATCGCTTCAAAAATTTAGAGGCAAGGTGTTTTGGCCTTACTGATAAACCACTGCTCACTAATTCAAACAAAAATAAAACTAAGGCGTAAATTTGATTTCTGACAGATCCAGATTGTTCAGTTGATTGAGCTTCCATCCTGACCACTTGGTGTTGATCAACATGCTGAAAAAGATCGGACCCGTCGGGATTAAATAATAATTGCTCAGCAAAAAATTAATCCCCTTTTTGCAAAGACCTGATTTTTTAACGGGATCCAGTTCTTCGGACATTTCCTTAACCCATTGTCTGAATTCTGCGGTGTCGATCTTCAAATAATTTTCCGGATGATCTTCAACAAAAATCTCTAGGGCCGCCAGACAGGTCGGGCGTTCTGGTGAAATGCCTTTTCTGAAAATCGGAGGGGCCTTGGATTTTATTTGTTCTAAAAAAAGCTTATTTTCAATCCCTTCCACTAAAACTGTGACGCCCAAGTTTTTTTGCCAATTCCACTGCAGCCATTCAGCCGTTCTGTAGTGATTGTCACCGCCTAATTTTGAATAAACAAACTTGAGCTTAGTCTGATTGTTTTGTGGATCCATTGATTTATAAATCTGCTGTGCTTTGGGAATGTCGGTATTGATGCAATCAGATTCAATCAGGCTTTCGGTGGGGATTCCTGGGCATCCTGGCCTGGGTTTACCATAATACAGTTTTTGAAATTGGTCATAGGGTATCGATTGGCTTAAGGCTTGTCTGATTTGTAGGTTTAAGCTTGGATTGAAACCTAAATAATCAAATCTGTACTGATCAATTTCAAAATAGTCTTTTCGGTTTTTAAGCTTTGGGATAAACAAAGTCGAAATTCTGCGAACCATATCAAGTTTTCCCATTTCGTACAGACTCAAGGCCACTGAGTCCTCATTTACAAATCGAAACTCGATTTCCACTGGGGAGAGATTCTTTTTCCAATAATAGATATTTCTTTTAAGCGTGATGGTTTTGCCTTTTTGCCAGTCTTTCACCATAAAAGGTCCCGTAAACAAATCGCCTTTTTGAATGCTCAACAAGGGGTTTGCCAACATATATATAAATTCAGAATCTGGGCGATTTAACTCAAAAACTATTTCATCAACGGACTCTGCTTTAATGCCCAATTCAGAAAGGGGTTTTTTACCTAAAAAAATATCTTCGGCGTTTTTAACGGCAAACAACAAATCAGCTCTGACGGTTTTGCTGTTGGGATCAATAAAGGTCTTAAAACTGTCTACTATGTCTTTGGCAGTAATAATGGTGCCGTCTGAAAAATTAATATTTCGTTTAATCTTACATAATAGTTTTTGATTATTTTGATACAGGCATCTGTCGGCCAGTTCATCAACCAAAGAATTTCCTTCAAGGCGCAGCAGTGGGCGGTACAACTGGTTTAGCAGATACAAAGAATTAGAATTTTTTTGTGTTTGCAGTTTAAGCGACTGTGGTTCCGAATAAAGTGTGAGTCTGAATTTAGGCACAGTCGGAGTCTGCGCATTAACTGCTAATGCGCTCAAAAGAACTAAAAATCCAAAAAAAATCTTAAGACTTTTCAAGTTCCATTTTTGCAATGGTTTGAAGCTGCATATTTGAAGTGCCTTCATAGATTTGTCCAATCTTTGCATCCCTCCAGTATTTTTCAACTGGGTATTCTTTGGTAAATCCGTTGCCACCAAATAAATCCACGGCCATTGAAGTGATTTTTTCTGCAGCCTTTGAAGCAAATAATTTTGCCATTGCAGCTGATTCGATAAAATCTTGTTTGCTGTCTTTAAGTCTGGCGGCATTGTAAACCATCAAACGGGCAGCTTCCAATTGAGTGCGCATTTCTGCCAATTGAAACTGTATCCCCTGAAACTGAGCAATCGGTTTACCAAATTGTTCGCGGGATTTAACGTAACCAAGAGCTGCTTCATAGGCACCTTGTGCGATCCCCAACATCTGGGCGCCAATTCCAATACGGCCTTCATTCAAAGTCTCGATGGCAATTTTATAACCTTTGCCGACTTCACCCAAAACATTGCTGACGGGGACTTCGCAGTTTTCAAATCTCAGTTCACAGGTAGAGCTGGCTCTGATTCCCAGTTTGTCCTCTTTTTTGCCCACTTGAAATCCCTTAAAGGATTTTTCAACCAAAAAGCCTGTAATGCCCTTGTAGCCCTTGGTGGGATCAATGTTAGCAAACACAATAAATAAATTGGCTTCTTTGCCGTTGGTGATCCAAAGCTTAGTGCCATTTAAAATATATTTATCACCTTTTAGTTCTGCTTTTAGTTTTAAAGCAAAAGCATCACTGCCACTGGAGCTTTCAGACAGGGCGTAGGCGCCAACCCATTCCTTGGCTAATTTTGGAAGGTATTTTTCTTTCTGTGATTCATTGGCCCATTTTAAGAGCGCATTGGTAACCAATGTATTTTGCACGTCACACAAAACGCTGACCGATCCATCAATGCGGGCAATTTCTTCTACTGCCAAGCAAGCCATCGTAAAGCTTGAACCGGCTCCGCCGTATTTTTCTGGCGATTCGATTCCCATTAAACCCATTTCAAAAAGCTTTTTTACAAGCTCTGGATTCATCTCGGCCTTTTCATCCATGGCTCCGACTTGAGGTTTGATTTCATTTTCAGCAAATTCTCGCACAGCTTGTTGAAATGCTAATTCGTCTTCGGCCAAAATAGTCAATGCAGAGGGTGTTTCAGACATAGTGGGGTCCTTTTTAAAAAGTGATTTCGTTAAAACCTATCAGATTGTTTTGCTGCAAGCTAAACATGACTGATAAAGTCAAAAGGAATACTTTAATTGCTAAGGAATTTTGACTAGAATTAACCACTATGGATCAAATATTTACTTCTGAAGTCGCAATGAAAGTCGCAACCTATTACCTGCCTTTTTTATTTGCGTTGTGTTTTCACGAATGGGCCCATGGTATGGTCGCAAAACTCAAAGGCGATAACACGGCCGAGATGATGGGTCGCTTAACATTAAATCCCATTCCCCATATAGATATTTTAGGGACGGTGATTTTACCGATTTTAGCTATAGTCACCAATTTGCCAATATTTTTTGGATGGGCAAAACCTGTTCCAATCAATGCACGCAATCTAAAAAACCCTAGGGTGGATACATTTTGGATTGCACTGGCGGGGCCAGGGTCCAATGTGTTGTTAGCTATTGTGGGTGCTTTTGGCTGGGCGATGGCTCAAAAATTTATGGGAAATTCGCCTTCAGGCGGTGCTGTTGTGCAATTGCTGGAGGTTTTTATAACTCTTAATTTATTTTTAGCAATTTTTAATATTTTGCCAATCAATCCATTGGATGGCGGCAAGGTTATTGCCAGGTTTTTACCAGCTGATGTGGCCTACAAACTGGAACAAGCCGAAGGCACATCCAGTATTATACTGATGATTTTGATAATCTCGGGTGCCCTGAGGTTTTTAGTGATACCGGTGGTTTGGGGCAGTGAATTTTTGATTTCAATTGCCGCGAGCTTGATACGATGAAAAAACGGGTTATGAGTGGCACCCGTACCTCGGGTGTGCTGCATATTGGGCATTATTTTGGGGCTTTAAAAAATTGGTTGAAACTTCAAAATGATTACGAGTGTTTTTTCGGCGTTATGGACTGGCATGGTTTGACCACTGCCTACAAAAAAGCCGATCAAGTTGCTGCTTGGAACCGTGATATTTTTGCTGAAATTTTAGCCTGGGGTTTGGATCCAGAAAAATGCACAGTTTTTATCCAAAGCAAGGTTCCAGAACATCTGGAGCTTTATATGATCTTTGCAAATCTGACTTCCATGGGATGGCTTGAGCGAGTGCCAACATGGAAGGATGCTGAGGCTGAAGCAAAAGCTGATGAGACCCACTCATTGGGCAGATTCGGGTATCCTGTTTTGCAAGCAGCAGACATTGCAATTTACGATGGTGAGCTTGTGCCTGTGGGGCAAGATCAGGTCGCTCATTTGGAATTGTCGCGGGAAATCGTGCGCAGATTTAATCATATCTACAAGGGTAAATTAACCGAGATGAGGCCTCTGCTGACGGAAACTCCTTTGGTGCCAGGGCTTGATGGGCGCAAGATGTCCAAATCCTATGGCAATGGGGTTGACCTGTCTGAGGATGAAAAATCATTATCCAAAAAAATAAAGGGCATGCCCACGGATCCCCAGCGGATTAAGCGTGAGGATGCTGGTGATCCACAAAAGTGCACGGTGTTTACCTATCATAAATTATTTTCAAGCACAGAGGATTTGCAGTGGGTTCAGCAGGGCTGCACCACGGCGGGCATTGGTTGTGGAGATTGCAAAATGCGTCTTATTGAAAACATGAATTCACTGATGAAGGGTCCCAGAGAAAAGAAAAAAGAACTCTTGAATAATAAAGCTCAGCTTGATTCAATAATCGAGTCAGGATGTCAGAAGGCTCGCAAAGTGGCCTCTGAAAACCTGCTAAGAGCAAAACAAATGATGAAAATTTGCTAGAAGGATTTTGATTTGAGCATCACTATTCAGATTGATCAATTTCATGGCCCTATGGATCTTCTTTTGTACCTTATTAAAAAAGAAGAAATGGATATTTTAGATATTCAAATAAACAAGATCACCAAACAGTATCTGGATTATTTAAAGGCCATGAAGGATTTGGATCTTGAGATTGCCAGCGAATTTATTGATATGGCTTCAACATTGATATTAATCAAAAGCAAAATGCTTTTACCTCAGTATGATGAATCCGGCGAACTGGTGGAAACCGAAGATCCTCGTAAAGAATTAGCCAGACGGCTTATGGAGTATCAAAAATTTAAAGACATTTCAGCCGAGCTTAACAAGCGTCCGCTCAAGGGGCGTGATTGGTGGGTCAGGGGTTGTGAGGAAGAGCTTCCTCAGCCCGAGGAAGAAATTATCGTTGAGGAAAACGGATTGTTTTCGTTAATCAGTTTTTACCGCTCATTGATGAAGTCTGTAAAAAGTAAAGTTCATAGGGTTGCGGCTAAAGCCCAATCAATTGCTCAGAGAGTTTTAGAAATCAAAGACCAAATGATTACTGGGATGAGAATCACTATGTCTTCGTTAGTAACCAATACTGGTGAAAGGCGGCCTCAGACACTGATTACATTTTTAAGTTTGTTGGAATTAGCAAAAATGGGATTTGTTAGTTTATTTCAAAATCAAAATTACGAAGAAATTTACATCGACACCTTGAAGCCCATTGAAACTGATGTGATCAACAGAGTTGAGGAATACGATGCTATTTCTGCTGAACAAACGGCGCTAAAGATTTTTGGTAACGAGGAGGATTCGGACGGAGATTCAGAATCAAAACCGGCAGAAGTTGTCACAGCTGATGGTGATTCGGCAACCGGCAGTGTTGAGGATGGTTCACAAGCGAACTTGGAAGCTGATATTGTTTCTTTTGAGACATCAGCTGATTCTGCGATTTTGATTGAATCCAACCAAAGCACGGTTTCTGAAATTGAAGCAGAGTTGAGTCTGTTTGATCCGCAGGTCATTGAAGAAAGTCTGCAAACATCTGAACCCGTTTTGCAAGTAACTGCTGAAATTTCTGAAGTTGTAATCGTGGCAGATGAGCAGGGTTCTGAGCAGATTTTAGAAGCAGCGATCGACTCTGAAATTGTTGAATCGAAATTGAGTCCTGAAGTGATTGCGGTTTTTGAATCTGAACAGGGCATTGATGTTGATAAGTCAGGTCTTGATGATGAGGGGCCAGAAGGTTCTTCAACTATAGAGGGAAGTGTATGAGTAAAAAAAATAAGAAAAAAAACGTCAAAGAATTAACCCTAGATGCCGTGAGCGCTCTGGAAGGTTTGTTGGAAAACCCTTCGATCAAAGAAGAAATCATCGAGTTAGAACTGCAAACCGATGAGGCAGATGAAATTGAATTAAAGCCATCAATAAAAAAATCAAAGAACAAAAATAAGAAATCCAAAAAAACAGAAGGAGCGGAAGACTCTGAAAATAACGAAGCTGCTGAGCTTGCTTCTGATCATCTGTCAGAAGAACCATTAGCGGAACTGTCGGCATCGGACGAAGAGCTTATCGATACCGACCATCAGTTGATTCAAGGCGATGATGAATTTGTATCCGAGATTTCTGAGGCCGAGATTGAAGCCAGCAGTGATTTGGATTTTGAACAAACAGAATTAGCAGGATTTGAAACGGCACAAATAGACATCGTCGAAGATCTTGATGAAAACCGAGTTAAATCCATTGTTGAGTCCGCTTTGTTTGCATCACACAGGCCTGTTAGCATTGCTTTTTTGAAGGAAACTTTAAAAGGCACTAATATCAAAACGGATCAGATCAGGGCTGCTATTAAAAATTTGAAGGAAAAATACTTAGCAGAAGATTCTGGTATTATGCTTGAAGAAGTCAGCGGTGGATATCAAATCAGAACTCAACCCATAAATTCGCCGTATTTGTCCAAGACCTTAAAGGTGAGACCGTTTAAATTGTCGGGGCCAGCATTAGAGGTTTTATCAATCGTCGCTTACAAACAGCCGTTGGTAAAAGCTGAAATTGATCAGATCAGAGGGGTTGAATCAGGACATCTATTAAGAGCGCTAATGGAAAAGTCCATAGTAGGATTTGTTGGCAAAAGCGAATTGCCTGGCAAACCCATGCTGTATGGAACTACCAGAAAATTTTTAGAAATATTTAATCTGAGAAATTTGGCTGAACTGCCCAGTCTGTCTGAAATTGATGAATTGCTGCCAGAAGGAATCACCGAAGAAGATGATTTGCAGAAAACTAAATTGGCAGACATCACTGATGGGTTGGCTCACCAGGTGGGCGAAAAGTATTCCGAAAACGAGGAAGAACTTAACGACATCGTTGATCAATTAAAGGACATCACGACACATTTTGAAGTCCCTAAAGCTCCAGAGGAAGATCCCGGAGCTGGTGAGCCCGCGCCTGTGTTATAATCGAGTGACGAAAACAAAGAATAAGTATCTAGTTTATTTTTTAAATTTATTTATTGGTTTTCATTTGTTCACTATGATCACTATGCCAGGAACGGGATCCATTATCACAAAGCTCACCGAACGATGGACCAGTCCTTATGCCAATCAAATTGGTCTTAATGCCAATTGGAACTTTTTTTCACCAGATCCCGCTCATATGATGTATCAGCGAGTAGTGATTAAATTTGAAGATTCAGATGGGAACGACCTGAAAGATCCTATTGAGTTTGTTTATCCGCCCGAGGATTCAAGGGATTTTGTTTTTAATCCAGCCAAGAGAAGATTTTTTTACGCCATGAGATATCTGATGCTAGATCCCAGTAAAATACATTCTGTGATTGGTCCCTATTATTGCAATAACAATCCTGGATCCAGCGCCGTATTTATTGAACACAAAGTGATTCCCATTCCGGATTTGCAGTTAGCCTACAGATTTGATCAAGGGTCAGGCCAAGAGGTTAAATTGTTTAATACACAGTACACATGTGGAACCGAGCCTGAATCATGAAATCCATAATCAATGGTTGGAATTCATTTTGGTATTTTGAATTTAATCCTGAAAGGATTAAATTGTTTCGTATATTGCTGATGCTGACCCTGTTGATAAATATTTTTCCAAGGCAGTTTGTCGCCAATGATTTGTTTGGTGAAAATTCATTGATTCCAAAAGATAAAGCCTTTGAATTTATGCCGACCAATCTGGTTCCAGTATTTGAGTGGTTTTTTTGGCCCTCTCAATGGTCAGCAGTGGTTCACGGAGTTTTAGTTGCAGGGATTTTATTGATTTTATTGGGATTTACTCCAAGACTATTTAAAATATTTATTTGGATTTTAAATATTGGCTTTATCCAAAGAGCCTACCCCTATCTGTTTGGCGCTGATGTGATCTCCAGTTTATTTTTTTTGTACTACTGTTTTATTAATGATCAAAAATCAACTGTGGTTGGATCTGTGTTTTACCGCATGGTGCAGCTTCAGCTTTGTGTGATCTATTTGTATTCTGGCTTTGAAAAATTAAAAGGAGCCAGTTGGTGGGAAGGCACTGCTTTATGGACGGTACTTGCAAATCCACAAATGGCGACCTTTGATTACAGTTTTTTAAGACACTTTCCAT
>JBIKLL010000026.1:0-32198 GCA_044359815.1 Pseudobdellovibrionaceae bacterium
TATTGAAAAAGCAAAATTGTATTTAAAAGATTGGAAAAGTTATGAATAAAAAAACGACAGCAAAAAAACAAGTAAAGTCTAAAACGGCTTCGTCCAAGCCATCCGTTAAATATGACGACTGGATGATGGAGCGACTCAAAAAAAATAAAAAAGAGGCTTTTGAGTATCTTAAAACTTCTTTGGAAGAAAATGCGGACTTCCCTCCTGCTTTTTTACTTTCACTTCGCCGAGTTTCCCAAGCCTTTGACATGTCCATGGAAGACATCGCCAAAGAAGCAGGAATTTCTACGGCGGCAATTTACAAAGCCCTTGGCGAAAAGGGAAATCCTACGATTGATACTCTGGCGTCTATCTTGAAAACCATGGGTTTTAAACTTACTTTGACGCCGATTGGAAAAGCTTCTTAATGAAGACCATTGACCATAAGGGACAAAAAATATTTTCCAGCAAGAATAAACGTTGATTTTAAATTCATAAAGCCCCGACTTTTAAAATTTTGGTAGTGAGAGGCGTGTGGCTGCAGGCTACGTTAACTCCCAGACAATACTGGGCTTTTTAGTGCATTCAATCGCTTCACCTTAGAAGGGATATGCTGAAATGCAGAGATTCCCGAGATCATATAGTAGCCCTGATCGCAATGTAGTTGTAGATTTTAAGAAACTTGCGAAACTGACCGATCTGCGCTATAGTGGAGAAAGTGAAATCAGCCTACCAGATCCTTATCTATGCAACACCGACTGGAACCGAGCCATTTAATGATTGGCTGGATTCACTGGATAACTCTGTTAAGGGCAAAGTGATTGCAAGAGTCGATCGATTGAAGAGGGGACTTTTTGGAAATGCTAAAGCATTAAAAAGTGGTCTTTATGAATTGAAATTTAAAAACCCTGCGTTTCGTATTTATTATGCGATTGTGGGCAAGCAAGTTGTATTGTTGATTTCCGGTGGGGATAAAAACCTTCAGTCCAAGGATATCAAGCATGCAAAAGAATATTTAGAAGATTACAGGAGTCGATATGAAATCTAAAAAGAGTTCTAAAAAATTAAAATCTTGGTCTGAGCTTAAAAAAGAGCGCTTCCAAAAAGACCCTGATGAAGCTATTGCCTATCTCAAGGCATCCCTAGAAGAAAATGGCGATACTCCTGAAATAGTTATTGAAGCCATTCGTGAAGTTTCCGAATCTTTAGGATTATCTATTGAGCAGATTGCTAAAAAAGCTCACAAGACCCCATCAACGATTCATAAAGCCCTGAGTAAATCTGGAAATCCAACTTTGGAAACTTTGACGGCTGTCCTTAAGACAATGGGTCTAAGGTTATCTGTTGAGAAGGCTAGTTAATTTTTATGGCCAAGACAGATAAGAAAATTTTAAATCACAGATTTTAAATTTTGGTAGTGAGAGGCGTGTGGCAGCGGACCATCCTGGTCCTTGTCCTGGCGGATTCGCTGCGCTCACTCAAAAAGACCATCAAGGTCTTTTTGTGAACCGCCTGAGGTTCGAGATCGGATTCACAGTACGCCGACAGTACCAATAAAAAAACCACCCTTTAGGTGGCTTTTTTATTGGTAGTGAGAGGCGGACTTGAACCGCCGACCTACGGATTATGATTCCGTTGCTCTAACCAGCTGAGCTACCCCACCACGTGCTTGAACGGCCATCAATACTGACCGCCATTGAATGATTAAACTCAATGAAACATAGTAATTAACAAAGTATTTTGAAAATTCAAATATTAAAATTCAGATAAGGCTATTGACTAATAATAGGGCAGCCAGGTGAAATAACATTAAGCAAACCATCGGTTTGTCCTAAGGAGGGGTTATGAATTGCAAAGGATTGCAATTTCTGAGGGCTTTGACTGCAGCAGCAGCATTCGCCGGTTTAGTTCTGTTAACAGGTTGTTCCAAGGATAAAGACAAAGACGATAAAAAAGCAGCAGACGTCCCGCAGGCCGGGATTCAAGAGGCCAGCCGTGATCACAGGTTAACCTTCACAGACACCGTTGGAAATCCCATTGAAGGCGCCAAGGTTTTAATCGGTATGTCCGAGGGTAAACCCTTGCCAGGTAATTTTTTGATCACTGATGCCAATGGCGCTGTTGATGCTCCTGTTGATTGGTCTCAGCCCCAACCCATCACTGTGGCTGCTGATGGATTTGTTAAAACCACATTTCTGCGCCAGTGGCCGGGCGGTCAGGTTTTTAAAATCCGTAAAACCGAGCCCGTTAATCGGTTTGAATTATCAGGCATCACCACAGGATTTAAAGTGGTTGATCGTGACAACAAAATGGAATTTGCAGCCGTGGTTCCAGCGCTTTCAAAACAGGATATGTTTGTTTTTGATTTAAATAAATTTATCAGCCCCGAAGTCGATCAGATCATCGTGATGGGTAAACCGGTCAACATTCCCAGCAATCTGTCGATTCCAAAACAGACCGAAGTTTACTTCGTACCCGTGACATTGCAAAAACTGGGTTACCGAATGTATTTCAACACCACTGGTGAAAAACTGGTCTACACATTAAAAGGCCAGATCCCCTTTCGCGAAGCCATCATTCACATGCAGCAAAAAAAGCCTGCCTATCAGTTAGTGAATTATTTTTCTATACAAGGGGGCAGTTTAAAAAATATCCCCATCACAGATTCACAAAACTCAGCTGACCTGCCTGTGAACGAATTAACATTTAATAAACCCATCACAGTTCGCGCCCCAGCTGTAAAAACGGGTGAGGTCTTGATTGGAGCAGCAGTGTCGCAGAACCAGGATATACTGATGCCCACTGATGTTAAAATCCTGACCCCCGGGGCCAGCAGTAATTTGGTGACCTCCATGGGATCAGAAACCTTAGTGGCAACAATATTAACTCGCGAAGCAGAATTAGCACCAGGTGCAGGTAAAGGCCGAATCAGCGCAGCCATTTTGCCTTACCAGGAATCTAATGTGCCTGTGATTTTGGATTTACTGAATGATCCCGCTGTGACATTGGGCTCAGTAAAAATACAAAAAATTCCTTCTAAGGCAGGCATTACCGAAACTGGCAGTTTTTTATTGCTCTCTAAGATTGAAAAAATCCCAGCACAAGGTGGCGCCCGAGAAGTCACCGTGCTTAACCGTATGTGGGAAGTCTACGGAGAAGGTTGGATCGAACAATTTGATGCCCCACAATTTCCTAATGAAACTACAGAAAAAACAGGAATCTACAGATGGGAAGTTTCATTGCTGGGATCAAATCAGGGTCAAAGAGTTGAACTGGGTCAGAAAATGTTAGATACTGCCACTCATGCGACCCATGTCAGTGTTGATTTTTAATTTAAGAACTTTGGCGAAAACTTTTTTTTCAGCTTCCATTTTTGTCACAGTCTGTTTGGCGATAGGCCTTTCAGGCTGCGCTATTTTGCAGCCACCCACTAAATCTTCAACCAAAGTTTTAAGAGCCCTGTCTAAACAAAAAGTTTTTTACGCAACCTATGATCAGGTTTGGCGGGCAGCCCAGCTGTCGCTCAAATATCCCATGGCCATCAACAATATGGACAACGGAATTTTAGAAACCGAATACATCAATGCCATCGAGGGATTTCAGCCCCCTGATCAGACCACGGTGCCTTCAAGCGGGATCAGATATAAAATCAGTTTGACTATTGCCAAGGGTAAAACCGAGGGCAAAGAAGCCATCAGAGTCACAGTAAATAAATACCTGGAACGCAAAAAAGATTTTTTTTCTGAACCCGAAACTTTAGAAAGCGATGGGCTCGAAGAGCGAGTCCTATTGTACAGAATCGATCGTGAGCTTGCGATCGATGAAGGTCTCAGAAAATCCATTAAATAGCGCCCGCGCGCGTTAATTCTGTCTTATTTTTGTTAATATTAATTTTAGGCTGGAAAAACTAAAACTCAGCTGTTTGAATTCCAACATCCAATTATTTGTCGGCTTAGGGGAATAGGCCGGTAAGAGGGGAACAAACACATTTTAAATGTGTTTAATTTTTGGAGGGGAAAATGAAGCAGTATTTATTGGTTGCCTTGATGGCAATCTCGATGGGGCTAACAGTTGGTAGTACCAACTTTGCAGTGGCATTCAGCCAAAACTTTCCGGAAAATCCACACGAAGAGTTAACACCAGGATCGTTGTGCGATCAGCCGGACGAATACAGGTACCGAGAAAGGATTCCGTATTGCTCCAGGGATGTCAGTCGCTCATTGAAGCAAAGCATTATTGCTGAATACGATCGTAAGCTTGGATACCGCGTAGGGCAAATGCAGCGTAATGATTTTAAAATAGATCATTACATTCCATTGTGCGCCGGTGGATCAAATGAACGTGATAATTTGTGGCCACAACATAAAACTGTTTACAGCCTCACAGATCCAGTCGAACAAAAAATTTGCGAAAAAATGGTTGAAGGCAAGATCCTTCAAAATCGCGCAGTTGAATTGATTCGCAGAATGAAGCTTGATTTGGATGAAGTCGATCCAGTGAACGACATTATTTCAAGACTTTAGCAGCGTCTTTGGCAAAATAAGTAAAAATCAATTGAGCCCCAGCTCGGCGGATTGAATACAAACTTTCAAGCATGGCTTGGGTTTCATTCAAAGCTCCAATCTGAGCTGCGGCTTTGATCATCGCATATTCGCCACTGACAAAATAAGCCGCGATCGGTGTCTCAAAATTCAAAGACAATGATTTAATCACATCCAGATACAGCAATGCGGGTTTTACCATGATGATATCGGCGCCTTCATTGATGTCCAATTCAGCTTCCACCAAAGCTTCACGAACATTTCTGAAATCCATTTGGTAGGTTTTTTTATCCCCAGCTTTTGGCGCGGAATCCAAGGCTTCACGAAAGGGTCCGTAAAAACTGGAGGCATATTTTGCTGTGTAAGCCATTATTCCCGTTTCACTCAAGCCCTTTTCGTCCAATGAATTTCTGATAAATCCAACTCGGCCATCCATCATATCTGATGGGGCGACATAATCGGCTCCAGCCTGGGCATGCAGCACAGACATTTTTCCTAAAATTTCCAGGGTCGGATCATTCAAAACTTTTCCGTTTTGAACCAAACCATCGTGACCATCAGAATTAAAAGGATCCAAAGCCACATCAGTGTATAAAACCACATTGGGGAAATTTTTTTTAATCTGCTGAATGCTTTTGGGTAACAGGCCTTCAGGGTTTAGGGCCTCGGTGCCTTTGGAATCTTTTTTGGATTCAGGGACAGATACAAACAGGGCAAAGGACTGGATCCCTAATTTTAAACAATTTTCGATTTCGCCTAAGGCAGAATTTAAATCCAATCTAAAAATCCCGGGCATAGAACCAATGGCTGATTTTGCAGAGCCTTCTTGGATAAACAGTGGGTTGACCAAATGCTGTGGGCCCAAGTGGGTTTCAGCCAAGGCTTCGCGTATGGAAATGGACTGACGGTTTCTGCGCGGTCTGCGATTTTGTTTGTGATTTGATTGCATAGATAATCCTTCTCATTTGAATAGGGCAGTATGGCATCACCAGTCTTAGCAGGTCTTTAGCTAAGATTAGTTAAATTTTACTAACATGGTGCGGACCAGATGCAGACCTTGTGCATATTTTATTAGCAAAATCCCAAGGCACCAATATCTTAAATTTTTGTTAATGACAAATGGATGACAATTCTCAAGAAATTTTCAATAAACTGAGCGCACATGCATTTAGGCAACTGGACCATATTGATACACCGAGCAAGCCAAACTCCTTTTGAGGTTTTTGAAGGCATGGATTTGCAAGAATCAGCCATCGAAGAAGGTTTGTATCTGGCAAATGACTACGTTTATTGGCGGACCTGCCAACGGCAGATTTTATTTTTGCGACCAGATTTTTACCGCAGACATAAATCAAAATTTAAACGCAATGATCAGGTATTTTCTGGCATCGCCGTCACTGATTTTTTATTGCGACTGTCTTGCGGATTGCTGTCAAAAATCAAAGGCGAAACTGAAATCATGGGACAGTTTAAAAGATTTCTGTCTGTTTTAAAAAATCAGGGATCGTGGCTTTATCATCCCAAAGAATTTGAAAAAATTCTGGCAGAACTCAAAAAAATCAGACAGCTGTTTTTGACGGATTTGGGTTCACAAAGCTACGGAAGCGTTGTGCGCAAATGGGTTAGTGATCATCAGGCCATAGCTGTCGTTGGCGCGGGATTACTGGCAAAGGACATTGTTCCATGGCTGGCAGAAAAACAGATTAAAGTATTTTCTCGAAATCCTGCCAAGGCCAAGGTAAAATTACCTGCTGACAACAGCGTAAAAACCATAGATCAAATCGAAAAATCTGAATGTTTGATCATTGCAGCTCCCATTAAAAATGCTCTAGCCATAAAATTAGTTATGGATTCAACGGCAACTAGGGTGATTGATCTACGGGGATTAACCCAAAAACAGGATTCAGAATTTGCGGAAGCTATGGCTGGCTTAAATATTAAACTGCAAAATCTTAAGCAACTGTTTGAGTGTTTGGATTCTGATAAACCTGAACTGATTAAAAAAATCAAATTGGCTCAAGATTCAATTGATGTGTTTTTACAAAATCTAGAACTGGCCATGCACATCCGACCTTTGGGTTGGGAGGACGTGTGCGCGTAAGACTGTCAGCTCGGCAATCAGAGCTGGCAAAACTGCAAGCCCTCACAGTCGGTAAACTGCTTTCTGAAAAATTTGAAATAGATTATTTGTTTCGTGAATCCTTGGGGGACAAAAATTTAACAGACCCCCTGTGGCGGATGCCTGAAAAGGGTGTGTTCACCGAAGATTTCGTCAATGATCTGATTCAGCAAAAAACCGATCTGGTCGTGCATTCTTGGAAAGACCTTCCCATATTAGACAGACCCGAAACAGAGATTGTTTCAACCCTGCCCAGAGCTGATCACAGGGATATGTTGTTGTTTAAAAAAGCCTCACGCAGTAAAAAATCTGTCAAAATTTTTTCTTCATCACCCAGGCGAGAATTTCATTTAAAGGATTCGTTGCCAACCATGATACCTGACCCCGTCAGCAAGATTGAATTTTTGCCCGTTCGTGGAAACATTCAAACCCGAATCAAAAAACTAATTCAAGATCCGCAGGTTGATGGTTTGATTGTGGCCAAGGCCGCTATTGACAGACTGATCACCCAACAGCATTTTGCCCCGACTCAGGAATTTGTTTTTACCAGCCTTGGGCAGTTTGAGTTTATGGTGATTCCCACTGAGATATGTCCATCAGCTGCTGCACAAGGGGCTTTGGCGATTGAGGTCAAAAAAGGGGTTTCAGATTTAGTCAGTTTTTTAATTCAGAATAGGGATTCAGAGACCTTTGAATGTGTGCAGTATGAAAGACAGATTTTAAAAGCTTTTGGTGGTGGCTGCCACCAGAAAATTGGCGTTCACATCCGAAAATTAGTTGGGAAATATTTTGTCTGCGTCAGTGGTAAAACCGATGCCGGCGAATCCTTGGAATTCAGAAAACTGGTGCGCACCGTGAATGTTTCAGAAATTGTCAGGGATTCAAAAGTGGCTAAGCCGAACCAGTTACCCCCATGGATTTTTAGCAGTCAGGAGCTGTCAGCATTCACGCTGCGTAAAAAAACAGAATCCGAATGGGACAGCAGTTTACCAACACTGGTCAGCAAAGCCGATGCTTTGTTGGATGCAAAACCTCCAACGGGGATTGTGTGGGCCAGTGGTTTAAAAACTTGGCAAAAGCTCAGTCAAAAAGGTGTGTGGGTTAATGGCAGTCTGGAAGGACTGGGGGAAGCCGAGCTTCCCAAAAGTTTTTCGTGGATCAGTGGTGATCTGAGTTGGCAAAAGCTAACCCATGGCAGTCGGGGTGATCATTCACCTTCTGAAGAGGCCGCCGTCAAAGCCATTGGTACCTACCAAATCAACTTGAAATCTGAATGGCAAAGTTTTTTTGAAAAGCGAAAACACGAATGCACGCATTTTTTTTGGACCAGTGGTTATTATTTTAATGCGGCGATTTCCAGATACCCTGATTTGAAAGACCGCATCCACGCTTGCGGCCCTGGTAATACACTCAAGGCCCTGCAAGCAGCTGCAGTTTCTGCCAAAGTGTGCTTAAGCGCCATGGACTTGGCGCTTGATGGGGATGATAAATCTGGTTAATACAGTCTGAGCAAAGGATTCAGTTATGAAATCAGAAGAATTATTTGAACGAAGTCAAAAGATCGCACCCGGCGGAGTGCATTCACCAGTCAGATCATTTAAGGGATTGGATCGCAGTCCTGTGTTTTTTCAATCGGCAAAAGGCGCTTACCTGACATCGGTCGAAGGTAAAAACTATATTGATTTTTGCCAAAGCTTTGGCCCATTGATTTTAGGTCACAGGGATGACGATGTTCAAAATGAAGTTATCAAAATGATCAACACAGCTTGGTCGTTTGGGGCCTGTGAGCCTTATTCATTGGAGCTTGCCGAGTGGTTAACGCAAAATATTTCGTTTGTTGAAAAGGTTCGATTTGTCAGTTCTGGTACCGAAGCCACAATGAGCGCCATCAGATTGGCCAGGGCTTTTACAGGTAAAAGCAAAATTTTAAAATTCGATGGCTGCTACCATGGTCACGCCGATTCCTTGTTAGTAAAAGCCGGCAGCGGGTTAGCAGGGGTGACCTCATCCAGCAGTGCTGGTGTGCCTGAAGCCATTGCCCAAACCACGGTGATAGCAAAACTGGATGATGAAGCTGATTTTGAAAATGTATTTAAAACTCATTTATCAGATTTAGCGGCGGTAATTTTGGAACCACTGCCTGCAAACTATGGCTTGTTGATTCAGCGAAAAGAATTTTTAAATCGGATCGCTGAGCTTTGTCGCAAAAACAATGTGCTGCTGATTTTTGATGAAGTCATTTCTGGATTCCGAGTGGGATTAGGCGGAATGGCCGGGGTATTGGATATCAAACCTGACTTGGTTTGCTATGGCAAAATCATGGGCGGGGGATTTCCTGTCGGGTGTTACGCAGGTCGGGCTCAGATTATGGATATGGTGGCACCCTTGGGACCAGTGTACCAAGCGGGAACCTTAAGCGCTAATCCTGTTGGGATGAGGGCTGGATTGGTCAGCCTGAAAAAAATGAAGGACATTAACGGCTGGCAAAAACTGAATGATCGCAGTCAGAAATTTTGCAAATCACTGAATGAGATTGTGGCAAAAATAGATTTAAACGTGGTTCAAGAGGCTTCGCTGTTTTGGGTCCATCAGCAAACGGGCTCAACAATCAGAAAGCTCGAGCAAATCCCCAGCAATCAATCGACTACATTTAGAAAGCTTTTTCTGGATTGTTTGGATATGGGGCTTTATTTAGCGCCTAACGCGTACGAGGTCGGTTTTCTGTCGATGGCCCACAGTGATAGCGTTTTGGATCAGTCGCTCGAGATTTTTAAAAAGGCTGTTGGCAAACACTAACACAAGGATTTTTTTTCGGTGAAAAAGTATTGGCTGTATTTTTCGATGGTTTGGACAGTATTTACTTTTTCACTGGTGACCTGGTGGTGGATTTACGCCTTTAACAGTGTCGAGCTGAATATCGCAGAAGACATCCTAAAGCGAAACAGAATGCTTTTTTGGGAAGGCAGTTTTTTGTTGGTCACGGTTTTGGTGGGTGGGTTTGTGCAAATGTTTTTTATTCACCGGGAACATCAGCTTAATCAAAAGCTTAAATTGTTTTTTTCAAATTTCTCTCATGATTTAAAAACTTCAATTTCCAGAATCAGATTGCAGGCAGATATTTTGCGCGAAGACCCCAGCTACACTCAAAACAAAACCATTAACAGATTGGCCAAAGAAATTTCTAGCCTGGATTTGCTGTTGGAAAATTCGCTTAATGTCACCACCATTGATCAGTACCCGCTGATGCTGGAAACGGTTTCGTTTCAGCAAATGTTTGCTTATTTGAATGAGGAGTTCCCTGATTTAAAAATCAAGATTAATAAAAATATTTCGGTTCGTGCTGATAAAAGGGTGCTCTTGAGCGTGCTCAGAAACATTTGTGAAAACGCTGTCAGACACGGCAAAGCTCGCGAAGTTTCTTTTGAAGCCCAGGATCAAAACGAGCACATTGCAATTGCCATCGAAAATGACGGAGTCAATGTGGCCAAGGATTTACAAAATTTGGGTAAAGAGCTTTTGCCATCGGGATCAGAGACTGGATATGGGATTGGATTGTTTATATCAAAAAAGCTCACTGAAAAAATGCAGGGGACTTTGCATTTTGAAATCATCAATCAAAGGCTCAAACAAATTATGGTGTTAAAAAAAGCATGAAAAACCTATTATTGGTCGAAGACGATTTGTCGCTAGGTGAGTCTTTGTCAGAGCGATTATCAAAAGATTTTAATACAGTGTGGGTACAGACGGCACAGGGTGCGATCAAGGCAGCGCAGTCTCAGGAATTTGACATCGCTGTCTTGGATATAGGCTTACCTGACGGTTCGGGTATGGAAGTCGCTAAATATTTGCGCATCAATAGCAATGCGGCCTTTGTGTTTTTAACAGCTCAAGCTGATGCTGAAACCAGATTGATGGGATTTGAAATAGGTGCTGATGAATTTATACCCAAGCCCTTTCATCTGAAAGAGCTTTTGCTCAGGCTTAAGCACGTTCAGGAAAATCATTTTAAAACCATGAAAATGGATCTGATCCATTCGAAAATTGATTTTGACCAAATGACAATTACCAAAGCCGATGGGACTGTGACGCGACTGACATTGACTGAAAATAAGGTTTTAAAATTGCTGACAAAAAATATGAATAAAGTATTCTCTCGGGACGAAATTATGGACTTTGTCTGGGGCGCAGGGGCTGAGCTCAGTCACAGAACGATTGACAATATTGTTTTGAAAATCCGTTCTGGATTGTCTGAGGCCGAAGCAGCGATGATCAAGTCCGTGCGGGGTGTGGGTTATCAGTTTGTGAGTCAGAATTCTGAAGGGAATGAAAAATGAATATCAATTTCAAAAATGCCAGAAATCATATACCTCAAAAAACTCCACCGATTTGGTTTATGCGGCAAGCAGGACGTTATCACAGACATTACCAGGGTATGAGATCAAAATATGATTTTAAAACCTTGTGTGTGCAGCCCGAGCTGGCCGCAGAGGTTGCCTTGGGACCGATTCAAGATTTTGATTTTGATGTGTCAATTTTGTTTAGCGATTTGTTGTTTCCATTGGAAGGTTTGGGTTTTGGATTGAATTATGGCGACAAGGGGCCTGAGCTAACCAAAGATTTGATGTTTGCAAAAAAACTGTCAAAAAAGGACATCCCAAAAGCCATCGAGTTTTTAGATTTTCAAGCAAAAGCTCTGCGGCTGACCCGCGAGGCTTTGCCAAAAACAAAAAGCCTGATTGGATTTGTTGGTGGTCCATGGACATTATTTGTCTATGCCTCAGAGGGACACCACGCTGGCGGATTGAAAAAAGCTAAGAGTGATTATTTTGTATTTAAAGATTTTTTTATATTGTTAAAAGATTTGATGAAAGAAAATATCAGAATGCAATTGGCAGCAGGTGCTGAAGTCGTCATGATTTTTGATACCGCAGCTGGCGAGGTCAATCCTTTATTTTACCAGGCGGAAATCGAGCCTTCATTGATTGAACTGGCAAATGAATTTCCATATCGTGTTGGGTATTATTCAAAACAAACATTCCCTGAGTTTTTGTCACCAGCAATGCGATCGGCTCATTGGGCAGGATTTGGGTTTGATCACAGGGTTAATTTGCCGACAGAATTTAAAAAATTTAACACAGGATTTTTGCAGGGAAATTTTGATCAAAGTCTGTTGTTTTTGCCATCGGCGACTTTTGAAAAGGAACTTTATCGGTATTTGGCTCCGCTTAAAGAGTTATCAGTCGAGCAAAGATCAGGATGGGTGTGTGGATTAGGTCATGGGGTTTTGCCGATGACTCCTGAAGACAACGTCAGATCTTTTGTTGATATTGTCAGACGGGAGCTTTCGTGAGCATGAAGTTTCTGGAAAAATACGACGTCCAAGTTCCCAGGTACACCAGTTACCCCACTGTGCCCAGTTGGAGTGTGACCCCCACTGTAGATCAATGGGTGGACAGTTTGAAAAATTCCTTACAGCCGGCTGAGGCTTCTTGGTCCATGTACGTTCACGTACCCTTTTGCGAAACACTTTGCACCTTTTGTGGATGCAACAATATCATTACTAAAAACCATCAAGAGGAAATGCCATACATTTCGTATCTGAAAAAGGAACTGGATCTGTATTTTAAAAATCTGCCCTTGCTGCAGAAAAAACCTCTTAAAATGATTCATTTTGGTGGGGGCACGCCGACATTTTTATCAGCCGAACATTTGCAAGAAATCGTAAAATATATTTTAGACAACGTGGTGATCGATAAAGAACATTTTGAAGGTTCCATTGAAGTCGATCCGCGCAGGACCTCTGAAATCCAATTAAAAGTTTTGCGTGATTTGGGATTTAACCGAGTCAGCTTGGGCGTGCAAGACATCAACGAACAGGTGCAAACATTGATCAACAGGGTTCAGCCCGTGGCGAAAACCAAACAGATCACTGATTGGGCCAGGTCTATGGGTTATGAATCCATCAATTTTGATTTGATCTATGGCTTACCCATGCAAAGCACTGAACGTATGAAGGCGACCATCGAACAGACCATTGAGCTTGGCCCTGATCGCATTGCTTTTTACAGTTTTGCACTAGTCCCTTGGATTAAGCCTGCGCAAAGATTATTTAAGGACGAGGACCTTCCAGTCGGTGCTGAAAAAAGAGAGCTTTACGAAGTCGGACGGGAATTGTTTTTAAAAGCAGGTTACGTCGAAATCGGGATGGATCATTTTGCCAAACCCAGCGATGCATTGGCAAAAGCTCAAGCCCAAAAAAAGCTTCACAGAAATTTTATGGGCTACACCGATCAGTACACTGATGTTTTATTGGGGATTGGTGTCAGCAGCATTTCTGAATCCAAAACTATTTTTCACCAAAACGAAAAGGTTTATGCAAAATACAAAGAGTCTTTGGATAAAGGAATATTGGCAACCCACAGGGGACATATTTTAAATTCACAAGATCAACTCAGGCGCAAACAGATACTGGAATTTATCACGACCTATCAGACCACTGTGGCCAGCGAAGAAGTCCCCAACATCAAAGACCGATTGTCTGATATGATCCAAGACGGATTGGTTTCAGTGCAGGGAAATCAATTGAAGCTTCAGGAAAACGGCAGAGCGTTTTTAAGAAACGCCTGCAGTGCCTTGGATGAATATTACCAATCTAAAAAAACTGAAAAGCCTACTTATTCAAAATCAATATGAAGGAAAAACCTAAAAAAGTTGCCATTATCGGTGGAGGATTTTCAGGTTTAAGTCTGGCCCTGTTGTTAGCGCAAAAGGGCCATCAGGTTACAATTTTTGAAAAAGAAAATTTGGGCGGAAAAATTTCTACCGAAAAACATGAGTATGGGATTTTTGAAACCGCTGCCAACGGAATTATTTTAAATCAAAGGGTTGATGGGTTTTTAAAACAACTAGGTGTTTCAGCCATTTCAATGAGCAAAGACAGTCAGCGCCGATGGTTTTACCATGGCTCCTTAAGCCGCTGGCCGTTGGGTGTGATTGAATCCTTTCAGTTAGCATTTAAAGTTATCACTAATTATTTTAAACGATCCATGGCCCCCATCGCTGGTGAATCGGTGCAGGTATGGGGGTATAGGGTTTTTGGTAAACCCTTTACCGACAAAGTCGTCGCCACCGGTTTACAGGGAATTTATGCAGGCAAAGCAGAACTGCTGTCGGCTGAAAAAATCGTGGGACGGTTTTTTAAAAAGGGCAAACAGAAATATTTAGGAACCGTCAGTTTCACTGGCGGCATGCAAGAGATGATCAATGCCCTGGTTGAAAAATGCAAAACATTGAACGTTCAAATAGTTAAACAAGAATCCAGTTTGGATTTTGTTGCCAGAAATTTTAATCGCATAGTGGTTGCGACCTCAGCCCATGAGGCCAGCAAAATATTGTCAAATTCTGCGATGAATGAATTTAGAGCCGTGGGGCAAAGGCTTTCCCAGGTTGAAATGCTTCCGATCGTGACCGTGCAATTAAAATTTTCTCAGTTTCCAGCTAGATATCGAGGATTTGGGATGCTGATAGGGCCACAGATGAATTTCAAAGCCATGGGTGTGTTGTTTTCCAGTTTTATATTTCCCCAACAACAAAATCATAAATATTTGGAAAATTGGATTTTGGGTGGGGCTTCGATGCCAGAAGTCACTCAGATGTCAGAAGACATTTTAGTGGAAACAATTTTATCTGAGCGGCAAAAGATTTTTGGCATCAGTGAAAAACCTCAGCAGATAAAATCCAAGGTTTGGCCCCAGGGTTTACCGCATTACACACTTAAGCTTGAACAAATCATCAGCTCATTGCAGATTCCAAAGGGGCTTTATTTGCACGGTAATTATATTAACGGAATCGGGCTCAGCCAGATTCTGGAACGCAGTTACCAGATCGCCGAGGAAATTTGAAAACAGCCATTGTATTTACCAATATTGGAACACCCAAATCACCAGCGGTGAAAGACGTCGCCAATTATCTTAATCAGTTTTTGATGGACCCAGGGGTGATTTCACTGCCTTTTTTGCTGAGATGGATTTTAGTGAAATTAATCATTGTGCCCCGAAGGGCCCCCATATCAGCTGGCAATTATCAAAGGATTTGGACGAAAGAGGGCTCGCCATTGATGGTGTATTCGAAAAATTTTTTAAGTAAGGTGCAAAAGCAATTGCCTAATAAGGCTATTTTTAAAATCGCAATGAATTTTGGTGAGCCCTCCATTGATTCGGTGTTGAGCGAACTGAAAGATCTAAAGATTGAAAAAATGATTTTGATCCCCATGTTTCCGCAATTTGCAAAAGCCACTACCCAGAGCACCATTGATTTGGTTAATGCGGCTCTGGGGAAATTAGGCAATCCCTTTAAGATGCAGATTTTTGGTGATTTCTTTGATCAGGATTTTTATTTGGATCCGATTTGTCAGATGATGAAAGAATATGATTTGCAAAGCTATGACAAGATTTTGTTTTCCTATCATGGTTTACCGATTTCTCAGGTCAAAGAAAATCCCAGTTGCCAGTTGACTCAAGTCTGTTGCCAGGGATCCAATCGTTGTTACCGTTCGCATTGTTACAAAACCACTCAAAAATTAGTGCAGAAATTAGGAATCAGTTCAGATAAGGCTGTGATGACTTTTCAATCCCGACTGGGACGTAAAGAATGGCTTCAGCCCTACACCACTGATGTGATTAATGAATTGCCAAAACAGGGGCACAAAAAAATTCTGGTTGTGTCACCGGCATTTGTGGCCGATTGCTTGGAAACTCTGGAAGAAATTAATATTGGTTTGAAAGAGGATTTTTTAAAGGCAGGTGGGACCCGGTTTGAGCTAGTGCCCTGTTTAAATGATTTTGACCCCTGGGTTTCAGGATTTTGTAACAATATTATTAGATTAATTGATTGAAATGGTGTCGATTCGGGTCCAAAATTTTGGCCAGAGGATTGCACAATACAGGATTGACTGTTGATTGATAAGGTAATCGGGGAAATTTTGGCTCTGAAAGCTTTTTGGTCAATGGGGTTGTATTCAATAAAGTGCGTTTTTGATAAAAACAGCTTTATTAATGGAAAAATAATTTAACCCTGGGGGGATTATGAAAAATCTTATAAAATCAGCACTCATCATTTTAGCTATGACGGCCGCAGTTTTTGAAACACATGCCGATGATATTAGTGATGGCGAAATAGTTAATGGACCAGACAATACAAACGGCAAAAAGCAAAAGAAAATGCGAAAGGGCAGGGCTGAAAGACGGGGCAATGAGGATTCTGAGCGTCCTCGCAGAGCCCCCAGAGTTGGCAGACCCGAACAAGAAAGAGGCGGTGCTGAAAGGGAAGGCGCCAGAAACGGTTGCCCTGATGGAACTGTGCAAATCGCCATGGCCCCAGACAATATGTCGTTTTCTGTGATCTTTGATAAATTCTTGGCAGAAACCAAAGCTTCCGCCAATCAAAGAATGGCCAGGGTCGCTTGTCACGTTAGAGTTCCATTTGAAGTTCCAGATAACCAAAGAATCACGATCACAAATTTAGATTACCGAGGATTTGTCGCAATCCCTCAGGGCAGTGCCGCTGCACTAAGAGCTGGATACGCCTTTGACTGGAAGCCAAAAGGTCGCGGCAGAAATGGCCGCGATGATCGAGGCGGTGAAGATCGTCGTAATGAAGGTCGTAACCAAAGGGACAACAGAGATTTTTTTGCTATGGGTAAGCGTGGCCTGATGGTTAATTTTATTTACAAGGTTTTAGGCGGAGCCAACGGTGTGTCTGAGCCCTTTACTTTGTCGTCACAAGAAATGACCAATGATCAATTAGCGATGTCACAATGTGGTGGTGTTACAAACCTAAGACTGAACACCATGGTGCTAGTAAAAAGCAAAAGACCAACAGATGCTTTGATTACATTGGACAGTGTTGATGGCGTTGTCGGAACTGGAACAACGGCTCTGACTTATTTTATGAGATACGACACCTGCGCTAGTGATCAGTAGTCACACAAAAGCCAGCTATCTTGTCCAATAGGAACTGGACCTAAAGCTGGCATTTGTTTGCGGTTAGTTTGAATAAAAGAGCTACGCCATTAGGAAACCTAAATTTGGATGTTTAGTCGCACTTTTTTATTGTTGGTTTCAAGTATTTATTTTTTTTAATCTCTTTTATACTCGGGATCACCAAGGCTTCAGGCCCACAAGTCATAAACATTGTAATGACTTTATCCATTGGATCTATTTTATCACCGGAACCAGGATCGCCCAGGCATTTTCCAATTTCACATTTTGAAAACTCAAACATTCTTTTTTTTCCACCCTTAGGGTTTTCGAAAGTTAACTGATAGGTTTGTGTCGTGTATG
Organism: Pseudobdellovibrionaceae bacterium; assembly: GCA_044359815.1. Lineage (GTDB taxonomy): Bacteria > Bdellovibrionota > Bdellovibrionia > Bdellovibrionales > Bdellovibrionaceae > JBIKLL01. Next base: position 16,980 of record JBIKLL010000026.1, read on the forward strand.
ACTCAATTCCACATTTTGAACCGCAGCTTACGGGCTTTCCTTCTTTTGACATTCTTTGCAGAAAAGCTGCAAGGTCTTCATTTTTATTGAGCCGAAATTGTAGAGGAGGGTTATCATTGCTTAAAAGTGGCTTTCCGGTTTCATCAGTAAGGTATCTGACAGTTCTTTGATCATTAGTTTTTTTAATTAGAGTTCCCGGAGATGGGTTTTGAATTTCATGAAGAGCGAATTTCATACTTTTTTTAGTAGTCACTGTCGTTGGAATTTTTCTTATCTTGTCTTCCCAATCTCCGAAATCATCCAGAATATGAGCATCAATGTGCTTAAGTCCCTCTTGAGTGATTAAAAAGCGGTTGCAGGATTCAGTCCCACAATCGAAAGCTCGGTGAGTGCCAACATATTTTTCAAGATCATCAATTTTTGATTCTGGTGGATAGTGTGGGGTTTCTGGAGTTTCAAATTTTTCATCAATGGGTCTTGACGCAATTGAGGAAGATAATTCATTTGAACTGGTTGAATTTACTGGGCCATCGCGAGGAGTTTCAATTCCTCCAACCTCAGAAGGTGATTTTGGATTTGTTGGTGACGGATCGGTAAAAATAGGTTTTGGGTCTAGAGTTTGCGAAGGGCGCACTATGGATTCAGTTTGAGCTGCATGGACATGGGCTGCATCGGCAGCAACCCCTGCCATCATGGTTTTACCAGCCTTAAATCCTAAATTGGCAGCATCAGAGGCGTAACCCATTAGGTTCAAAGCTGTTTCTAAAAAACAGTTTTCTTGTGCGTAATCAACTTTTTCGCATTTACTATTACTTGTTGCTAAAGGGGTCTGTATTGTTTTCGGCCTGAAAGAACAGGCCCTCATGGTGGAATCAACAATGCTGACACCATCAACCGCAAAGGCTGCAACAGATAGGTATCTGCTTGCTTTGATTGATATCGCCCCTACTGACTTGGCCACGGAAAGCCCGTAGCCAATTTCCGCTAACTTTCCACCAGCTTTAACTAATAACCCAGTACCAATCCAGGTGATTACACCCAGTTTAAACAAATCACCTTGCATTAGTTTTGCACCAGATCCGTATTTGGCATCCAAGCATTGGATTAATTTTTTTTGCTCCTGAAAATTATCAGCCAGTTTTTTGTTGGATTTCAACCGCGGTTCTACGCCCATGTAAAATGAACGATCATCCTCGATTATCCTGCTGAAACCCGAGGAATTAAACAGATCAATCCGTGCTGCTCGATCCAGCCCGGCTCCTCCTTTTGTTCTCAATGTCTGAGATAGCTCTTTTGCACTTTCTGAAAGGTTTTTCGAAACAGCAATGTATGCAAGACTTAGTTGAGACTTAATACTCAGAACATTGTTTTCAAAAAAATTGTCGTCCGGATTTTCCTCAAACTTTAATAACAAAGTTTTAAGTGGCTCCATGTCCGCGTGAGGAATCGAACTATAGATCATAGAACGAGCCAATTGTGTCACGCTATATTCCTGGCAAACCTTGGCGCTGCCGGCAGAAGTAATTGGTCCGGCTGCAGTTGCGCCATCCCCACGGGAAAACCCAATCCGACAGGGGTCTGTGCCTCCGACTCTCATGGACTTAATTTTTTTAGATGCCCTTCTAATTTCTTTGATAGCTCCAATTATTCGAAATTCTTCTTTGTCTAAAAGAAAATTTCCATATTTAACAGATTGGCCAGATGTGGCCGTCGCTAGTCCTGAAAACTTTTTTGCAATAATATGGGCATCTAGGGCGCTACACTCTTGAAGCACCAATGATTTAAAAGCCGTGTGTGCAAAAAAAGCATTCTCTGCTGATTCATAAAGCCCAGACCCAAAATCTTGTAGGTCACCATTTGGCGTTTGATATTTTCTACATTCTTTTTTTATGCCACGAAATTGATCGGCGACATTCAGAGCATTAAACTCGGGACAGGTTCCTTTGCCATGGACGTAATAAGCGGCCTGACTGAGGTAGCCCATAAAACCATCGTAAGCCCCTAGGACAGTTCCAAGAACACTGTCGCTAGAAAATCCTAAACTTGAAAAGAGAAGCAATTTGATAAAATAAGAAAACATGCAATTGTGATTTTATCTCAGAAAAAATCTTAATTACAGTAATGAGCTTGCGTCTGCAGACCATTGTCTTTGGACCTAAGGTTAGAACGGGTTGCTGTAGTCGTGACCGATTCTGTCACTCAGCCACTTTGAGCTCTCATGGTGTGCAAACAATTAAGAAATTAAACTTCTATTGTCGCAAGAAAAATAGGCTAAATTATTATCGGTCAAACGGGGTGTAGTTGTAAATCAAGCTGCCGCCGCGGATGATTGGGGCAATTTTTTTAGCGACCTCGGAATCGACTGTTAGGCAGCCTTCGCTGCGTCCAACAAAGCCCGTGCTGCGATCGGGGTTTTCGCGAACATATTTGTAAGTCCCGTGAAATAAAATTCCACGAGCGCTTGAGTTACGATTTCTGCGCTCAAGCCCTTCCAGCAAAATAGCGTAAGGCCTTTTTTTCGAGGATCTAATGTCATCTGTCGTGATCAAAAATCCGGGCGGAGTTTCGTTTTTCCCTTTGCGATCACCAAATCGATGCGGGGTTGCGCCCAGGCCCCCAGAGCCATAGCCATGGGCTACCAAGTGGGTTTCAAAGCGACCATCGTTGTGAATTACAAAAAGTCTTTTTCTGTAAGCTGGTTGGGTAAAATCTGTGATCACCAAAACATCTTGATTATCGATGCGATGATCGTTTTCGTTAAAAAAGTGCAATGCATTTGCCAGTGCCTTTGGTGGAAGGCCTGAGTTAATTATTTTTTTGATCGAGGTTGCTGGCCAATCAGTTTTGGCAAAAAAATCCTGACCTAATTCATTCCAGGCATCAGCGGCTGGGCCCACAGGTTTTTGTTGATTGTTCGAAAAAGCCATCGCAAAACTTGCGATTAACAAGATTGATAAGAAAATTATTTTATTCATGTTGTTGGTTTCATAGACCCATCGATGGGTGAAAGCAACCCCTGACCACAGTGGGTCATCAAAGTTTAAAATTTTTTAAATACTTCTTTAGATATCCAAAGAAAAAAGATCGGAATCCAAATAATCCGAAATCGCATCCCCAGTTGATGGAATGTTTTCGATAGTGGATAAATCCAAATCCCCAACCAGTGAAGTGGCGTTGATCATCATCTTGTAATAATAATTGTCCAACCAGGGTTTTGCTATCCCCACTGTCGCAATCGTTAAAATCCAAGAAAAAATCCCAAAAAATAATAAATCAGAACCCTTCAGCTCAAAATCAAATCGGGAATTTTCAATCTGAGTGTTTTTGGCCTTAAATTCCCATTGGTTTCTTTTAAGCCAAGGATAATAAAATCCCAATGTCAAAAAAGTCAGGGCATATCCTATGGCGCAAATTCTAAAATAATCAGCACCAACACCATTAAATTTAAAATGCTTGTTACCGAACCTTGAATGATTGGTTAACATCCTGCGAACTTCCACAGCAAAAAAGGGATAATAGATTCCCAATGTGACGACGGTAAAAAAAGCACCTATAAAATAGGATTTTAAATATTGTCGGACGTTCAGTCTGACACCAAAATTCATATTTCTGAACTGTGTTCGTGACAGCAAATATCTGGTCCCTGCATAAGTAGCCAGGGCAAAAATAAATGTCCATAGGGTGTATATTGCCAAATTGGCGATCAGACCACCCAAAGGAAAAAAGGCCATCAAAAAAGCTGCCAAAGCCAGGATGATTGAACCGAAAAAATAAATCAGCCACAATTTAACCCAGCCCCAAAAAAGTTCTTCACCGGTGCCAGAATAATGAGCCTTTTCGCCGGCAAAATAAGTGTTGCTCCATAAAAATTTTCTGGTGTTGGTTCTGGCCCAGGGTGAATAAATACCGATTGTGATCAATACCAAAAACCAATTGGCAAAAGTCAAAATTGCAAATTCAGTTCCATCGCCTTTGTATTCAAAATTTTGCTTTTTAATGGGCTCAGCATTCATCAATTATAAAAACTTTTTAGATAGATTTTCGTTTATCAATTCCAAAAACTTTTCGGTGTTGACGTACTGATCAGTATTGACCTTGTCGCCATAAATGCAGGCAGCCAGATCTTTGGTCATTTTACCCGCTTCAACAGTTTCTACACAAACTTTCTCTAAGGTTTCAGAAAATCGGATCAGGTCATTGTTTCCATCTAATTTTCCCCTGTGTGCAAGACCCCTGGTCCATGCGTAAATTGAAGCAATGGGATTAGTTGATGTTGGCTTTCCCTGTTGGTGCATGCGGTAGTGTCTGGTGACTGTGCCGTGTGCGGCTTCGGCCTCAATGGTTTTTCCATCGGGAGTGATTAATACTGAAGTCATCATGCCCAATGATCCAAAACCCTGAGCTACCGTGTCTGATTGCACGTCACCATCGTAGTTTTTGCAAGCCCAAACAAAAGCCCCACTCCATTTTAATGAGCTGGCAACCATGTCATCAATCAGTCTGTGTTCATAGGTGATTCCGGCTTCATGGTATTTTGTCTTAAATTCTTTTTCGTAAATTTCAGCAAAAATGTCTTTGAATCGGCCATCGTATTTTTTCAAAATTGTGTTTTTAGATGAAAAATAAAGAGGCCATTTTTTACTAAGGGCTAAATTAAAACATGATTTTGCAAATCCACGAATGCTTTCATCCGTGTTGTACATTGCTAAGGCCACGCCATCGCCCTTAAAATTATAAACTTCGTGGGAAATTTTATTTCCGTCTGTGCCTTCAAAAGTAATGGTCAATTTACCAGGCCCTTTGGTCACAAAATCTGTGGCTTTGTACTGATCACCAAAAGCGTGACGGCCAATACAAATTGGTTTTGTCCAGCCAGGTACAAGCCTTGGAACGTTTTTGCAGATTATGGGTTCACGAAAAACCGTACCATCCAAAATATTTCTGATAGTGCCGTTAGGTGATTTCCACATTTGTTTTAAATTAAATTCTTTCACGCGGGCTTCATCAGGAGTGATGGTTGCGCATTTGATTCCCACGTTGAATTTTTTAATGGCTTCAGCTGATTCAACAGTCACGCGGTCTTCGGTTTTATCGCGGTTTTCCAATCCCAGATCATAATATTTTATGTCGATATCCATATAAGGCTGAATCAGTTTAGTTTTGATAAAGCTCCAGATGATTCGGGTCATCTCGTCGCCATCTAGTTCAACAACTGGGTTTGCTACTTTAATTCGCTTCATCTTTCCTCCAGAAAACTTTTATAAGTACTTTTAAATGCAATTACGGGTTGAAGATCTATCATAAGGTCAATTCATTTAGCCAGTCAAAAATCACTATTACTCAAGGCTGGTTGCTTATCATTTTTTTGCTCAGTATAATTGATCCATGTCATCAAAACTGAACTTAAAGTTTTTGTCTGCAATGTTAGGGATTTTGATATTTTCAAATGCAGCGAATGCTCAAATAACAAGCGATTTGTCGCTATCAACCGGTGCCTACGAGGACCAATCTTACAGCGAAATTTCCTATGGATTAAATTGGTTTGTTTCTGAATCCTGGGTTTGGCGAAACGCAGGATGGGCGCGGTTTTCGTCCTCGGCTGTTTTTGGTTTGGACACCTCATATCGGTGGGTGTTTGATACCACTCCTGGCAAAAACCAATTGGGATTTGCGGCTTTTGCGGGCCCGGGTCTGCGGATTTCTGATTCCAAAAATACGGGTTTGATTGCTGAAGGCGGGATGGTTTTAAAGGCCGCTGGCCTGGCCTTAGGTGGGGGGATTAAATATATTTATTATTCGTCTCCTGGACTGAGTTCTGCAGGTACAGCTAAATCTAAAAATGATTCCAATGTTTTTATGATTATTTCGGTCGGGGCAGGGTTTTAAAATGACTGTTACAACCATGGATTATGTAGGTACCGTTTTATTTGCTTGCGCGGTTTTACATACATTTTTGGTTTACCTGATTAAAAAATATTCTCATAAATTTTCTAGGCAATCCCTGTTTTATGAGTTTTTGCATTTACTGTCTGATGTGGAATTAGTTTTTGCATTTTGGGCAGTGCTGTTGTTTGGCAGCTTTGTTGTGATCGAGGGCAATCAGGCAGCCATTAATTATTTTCAGAGCCTCAATTTTACCGAGCCGATTTTTGTTTTCTGTATAATGGCGCTGGCTGCGACTTATCCTATCCGCATTTTTGCCAGCCATTTGATGCAGTCTATTTCAACAGGCTTGCACAGGATATTCAGATTCAAACAAGTTCATGCAGACGTGATGATACTGCTGTCAGTGGGAACTTTGTCAGGAAGTTTTATCACTGAACCAGCAGCCATTACCATCGTGGGATTAATGCTTAATTCTATGATCAGATCAAGTTCTGAAAAACTTATGTATGGTATTTTAGCTTTCTTGTTTGTGAATATTTCTATAGGCGGAGCAATTACGCCCTATGCAGCGCCGCCGATTTTGATGGTAGCCAAACATTGGAATTGGGATTTTAATTTTATGCTGACTCATTTTGCTTGGAAGGTAATTGGCGCATGTTTTGTAAATGCAGCCGTTTTTGTATTGTTTTTTTATAAAGCCATTGATGAACATTTTATGACAATCAAGGAATCATCAAAAAACATAAACCCTTCGCCGGCGTGGTTGTCAGTTGTGCATTACGGATTACTGGGCGCTATGGTGTATTATTCTCATTACACCAATGTTGTGGTCGGAATATTTTTTGTCTTTATGGCAGTGAAATTGATCACCAAACATTTTCAAAAACCCCTTAGATTAAAAGAATCTTTAATGGTGGCATTGTTTTTGGGAGGGATTATAATTTTTGGGGGACTTCAGCAGTGGTGGTTAAAACCATTGTTGGCCCAGATGGATGACCTGGTTTTGTACGTAGGGGCGACTTTGTTGACCTCGGTAACTGACAATGCGGCCTTGACCTATTTGGGTTCTCAGGTCGAGGGATTGTCAGATTCTGCAAAATATTACCTGGTCGCTGGAGCCATCGCGGGTGGGGGATTGACCATTATTGCCAATGCACCTAATGCTGCCGGGTTTTCGATCCTGTCGCATCGATTTCGCAATGGTCTGAATCCCATCAAACTGCTGATATACGCGGCCTTTCCCACGGCGGTCGCTGTGTTCTTTTTAGGTTTTTTTAACTAGACATTCCAAGTAACCATGCCTTATTCAAGGGTATGCAAAATCAAACTTCGACCTCTCAAAATAATCCGCAGGAATCTTCAAATACTTCTGTTGCTAACTCATCTCCAAGTGCAACGATCAAGCTGACTCAGACAGTTCAAAAGGGTGGTTGTGCCGCCAAGATTGCAGCCTACGAATTGCGAAAAATTTTGTCCCAAGTTCAGTTCCCAGTAAACGACAGCCAAGTGATTGTGGATGGTGGTTTGTTTGACGACGCTGCGATTTACAAAATTTCTGATGAACTGGCTTTGGTGCAAACTCTGGATTTCTTCACGCCGATCGTGGATACGCCCAGAACTTTTGGAATGATTGCTGCGGCCAATGCGATCAGTGACGTTTATGCTATGGGTGGTACGCCAAAAACAGCCATGGCGATTCTGGCATTTCCGTTAGCGACTCTGGACAGTCAGATTGCGACTGAGGTTTTGCAGGGAGCATCTGATGTGATGAAGTCTGCAAAAGTAAATTTTGTGGGCGGACATTCGATTGATGATGATACTTTGAAATTTGGTTTGTCAGTGACAGGCATGGTTCATCCCCAGAAAATTTGGAAAAACAGCACGGCGAAATCTGGTCAAAAGCTGATCCTGACAAAAGCTCTTGGTACCGGAACAATCACTGCAGCTCTTAAAAGAAACGCCGTCGCAGAATCAGACATAACCGAAGCCTTGGATTCGATGTCACAGCTAAACAATGTTTTGGATTTTGTGTCTGCAGATTTGCAATCTGTGATCAGGTCAGCCACTGACATTACTGGTTTTGGATTAATGGGGCATGCCATGCAGATGGCAAAGGCCAGTCAGGTAAAGCTTGAAATCAATTTTGGTAAATTGCCGATTTTAAAAAATGCTTTTGAGTTTATGGCTGAAGGTTTTTTAACAAAGGCTCACAAAACAAACCAAATTTACACTCAGGATTTTACATCGGTGGCAGAAAACCTGGGTGAGCGCAGTAAAATTTTATTTGACCCTCAAACCAGTGGGGGACTGTTATTGGCGGTGGATGCAGAAAAAGCCGATGAATTATTGGCAGAACTGAAAAAAGGTTTTTCAAAATCAGAAATAGTCGGTCAGGTCACAGAATTTACGGGAAATCATTGGGTTCAGATTTACTGACAATAGATAATTCAGAATATTTTGATCAATTGTTTCCACTGATCGATGTGCGTGCGCCCTGCGAATTTGAACAGGGGCATATACCGGGATCTGTAAATATACCTATTTTAGATGATGCCGAGCGAGCTCAAGTCGGAACCTGTTATAAAAAACAAGGGCGTGAAGCTGCGATTGAACTAGGTAACAAAATTGTCAGTGGTGAAAATAAAAAAACCAAAACCGATCGCTGGACTGATTTTGTAAAATCCAATCCCAGCAGTGTGGTGACCTGTTTTAGGGGTGGGCTCAGATCCCGCTATGCTCAGCAGTTTGTAGCTGATGCTGGATTTAAGATTCCCAGACTGATAAATGGCTATAAAAGCGCCAGGGAATATTTGCAGTCGCAAATGGCAAAACAGCTGAGTGAAAAAACTTTGATCGCCATTTCTGGTCCCACTGGGGTGGGCAAGACCCAAATAGTTCAGAAATTGACGACAGCGATTGATCTGGAAAAAGCCGCCAATCACAGGGGGTCGGCCTTTGGATTTGTGGGCAATCAGCCGGCCCAAGCGACCTTTGAAATGTCTGTGACCTTGCAGCTTTTAAGGCAGAACAACAGTTTTGTTTTTACCGAGGACGAAAGCCGATTGATCGGCAGGTGTGTGCAGCCAGAGGTGTTGTTTCAAAAGCTGCGAAGTTCTTTTTTGGTATTGGTGTTGGACAGCCGAGCGCGCAGGGCTCAGAACATTGCAGATATTTATTTTGCTGATGAAGACAGTGTGCAAGGCAAATATAATTATTTTTTTGAATCCTTAAAATCCATCAATAAAAAACTGGGTGGCTTGAGGTATTCAGAAATTTTCGCTGATTTACGACAAGCGCAGCTGCTATCCGCCGAGGGGCGAGCGGGGTTGGCCTTTGAGGCTAATTTGGTGTGGATTGATAAATTGCTTAGGTATTATTATGACCCCATGTATTTAGACAGTTTGCACAGACGCAATCCACAGGTGGCGTTTGTGGGAAGTATAGATGAGACTTTGCAGTTTTGCCAATCGTATCTTGGGACCAATGAACAGTCTAATTCTGCAGCTAATAAGCTGCGGGCTTTTTGCGATCTAAATATTGCTTTTTGATTTCTGGAACAAATAAAATTCCCATCGCAAGCGCTGTCAGGGCGTATGAAGAAACGGCCATCAATGTCGGTGTTTCTTGAAATATCAAAATCGCAGCAATCGAAGCAAATATGGGCTCAGACAGCTTGCCACAGCTCATCACATTGATGTCGATAAATTTTAATAAATAAGTAAAAGTCGCATGTCCTAAAAAAGTCGAAAACACAATCAGGCCTGCAATGCCTAAGACAGTGTTCGGTTTCAAGTCCATAGTCAGAGTCCCAGCCGCCGCAGCGATAGTGATAAATCCCACGGAACCCGCAGCGTAAGCTAAAAATGTAAACTGAGTGTTGTGCAGGGTTTTGCGTGAGCTTTTGCCAATCAAGATGTAGGATGAGTACAAAACCGCAGCCAGCAGTGCAGACAGATTGCCATAAAAATTATTTTCTGTGCCTTTGTGTAAGGACCCGTTGATCAGAAGATAAATCGAAACAAAGGCCAGTGCGTAGGCTATGTAAAGTCGCTTTTTCATAGGTTCTTTAAAGAAAATAAAATTCCCCAAGGCTGTAAATAAGGGGTTGGATGCAAAGATAATCATACAGGCGGCTATCGAGGTGTTTTGAGCTGCAAAGGAATAGGTCCACAAATGGATGCAAAAAACAAAACCGCAAAATAGAGAGTTTTGCTCGGAGGAACCCCTGACCAGCAGGTTCTTGAACAAATGAGCAAAATTTTGTTTTTTAAAATATAAGATCCCAGCCAGTATGATTGTGGCCCCCGTCAATCGAAAGCTTCCTATGAGCTCGGGTGGAGCCGCAGCCAGTCGGTTAAAGACTGAAGCTAGACTAAGGCATATGACTGAAATCGCAAAAATCGCATAGTTCACGGGCACAGTATGGGATGACAGAATGCGATAATCAATAAAAGTAATTTATTTTTAGCAAAAAATCGATTGGAATTAATACGTTAAGAAGAAAAACGAATAAAGGAGTTCACCCATGAATCAAAACAACAGAGTTTTAAAGGTCGCTTTGGCTGCAGCATCATTAGTTTTTGCTGTGTCTTGCGAAAAGAAAGTTAAATTGGATACCGACCAACAAAAAGGCAGCTATGCCATTGGTCAACAGATTGGTACCAATCTTAAAAATCAAAATATTGAATTTGATCCAGATGTCGTAGCAGCATCGATCAAAGACGTAGTTTCTGGCAAAGAATCCAGAATGAAGCCTGAAGAAATGCAAGCTGCATTGATGAAGCTTCAAGAATCAATCATGAAAAAACAAGAAGAAGTGGCTACAAAAAACGCTGCTGAAGGCAAAGCGTTCTTGGAAAAGAACAAAGCTGATGGCGGAATTAAATCAACTGCTTCTGGATTGCAGTACAAGATTGAAAAAGAAGGTACAGGCAAATCTCCAACTGAAAAAGACGTTGTTAAAGCTCATTACAAAGGCACAACAATTGACGGAAAACAATTTGATAGCTCATACGACAGAGGAGCTCCTGCTGAGTTTCCTTTAAACGGAGTGATCAAAGGTTGGACTGAAGGTTTACAATTGATGAAGGTCGGATCAAAAGCTAAGTTTTTCATCCCACCAGAGCTTGGCTACGGCGCTAGCGCTCGTCCTGGAATTCCTTCGAATTCAGTATTGGTATTCGAAGTTGAATTGATCGACGTTATGCCTCCTGCTGCTGCAACAAAGAAAAAATAATTAATTAACTTTTGAGAGGGCTTTTGATAATACAAAGCCCTTTGCAAGGGGTGATATTATTTTTGATTTTAGCAAAGATCCTATAGAGAATTTTTTAAAAATTTTTGATCAAGCTACGAAAGCCATCGCCAAAGATCCAAATGCGATGGCTTTTTCGTCTTTTGACGGTCAATCCGTGCATTCCAGAATTGTTTTATTTAAGGGGATGATCCGGGGCGGATTTTCCTTTTACACCAATTATCAAAGCGCTAAAGGCAAGCACGTAGACCAGCATCCCCAGGGAAGCTTGTTGTTTTATTGGAAAGAGCTCGACACTCAGGTTCGTATGAATGGTTCAATCAAAAAGCTTTCGGCCGCAGAATCCGATGAGTATTTTGCCAGTCGTGATAGGCTTAGCCAGATTGGCGCTTGGGCCAGCCAACAGAGTCAGAAAATTGAATCCTATCAGGTTTTACAAGATCGAATGGCTGAATTTGAAAAAAAATTTACAGGAACATCAGTGCCTAGGCCGCCTCATTGGGGTGGGTTTCATTTGATTCCATTGACGATGGAGTTCTGGTTTGCCAAGCCTGGCAGATTGCATGAAAGGTATTGTTTTGAAAGATCATCCGAGACCTCTGAATGGTCTCGGAGCTTAAAATTTCCTTAAGTATTAGTTCTGTCCAAGGGGTCTGGGCCTTGGAGCATTGGGTTGGTTGTTTTGTTGATTTCTAGGACTGATACCATCATTTTCATCAGGTGTCGGAGTAGTTGGAACTGGCGTTTGTGCTGGAGTTGGAGTTGGCTTCGGTGGATTTCTGTAGGCTTCACTGGTTCCATAGCTATTTCTATTTCCTGCGCCCTGAGTTCCGATGGTTAACTGATAAACGTAGTTATTACGATAGTAATTTCTGAAGGCACAAACGCGCTCTTCGTGGGCTGCTGGCGTTGATTTGTTATAGCGATCATACAAAGTGTTGTAATCAAAGCTAATCACGCCATCAGGTTTTTTGTTGTTCATCACGCGATCAAAAATACTCAGTAAGGTCGATTTGTCGCAAGCATAACGATAAACAGAATAGTTATTAAAAGCTAAGCTCTGAATGCACAATTGTCCAAATGCATATTTCGCTGAACCTGTCGTCGAATCCGGGCTTGAGTTATAATTAAAAGGACTGAAGGGATTTGCCAGGCTTGGGTATCTGTCAGCATGGAAATTTCTAAGCCAAAAATACCTGATGTATCCCGTTGGTTCTACCAATGATAAAAAGTCCTTAACAAATCTCCAGCTTGATGAGTCGTCTTTGCGCTGCTGTAAAAACTCAAGCCTTGAATCGTTTTGTAAACGAACATGTGAATCCAACATTAAAATAATATTTTCAGTGGGGACGTTTTCAGATCTTAATTTCCAAAAAGCCGTGGTTGCTAGAAAGCGATCGATAAAAACTTGCTCTATGGCTTCTAAATTCACAGTCGATAAATTGGTCGCATTTTCCAGATCTGCGCTGATGTATTCAAGGGCCTGATTCATATCACCCGCATTTGACAGCAAATCACGCATTGCTGAATCGCCTAATACTAACAAAAGATTTTTTTGATAGTCGCTGAGGTCCAGTCCATTGTTCATCATTAGTTTGTAATCGTAACGGACATAGTTCGTTAAACGGTTTGCCAGGAAACTGGTTCGCGACAACAGAATGTTGAAATTATAATAAAGCCTGCTCAGAACTTCTGTTGAATGTGAAAGAGTGTCAAGCATCGTCGACTGTGCATTGGCTTTTGCTACATATTCATTAATGGCATGGATGGAGTCCTGAATTCGTTTTCTGGAATCATTAATGGACACGATGATCGCTTTGTCGCCATTCAGAGTGTTTATTTTAGCAGTCAAGGCGGCTAAATAAGAATCCATGGCCATCAAGCTATCGACTATACTGAAACGTTGATCCACGAACATTTGGTCAATGATTTCGGTTTTGTCCGCTAAAAACCAACGGCCATAAAATTTGGTCGCAGCTTTGTTGGCGTTATCAATCATGTCATTCAGATTTTTTTTGATCGTTTGAGCTAAAATTGTTGGATTATTAAACATTGGAAGGTCTGATGTGTTTTCCAGTCGTGACATCATCCATTCATCCCAAGATTGCTTAACACCAGTGGCTAAATTTCCAGTGATAACCAGTGCTGGCCATGATTCTCTGGGCATTCCAATTAACAAAAATGGCCAGTTAACCCGCGGCGCAGAGTATTCGAAAAAATTCTGAGTCTTACCAGTTTTTTCCATTTGCTCGATCAGTGATCGCAAAATAGTGAAAACCAGATTTCGCTTTTCCATATCATTGTCAAGAGTGTCGAGAGTGATTAATCCTCGATTGAGTTTACCAACCAGATCAAAAGTAGATTGTTGGAATCTGGTGATGTCCTCGATGATGTCAGATTTTCTGGTACCGTCATATTGGTCAAAAGGATCCGCGCCTAACATGATTTTTTGCATAAAATTAGTGAGGTTCGGTAAATGATGGCTTAAAATAAAAATTCCTGAAAACGGATTTCCCGCAAGTCTTGCTGTTTGTGCAGGGGTTTTGGGGTTGGGAACATCAGGATTCACGGATTTTTTATTAATCAATTTAGTATTCAGAGACTTTACGGCCATATTGAGAAGTTGTTTATTATCTAAAATAGAACAGTAGGTTTCAGTGTTAACTTCCAACAGACAACGCATAGAGTTTTGAAATTCTACGGTGTTGATTTTACCAATAGCATTTGCAAATTCTCGACGCTGCATAAAGCTTGAAAGTTTTGAAATCGCGTTTGAAACTTTGATGCCGCCTAAATCCACACCTGATGACAAAAATGAACTCAGAACAAAAACCGAGGATGAAATAATTTGGCCCATTTTCTCAGAATTTTTGCTGACGCATTCTGGGTTATCAGCCATGGCTTCCATTAATGTTGAGTAAATATCCAGACCTGTTTCCACTGCTTCGAAGGTTCGCTTTTTAACATCGGACCATTTGAAGCCATCCGGTGTGCCATCGCGATTGATATCAACAGGTGACATGGTTGCGGACCCCTGAGCGGCCCCCATTTGGTTGATGGCAGAATTAGCTGTGCGGTTTGCTAAAATACTTGGGGATAAAATATTTCTCATCAATCCTGAAAACAATGAGCTTGTGTCCTTGGATAATCTTGAAAGGCTGTTTGGATCTTCGATCTGGCGGGCTTCTATATTTCTGACCACTTTGTTTTGCATGCCGCTGTAATATTCAGTGACGGCTTTTACCAGGGGGGCGCAATTGACATCGTTTTTTAAGTTATCAAATACTCTAACCAGCGATGATGATTGTGACATCACCGTTTGGGTCCAATACCCTTGAGTCTTACAGGCGCCACCAAAAGAATAAGGATTGGCCACAGCCATTGTTGAGCTGGCAGTCAGAGCCAAAAACACAAATAGGTTCCTAAATAGAATAGACATCCATCACCTCGGGTACTGCAAAGAGCATGATTGATGCCCAGAGCTGAGGGCATAGGACCTATCCTATTGGGATTAGACGGGGTTTTTGCCAAATGGTGACGTAATTTGCTTTACACCAATGTATAACTTTTGGCCGATCAGGTTTTCAGTAAAGCTCATCCAGATTAGAAAAAAAATTAAATGCAGATATTTGTATATCTAAAATGGCCACAGCTCCATGCTTCTCCGCTCGGGCCAAGCCCCCGCCGTCCAGGCTCCGCGGAGGGCCAATTTAAATATAAAAATATCTGCATTAAATTTTTTTTCTAATCTGGATGTGTTTTATTGATGATCGGTCCCAGCTGGTCCACTTGCCTGCGGTTAATTTGAATTTTAAAAACTATTTCTATGATTTTACACCTTTTGAATACTTGCTAACGGCCGCAAGCTCATCTCTCGTATTGCATAAATGCAAAGGTAATTTGTTTTTACTGTTTTTAGACACATGCAGCGAGCGTGCGGGGCATATCTGGTGTTGAGTCATTTAGATTAATCATAAAACTGATTAATCTAAATGACTCAATACGAGAGATGAGCCCGCGGCCGTTAGCGAGTGTCTAAAAATAGTTAAAAAAATTATCTTTGCATTTACGCAACACCA
>JBIKLL010000087.1:0-10087 GCA_044359815.1 Pseudobdellovibrionaceae bacterium
CAGATGGCGAACTGTTTATGGTCCACGGTGGGTTTTATTATCAGGTTTTGAAAAAGAAATTTTATCCCGGCGAACTGCCAAAGACTCTGCACTGGTTTAAATGGGAAGCGACAATAACTTGGATCACCGGAATCTTTTTATTTTTCCTGATGTATTATCTCAACGGTGCCGGATTAATGCTTTCTGCAAAACTGAATCCGACGATGACCCAATTTCAAGTCATCGCAATGAGTCTATCAATTATAATCCTGAGCTGGCTTGTCTATGATTTTATTTGGCTGCCAAGATTTGAAAAATTCAAATTTGTATCTTTGTTTATCTCAGTGTTTTTGTTTTTTGGAATTGTATTTTTAAACACCTATATGTTCAGTGGCCGAGGGGCCTATATTTTGACAGGCGTCATTATGGGAACCATGATGGTTTTAAATGTTTGGGTCAGGATATTGCCTGGGCAACGGAAAATGTTAGCGCAAGCTGAATCAGGACAGATACCCGATTATTCATTGGGACTGAAAGCCAAAAGCCGAAGCATTCACAATACCTATTTTACCTTTCCTGTTTTACTGATCATGATTTCAAACCATTATGCTTTTTTGTATAACTCTGAAAACAACGGATTGTTTTTGATTCTGTTAGCACTCAGTGGGGCTTTTATCCGCCATGCCATGGTTGCTCGTGAAAAAGCTTATCGCTGGCTATATGTGATCGGTTTTGGGATTTTATTTTACCTGTTTTATATTTCTGCACCCAAAACACAGACAATGATTCTCTCAGACAAAAATCCTGTCCCAGAATACAGTCAAATCAAAGGCATTTTTCAAACTCACTGTTTAAGTTGCCATAGCAGCCAAAATACTGACAAGATTTTTACAGTGGCTCCGAAAAACTTTATTTTAGAAACAGAAGAACAGATCAAATTAAATGCAGCATCCATATATCAACGTGTTTGGGTAGACAGAAACATGCCTTTCAACAATCAAACTCAGATCACTGAGGCTGAACGCGAAGCCATTGCTCGGTTTACTAAAAAACTCTGATCCTATTTATCCCACCATCTGGAAAAATTAAAACCTTTAGGTACCTGAATTTTTTTTGATTTTTTATTTTAAATATTTTTTTATTGCCCGCAAAGGGTTTCACAAAAGTCTTTGGAACTAACTGATCAAAACTGAGGGCTTCAAAATCACCGTCTTTGACCTTTGAGGCATCAATACCCTGGGGCGCATTTCCGGCCTCAATCGAAACAAATCGAGGATTGTTATTAACAAAATAACTAAAATCCAAAACGATTTCCTGAATAACTGTTTTTTTGCAAAGCTCAATGATTACAAATTCACTATTACCCATCTGACGGCTTCTGGAATTTTCAAGACCATCAAACATATTTAGTGGCTCAAAGGGTGAAATCACCTGACTGGCCGGGGCATAGTGCTCGTTGCTGGCTGCAATGATTTTACCACCATTTAAACTGCAAGCCAGATCTTGGCTTTTATATTTTAAATATTTCGGATCTAAAGCCAAGGTCATTGGCTTTTTAGTTTTTGGAATCAGGGCTTGAATCTTTTCACAAACAGCCCGCTCGGGTGGTTGAAACTGGGCTGCGATTTCATCTGGTAATTTCTCAAACAACTGAATCCGGCTGAGCCCACCATCAGGATAAATATTCACTCGTATTTTCGTGTAAGATTCACCTCTAGGATTCAGTTTAATTTTTGTCGTTGAATGCCCCTCCATTTTAAACTGTGGCAAAATCGTCTGCCAGCTATCTGCAAATCCTTCCACACTGACCATGGGCGCTTGATTGCCCAAATGAAATTCCGTGGACAGAAAAATAAAATTCACTTGGCTTTTTTTAATCAATTCAAACTCGGCACTGTCACAAGGTGATTGATTGTGTCTGGCACTTTCCCAAGAATCCATGATTTTACCCTGATTACCAAATAACCTTGGATCAAATGTGGGTTTACATGGGCTGATCAGATTCTCAGCCCTGGCAAATTTTTGATTGGAAACTTTTATGAGTTTTGCTTTTTGTAAAACATTAAACTGATTCAAGTCCATTAATACGCCATTGTCCCTGACAATTGATTCTGGCAGATCTGGCAAAAAGGCTTTGAATAACAAGTTTTTGTAACCTTGATTCACCTTTTGCTCAGTCGGAATATTTTCATCATCAAATGATTTCTGAAATTGATCAAAATCAATCCCCGAAAACTCCATACTCTTAAGCAACAACTGCACAATTTCTGCTATTGCGTAAACACCTTCCTGATCAGCGTTGACCAGTACAGTGATAGTTTTTCCAAAATCTGGCCCCTGATAACAGCTTAAATAAATTGCCCTAAATCCATCATTGGCTCCTTGGTGCAACATGAACCGATTAGAGCCAGCTTCAATCAAAAATGTCCCTAATCCCGACAGGGCTTGCATAAAGTCTTTACTGCCAAAATCACATCCCCAAACCATTTGAACCACAAAATCATGCCAAGGATCTCTGGGATTCACAAAGGCCCGCGCAAGCTTTGCATTAAATTGGCAAACAGCCATTGCACTTGCACTGAATCCCGCTGCAAACGCAGGAAATTTCAATAAAACAGAATTACCGGCTTTTTTGCCAATGGCATGATTAGAATTTTGATTAAAATAAAACCCATGCTGTTTTAAAAACGGCGACAGAATTTTTTGTATGCTTTTTTTCTCGAGAGTCTCTAGTAAATGTTCCAGAATTAAAAAACCACCCCCCGAATAATTGAACTGAGTCCCGGGATCAGGATGACAATCAATAGCCTGATAGCCAAACTGATCGGGGTTTAATAAAATTTTTGTAACTGATGGGAGCTGATTTTTAAAGCCACTGACATAATGTAAATTTAAAGCCGTGTGATTGAGCAAGCTTCTGATCGGAACCTTTTTTGAAAGCTGCAGCTTAGATCCAGCTTTGCCCAGCCAATCATTGACCATATCATCCAAATCGATGCCTTTTTTCAAAAAATACTGCTGACAAAAAATCGAGGCCACAGTTTTACTGAGACTGGCTATTTGAAACAGTTTTTTGGATTGAGGTCCAACACCAAATTGACTGCCATTCACAGAAACCTGTGCGGATTCCACACCATGCTTTTTTAAAATTTCAGAAATCTCTGTTTTTAAATCTAGCGAACTCTGTTGCTGCATTCTTTTGACAGTGATTTCTGCCAGTGCTTTCTTGGCATTCATCAACTCTTTGGCGGCAGAACCCTTAATACGCTGCTTTAAAGCCTTTAACATTTCTGCCGAGGACTTGCCCTTTGCTGAAATTAAAAACTTAAACCCAAATTTCTTCAGGTAATCTTGACCTAGTTTTTTTAACTCACTCCTGGATCTGTCATCCATATCTTGTTGAGCTCGAGCTTGCTCGCTGGTGGCCTGGGCATCTAAGGTTTTTGCGCTTTCACCAATATCACCATGAAAATGAGCAGCCTCGATCACTTGTTTTTTTGAAAACTGCATAATGCAATCAGAAATATCAGCCTGATCATAAAAATCAGTTTCCGACATTTTGTCTGCAAACCATTGGCAGGAACACAATTCATAAAAATAATCCCAATCCCTAATTTCTTTAGGCAGCTTTAAAAGTTCAGGCCGATCCGACTGGATTTTTTTAAGAGGATCAATTGAATTTCTGGCACCCTCATCAGTAAATGGCATCAAAAGCTCACTGACAAATTCGCAGGGGTTTGAATCAAAAACCAATTTCATAAAAATCAATTTTGCAGTGGGATACCATTTAGCTGTTTCCTGGTTCCATTTTACGGCGACTATTTTTTGTTTGTTTGAAAAATCTTTTCTGATAAACAGCAATTCCTGATGAATGATTTTTATCAGTTCAGTTTTTTTAAACCTGCTATGATAAATTTCGTGCCAGACTTCCCAGCGCGACCGTTCACAGGTGGCCAGATCATCCATAACCCTGACTGCCGTCCCGCCAATATTAGCAGGCAGGGCCACACAACCATTGCCACACAACCAATCTGCTAAATACTGCAAACTCTGAAAAACATTGTATCTGATTTCATCAGGATGATTGTTTGCAATAAAATCAGATTTTTTAATGTCACAGACTATTAGTTTATTAATTTCGATATCTGAATTTAGCTTGGATGGGGATTTTTTAGCACCCACAGCTTTTTTGGCAGGCAATTTTTTCTTTTGATCTGATAGGTTTTTGATTAATCCTAAAATTTCCGTTTGGTGCTTTGCTTTCAGAAACGCTTTAACAAGGGATTTTAAATCTGCAGAATTATTTTTATAACTCCAAACCAGGGCCAGTCCCAGTCTGACAAAATCTGGATGAGCCACCCAAAAACCATCCAGGCCCCGGGATAATTGTATAATCACATCCTTAAAAAAACCTTTTAGCGTCAGTTGATAACTGTCTGAAAATAAATCTTTACCCAACGGCAGAACCCCATACATTCCGCCAATTTTGATTCCACCCCTATCACCCACGACCTGTGACAACAATCGATGGGAAGCCGCTATGTGTTTGATAACGATTTCCGGATCAGCCTTTACGGGTATTCTGTATTGGGAATCAAATCTGGACAGCCTGGCCATGGAGGCTAAAAAATCATGCCACCCCAAAGAGGCTCCTGCAAAATAGGGATCCAATGCGGTTATGATTTCATTGGCTCGCAATATGGCCCTGGGGTTTTCCAATACAATCATCAATTTCACTGTGCCCATTTTGTAATTTGGATTTATTGATTGGATTTTTTCTTCGGCCCTATGAATCAATAATTTAACATAAGAAGCTTCTTCTTCATTTTCGATCTTGGGAATATAAAAACACAATGCCTCTGGAAAATTTTGATTTTCAAATAAATGGTTGGCGAAATCCCACAGATGCAAAGGGGCCTGCAAATGCAAAAAATTTCCCTGCAATGCCAAACCTGGAATGCGCTTTATGGGCTTCGCTAAATGTGTGGCTTGCAATCTGTACTGCTGGCTGTCTGAAACAACATTTAAAGTTTTGTTAAAGCATTTGTTGAGGTTTTTCTGAGCGATCAATAAATCCTGCATTAATGGAGTTTTTGAATCTTCGTCGTCAGCTCCCCAAAACGGGATCAAATCTGATTTGGCTAAAATTTCTGCCAGTATTTCAGGTTCCTGGGGAAGTTTTCGGTGGTAGGAATTCATGGCATTAATACAAAGCTTGGCATCCCCTGGCGGACCAAACAAAGTCACATGGGGGCCTTGTATAAATTCAGGTATATTTTTAACGGGATCACCATAGCCACGATCAAAATGATTATTTCTGGGACCAAAAACAATGCGGCCCTCGGAATCCGTCTGACCAATCACTCTCATGTAATCCGGATGATCAGGAGTTAAACCCAACTGCTGATTGAATTGTGAAATCACTTTCACACGCTCATCGATAAAAGCTCGGTCTTGAACCCTTTGCTTGAGCACTTTTTCGTAGTCTGTTTTTATCTGATCATAGAGCCAACTGACAAAAGACTCAGCTGTGCGCATACTTATGATCCACGGTAGGTGGAATAGCCAAAGGGATTTAACAACAAGGGTACGTGATAATTTCGTTTTGAATCTGAAACTTTAAAGCAGACTTCGGTGTTATTAAAAAATGAAGGTATTTGTTTTTTACTGAAATAATCTTGTGTTTCGAAGGTCAGTTTGAAATCACCCGCCTGGGCTGTAAAATCAAATTTAATCCGCCCATCGCTGTTGGTTTTGTCAGTGGCAATAACCTTCCAGGTATCTGCGGTTTTGATTTCAAGTTTTACTTTAACACCAGATGCAGGTTCCCCGCAGCTGGTGTCCAAGATATGGGTGCTAATCATAGGTTCCTAAAATCCAAATCCAAATTTACCTGTGACACTGCTGGTATCAAAAGCTTTTGAATATTCAACCCCCAAAGACATCAAAACCAATTTTGCATTGAAGCCCACAATCAACTGTGTGGTCGATACCTTGGTGCTTGATGCTTGTGCTGAAGTCACTGAAACATCAAATACAGTCCCCGTACCTGTGACCTCCAGATCATTTTTCGCATTGATAAATCCAATGCCACCGTAGGGTTCTAAAAATGGAATTTTAGGGCTCAGCAGTAACTGCACTCCTGTGACTGCGTTTTTATTGTCAACTGTTCCCGAAACTCCGCTCTGAGCCTGCACAAAAGAAAATTTTGAAGTCGTTGAAAATAATCTGGTCGAGAAATTGAGCGGTAACACTGGGATCAATTCATCAATTGAAATCTTTAATGCCATTGACGTGGATTGAAAATTCCCATCATCGCCACCCATCTTAGGAACCATGGCTATTTCACCAGTAAGCCCAAATGGAATGGTCAGAGCTCCATAAAGGCCAAAATTTGCTATCTGTCCTAAGCTGTTTCCAGCGCTGCTGGCTTTAACAATTGCATCCAATTTAGGAGTCGCCGTTGTTCCGCCCATAATGCCAAACTCAAAGCCAAAAATGCTGCCTAATCCAGCGGCACCCTGTCCTGCTTTATGCATAAAATTGGCTGAAAACTCCTTAGATAAATCCGTGAAATTTTGTTCGGTTAAAGAACTAAATCCAATTGCAGCCTGAGCCTGGTTAACAACACTTCCCATAACAATAAAAGACACCATCGCTATCAGAACTACTGATACCCTGAAATCCTTTAGATTATTAAAAACACTTAATACTTTCAAATTTTTCATTATCATCCCCTTCGTTTTAAAAATTGTATGTTCTTGCAATTTATAATTCAACCCTCTAAAATTTCAGATATGAAAAAACTTTTAGTCAAAATCACAGAAGAACCCACTTTTTTGCAGAATATTGGCATCACTAGTCTGCGCGTTTACGTGGGACTGTCCATGGCCTTCGCTCACGGAATTAAAAAAGTTCCCCCGTCAGAGGGCTTTATCCAAGGTGTTACTGATTTGGGTTTCCCTGCACCTTTGTTTTTCGCATGGTCGGCAGGTTTGGCAGAATTAATGGGTGGAATCTTTTTGGCCATAGGTTTATTAACCAGACCCTCGGCATTTTTTATTGCCATTACGATGGCTGTAGCGGCCTTTGGCGCTCACGCCTCAGATCCTTTTCAAAAAAAGGAATTGGCAATTATGTTTATGGCGCTTTCATTGTTTTTTATGGTCAGGGGATCTACGAGGTATTCACTGGATCGATTTTTAAACAGATAGCTCTTTGCGACAAAATGAACCCAAATTCTAGAAGCCCCTCTTACCTGAGGCCAAGTGGCCCATCTCCTACCAAATTAGTAATCTATCAGATTCTGATTCAGAATTTCTGTGATTTGATCTGGCTTCAGATTTTCGCCAGTGGCCAGTGGGCTGCGGGTAAGCTTTTGTTCAATGCGAGAATTCATAAATTTTATAGAATAAATTAAAATCAGCGAAAATACCAATCCAGCCCAACTCATAAAGGTCAACATGGTTGCCGCCAATAAATAGTTTTTCATGCCCTTTTCAGGCTTTTTATCACTGATTGAAACCAGTTTGTTTAAATCGCGGGACCAATACCGATCAATTTGGGCCAATTGTCTTTGCACAGCATTTAATTTGGTCGAATTACTTGGCGACAGAAAATATAAAACCCACAATGCGGCTGTGGGAATCACCCCCGCCACGTAAAATACAACTTCTGAGACTAACAAAACGTTTGTTTGCATAAAAAAATTCCCTGAACCCTTTTTTATCAGCAGTTTAAATATTTGCAATCAGGCAATTTATGCTCAACAGATGCCTGATCCTTTGCTACAAAGTTTCCAAATGAAAGCTTCACGAAAGGAAATCAACCAGTGCTGGCATTACTGTTATCATTAAATTTATTTGCAGATCTGAAAGTGATTCCCTCTGACCTTAAAAAATGGGAATGGCACCAGTCAACCCTATTAGGTGGCTTTGTTAAACCTGAAAACGACCTGTCCATCGAAAGGTCCGTTCAAGGTCCTAATGGCCCTTTGAAAGTCCGCATCTGGAAAACCCAAGACAGCAAAGGGCTATACGTTTTGATACCAGGAACTGGAGCCGATGCTGATTCTGGTAATGCCGGCGTGTTGGCCGAGACCATTTACAAAAACGGTTTTGATGTTTTGATTTTGGCCAACCCTTTTGTTGTGGATTTTCAAAATTCATTTTCCAGCGATGGTTTGATTGGATTTCCACAAAAAGATAAACCTGATATTTATAATATGATTTTCACAGCACTGAATCAATTTAGTACGGAGTTTGGAGAACCCAAATCCTTGAACATCACTGGATTTTCGCTGGGTGGATTTTATGTTGAAATGCTAAGGCCCGAATTAAGCCGCATTGGCTTTAAGAAATTCATCGCTTTGAATCCTCCCTTAAATTTTTCACATGCCATGCATCAATTGGACGAACTGATTCGTATCAGAATGGATGAAGACCCTTCGCTATTAGATTTGTTGGATCAATTGATTCCGTTGTTTAGACTGGTCAGAAAAGGCCTCAACAAGATTAACTTGCTGCTGCTCAAAGAACGCATTGGTGACAACGAAGATCAAAATAAATATTTGATCGGCAGATCCTTTCAGAGTGTTTTAAAACGAATCTTAGAGGAAACTGTCAAACGCGAGCCCTTCAGATCTGAGTACCGTGGTACAAGGATTTTATTGAACAAAGACTACATAACCTTTTCGAAATTTTTGGGCTACGTTGGCGTAGTGGTGGGTGTGCAAGAACCGCTTAAGGGAAAAACCCTAGCTGATCTGGTTGAAGAATTGGATCTTATCGAAATGATCAATCAAAATGGAAATTCTGAAAATCTGTATGTTTTTACTAATGGCGATGATTTTTTAAATACAAAAAAACAGCTCAAATCCCTAGTGCAAAATCGCAGTGTTAAAACCTTTGTGTTTAAAGACGGCGGGCATTGCGGAAATTATTGGACCCCTAGCTTTATCAAAGAATTCGGAAGGGTTTTGAGCGCTCCTTAAGAGCCCTTGTCCTCGTCGCGTTTTTTTTCTTTGATAATTTTATTTTGATAAGCAATGTCGCCAAAATGTTTTTTTGCGGCCTGGTTGTAGGCCAGAGCTGCGTCGTCTTCGTCATCAAAATTTCCCAGATTGATGGCTTTGCCGTTGACCTCGATACCGGCACGCCATTTTTTTTCTTTGGCTGAAAACGAAACCCCTCTGTACTGCGAAGATTTGTGTTTGCGATTTTTAGGCAGCAGTCTTTGACGGTCTTTTAAAGTGCAGACGATTAAATTGTCTTTTCGATAATCCAAACCATCGTTAAAACGCCTAGGGTAAACCTGCATCCCAGTTTCGGGCTTCATTAAAAACTTGCCCAGAGTCATGGTTTTGACTTTGCCCTTTTCTCGGTACGAAGTCACAACTCTGATTCTGCCAGTGGTTCCTTTGGTGACTCGCCAACTGTGTTGATTCACCCTATCAAAATCTTCTTCGTCAATTTTGACTTTCATATTTGGATGCACATCTAACCAGCGCCACTTTTTCATTGTCTTTTCCTCAGGTATAAATAAACTCAATAAATATGAAAAAACTCATACTCACATCCATTTTATTATTGGTAAGTTCCCCTGTTTTTGCAAATCTATTGATTGAACCCTACATCGGATACAACCGAGGACAACACGGCGGAAGTCGAGGTCAAGGATTGGGATACGGAGCCCGCTTTGGTGCCGAATTCACAGAGGCGTTTTTAGCGGCTGACATCGGCCTAGCAGACATTCAGTTAAGCAACAGCACCAGTGCCAAGTACACTGACATTGGCGCGGCCTTTGGGCTGAAGAGCTCCAATGTGCGCTTTTGGTTTGGGTATGCGTTTTCTGCTCAGGCTGTCGTCGGAAACTCTACTGACAAAGGCTCTGGGATTAAAATAGGCATCGGCATCCCCATTGCTTCAAAAGTTTATTTTAATACCGAAGTCAAAACCTACGACTACACAGAAACTACTACAGGATCGACAACAGTTTCCAACACCACCTACGGTACCTATGGCATGTTTGGACTGAGTATGGTTTTTTAGTTTTAAGATGTGCTTTGCCTACACACTCAGAACCAAAATTGAAAAACTGGATCTGCCAT
>JBIKLL010000088.1:0-10022 GCA_044359815.1 Pseudobdellovibrionaceae bacterium
CTGGTGTTGAGTCATTTTATAAAAGCAAAAAAATTGCTTTTATAAAATGATTCAATACGAGAGATGAGCCCGCGGCCGTTAGCGAGTGTCTAAAAATAGTGAAAAAAATTATCTTTGCATTTACGCATCACGAGATATGCCATGCGCGCTCGCAAATGTATTCAAAAGGTGTAAAAACATAGAAGTATTTTTAGATTCAAATTAACCAGCTTTAGCGAGCTTGTTCTTGACTAAACTAACTGGCTTTCTGAAACTAGATTGATGAGAATTACATTTGTTTTTGTTTTATTGTTTATGTCGGGGAAGGTATTTGCTCAGTCATTTACCGAACGAATAACTAATCAGGTTAATTTGCTGAGGCAAAAAAATTTTTCTGAAATCAACAGCCAGATCAGTTTTGTAAAAATGCAAAGCAGCTTTGATTTTTTTAAAACCTATCCCAGTATCGGGGAAGGTATTTTAACCAAAAAAGATTTTGTGATTTCATATAATGAAAAATTTGATGACCCTAATTTTAAAATCAGTGATTCGGCTTTGCGTGGTGTTTTAGCTCACGAGCTGGCGCACATTGCGGACTTTCAGCAGAAATCTTATTTTCATTTGCTGGAAATTGGATTTTATTATTTGTTTTTTTCACAGGGTGAATCCGTTAAAGCCTATGAACGCAAAATAGATATGTTAGTACTTTGCAAAGGCTTAGGCAGTGATCTGTTGGATTTTCGAAATTGGCTTTACGGTCAGCTGAACGAAAAAGACGTTGAGCTAAAGAAACAAATTTATTTAACCCCCGAGGACATAAGGACCTTTGATCAAAAGCACTGTGATCAATTGAAAGCTCTATGAAGATTTTTATTTTTTTAATGCTGTTAATCGCTTCCGGTAATTTGTTTGCTTGGGGTGGCCTGGGTCACAATGCCATTTGTATGGCAGCCAGTAGTTTAGTGAAGGAACCTGAACTGAAGAATTTTTTAAAAAACAAGGGTCATGTCATGGGGCATTTGTGCAATGTACCTGATACCCATTGGCGCAATCTGGATTCTTCGGTCACCGATCTGAACGCACCCACACATTATGTTGATGTCGAAATTTTAGGTTTGAGGCTGATGGACATTAACAGTGACTATGGATATTTGCAGAAGAAATACACAGGTCAGCAGAATAATTTTGAAAAAGCTGTGATCACAAATTTTCATAAAGAGTTTGGTTCGAATTGGTGGCGGACCGAACAGCTTTTTAAAAAGTCTATTGAACAAGGCAAAGCCGCGGCTACAGCAACGGATGAAAATATAGTTTCGGATAGAATTTATGATTTCTATGTGACTTTGGGATTGATGGGGCATTTTGTTGGTGATAATTCGCAGCCCTTTCATCTGACAGCAGACTATGATGGGTTTGGTGCAGGTCATGGCGGTATTCACGCGTATTATGAGGAAGCCGTGGTTGCGGAAATTGGCCCCGAATTGCTGACCAAGCTGATCAAAAAAACTAAAGATCTGAAATCAAAACCTAAAAAAAAGGGCGCAAAACAGAATCTTGGTTTTTTAAAATCAGGGACAGTGTTTGAGCGCATGAAGCTGCTTGGGAAAGTTTCTTATGATGAAATCAAGACCGTGATTGAATTGGATAAAGTTTTAAAACCATCGACAGTGGTTTTAGAAAAAGGCATGAAATTAAAAACTCCGGCTGAAAGGGTAGATCCATCAAAGGCTGTAAAGAAATTTGAGGGATTGATTATCACCCAGATGGCCAGATCGGCCTTGCTGTTGGCGGTGCTTTGGGACGAAGCGTATCGCGTAGCGGGTTCACCTAAACTGTCAGGCTATAAAAGCTATAAGTTCCCGTTTCAACCGGACTTTATCGCCCCTGATTATCTGTAACTAGCCAAGTCTGAAAATTTTGTTGATTCTTGGGGAAAGCTTCGATTTCATAGCGCCTTGATACTTTAGGAGGGGACATGAAGTATTTAATCGCCTTGGGGATTATGGCCACAGGACTGTGTGCCATGGCAAACGGTACAGCTAACAGCCAATCAAATATTTTAAACGCATCGACAGATGTGCAAACTGAACAGCAGGCAAACGATCTGTCAGATCAGGAATCAGAAAGCCCAGCAGTCCAGCAGGGGCAGGCTCCGCGGATTCCGCTGGATATCAGCAGCGCTGAATACCAACAGCTGTTACAAAAATCGACTTCTAGGTTTAGCAGGGCTGACGCGCAGATTGAAGAAATCCTGCGAGTGGGCAAACGAAATCTGGATTGGCTAAGAAATATTAATTCAAAAAGAAATTCTAAACTGTCTTTTACAGGTCCGCACACACGAGTCGGATTCCCGATCAATGCTCCCAAGAAATACAACAACAGAACCATAGTTCAAGACTACAACCAAAGACTGGCCGCTTTGCCCGAAAATATGAGGGTTGTTTTGTTGAGCAGAAGTCCTGTGCCCGATATGCTGCCATTGTCAGAGGATGCTTATGTGAAGCTGGGTCGGGAAATCGATACGTCTTACCAAAATGCTGCTCGCTGGAAAGTGATGTTGCCTTATCTGCGATCTCTGGAAGAGCGCAGGGCCGAGGACATTCGTGGATGGTATTTTTTAAATCAAGATCCTCAGTTGGAATCAAAGCTCACACAGTTTTCTCGGCTGCCTCAGGCTGAACAAACACAATTGTCCAATTATCTGGTGGGTGTTTGTTTTAACAGTCGGGAAAATTATGCGGAATGCGGAAGGATCTTGAATCAGAAAATTGCCGAAAACCGCGTTTTGGAATTCTACCAAGGATATAAAAATCGCAGCCAACAAATTTGGAATGATTTTTTTCAGATAAAACGGTCTTCGTATTTATACGCAGCCAAAAGGGTAAACGGGGGCTTGTATGTACCGTTTAAACCTGTGGATCGCGATGATATGAGAAGTTTTTTAAAGGACAATCTGGAGCAAGAATGGCAGTGGCCGGGGTTTAGAGTGTTTATAGACTTTGCCTATGTAATTGGAGCCGTCGAAGTGATTTGGAAACCTGGTGTTACGCCACATGTGCCTCACTTAGGTTCCCATCAGATAGTGATGGATGCCAACACATCACTGACTGAATACGAGGTTCAGTGGACCATCAAGCACGAATTTGGACATAATTTAGGATTTCCTGATTGTTACACCGAATTTTTTGAAAGGGAAACAGGACTGATCGTGGCTTATCAGATGGATATCACAGACATTATGTGTTCCAGAAAAGGAAACATTAAAAAACGTCACATGGACGAATTGTTAAAAATTTATGGAGGAAGACTATGAAATGGATTGTCGCTTTAATATTTTTTGCGCAAGTGCAAGCATTTGCTCAAGCTGATGACTACAGATTGCTAGAAGAAAAATTTAACGCCAGATCTAGCCGTGCGGTGCGGGCCGAGATTTTGCCGACTTGGGAAGAACGTCACTATGTAGGGATGAAATGCGTTTTCGTGAATCAAGCTGGGGTTAAGCGTTCTGCATTGATCACCACGCTGAGCAAATTTGTGCCAGGATCGGGGCCATTGATTCCGGATAAATGGGACCGACGTGTTCTGATTAGCAATGATAGCTATTATTCAGAAGATCAGTTGATCAATTGGTATTTTAATTCGATGTGGACCAATGAAACTGAGGTTTCGCTTGAGGCCGGCATGCATGAAAGACCAGATTTTTATAATTCACCTTATCGTTTGTCGCTAAAGCGAGATGATGAATTTATATATTTTTTCTTGAGCTACCGAGAGTCTCAGAAAAACTACGGCTACTGCTGGGATCTGCCAAACTAAGCTCTCGCTCAGGCTCAGTATTAACTGCAGCGAAGCGAGTCAGAGGTCCAGCTAGGATTCAGTGATCTGATTTATATTTTTTTATCCATATGAAATCTGCCTCAGATTTGGTTTTTTTATATGGATTTTCTTGAGTAAGTGATTCTAAAAATCAGAAATCTAAATGTTTTTTTATTTAAGTAGACCCTCTGCGGAGCCGGGATGGCGGGGGCTCGGCCCGAGCAGAGAAGCAGGAGCTGTGGTCTACTTAAATAAAAAAACATTTAGATTTCTGATTTTTAGAATCACTTAATAAAGAAAAGCCAGTTTTTTAGTATCTCATGCTTGAGTCTGATTTTTATTTTTTTGAATTAATAAAATCAAAGATCACTGAGTCTATTTCAAAGATATCGAGGTAATCCCTGATTGTATTTTTACTAAACCTTTCAAACTGTGTGCGGTTTACAATCAGATGTTTAACAGTCTCTAATTGCAATTGATTCAGCTGTTGATTGTGAAATCTGTTTTGCAATTCGACTAGAATCTGCTGATCGGTAGGGTTTTTCAGTTCGATGTCTTCAAACAGCACTGATCTGACCATTCGAGCGGCCAGAAAGGGATTAACTCCGCTTTTAAACAAAGTGTTGTAGGCGTTGATTGAATAAGAAATATCATCCCACATATCACTGGTGCGCGCAGACTCTGTGGCTTGTAAAACCATTTCAGCAAAAGCTACTTGCTGATGTTTGTCGGTCAATCGAGCTTTAATGTTGTATCTGGACAAATTAATTTCCTGAGAAATTTCAAAGCCACCCGAGATCCCGTATCTGAGCAAAATAGATCTGTCTTTTTTATCAAATCCAGCTTTTTGCAATGTCGCAGCTTTAGATAATAAATCTGTGGCACTGTATTTAAAATAACCTTTGTTTTTGGCAATTTTGTGAGCGTCTATGATGGCTTTTTGCTGCTCAGCCGATAGTGACCTTTTTAATAAAATTTCGGCAGATTTAATTCTTTCTTGATCATTCAGTTTGGATGCTGAAATCAGAATCCTGGATAGTGGTTTTTTTTGGGTAACAGCATTGATCAGATCGGCCACGGGTTCAGAATCTATGGCCAAAGTGAGTTCACAAGAATCCTGAGCATGGGCCATTGATCCCAAAACCATCACCAATAACAGACTTAAAGCTTTCATTGAAAACTCCTATATAAGAGAGCTTTCAATGCATAAAACAGACCTACTATCGGCGTCAAATCAGCTGTCATTTGGACGCAAGCCTAACCCTGTTGGTCCTCTTGTCAAAAGTGACAATTATGGCTTTACAGAGGTTAGGCTGAAATACAGTCCCATTTATTGGCAGGGTTTAGTCATTAGCTTGGGATAGGTTATTTTCTCAAGCATCATTCTTTGGGCGTCATTGCTGGGAGTGTGGATAGCAACATTTATATCAATGGTGATTTCAGAATCTCGACCGCAAGGTGTCCAAGTTTTTGGGCTGTGGTCATAAACATTAACTTGACCATCATTAAAATCAGGGCCGGCGAATACCATGCCTTGGCTGGCGTCCCTGATCCCATCAACAGTACTGACTAAATAAAAATCAGCTATAACGTTTTCGCTCAACCAATAGTTGTAGAAAACCGTCATAGTATCCAGTGCCACTGAAATGTTTTGCTGACCCTTGATCTGAAGTCGCAAATTGCATGTTAGGCCGCCCTGTTTGTAGGCAGTCAGACTGGTAAACGACAGTTCATTTTCATTGTTGGTTGGATTTTTTCTTTGAATGATTGATTTATCGGGACAGCCTGAGCCTTGGTAGCTCCACATAAAATCTTGAGCCAAGCCAGCCTGGGCGATGAGCAGTGTGCAGATAGTGATAAAAAACTTCATGATAATCCTCCGTAATGTTTTTTTGACCTACAGGTTATTTATAAAAAATAATTGAGATCTTTTTTATTAATTTAATGCCTTTCGCTAACGGCCGCACTTCGTCTCCCGTGTTGCATCATCTGTCGATGCCGCAACACTTAGGTACGCAGAGCGCGACGCTGCACAAGTCATTAAAATAACAAAAAAGATTTCAATTATTTTTTATAAATAACCTGTAGGTCAGTTAAAAAATAAACTAAATCCTTGGGGGTGATCAGATCGCAAAAGGTTTGGCCTGGCAAACAAATGTTGGTGCTCTGACCCACAGCTGCAGTTTAGAAATCTGAGGGTGAGGAGCAATGCAATGTCGAACTAGGGGTAGCGGCTATGCGGCTACGCTAGCTGTTTTGAAATCAGCTCAAAGGTGTTGCTGGAAAGTTTTTGATCCACCAGCCATTTTAAGTTTTTCTTAAGCTCTGTTTGTAAATCCTGATCCAGTTTGGGCAGCACATCAAAGCTTTGAGCTAAGCGGGATGCCACGGCGGGATTTAATTCGTCAACGGCCTTGATCATCTGGCAATAGAAGTTATAAGTAGGCTTTTTCAGATCATGAAACACCAAATGATTTTCAGCAAAATTAGCTAACAGCGAATACACACGATTAGGATTTTTCAGATTAAATTCTTTATGGTGGGTCATCTTTTGCACATCTTCAAAGGTTTGTTGGTGATCAGATAGCGCAATCAATGCAAACCATTTGTTCAATACCAATGATTCAGAATTCCACCGATTAAAAAATAAACTGATAGCTTCGGTTCGGTAGCGTTCAGTTTCCAACAACAAACCAAAAGCCGCTTGCTGATCATTCATCAACTGACTTTCCTTGAGCTGATTAAAGGCCAAGCCTTGGTGTTTAGGTAACCGTGTTAAATATCCCAGGCAGGCATTCTGAATTTTACGCCGCCCAAACGCTTTCTGCGAAATCTCAACATCAGTGGATCTGAAGCAGTTTTGATAGGTATTCAGAAATTCGCTTTCATTGGCTTTGGCAATGGCTGATTCAAAAACAGATCGGGCTTTACTGAGAGTGGTTGAATTAAATGAATCCAAATTCTGAATCAAAAAACCATCATCAGGCAGAGTGATCAGCAGAGCCAACATTCTGGGGACCAGTTTCCCGTCATTTAAAATCTTTGAAAACAGTTTTAATATATCAGGATTAACGACAGGTTGATTGCCGGCAGCGCAGTCTTTGTAAATCCTGACAAATTCGTTTAAAAATATTTTTTGAGCGCTTTCCCATCTGACAAAAGAATCATTGTCGTTTTCTATTAAAAACAAACTGTCAGTAAAGCTTTGGTCAAATTCCAGGTAAATAGGGGCCGAAAACTGCCGATTGATGCTCAAGATAGGTTTTTTGTTAATGCCGTTTATTTTGATTTCTTGCGTGGTCGATTTCAGATTGGCAATGTAATGACCTTCTGAATTCTTAGTCACGGCAGGGTTATTGTCTAAATCAATCAATCCTTTGGATCCGAAAATCTGCAGATCCAGTGGAATGTGAAATTCAAATTTCTGATATCCGGATTTAGTTTCTTCAGCCGTTGGATCGCAAGTTTGAGTTAATGTGACAATGTATTCCTTGGAGCCAGAATCGAAAGTTTCGGTGACTTTTACCCTGGGCGTACCGCCTTGAAAATACCAGCGCTCAAACTGCTGCCAATCTTGGTTGTTTGCTTTAGCAATGCAATCTGCAAAATCCTGAATGGTGACGGCCTTGCCATCAAATTTTTCAAAATATAAATCCATGCCTTTTTTAAATCCTGGCCGTCCCACAATGGTTTGCATCATGCGAATGACTTCAGCGCCTTTTTCATAAATCGTTGAAGTAAAAAAGTTATCTACAGCAAAACAACTGGTGGGCTGCACTGGGTGAGCATTGGGTCCAGCGTCTTCGGGAAACTGAGAGCTTCTGAGGTCCCTTACGGTTTGAATTCTGACCAAACCTCGGTCTGACATATCCATTGAAAATTCTTGATCACGAAACACTGTCAAGCCTTCTTTAAGACTCAGATTAAACCAATCCCTTAGGGTCACTCTGTTGCCGGTCCAATTGTGAAAATATTCATGAGCTATCACTGATTCGATGTTGTCATAATCAGAATCCGAAGCTGTTTTGGGATCAGCAAAAACCAATCTGGAATTAAAAATATTTAATCCCTTATTTTCCATGGCACCTGCATTGAAATCATCACTGGCCACTATCATGTAGGTGTTCAGATCGTATTCGCGATCAAATCTTTGCTCATCCCATTTCATTGATTTGATCAGGGACTCCAAGGCAAACTGGCATCTGGATTCTTTGCCATGACTGCAATAGATTTCAAGATTGACCTTTTTGCCTGATCGAGTTGTGAATTGGCCTTTCAGTAATCCTAAATCGCCGGCAACCAAAGCAAACAAATAACAAGGTTTTTTGTAAGGATCTTTCCAGATCACTTGGTGACGGTTGTTTTCAAGCATGGTTTCAGAAACCTTGTCCCCATTTGACAATAAAATGGGATACAGTTTTTTGTCGGCGGTGATTTTAACAGTGTATGAAGTCATGACATCAGGTCGGTCTAAAAAATAGGTGATCCGTCTAAATCCCTGAGGTTCATTTTGTGTCACCAGCATTTCGCCGCTTTTATACAAACCTTCCAGTCTGGTGTTTTTAGCAGGATAAATTTCAGTTTCATTTATCAGTTCAAAAGTTTTTGGAACATCAAACACAGTCAGCGTGGATGGACCAACCGTGTGTTTGCATTCAGATCCGTTTAATAAAACTTTTTTAAGCACTAAGTCTTCGCCGTCCAGAACCAAGTCTTTATCATCACCGATTTTTGCAATCTGCATGGTGTTGATAACCCTTGTGCAATCAGCATGTATGTCAAAGCTTAGATCCAAGGACAGGATCTCGAAACCAGGTATTTTATAGTCTTTTAGGAATTGCTTTGTGTGTGAGCTCATAGAGTTCATTATATGGGGACTGTAAAGGCATCAAGCAACAAAATAGTTTTTAGCTGTGGGCTTAGCTGTTGCAGTTGCTCTGAAAATCATATTAACTAGCCCAATGCCAGTACTGCACTTGCATTTAATTACATTCATATTGGGTATGGGAATCAGTCAGATAAAATCAAATCTGCGATTTCCTGAAAGCTTTTATCAGGTTGTTTCAATTTACCTGTTGTTTGGAATTGGATTTAAAGGCGGGGCCGCCATCAGGGGTATTGAACCTTCATTTTTTCTGAAATCGCTTATTGTTTTATGTATTGGGATTTGTGGGACCTTTGCTCTGGATCAGTTGCTTAAAAAATTAAATGTTTTGGACGCGCCTAACAGATTGGGCTTGGTTGCCCATTTGGGGTCTGTTTCAGCCATTACATTTTTAACTGCCATGGAATTTTGGCGGTCCAGACTGGGAAATGCTTCATCTGAATGGGCGTTTTTTTTATTGCTGTTGGAGCTACCCGGAATTTTGTACGCCGTGATGCTGTACCAAAAAAGCAAAACCGGCAGATTTAATTGGTCAGCGATTGGTGATATTTTGCGGGGCAAGAGCTTTGTGCTGTTGATCGTGGGATTTGCCGCCAGTTTTTTAGCTTCGAAATCTAGGGAATTTGATTTTGCCTTGGGATTTTTCACCAACCCTCTATCAGGTATTTTGTGTTTATTTTTGTTAGATTTGGGTATTTATTCTGGCGAACGTTTTTCGGACCTGCGTGGGATTTCTAAGAAGATTTTGTTTGCGACTTGGGGATCATCTGTTTTTTTTGGATTGCTTAGCGGATTGATTTGTAAATTGTTGGGGTTTTCACCCGGAGAAGCCTTTATCGTTTCAGTATTGATAGCCAGCGCTTCTTACATCGCCGCACCTTTGGTAGTCAGAAACGAAATTCAAGAAGCCAATCCGGCCTTGGGATTGAGCTTAAGCTTGGGATTGTTATTTCCTTGGAATCTGATGGCAGGCATCCCAATCTATTTTTGGTTTGCCAACCTGTTTTAGTACAATCCAACTGGCCGCTCTGCCTGCGGTTGATTAGAATTTTAAAAAAAATATTTCCATGGTTTTACACCTTGTGAATACTTGCTAACGGCCGCAAGCTCATCTCTCGTATTGCATAAATGCTAAGATAATTTGTTTTTACTGTTTTTAGACACATGCAGCGAGCGCGCGGGGCATATCTGGTGTTGAGTCATTTAATCTAGCTATGTATATGATAAATTATTAATCATATACATAGCTAAATTAAATGACTCATTACGAGAGATGAGCCCGCGGCCGTTAGCGAGTGTCTAAAAATAGTGAAAAAAATTATCTTTGCATTTACGCATCACC
>JBIKLL010000089.1:0-9916 GCA_044359815.1 Pseudobdellovibrionaceae bacterium
AAAGTATTTTCAGTTGCGTCAAGGCCTAGAAAATAAAAATTAAATTCAATAAAATTCCTGTAGAGTAAAAAACCACAATATAAGAGGGATGTATCATGATTGAAGTGCATAATCTGACAAAATCTTTTGGTGGAATTGCTGCCATAAAAAATCTGACATTTAAAATCAACAAGGGTGAAGTGGTTGGTTTTTTAGGTCCCAACGGCGCGGGAAAATCAACGACCATGAAGATCATCACTGGATTTATGGCTCCTACGTCTGGGGTTGCCAAAGTCGGTGGAGTCGATGTTTTTGAAAACCCCATAGAGGTTAAAAAGAAAATCGGGTATTTGCCTGAAACTCCCCCGGTGTACACAGACATGTACGTCAAAGACTATTTGATATATGTAGCAAAACTGAAAGGTGTGAAGGATTCTGATATTGCGTCCTCGGTTCAAAAGGCCATTGAAAAAACTCAATTACAGTCAGTGCAAAACAGATTGATCCAAAATCTGTCAAAAGGATTCAAGCAGCGTGTGGGTATTGCTCAAGCCATTGTTTCAGATCCTGAAGTATTGATTCTGGATGAGCCCACGGTGGGATTAGATCCAAAGCAGGTGGCTGAAATACGAGACTTGATTCAGGAACTCAAAGGGAATCACACCATCATTTTATCGACCCATGTTCTGAGCGAGGTTCAGGCGACTTGTGAACGCATTATAATAATCAACAAAGGCGAAATCGTTGCACAAGATACTTTGGCAAATTTATCGCAGCTGAAATCAGGCACACGAAAAGTTATTTTGAAGGTCAGAAAACCCAGTGATTCGGTTTTTGCAGCTATAAAAGGAATTTCACAGGTCACTGATGTGCACTTTGATAAAGCAAACACCTATGAGATTTCTACTTCGGCATCTGATGAAGTGATCGAAGCCATAGCTTCAGCAGCCATAGGAAAAAATGCGGGGCTTTTAGAAATTTCGTCTGCAAAAGCAGATCTGGAAGATATTTTTATAAATCTAACTTATGGAAATACCACACAACCTAAAGGAGATGCCCATGTCTAAGGTCACGGCCATTTATCAAAAGGAATTGATGGGATTCTTAAAAAATCCAAACTTTTATTTAGTTTGTTTCTTAGTATCAGTCATTTTTAGTTGGAACTTTCCTATAAATTTAGGTGAATTCAATCAGGCCTTGAAAAACAGCATGTATCAGCCTGGTATGGATACCAACAACATGAACATACATTATGGGGTTTTTTTAAGACATTTGTCCTTGCTGAATTTTATGATGGTAGTGATTGTGCCTGCATTGACAATGCGATTGTTCGCTGAAGAAAGAAAAATGAAAACCATCGATCTGCTGATGACTTCCCCGATCACATCCACTCAGATTGTAGTCGGTAAATTTTTGGCGGCTTTTTCGGCCGTGGTGACCATTGGAATTTTGGCCACTTTGTATCCGTTGTCGACAATGTTTTTTGCCAAGATCAATTGGGTTCCATTTATCGTGGCGACATTGGGTGTGTTTTCTGTAGGAGCTGTCTATGTAGCAATGAATATTTTTTGCTCTGCACTGACCGAGTCTGCCATCGTCGCTTTTGTAATGGCCTTTATTTTTAATGTGGGAATCTGGTTTTTAGCTATCGGGGTCGAAATTGTTGACAGCTCAATGGCCAGACAGATTTTTGAACATATAGCCTTGAATCAGCATCTATCAAATTTAGTTGAAGGCACTGTTAGGACTAGCTCGGTGGTTTTTATCTTGAGTTTGGTTTTTCTGTTTTGTTTTTTAACTGAACGAGTTGTTGAAGCTTCAAGGTGGAGGTAGAAAATGTCTAAAATCAGTAAACTTTTGTTATTATTAGCCGTCTTTAGTTTTATCATCATGTTGGCAATTAAATTTATTGCCGGAGGATGGGTCCCATTTTTGTGGATTCCGTTAGGACTGATTGTCGGCTGTATCGCAGCGGCATTGTTTTTGGACCGTGCTATGTACATCGATTTTTTTACAATGAAGACCACTAAGCAAGGCATGAACATGGGGACGGTTATTTTGCTGGTGATTGTCCTGTTAGTAGCTGTGAATGTGTTTTCGGTGCGTAAATCAAAAACATTCGATTTTTCATTGGCTCAAATCAACACTCTGTCTGATCAGTCAATACAATTAGTAAAGACATTGTCCGAGGATTTGAAGGTTATGTATTTTTACAAAAAAAATGAAGAAAACGTAGATCAAAACAAAAGGCAATTTATAGAACTGATCAAAAAATATCAGGATCAAAGCAGTTTTGTGAAACTGGAATTTGTCGAAATGAATGAGCGCCCTGATTTGGTTGAAAAATATGAAGTCAGCAAAGGCACAGGGGTCGTGTTTCTGGAATACAAGAGTAAAAAAAATAAAATCGAAAAAATTGATGAACAAGAAATCACTGGGGCCTTGGTTCGTGTCACCAGGGAAAAAAATAAAACAATCTATTTTGTAGTCGGTCATGCTGAAAAAGATATTTCTGACGCTTCTTCGCCCAAAGGAGCCGGAGGTTTAAAAGGTCTGCTTGAGGGTAACAACTATACAGTGAAGCCCTTGAATCTGGTTCAAACAGACAAAGTCCCTGAAGACGCAGATATGGTTTATTTGCTGGGTCCACAACAGGATTTTTTGCCCAATGAAATTAAAGCTCTTGAAGCTTATGCTGAAAACGGTGGGTCATTGGTGGTCCTAGTGTACTCGGGCAAAACCAGTTCGCTGAGTGGATTTTTAAACAAACTGGGTGTTCAAATTAATAATGATTTTGTAGTACAGGTTTTACAAACACAAATGGGAATGGCCGTGAATCCGGCGGCGACACCTGTTGCTGAGTTTTCAACGGTGCATGGAATCACCAAGCCATTTGGTAAAAATCAATTTGGAATCATGGTTTTGCCAACTTCGTTGCAACGAACTCAGCCATTACCAGAGGGATTTAATTTTCAAGAAATAGCGAAAGCACCCATGCAAACCATGGCATTCACATCGAAAACTTTTGATAAGGAGGCTGGTAAGGGGCCACACGCACTGATTGCTGCAGTGACGGGTAAACTGAGCAAGGAAGGTAAAGAATTTAACTTGGTGGTTTATGGGGATGCCGAAGTTTTTTCTAATCAGTACCTGTATAAAAATTTAAATCGTGATTTGGCATTGAATACGGCGGCGTTTTTATCAAAAGACGAAAATCTGATCAGCATATCGCCCAAAGAAGTCGGAGTGACAGAGATGACTTTGACGCCTAATCAGTTTGGAATTTATCTGATGGGATTTATTATTCCGTTGCCAATCTTGCTGCTGATAACCAGTGGGACCTTGTGGTACCGAAGGAGACACGCTTGAACAGTCGCAACCTGTTGATATTAGCTTTTGGCGTGACCGCAGTCGTATCCTATGTGGCCTATGATTATTTTGCAGAAGTTAAGCAAGATGAGAAAAAGCAAGAAGCCAGTCGGATTGTGCCCTTTTCCAAAGAAGATTTTGAAGAAATCAAATTTTTAGACCCTTTGAAAGTTGGTTTTAAACTTTTTAAAAAAGACGGGGCATGGCATGTTGATAGGCCCATTGCTGAAAAAGCTTATGAGCCATTTATCGACAGTTTTTTGACCGAAATTGCTAATGAAAAAACTGCGGGAGTCGCCAAAGAGGGAACTGAGATTGATTGGAA
The DNA here is from genome assembly GCA_044359815.1 of Pseudobdellovibrionaceae bacterium. GTDB lineage: Bacteria > Bdellovibrionota > Bdellovibrionia > Bdellovibrionales > Bdellovibrionaceae > JBIKLL01. Next base: position 3,674 of record JBIKLL010000089.1, read on the forward strand.
AGTTTTTGGGTTAGATCCTGTAAAGGGTTATATCGAAATCACTGCCAAGGGGCAGAGCCCATTGCAAATTGCTGTTTCTGACAAGAAAAATTTTGAAGGCATGAGTTTCATCAGAATAAATTCTGAGCCAAAGGTTTTTTTAGCAGGTTCAACTTGGGCTCAATATATTGAGCGCGATGCCAAGTCTTTCCGTGATAACCGCTTGATGCGAACCGATATTTCCGAAGTTCTGTCGATAAAGCAAATCAAGCCATCCGCTGGTTGGGAAATCAAGTTGGAAGCAAGCAAATGGGTTTCAGTTCAAAAACCCGAATGGGATTTAGATCAGAAAAAAGTCAGAAATATACTCAGCAAGCTCAATTCGATCGAAGCAGTTGATTTTGTAGTTAATCAAAAACCTACGGTCGAGGATTTTAAAAATCTTAAGGCTGGAGCCAAGGAAGTTTCTTTGGAGGTCAGCCTGAAATCAGAGGACAAAACAGCTAAGTTTTGGAAGGCTGATTTTTACCGAGGTGATTCTGAGTTCAGTTTTGTGCATGTGTCAGATCCTCAGTTGGTTCTAAAAATTTCTTCTGCAGATATGGACGAGTTTGTCGTTCCTGAAATCTCGGACTACCGAGATCGCAGAAAGCCTTTTGAATTTGATGCCACCAAAGCCCAGAAAATTTTGGTTAAGGATTCTTTGCGTGAAACAGTCATTATCAAAGACGAAAAGGGAAAATGGAAAACGGATTCAGTTTTGGCAGGGTTTGAGTTTAATGAGGATGTTGCTTCAAAACTGATCAACAGTTTGCGTGATCTGGAAGCTGTCGATTTGCAGGCTACTGGGTACACAGATAAATTAAAAAGTCCTGATTTGGATTTGTCTGTCTATGATAAGGATGGCAAAATTTTATTGAAACTGGTTTTGGCAAAAGTGAAAAGAACCAGATTGCTGACAATGATGACAGAGCAAACCAAGCAAAAAGACGGAGTGGAGAACACGAAAGTCAAAAAGCTTCAGAAAGCTCCCAAAGAAGTTGTTGAGTACATTGGCACCAGTTCGTTGTTCAAAGAACCGGTAGCTATTTCTGAGAATTTATATAATGGTTTGCAGGTTCAGAATCTCTGGAAACCGCAGCAGCCACAGGAAGGCAAAAAAACTGATGATCAGAAAAATTAGTAACAATGAAGTTGAAGCCGTTTCACCAACCCGAGTTGATTTAGCAGGGGGGACTCTGGATTTGTGGCCTCTTTATAATTTTGTTGGTGGAGCTTCAACTGTTAATGTGGCAGTCGATATTTACACTAAAGTAAATTTAAAAAAACGAGATGATGAAAAAATTCGGATTACCTCTGCTGATCTGAATTTTTCAAAAGAGTTTAAAAATTTAGATTTTTTGCTCAAGCAGAAAGATCCTAAACTAGCGTTGTTCAAACCTTTGCTGGAGTATTTTAAGCCCGAATATGGATTTGAGTTGAACAGTTCTTCACAAAGCCCAGTTGGTGGTGGGCTGGGAGGCAGTTCCAGTTTGTTAATCAGTCACCTGAAAGCATTTTCATTTTTTACTAAGAACAATAGTTCCAATATTGGATCCTATGACTTGGTGAAATTAGCTCATAATATTGAGGCTCAGGTTCTAAATACGCCAACGGGCACTCAGGATTATTTTCCTGCAGTCAATGGGGGCATTAACATCATTGATTATAAAGCCGATGGATGGCTTTGCGAGGTTCTGCCATTGGCCGGGAAGGAGCTGACAGATCATTTTTTATTGGCTTATACCGGTAAGTCCCACAAATCGGGACTTAATAATTTTCAAGTGCTGACCAGTGCTGTCCAAAGAAACAAGAAAGTTTTAAATGCCTTAGATTCCTTGCGAACTGTATCAGAAAAGGTTGCTGATGCCATCCGTGCAAATCAACTGTCCAAGTTGGGGAACTTATTCAAACAAGAGCTAAAGTTCAGATTGCAACTGACGCCCTATTTTTCCAGCCCAGAAATTAAGAAATTAACAAATCTTTCTTTGAAAGCTGGAGCAGAGGCCGTTAAAATATGCGGAGCTGGCGGGGGTGGTTGTGTTTTGATTTGGGTCCCACCTAAAAAAAGACAAGGGGTCATCAACGCATGTCAAAAACAGGGTTTTCAAGTACTGCAAGCCAAGCCCGTAGAGCCATTTCAAAAGGGGCTTTAAGCCACAAATTTTTAGGAATTTCCCTAAGTGGTGGAATGGCGGGTAAAACCTGCGTCAGTGTTATTGAATCCTACCCCGAACATGGAAGAGTTTTTTTAGTTAAAATTTATCAAAACATCCATGCAGAAGATAAAATCTCAGCGGACACAAAGCTTCATGAAATTTTAAATTTTTACAAAGATCAAACCAACACTTTTGTTTTCGATGTTCCACAGACCTTGCCTAAATGTGTTGAATGCAAATTAAAATGTCCAGGTTATGAAAGCTGTTCTGAACCTGAAATAGTTTGGCTTAGGCATTGGCTCCATAAAAAAAACAAAATAAAAAGCCCTAAAAAATTAATCACTCCTTATACGCAAAGATGTGTGGATGCCTATCTCAGCAGCGAATTGGAAGTTCCATTTGAGGTGCAGCACACACTGGGTGCAAACATTGCCCCGTTGACCGCCAGATCTTTGTTTGTAAAACGCCGACTGGAAATTGAAACCTTTGAATGCAATCCTAAAATCAATGTGTACCGAATCGGTAGCTATTTTAAAATGCCAAAAACTCACATTCGATTTCATAAACATGCGATTGGTGGCGACGAGAGCCGCAGGTATTTTTTAAAAATATTGAGCGAAAAGGCAGGGATATTTTTTTACCAGCAAGATTTTAAATCGATGTATGAAAGCGCGCAGGCATTTGATTCTTTTATTTGTGCCTTTGCTGGATTTTTGGATTCAATCAATCAAACCAGCAAAAAACCAATGGGCTTTCCTGCCTCTGAAACCTGGTCATTGATTCCTGAACTGACCGACGATTTTCCATTAAAATAGCGTTACCTCGATCACGATCTGATTTTAGAATCTGTTCATGCAAGAAAACGAAAATCTAAATATAAGTCTTTATTTGAAAAGGTCCTCTGCGGAGCCGGGATGGCGGGGGCTTGCCCGAGCAGAGAAGCAGGAGCTGTGACCTTTTCAAATAAAGACTTATATTTAGATTTTCGTTTTCTTGCATGAACGCAATTTAGGACCAGATTGTATCATTTTGATACGGTCTGGGTGCCCTTTAGTCCTGAAAATTTGTGTTTCATTCAAAGACAGCCGAAAATGAAATGTGTGGGGGTGCCTTATCAACAATTCAAAAAGGCTGACATTAATAGCATCGATCGCCAGTTGTATGGTGACAGTATTTTTGTTTCAGAATTGTGGTAAGTCTGGAAAGACCTACGATTATCTGAATGATTTCAGCTCAATTGCTCCCAGCACAACTTTGCTTCAATCAGATCCTACACCCACTATTTCCTGTTCTTTATCAGCTTCAGCATCGCAGGTAACCAGTGGTCAAACGGCATCTTGGTTCTTAAGTTCAACAGGTGATTTGCCAACTGGGTACAGAATATATTGGACAGGGTCAGGATCAGATGTGGATGGATCAAATGTTGTTGATTTGGGATCTTGGACCACTGAAAACTCGACACAGTATTCAGTGGTATATACGTCGACTGTAAAGCCAGGCTACTACACAATCAGCGCTCAAATCCAAAATGCTGGAGGCAGTATTCTGTGCACCACTAATTTAGCGCGAGTCAAATTTGCAAAAATGTGCAGTATCTCGGGTCCGGCGACAGTAGCAATCAACAGAAATTTTAATATGAGTTTTTCAGCACCTACTTCAAGTGATTATGCTAAGATCAGTTCGGTTGTTTGGACCGCTTCGCTGAACGGTGCTGCTGAAACGCCCATCACTCCGATTTCAGTCATTAACGGTTCACCGGCTACCTATGTTCTAAGAGTGACTCAAGCGGGAACCTACAAATTAAAAGCTTTAGCAAAAGACTCAAGTTCTAACGAAGTCTGTGTTTCAAATGACTTTGCAATAAAAACTAGTCCTTAAAAGATTCTAGTAACAAAAAAGCTAACAAGGTTTTGGGATCTGTGATGCGATTATTTTTTATCAATTCAACAATCAAACCCTTGCTGGCCACGAAAACATCTAAAATTTCTTCTTCCACCTTGGGCTTTTCAATTTCTACTAAACCTGTTGCCAAATAAATATCCATTCTTTCATTGGAATACCCAATGCTGGGATAAACAGTTTTTAATAATTTTAAACTCTGTGCCTTGTAACCCACTTCCTCCTGCAGTTCTCGGTCAGCAGTGGTCAGTGAGCTTTCGTTGGGATCAATTTTTCCAGCAGGAAATTCAATAAAAACCTGTCCCACTGGGTATCGAAACTGCCGAACCAAAATATAACTGTCGGGATTAAGTTGTGGGACAATCATTGCCGCTCCAGGATGTTTTACGTAAAGCCTCTTGCCTACGGCTCCATCGGCGGCTTTGATTTCGTCATCATAAATATTCATATACCGACCTTGGTATATTGTTTTCGAGGAAATTTTTTGTTCCAGTAAATGTATGTCATCAGGGAACACTTGATCGAATTGGCTTAAGCTTTTAATGACTGGTAAAGGCATGGCCTAGCTTTACATTGAATTCACCATAGGTCCAGTTGGAATTTTACAGATCCTAACTAGAATAAGATTATGAAAACCCTTTTAATTTCTTTTTTATTGTTTTCAGTAGAGGCATTGGCCGATCGACAGATTGAACTTGTCAGACGACTGGCTGTGTTTCCAATTGCTGGTTTGACCAGTGAACAGTCAGAGGATGCTTGGTGGCAAAGTCGCGAACTGTTGACCAAGGATCAAAGATTTTTTGTGGCCAGTCGTAGGATGATGATCAACAGAGGGGCCTTTCAGCCCAGAAAAAATCTGAAGCCAGCAGATGCTATCATTTTGGGTAAAATTTTGGATGCCGAAGCACTGGTGACAATGCAGATCGAAAATCGATTGTTAATATTTAAAGTCTATGAAACTGAAAGCGGTCAGCTTTATTTCGAGACTAAATTTGAATTTCACCCTGCAATCTCAGTTTCTGAGCAGCTACCGAAAGCCGCTGCGGCTGTCAGTGAGAGTTTTCTGCGCAGTCAGCCTTTTCATGGATTTCTGTTTCAAGATTCAGCTCATTCAAAAATAGTTTACGAAATCAAAGACAAAAAAATGGTATCAGTTTTTAAGGGATCATTCTCGGTAGAGGTCGGTGACGAAGTTCAGTTTATCAAATCCTATGCCGGTAATGATTCTGTTATGATCAGTACTGAAACTAAGATTGAGATTTTGGCAGTTGGAAAGGTTTTAGCTTTACAGGATGACAAGGCTCAAGTTGAACTAATAAAAATGACTGAGGAAAGTGATATCAAGGATCTGGGACTGGTTCGGTTTCCTAAATTAGTGTCCAGCTCCAGTTTTGAGGGCGGCAATGAGGGTGTGAATCTGACGACTGAGTACCTGACCACAGAACTTAAAAACGTGAAAGAGCACTCTAAGGCTCATGGACCGACGCCTTCCAGTCTGGCTTGGATTTTTAATATTGTGGCTGTTGTTCTGTTGGCATTTTAATTTTTGGTAACGGCCTAAAAAAATCTTTCAACGGCTCAATCCGCCCAGGCATAGAATCATAAGTAGAAATCCAAGACTCAGGTGTTTCCATGCACAAAAATGTATTCCAATCAGGTGAATGGTCCTTGAAGGCATTGACTACAAAACTAAACATTTTCTGTCTGATTCTTTGGTCATAGCGGTATTTGCCAGTGTCCGAGCTAAACACTTCCGCTTGGTTGACCAAACTGTCAGGTGCGAATCGGTGCCGCATTATCGCAATCTGATCCTTTGTAAATCTTAAGGCTCCAATGGACAGGACCAGCAAATCCTCTGGCTTAAATCTGTTTGTGATTTCATCAACCAATTGGCGGTAGCCCTGCTGCCAGCCTTCAAAATAAATCAAGGGGTCAATGTGAAACGATATTAAAAATCCACGATCCCTGCATTTTTGGGCAGCATCTAAACGTTCCTTCAATGAATTGGTTTTGTGTTCTTCAGATTGGACCACATGATGAGCATTTATAGACCAACTAACAATCACGTTACCACCATGATCAGCATCCAAAAACTGATCAACCAAATTAGTTTTGGTTTTAAATTCCAATTTCCAATTGGGAACGGTTTTAAAAAATTGAATTAGTT
>JBIKLL010000124.1:0-2662 GCA_044359815.1 Pseudobdellovibrionaceae bacterium
CTGGTGTTGAGTCATTTTATAAAAGCAAAAAAATTGCTTTTATAAAATGATTCAATACGAGAGATGAGCCCGCGGCCGTTAGCGAGTGTCTAAAAATAGTGAAAAAAATTATCTTTGCATTTACGCAACTAGTTTAAAATATAGAGGTGCGCTTTTGGACCTCGTCGGATAAGGCCTCTTGCATTTGTTCTTGAAGCTCTGAAGCGACTTCTGAAATCAACTCGTTGTCCTCAAGCTGTGTTTCAGAATAGGGTAAATAAATTGGAGGCAAAATTTTGATCTTCCACTTAACAGGCAATGGAATGATATTAAGAGGAAGCGGTAAAATGGTGCCTTTTAAATATTTTGTAAATCGCAACTGGCTCAAATTAATGTGAGTTTCCTCGGCACCTAAAATCAATACCGGTACCACCGGCGCCTGAGTTTTAATCGCCATGCGCACAAAACCTTTTTTGAAATCTTGCAGCTGATACATTTTTGAGGAAGGCTTAAAATTTCCGCTTTCGCCCTCTGGAAAAATAATAACTAAATTATTTCGTTTCAGCGCAGACACACCATTTTCGAAACTGGCCTCGGTGAATCCTAATTTCTGAGCTGGTATAGCCGTGGTTTTAGACAAAAACCAAAAATGATGAGCCAAGACCCTGGGAATGCGTTTAATGTCTTTGTTGATCACATGAGCCAGCAGCAAAGCATCAAAACCAGAATACCCCGAATGGTTTGGGGTTAATATGGCAGCTCCCCTTTTGGGAATGTTCTCCATCCCTTCAATTTCCAGCCGAAAATACCTGCGCATCAATTCCATCACAAAGCGCGGCAATGCCTTGTACAAAATATCCTCTGCTGGCTTTTTCAAGATGTCTTTAATAACAATATCCTTCATATTTATCCCTAAGCTTATAGGAGAGTTCTATGTATATCATGTCCATCGATCAAGGCACAACCGGTTCTACAGTTTCAATTATTGACCAAGGCGGAAGTCTTGTCACACAAGCATCAGAAGATTTTAAACAGATCTTTCCAAAACCAGGTTGGGTGGAACATGATCCCGAAGATATTTGGCAAAGTGTTAAAAATTGCATCAAGGAAGTTCTGCAAACAGCTAAAATTAACAGCAGCGAAATTGCTGCCATCGGCATTACTAATCAACGTGAAACCACGGTAGTGTGGGACGCAATCACCCATAAACCCATTTACAACGCCATTGTTTGGCAGTGCCGCCGCACTCAGGAATTATGTCAGAAACTTAAAAAAAGAGGCCTCGAGAAAAAAATCAAATCTAAAACGGGCCTGGTTTTAGACCCCTATTTTTCAGGTACAAAAATTAATTGGATCTTAAAAAACGTGAGTGGCGCCATGGAGAAAGCAAAACAAGGCAACTTACGTGCTGGGACAATTGATACCTTTATTTTGTGGCGTCTGACTCAAGGGGCTGCTTTTAAAACTGATGTCAGCAATGCATCCAGAACAATGTTGATGAATTTAAAAACTACTGATTGGGATGATGAGCTTTTGAAGATATTTGAAGTCCCGAAAAACCTTTTACCCGAAATTGCAGATTCTGCTGGGATTTTTGGTAAAACCCAAGGATTGGGATTGATACCTAATGGTGTACCGATATCTGGGATAGCGGGCGACCAACAAGCAGCCCTGTTTGGTCAAACCTGTTTTGATATCGGCGAGGTCAAATGCACCTATGGCACTGGAAGTTTTATTTTAATCAACACCGGCCCTAAGCTGGTTTATTCAAAATCTAATTTGCTGACCACAGTGGCTTGGAGGCTTCCAAAACAAAAAACTGTTTTTGCACTGGAAGGCGGAGCCTTTATTTGTGGAGCCGCCGTTCAGTGGCTGAGAGACAGTTTGGGAATTATATCTTCGAGCTCTGAAGTTGAAAGTTTAGCAAAATCTGTATCATCAACTGATGGGGTCGTGTTTGTGCCCGCATTGACTGGCTTGGGAGCTCCCCATTGGAAACCCAACGCCCGCGGCATGATCCTGGGGCTGACCCGGGGTTCGACCAAGGCTCACATTGCCCGAGCCACACTGCAAGCCATGGCCTTTCAAAATTCTGAAATTTTTAGTGCCATGGAAAAAGATCTGAACAAAAAAATAAAATCCATCAAGGTTGACGGCGGAGCCAGCAGCAACAATCTGTTGATGCAAATGCAGGCTGATTCAATTGGCATCAAAGTAATCAGACCCGAAAATATTGAGAGCACTTCGATGGGAGCTGCCTACCTGGCAGGAATCGGTTGCGGCATGTGGAAGGACGTCCAAGAAATCCGTAAAAGATGGAAAATCAATCAGGATTTTCAATCAGCCATAAGCGCCAAACAACGGATTGCTGATCTGAAATACTGGCAGCGAGCCATCAAATCCTGCACCCAGTGGTAAATCAACTGCCAGATGGTCCACTTGGCTGCGGTTATTTTAAATTTAAAAAATATTTCTATGATTTTACACCTTGAGAATACATTTGCGAGCGCGCATGGCATATCTCGTGATGCGTAAATGCAAAGATAATTTTTTTCACTATTTTTAGACACTCGCTAACGGCCGCGGGCTCATCTCTCGTATTGAGTCATTATATAAAAGCAATTTTTTTGCTTTTATGTAATGACTCAACACCAGATATGCCCCGCACGCTCGCTGCATGTGT
>JBIKLL010000006.1:0-75033 GCA_044359815.1 Pseudobdellovibrionaceae bacterium
CTAAACAGAAAACCCCAGTGTTTTTGCAAGTGCTAGGCAGCAATCCATCAGTCATAGCAGACAGCGCCGCCCTGGCTGTTGAAATGGGTGCCCCGGGTATTGATTTAAACTTTGGTTGTCCAGCGCCTACGGTGAATCGCAACGATGGCGGGGCTACATTATTAAAAAATCCCCACCGCTTGTTTGACGTTATCAGTGCCGTCAGAAAATCCATTCCCCCATATGTCCCCGTCACTGCAAAAGTCCGATTGGGTTTTAGTCACAAAGATTTTATCTTGGATATCACCAAAGCTGTTTGCCAAGGTGGAGCTTCGATGATGACTGTGCACGCCAGAACTCGTGATGAGGGCTACAGACCGCCAGCCCATTGGGAATTTATCGGTAAAATGAAAGAGCTCAGCACCATACCCGTAGTTGCTAACGGCGAAATCTGGACAGTCATGGATTATTTTGAATGCAAAAAAATTTCGGATTGCAGCGATGTGGCTTTGGGCCGAGGGGCCATTGCTACACCCGATTTGGCTTTGCAAATCAGAGCCAGCTTAAATTTAATTTCACACAACCGATGGGACTGGAGCCAGGTTCAAAAATATTTGTTGCCGTTGTTTATTCAGACTTCCCTGACAAACACAAAGGGTGACGGTTATGTCACTGCCAGGACAAAACAGTGGATGAAGCAATTGCAAAGGGGATATCCCGAATCCAGTGAGCTCTTTGGACACATTAAGTCCCAACACAATACTGCGGACATCGTTCGCTTGCTGACCTGAAAACAGACCGCGTGGCTTTTACATTACAGATCATCAGGTCAGAGCACGGTATTTATTGCCTGGATACAAAACTGTTCTTGAGCTTTTGTGACTAAGGCAGCATAGGTAAACCCTCAAAACCCAAACCGGAATCCACAGATTGAATCTGACAGGAACCAACAGAGGATTTATGAAAACAAAATTTTTATTTGTAGCTTTAAGCTTATCAATTTTTTCTGTTAGCTCTTTTGCCAAAATCGATACCCAAGTTTATTACACATATTCAGATTTGATAAATGCTGACAATATTGAATTTATCGCCAGATCTGCAGCCTGCTAGCAAAAACAAGATTATAAATCCCGTGTTGTTAAAACTTTTCATTCTGGCGATGTGTTTTATCAAGGCGAACAAGAAGACGGTGTGATCGATAATGAATACGGCCCAGATTCCGAAGCCAGAAATTCGTATTGGACCCAAGTACGCACATCAGCAAACTCTGACAGCCCAACATGTTGGTTACCACTCAGAAAAGATTTGGTTCGAATTTCTACATTCCCTGGCCTGGCTGTGCGATGCCAAACCAGTGAACATGTTATCAAGGTTTTTGTGGACAACAAAAATCCAGATACTGATCAAATCACTGCCAGATACATTGTTTGGGATAAGGCTAAATCATTAGAAAAACCAAGTCTGCGGTTGGGTCGTTCAAATTTCAGCCTCAAGCTTTCTGCAAATAATGAAATTGTTAAATATTTATTTTTCAACGGCAATACTGTCTATGTCTTAAGTCAGAATTTTACTGGTAAACACATTGATTCCTATACTTGGATCACTGTTTCCAGAAACGACAAAGTCGTTTACGATTCTGCCTGCTTTCCGTTTTAGTCGGGACATTTTTGTTTCTAAAAAATTATTGCCTACAAGGATGAAGGTCCAGCCGGACCATTCATGAATTGGAATTAGTTTTCCGATGAATCATAATAAGTTATCCAACCAAAACAAGGAGTTCTTTGATGAATAAGTTTCTATTATTAGGATTAGCCATAGCTGCCTTTGGCTTCAATGGCTGTACAAAAAGTTCCACTGACACAGCAGCATAAAATGTTGTTGATTCTATTGGCGACTTGCCAAAAATCACGGGCGCAGTGACTGGCAATACATCAGCATCTTCGGGCAATTCGACTTTGCTAAAGGATTTTGATGAAAGTGCTACTTGGACTGGCGGCAGTAAAAGCCGTCCAATGTGCGAACTGGGAACTATGACTCGCGAAATTTTACGTGAAGCAGCTGGTCCTGATAAAACTTTGTGCTACGTGGGCAAGATGGAAGCTTTGGGAAAATTCTCAAACACAATTGATGACGGTAATTATCATTACTACGAGCTCACACAGAATTCATCGCCAATGCTTCGTGTGAAATTTAAGATCGTTAAAACTGATGGGATTATTTCTACCTACGAAATGTTTACCTGCCAATACAATGGCTCATCATATGCCCACAATGAATATACCAATGTTACAATATCCAGCTCTACAGCAAACATCACATCTAAAAATGTTGGTGGCATGACTGACAGTGGAACTACTATGACTTGGGGAGCTTCAACCACAGTTACTGGTGATATTTCAGCAGCTGGTGATTGGACATCTAAAGTTTTAAATGCCAGCCGGTATTACACATACGATGGCACTGGATCAAACGATGGCAGTTTTTATCAAAAGATGCCCCTGACCCAAGGGGCTGCAAATATGGTGATCGATGGTTATAACAATTCATCGTTTTACAATGCTGGTAAAGCTGGTGGTGCAGGTGTTTCAACATTCAGCATGAGAATGTATGGAAAAACTGAATTACTAAACGCTGGTCAGTTAAGCACTCTGGCATTTGGTGACGGTTCAGCAAAAGCCATTATGACTTTTGATTCTACGGATGTTGGTGGCGGTAGTTTAAATACTGCTGTTATGGCCCACTGGAATGGCAATGCTAATACAGAGTCTACCAGCGATTTTGCATCAGACGTTTCATCATCGACTCCAAGAGCCGATGACGGATCTGTTTCAGTTACATTTGGTGGCTCAGAGACTTGGGATTGCACAGCTCCAAGTTCGTTTCAAGCTGCAGATATTTCTACCAGCGATATGACTAGTTTAATGACTTGTGATGATAAATTTGGTTTTGGTTCGGGTGAAGACGGCGGCGCAAACGCTTGCTACAACATCCCCTAGAAAAGAGACCGTACGACTTTTTCTGTCTACAGCGCAGAATTGATGTAAAAACCTATAAAAGCGAAATTGCCCTTTATAAAAATAATCTAATCTTGCAGTCTTAAAAACGAGTTCGGACGTTAAGCTGCGCGGATGCTTTGCATGCTTTTATTTCCTCAGTGCGCGCAGCTTTACGCCCGCTGTTTGAGTTTTTAAGACTGCAAAATTAGATTATTTTTATAAAGGGCAATTTCGCTTTTTTTCCTGCGCTGTAGACAGAAAAAGTCGTACGGTCTCTTTTGAGGATCAGAATGATGGTAGACCGGAGCGATCAACAATCATTGATTTTGCATTGGCTCCGCTGATGTCTGTTCGATCAAGCGCTAACGTAGCAAATGATGTTAATGATCCACATCCAGAGGTATCTGTAAAATCCGCCGCGGTGGCACAAACAGTGGAAACAGATCCACAAGTTGGTCCTTGCTCAAACACTCCTGCTGCGTAAATCAATGTGCTGTCAGTTCTCATTTGGACACCACATCCCAGCCCTGTGAAATTGGCGCCAGTACTGGCAGTTTGTGAACTGCTTGCAGACGATGCCGTTGATATTTCAAAAATTCCATTTTCTTTATCTGCAATGATTTGCGTAAATGTCGCATACTCAACAGAGCTGATATTTTCCACAGAAATCTGAACAGCTGTCATAGAGTTACCGTCTTCAGCGATTCTTGCTAATACGGCCATGGACGCGGGCTCTCCATCGCCAGAGGCAAAATCCGCATTTGTCTGAAACTCACCGACGTACCAATAACCACCGGATTTTCCAAAATAAACCTTCATATCGCTAACCCCTTGTGCGCTGGCATCAATCGTTTGCACACAAGAAAACTCCATAGAGAAGGTCCATGAATTTGCAACTGCAGGTGGATTGTAAGTCGTAGTAGTCGAGGATTCACAGGCTTTAATAGCGTCAGCCAAACTGTCTAAGCGTTCATCGATTTTTTTAATTCTAAACTGAAAATCAACTGGCCCAGGTGCAAACATTCTGGTTTGCAGCTCTGTCAAATTGCTATTTGCAAAAGGACTGATAGCATTTAATTCTCTGACCACAATAGCTGCCGAAGATTCCAGTGTGGAGGGCAATGATTCTTTTACTATCGGCAACATATCTGGAACAGGGCTTGTAGAGGCTTCAGTGGCAGTGCTGCTCTTAGTGCATCCTGCGATTGAAAAAGCTATTGCTAAAATTAAAAACAATGCCTTCATAAATATCCTCCGTTTTATTGAGATATTTTAAGACCCGAATCATCAATCAACAACGGCTTTGTAGTTGCTCACGATCATGCTGGACTAAACTATGAATCTCGACCTGGACCATTTGCTGGCGACAGCTTGATGTTAATGACCCCGCCTTTTGAAAACATTGATTCCAAAACAGTGGCCAGCAAAGAAACTGGCAATAATACCACTGAAAACACACCATAAAATACTGCTGTAATTGCAGCCTTGAAATAATTTGAAACCGGAGTTTTGCGCTTCAATCGTTTGTAGGCAAAATTAAATTCAAAAAATGGCAGATTAAAAAAACTTTGCCACCAGCCAAACACTCCATATTCGAATGACAGTGTTTCGACAGATTTGACCTTCCAACCGATTTCCTTAAAAAGCTTTAACAAAGTAGCCATTTCATAGTGCACCAGATGCCTGGTTGGATCCAAATGAAACCATCTGGATCTAAACAACCGTGCCTGCCAGCTTCCGAAATTGGGCACTGACACAAATAAAAACCCATCGTCCTTAATTAATTTTTTTAAACATTCAAATGTAGGCTTCGGTGATTCAATATGCTCAAGGCTCTGCCACATAGTTATTAAATCAAATGATTTTAAATCATTCGAAGCTGGACTAAAAATATCCAAAATATTTATCTGATTTGCTTTTAAACTTTTTTGTCCACTGGCTGAAGGTTCAAATCCGTATTTCTGAAAATTTTCAGGCAAACATCGCAAATAAATCCCATCACCACAACCCACATCCAAGATTTTTCCGGTCTTTAATGGGCCCAGCGACCTTGCCCTGCGTTCGATCTGAAACATTCTAACCAGTAAGCCAATTTGAGCAGATGCGTGCTCGCCGTAGTATCCTTCAAAATACAAATCATTCGCATTTTGTGTTTTCTGGATACTGCTTTGAACCAGACTACAATTTTCGCATCTTAATACGGGTACTCGGTCACGTTCTTGAAAATCAGCATCGATACCCTGAAACAAAACCGCAGATTTAATTTTCTGATTACAACCAAGACAATTCATTTAAATATCAGATACTGATTTATGACTGATTAGTCATTCACTATCTTCAATCCACGCACAGCACATAGTACTGCTTTTGTTCGCAGGCCAAACCATAGCCAATAGACACTTCAGAAATTTTTCGAAATCAAAAAACCTCTAACTTGGGCACCGCAGTCACAAACTGTGCATTCCAGCTTCTGACATAGGACAATTGATCAACAATTTCAGATTTAATATTCCACGGAAAAATCACTATATAGTCTGGTTTTGATTGCTTTAAGGACTCTTCACTTTTGATGGGTACATGACTGCCAGGCATAAACTTGCCGATCTTTGACGGAGCTCGGTCACAGACGAACTGAATCAAATCATTTTTTATTCCGCAATAATTCATCAGTGTATTGCCCTTGGCAGCAGCTCCATAGGCTGCAACTGTTTTGTTTTTTAATTTAGCATCCAGTAAAAATCTCAAAAAATCGATTTTTAATTTTTCGCAATTTTGGGTAAAATTTAAATAGGTTTGCATCCTATCCAGACCAGCCAGATTCTCATCGTTTAAAACTTTTTTAACATTCGCAGTGGTTTCCTTTGAAGCATCATCAGAATGCGCCATAAAAATCCGCAACGACCCGCCATGGGTTTTTAGTTCTTCGACATCAAATACTTTCAAACCCAATTGACTGACCATTCTATTCACTGTCATCAGAGAAAAATACGAATAATGCTCGTGATAAATAGTATCAAATTGATTTTCCGAAATCAGCTTCAGCAAATGAGGAAATTCCAAAGTTATGACGCCTTTTGGATTCAGCAATACCTTTAATCCTTTGATAAAATCCCTGATGTCAGGAACATGAGCAAAAACATTGTTTCCCAAAATCAAATCCGCATTGCCTTTTGCCGATTTTAATTCGCTGGCTTTTCTTTCGGTAAAAAAGCTCACTTCTGTATCAATGCCCTTTGCCATCGCCACCGAGGCCACTGACTTTGAGGGCTCCACACCTAAACAGGGGATTTTACGTTCTTTAAAATACTGCAGCAAATACCCATCATTTGATGCGACTTCGACGACAAATGATTTATCCGACAGATTAAATCGTTTCGTCACATCACCGACGTATTTTTCACAGTGCTGAAGCCACGATTTAGAAACCGATGAAAAATAAGCGTAGTCTTCGTTAAAAATTTCAATAGCCTTTTTATATTCGGGAACCTGCACATAAAATATCGAATCCGATACAAAAACTTTTAATGGATAGGTCGCCTCTGGCAACTGCAGCATTTCATCTGTCAGATATGAATTTGATGGCGGGCAATGACCCAAATCCAAAAAAACATTCTTAAGCACTGATCCATCAAAACGACATTTCATAAAACAAGTCCTCCGAAATTTGTAAAAGCTGAAGGCGCATTTTTGTCTTTGTCAGACATCATTAAAAGAGGCAATGGCCAATTGATCCCAAGCTTTGGATCCTGAGCATTGACCACTCGGTCCGCCTTAGGATTGTACAACTCATCATGAAAATAAACTATTTGAACATCGTCTGTTTGCGCTTGAAATCCATGAGCGCAGCCCTTTGGAAGCAACAAAGCATTTCCATTTTCAGCGTTCAGCTCAACGGCCACATGTTTTAAAAATGTCTTTGAGTTTTTTCGCAAATCCAAGCACACATCTAAAATCCTGCCCTTAACAATTTTCACAATCTTGGATTCGCTAAATGGTGGATCCTGATAATGAAACCCGCGCACGGTGCCTTTGTATTTTGTCAGGCTGAAATTTGATTGTTTAATCGAAAACTCAATTTTTGCGTTGGAAAATGAATCTGCACAGAACAGCCGATTAAACATCCCTCGGTCGTCAGTAAACCATTTCGTTTGCAGTTCAAAACATCCATCAATGGTCAGGGGTTTAATTTCCAAATCGACCATCCTGAAAATATTGATCTATTTGTCCTAAACTAAGTTCCAGAATCCCAACCTTGTTGCCCTGGTAAAACTGTTGATACCATTCAGTGGTCAGCTTCAGAGTCTTATCCAAATCCCAAACAGGTTTCCACGCCAAATGTTTTTTTGATTTCGAAATATCCAGCCTTAAAAGTTTGGCCTCATAGGGATTTTGACCTTCATCAATTCTCCAATGACCCGGCAGCTTCCAATGTTTACAAACTGATTCTGTGACCTGCTGTACAGGAACACACGAACTCAAATCGGGGCCAAAATTCCAAGCACCCGAAAAATCAAAATTCTGATACAATCTTTCAGCCAACATTAAATACCCATTCAAAGGCTCAATCACATGTTGCCAGGGTCTGGTCGAATTGGGATTTCTTAAAATTATTTTTTCACCGACACTGAGGGCTCTCACCAAATCGGGTATCAATCTGTCTTCGGACCAATCACCACCACCGATGACATTACCGGCTCTGGCTGTGGCCATGGGCAGTTTATCCTTCAAAAAAGAAAATCGATAACAATCAGAAACTAGTTCTGAACCCACCTTGCTGCTGGAATAAGGATCCTTACCCCATAATTTATCTTCTTCGGTGAATGCCCGATTCGATTCCGGGTTTTCATAGCACTTATCGGTGGTGACATTGATTGTGCATTTTACTTGTGGGCATTCACGCAAAATCTGAAACAGATTCACTGTGCCCATAATATTTGTCGAAAAAGTTTCCACAGGATCCTGATAAGATTTTCGGACCAAGGGTTGAGCTGCCAGATGAAAAACCACATCGGGATTAAAATCTAATACTGATTTTTTAAAAAATTCTAAATTCCTAATGTCACCAATTATATGTGTAATTCCCGCTGCAACCCCTGCTGACTCAAAAAAACTAGGATCAGTATTAGGTTTGAGCGAATACCCGCAAACATCAGCGCCCAAGCGTTTAAGCATCAACGTCAACCAAGTCCCCTTAAATCCCGTGTGGCCGGTGATGAAAACTTTTTTGTTTTTCCAAAATGAATTCTTGCTTACCACCAGCGCTGCCAAGGTGCTTTCCCGGATTTCCAAAGCTCTTCCAGCTGATTTTTGTCCCTCAATGTATCAACAGGCTGCCAAAAACCATCGTGATAAAAACTGCCTAACTGACCTTCTGCCGCCAGTTTTTCCAAGGGTTCTTTTTCCCACACATCAGAGTCTTTGCTTAAATAATCAAGGACTGATCTTTTTAACACAAAAAATCCACCATTGATAAAACCTGTTCCACCAACGGGCTTTTCTGTAAATCGCTTAACAGAGTTGTTTTCGATTTCTAAAACTCCGAAACGTCCTGGGGGCCTGACCGCTACGACTGTGGCCTTTTTTTGATTGCTTTTGTGATGTTCGATCAATTTACCAATGTGTACATCGCTCACACCATCACCGTAGGTCATGCAAAAGTCTTCGTTGTCCAAAAATTTTTCAACACGTTTTAACCGACCACCCGTCATTGTGTTTTCACCGGTGTCTACCAGTGTAACCTGCCAAGGTTCGGCATTGGCGTGGTGAACTTGCACTTTATTATTTTTCAGATCAAAGGTGACGTCTGAATTGTGCAGAAAATAATTTGCGAAATATTCTTTGATGACATAGCCCTTGTAACCGCAGCAAATTACAAAATCGTTCAACCCGTGAACCGAGTATCCCTTCATTATATGCCAGAGCAAAGGTTTTTGACCGATTTCGATCATTGGTTTAGGACGCAAAATGGATTCTTCTGAAATTCTGGTTCCCAATCCACCAGCAAGTAATACAACTTTCATATGCCGCCACTATAAGTGGCATTGTCTCACAATTCTATAAGCACCGCGCAGCGAGACTTTCCGGGGTTTTCCCTTGAATATTTTCGTTCTTGGGAATCAACAAGAGCCCAGAATCTCCAGGCCCTGCTTTAGAATAGTCACTCTCGATAAAGACCAGGCTGCCTAACTAGGGCAACCCAGCCCCCGAGGATAAACTCAAAACTGCACTGAACAAATCACCTGCATTAAATCAGTAACTAAACTCAATTTTTTAATGATTGTGTTTTCAGCGGGTCCACGCGATGGCATGGCCCCACTGATTTAGTATTAACCAATCATCTTTAGTGCTAAAGCAGGGATTTGATTTGCCTGCACCAACACAGCTGATGAGGCTTGCAACAAAACGTTGTTTCTTGCAGATTCTGCAGTTGCAGCTGCGATATCAGTGTCTCTGATTCGCGAATTTGCTGCTGACAAGTTTTCATGTTGCACGCCCAGATTTTCAATAGTTGACTGAAATCTGTTTTGTAAGGCACCCAGGTTAGCGCGAAAGCCTGCAAGCTTTGCTTGAGCATCGTCTAACACTGTTAACGCTTCTTGCGCACCTTCTTTAGAATTAAATTCGATTCCATCAACACCTAAATTGTCGATTGTCGCGTTTAATACTGAAGGGTCAAAAGACACTCTGTCTTCGAAATCATCATTATTGATACCAACTTGGATATCAAATTTTTCGCCGCTACCATCCAACAGATTTGTTGAACCAAATCTTGTTGTTTTAGCGATCCTTTGCATTTCTTGTTTTAATTGTTGAACTTCCATATCAATGTAAGTTCTTTCTCTTTGTCCAACTGTATCGGAGGCTGCTTGGATACCAAGCTCTCTCAAACGGGTAAGAATATTTGATCCTTCATTCAAACCGCCTTCAGCAACTTGAACCATGGATATACCATCGTTCGCATTTCGGCTAGCTTGCGATAAAGATCTGATTTGTGATTTCAAAGCTTCACTGATCCCCAATCCAGCAGCATCATCTGCGGCTTTGGTGATACGGCTACCAGAAGATAGCTGTGAAAAACTTTTTTGGATCTCCCGCTGTGATGCGGTCATCGTTCTTTGTGCGTTTATCGACGGCACATTTGTCGTAATTCTCATTCCCATTTGGGACCTCCTCGGGTTGTTGTGAACACGTTGGTGATCTCAACTTCAAATGTTCAAACTCAGGCGATCTTGGATTGGGCAGTCACTCCCTTTCTAGATCTCGCTTGATCATTTTTTGTTTTGATCAACTTGCTTCACACAACCTTTCGGCGAGGTCCGGTTTGGCTTTAGTCGAGTCCAGCGAATCTGGACCATCGTCTGTGTGTTTCTGGACCATGGTCGATGTTTTTCCTGGACCAAAGTTTTGAAATCAGGACCTTGATTTGGTTTTTTTGCCAGCTACAAGTCCAGCCAGCGATATGTCCAGTCGGGCTAGACCCAGACTTATGCAGTAGTGGGCGTATTAAATGGGCTATCGAATCCAGAATGACTGAGAGACAAAATCAGTAGCAGTAAACAAATCCGTGTCCAGCTCGATCGCTCGGTAGGATTTAGGACCGTCACCTCTGTTAGACATGGTGTATTCGCTGACTTTCACAGGATCTTTATCAGGATAAAATGCAACGTCATAATGACCTACATAAATAAAATCACCTGTTGATTTATAAACTTCGTGTTCAGTGTCAGTAGATCCATCGCTTTTCTTGATCTGATAGACCCAGGTGTCCTTATCAGTACTGACCATGGCATACAAACCGTGGGCCTGATTGTTAAAGCTAAACAAGCAAACTTTCTTGATCGGATCATCATTCCAACCCTTGGTAACAACCGTTTTGGCGCAAGCTTTATAAGCAATCTCGTCTTCCAACATTATTGCATTAAAGATCGCAAAGGACTGATGAGTGAACGCGGTTAACAAAATGGTTAAAAGGTATTTCATGACTACGGTTTAATCATCTTATCCCGATGGGACAATCTAATTGTCAGGTATTGAAAAAGCTCTTACGAGGTCGCCAGTAAATTTTTATAAAAGTCCCCAACCCTAAGAGTACCCCCAGAGGTTTTATCCCCTGGGGTAGGTAGGTACACTGGAGGCAAAGGAGTGCCTCCTAATAAATTGATTTTAAATACTTAATCACAGTGGGGCATAAGTTCCCGCTAATTTCCGCCATAGCCCCACTACAGAGGGATTAGCCACAATGGAACCAGCTAAAAATGGTTCCTTTGTGTCGGTACAGTTTAACCGATCATTTTTAATGCTAATGATGGGATCTGGTTCGCTTGCACCAATACAGCCGCAGAAGCTTGTAACAATACATTGTTTCTGGCTGATTCTGCTGTGGCATTAGCGACATCAGTATCCCTGATTCGCGAATTAGCGGCAGACAGGTTTTCGTGCTGAACACCCAGATTTTCAACCGTTGATTGAAATCGGTTTTGCAAGGCCCCCAGATT
Organism: Pseudobdellovibrionaceae bacterium; assembly: GCA_044359815.1. Lineage (GTDB taxonomy): Bacteria > Bdellovibrionota > Bdellovibrionia > Bdellovibrionales > Bdellovibrionaceae > JBIKLL01. The sequence goes on from JBIKLL010000006.1 coordinate 11,471, forward strand.
GGCTCGAAAGGCTGCAACCTGAGCTTGAGCATTGTCCACCACATTTAATGATGCTTGTGCGCCTTCTTTGGTAGTGAAATCTAAGTCAGATATTTCTAAATTGTCAGTCGTTGCGTTTAATCTGGAAGGATCAAAAGAAATTCGATCTTCAAAATCATCGTTGTTAACGCCGACTTGAATGTCAAATTTTTCACCGCTTCCGTCCAACATCACAGTTGAACCAAATCGTGTTGTTTTTGATATACGTTGAATCTCGTTTTTAATCGCTTGAACTTCGGCATCGATGTATCCACGCTCTCTTTCACCGACAGTGTCAGATGAAGCCTGGATGCCCAGTTCACGCATACGAGTTAATATATTTGAAATTTCGCCCAAACCACCCTCAGCGACTTGCACCATCGATATACCATCGTTGGCGTTTCTGGATGCTTGTGCCAATGACCTGATATTGGATTTCAAGTTTTCACTGATACCCAATCCAGCGGCATCGTCTGCAGCCTTAGTGATACGGCTTCCAGAAGACAATTGAGCATAGCTCTTCTGGATCTCACGCTGTGAGTTTGTCATGGTTCTTTGCGCATTGATCGCTGGTACGTTCGTAGTAATTCTCATTCCCATTGGGAACCTCCTTTTTATAGCAATCAGACTTTTGTCGAGTTTGTTACCTACACATCCCCGATCAACCTGAAATTTTCTGATTCCAGATCTTTTTCAAAAGCGAATCTTTCTGATTGCTGTTGTTTAAATTTTTAATTTGTAGTTTTCAGAAACTTTCTTACTTGCTACACCCATTCAATCGGCGAGGTCGTGGAAGGCTTTAGTCGCGTCGAGCATTTCTGGACCCAAGTCAGATAGGATCTGGACGTTTGATTAGCAAAAACGCTAGACCAAAATACTGATTTCAGGACCTAGGTTTTAGATTTTCAGGACTAACCGCTTAGGACTTATAACCATCAGAGTAATGTCCAGTCTGTCCAGGGACCTGCTATTGTCCAGTCTGGTTAAATTCAGTAAAAAACTTTGCTCATATTATTGCGTATCCGTAGAATGAATTTCATCACGAGGGGATTTTATGAATAAGCTATTTTTGTTTTTAGTTTTACTGACCGCAGGCTGCAGCTCCAATGTTAAAAAAGAACAAAAATTAATGAGCTCTAATGCACCCTCTGTAAGCCCCAGTTTTTTAAAATGTGCAGGGTTGAGCATGCTCAGCAATAATATGAATAAATCTCAAAAGGCCGATTTTTTTGCCGAAGCTCAGTTTGCTCAGATTGCCGAATTAGCTTACGATTCATCCGCTCATAAAATTTCTGGAATGGCTCTGACACTGAAAATGGAAAAAGGCAATATTGCTATCGATGAACAAATGCCCATCAGCTTGACGATTACAGAAAACGAAAGTTCTAGTGAATCCAGAATGCTGGCTCAGTTTGTTGGCAAAGGCACCCTCAGTAAAACTTCGATCACAGGATTGCGATTGGTCGCCACTGAATCTCAACAAGGTGTCGTGTTGTATGCAATCGATCCCACAAATATCATTCGCCCCATCGGCCAGCGCTGCGAACTCCAGCACGAGATCCTGAACCAGATCCTAACGAAATAGCTTTTGAAAATCTGCGTACAGAAATCTTTTCTGCTTGCAGATTTTCAATAAGATTTCATCTAGTCTGCTTATATCGAGAACAATTGTCATTTTCAGGTGCTTTATGTAGGTTTGCCCTTATTCCGGAGGCCCCATGAAATTCCTGTGCAGATTTCTGTTTTTACCCGCCCAAGCCTTAACTGCTAAAAAAATAGCTCAAAGATTTTATCAATCACTATTGATTGCAGCTATAGCAGCCATATTAGTGAGCTCACCTTGGCAGAGGGCTTTTGCTAAAACAGATAACCCAGCCATAGTGATTCATTTGTTGGATTATATTGCTAACGATTATGCAGGAGCCGTCGAAAACGGCAAAGTCATCAGCGAACCAGAATACGCCGAACAAAAAGAATTTGCTGGAATTATTTCTGAAGCGTCTCAGGAAATCGCTCAGTTCAGAAATGACCAAGAGTTTGTAAATAAAATTAAAAAATTCGTTGCGATGATAGACAATAAAGCACTTGGAACTGAAGTCACCAAGACTGCCAGGGAATTGCAAGCCACTGCCCTGAAATTGGCAGACATCAAGGTTTCGCCCACCGTATGGCCCAGCCTTGAAGCCGGTCAAAAATTATATGCAAAAAACTGCGCCTCCTGCCATGGCGAAAAAGGTTTAGGCGATGGCGAAGCTGGTAAAAATCTGGATCCCAAGCCCGCTGATTTCACAGACCCTGCAAAAATGTTGGGAAGCTCCCCTTACAATTATTTTAATACCATTCGCCTGGGCGTGCCCGGCACAGGGATGCCTGGATTCAGCGACCTGAGCGACAGTCAAATCTGGGATTTGGCATTTTATGTAAAATCCATCGGCCACAAGGATAAAGGCAACGGCTCTGATGAGTTATCAATACCTCTGTCAGAAGTCGCCTCTTTGAATGACCAACAAATTTTGTCAAAAATGTCAGGAGCTCAGGATCAGGCCAGTTATATTTTGGCCACCATCAGAAATTATTCTCCGGTTTTAAAATCAGATTATTATTTAAATCTTGCTAAAGAACTTTTGAACGAAAGCTTTACGATTTACCAGGCCAATAATCTAGATGCTGCGAACAATCTGGCGCTCAGATCCTATCTGGAAGGTGTCGAGGCCATCGAACCAAAAATCAAAGCTAACGATGCCAGTCTGATTATTAAAATTGAATCGATTATGGCCGAATACCGTGAAGCCGTTAAAATCCCCAACAACAAGGCTCAGGTGCAAGAAAAATTAAACGCTGCCTTGGGAACAATTGATGAAATACAAAAGGTCTTAACCGATAAAAAAATGACTCATTCAATGATTTTTAGTTCTGTGTTTAGTATTTTTTTAAGGGAAGGATTTGAATCAATCCTGATAATAATCGTTTTGTTAAGCTCGCTAAAAATCATGAAGGTCGATCATGCAATTAAATGGGTTCATTTTGGCTGGATTTCGGCAGTAGCCCTGGGCGTGATGATTTGGTTTATGTCAGGATTTCTGACTCAACTAAGCGGAACCAGCCGCGAATTGGTTGAGGGATTTATTTCTTTGTTTGCTGTGGTGGTTTTGGTTTATGTGGGCTTTCACTTGCACAGAAATTCCATCGCCAAACAGTGGAATGAATTCCTGAAAGTCCGCGTGGCAGAGCTGGCAAAAACCCAAAACCTATTGGGCCTTGCGATTTTGTCATTCCTGGCAGTTTTTCGCGAAGCCTTTGAGGTTGTTTTATTTTTAAGAGCCATCTGGTTTGATGTTGATGATCAGGGTAAATCCTATGCCGCGGGTGGAATGATTTCAGCCTCTTTATTTATTTTGCTGATTGCATTTCTGATGCTCAAAACCAGCGTCAGAATGCCGATTTCGACTTTGTTTAAAGTTTGCTCTGCCGTGATGGCGTTTTTGGCAATTACATTATTAGGTAAAGGCATCCATAGTTTTCAAGAAACCGGGGCATTACCTTTTAGCTCGACAACATTAATCCCCCGTGTGGAACTGTTGGGTATTTACCCTTCCTGGGAATCCGTAATTGCACAAATAGCCTTGTTGGCATTTATTGTTTTGATTATGCGTAAAGATTTAAAAACTCTGTCTGCATAGTCGTTGCGATAAATATTTTTCAATACGTCTTGATAAGCTTAGACATTAACTGGGGTCTTCTGACATTTTAGGCTTTGTGCAGCTATTTGCCCCCTGCCAGGATCCGCAAGACAATGGAAAAAAATCACGAACTGACCAAAACACTGAAAGCTATTATCAAATCCAAACGTGATTTTAATCCTGCAGAGATTGCCCAGAAGCTGGGAATCACAAAATCTAGTTTGAATAAAATCGTAAAGGGCCAGAGCGAACCCACACTGGCTGTGCTGTTGGAGTTTCTAAATAAATCAAAGGCCCCAAAAAAATTGCGCAAAAAAGTTTTGTTAATTCATTTTCAGAATCAGCTGACTGATCCTGATCACAGACAGCAAATCGAAGATTTGATTGGCTGATTTAGACACCACGATTTCACTCCGCTTTAAGAATCTGAAATGTGTATTTTGAAGATTTAGTTTTATACAAAAAATAACCCCCCGAGGGCGGGCTTAAGAACCAAATCTGTGTCTGTGTGGGCATTACAGATCGGCTCTTTAAAACTCTAAATAAAACTCTTAATAGAAATCCCTTAAAAAACTGTAAGTATAATTTCTCTTCAACTATGAAGACTTAAAATAGTCTTCACTATTCAAGAGGCCTTTTTAAAAACCGGGAGCACATAAGCACCCCCGAAATCATTTAGCCAATTAATTTTAATGCAACACCAGGTGTTTGGTTGGCCTGAGCCAGTACCGACACCGCAGCGCTTTGAAGAACTTGAGCAGACGCCATTTCGGCAGTTTCTTTTGCTACGTCTGTATCTCGGATACGAGAATTCGCAGCACTCAAGTTTTCATATTGAATGTCCAAGTTGCTGACTGTTGCGTTCAAACGGCTTTGGATAGATCCAAAGTTTGCTCTCATCGCACCAATTTTTTGCAGACCTTCATCGACGACTTCTAAGGCATCACGAGCCGAAGATTTGTCTTCAAAACTCAGCCCAGCAATACCAACTTCATCAGCAGTGGCATTTGAGGATAATGAATATTTAATTACGTTTTCTTCACCACCAAAAGCACCGACATGGAATTCAAGCTCTCCGCCTGAACCATCCAACAATCGCTTGTCACCAAATCTGGTGGTTTTAGCGATACGGTCAGCTTCATCAATTAATTGCGAAGCTTCTTGGTGTAAGAATTTTCTTTCAGCGTCTCCGATATTGTCAGAAGCTGATTGAATTCCCAACTCTCTTAAACGAATCATGATATTTGTGATTTCATTTAATCCACCTTCAGATACCTGAATCGCTGATCCAGCGTTGAAGGCGTTGTTTCTGGCTTGCGCAATACCTCTAATTTGACCGCGTAAGCTTTCAGAAATCGCTAATCCAGCGGCATCATCTGCTGCTTGAACTATTCGACTTCCCGAAGCAAGAGCCTGAGTTGAATGCTCCATTCGCTTCTGTTGTATGCCCAGAACCCTTTGCGCTGCAATCGACGGTAGGTTCGTTTGTATTCTTAAGCCCATGTGTTCCTCCTACAAACCTTCGTTTGTGTTAAGACGCGCTCCTTGATAGCATCTGTTTATTAATTCTGTTTGCTGGAGTGGATTCCTGTTTGCGAAAGGTGACTGATCTTTCGCAAACGGAATGTGCCCGTTAGGCTGGTGAAGGGCTCTTGACTTTGACTGCTGTCCCGAGGTCCTTAACAAGTCTGCGGTTGCTCCAACGTGTTCACAGAACTTCTCGGCTAAGGTCCAGGAAGCTTTAGGTCTTTGGTCCAGTTTTGTTTTATGCGGCGCATCTTGTCTGCGTGATCACGAATGATTTTTAGGAAATTTTTTTCGACCAAGGTCTAGGTCTGAAGGTACGAATGATTTAAAACGAGTCATTAACCGCACACTCACCTGTCTTTGAATTTAAAATTCAGTGAAGCGTAAGTGTGCCAGGTTTTTCAAAGTAGCTTCAAAGCATACATAGGCATCTGATTGGCTTGAGCCAAAACTGCAATTTGATATTGCTGTAAAGCTTGGGCCTTAAACATATCTGCGGTTGCCTTTGCGACATCAGTGTCAGCAATTCGCGAGCGTGCAGCTTCCAAATTTTCTACCTGCAACATTCCGTTATTTTGCACTGATTCTAATCTGCTTTGCACAGCTGCAAAATTAGCTCTGGCCGCACCGATTTCTTGCAATGCCGAATCCACCATTTCAATAGAATCCACTGCAGACGATTTATCTGCGACTGACAACCCATCAATGCCCAAGCCAGAAGCCGTCGTATCAGTATTGCTCGTATAGGTAATTATATTTTCAGCACCTTTGTAAGCGCCGACTTGATACTGGTAAGTTTTCTCGGTGCCATCCAACAATTTATTCCCACCAAATCTTGTTGTCTGAGCAATACGGTCAAACTCTTCAACCAACTGAGTGTGTTCGACGTCTAGCATTTCCCTTTCCACCTCAGAATAGGTGTCACTGGCGGCTTGAATCGCCAGCTCACGCAATCTGATCAGAATATTATTTTGTTCGTTCAGCCCGCCCTCTGCCACTTGAATCATCGAATATGCATTTTCAGCATTTTTAACGCCCGTCCTAACCCCTGTAATTTGCCCACGCAAATGTTCAGCGATTGTAAATTCAGCTGCACTTTCATTTGGATTATCAAATTTGTTCCCCGAGGCTAGTGCTTTCAATGCACCTTCGTTTTCTCGGGAAGACTTCGAAATTTGGCGCTGTGCCGCCAGTGAAGCCATATTTGTATTGATTCTAAGTCCCATGATGGAGCATCCTTTCGTAATGGCTCAGCTTCCCCTTAGTCCTGAAGTCACCCAGGACCAAAGTTGGCTTGCACATCAAAAGTCGCCGACAGACTTTTGCTAACTCTTGTTTTAAACCTCGTTCAGCAGTCACTATACTTTACGGCACAATGCGTTAAAACTTTAATATTATTAATCATTTCTTTAATTAAGACGCAATATGTTATTTAAATGTTTGGGATTTATCAATCGGATACAGGTCAGATAACCGATTCGCCTATACCCAGTTCTTTGGTCCAGATCTAGGCTGTGATTTTAGATTCAAATGTTTTGAAGGGCGGGTTCGACTATTTCACCGGTGGGTTTGCTGAAGGCTTTGCTTGAGTTACGGGTTTGGCAGGAACGGTTGCTGGTTTTGCAACAGGTTTTGCTGGAACAACTACAGGTTTCGCTGGAGTTGCAGGCTTGGCAGGAACGGTTGCTGGTTTTGCAACAGGTTTTGCTGGAACAACTACAGGTTTCGCTGGAGTTGCAGGCTTGGCGGGAACGGTTGCTGGTTTTGCAACAGGTTTTGCTGGAACAACTACAGGCTTCGCTGGAGTTGCCGTGGGTTTTGCCGGAACAACTGCAGGCTTGCCAGGAACTGCTGCAGGTTTTGCTGGCGCCGGAGCTGCCTGAGGTTTTACTGAACCATCACTGGGTGGAACTCCATTTAGATTATTTGAATTAGCTGTTGGCCTTGAACTATCCAAAACTGCTTGTTTCATGGCTTTCAAGGAAACCATCAGGCTTTCCAGAATTCTGTTTCTTTCATCAGCTGGTAGTTTCGGGTAATTTCTGCGCAACTGCACGATTTTTTTAGAGGCATTGTAAACCACATGAAAATCAATTTTTGAGTTTTCATTAAACAAACCCAATTTACCAAAAGGATTGTTACCGTTTTTCCAGTCATTATTTCCTACGAAAAAATCAAACCTTGCTATGCCATTGGCTCTGTTTTTGATTTTCTGACCCACGTCTCTGACAACAAAAAAACCATCGTGGGTTGTACCGTCTGGTAATTTAGTACCAACAACAATCGGCACAAAAATCACAGTTCCAATTGGATAAACTCTGATATCTGCAGCCACAGTATGAAAGATATCTAAGCAAATATTTGGACTGTTACCATAACCAAACGGGCATTCTTCATAATTATAAGTAAAAAACTTTGCTCCATTTGGACCGCGCCCTTTATAGTTCAAAAAATAGAACTTTCCATTGATGTCGGTGTCACACTTGCGACCTTCGATACAAGAGTTATATCCAGTAACACAGCTGCCTTCCATCAAACACAAATCGTAAAATCTTTTGCACAATGAAAGCGTAACCCATTTTTTGTTTCCGCGATCATCTGTTTTATAAACAGAAACGTCTCGCTTTTCGCTCAACAAACAACTGGTTGCGGTTGTGTAATCAATAGGAAAATCATAAATCGTAGGATTCATTTTTTTAGAAAGGCTAAAATCTTCAGCTTTAAATTCGGCAGGAACCTTGCTCATGTCGACTTGACCACCGGTTGGAGCAGCAGGTTTACCAGGTTGAGGTTTATTTGTGGCATCGTATGTAGTGGTGGATTGATCAACAGGCTTAATAACACCTGATCCTGTACCTGAATCTTCAGCAGGATTTGCTGAATCAACTTGATCATTGGCAGAGTTAGCTTGGTCGCCAGCAGGTTTTTGATCGGCTTGAGTATCATTACCACCAGGATTATTTGAATCACCAGAAACATCTTCTGAATTCTGATTTCCAGAACCCTGTCCAGCAGTTTCATTGGCCGAGCCTGGGTTAGGAGCATTTGCCTGGCGATTTGCATCTGATAATTGATCGGGAGATGCAAATTGTTCTGGACCAAAAGCAATGCGTTCGCATCCCAGAAAGAACACTGCTGAAATTAAGATAGCGATCACATTAATCATTGATTTCATCTCCAAAATCTTCAGGCAGTATAGACCCACTGCCCACGATTAACGATGGCTAATTTGTCACAGGGAAATTTTGGAAATCCGATGACGATTTTTGGCAAAGCAATAAGTATGTCTGTCGAACTGTTAGACACAGATTCGAAATTTCAGAAAATATTTTACCCTTTTATTTTTCCAGACTCTAAAACTAAAGATTTCATAGCCAAATCTCGGACGTCCTCAGCATCATGAGTCACTAACAAAGCTGGTATTTGCTCATCTGTGGTGATGGTTTTCAGTAAAGCCCTTGCTGATTTTCGCAGGTTCTGATCCAGTGATGCAAAGGGCTCATCCAGCATTAAAATCGAAGGCTTGGCTATGATGGCTCTACCCAAAGCCACTCTTTGCCTCTCGCCGCCTGATAAATTTTGAGCTTTCGTGTCTGAACACTTTCTGAGATCTAGTTTTTCAAGCAACATTTCCAAACGAGATCTGGTTTCCACATGGCCCAGCTTTCTGGCTTCTGCTGCAAATCGAATGTTTTCCTTGGCAGTCAAATGCGGAAATAAATCATACGACTGAAACACGACTCCTATATTGCGATCAGGAGTTTTAAGTGCAGACATTTGCTTGCCTGCAAATTCCCAATCGACATTGGCATTAGATTCAAGACCCAATAGACAACGCAGAATCGTGGATTTTCCACTGCCAGAGGCTCCTTGCAACACTGTAATACCCTGATCCAAGATTTCAAATTGGCCCAAGTCCAAAACAAATTTTTGCTGTTTAATATATAGCTTTTTTACTAAAGACATCGGTGACTCCTCTGTAGACCAAAAACAAAAATCCCGCATAAATAAACAAAATCGCTGCCAAGCCAAACGCAGAATCGGTACGGTAGCTGTTCATCAGATTTTCGATGATCATTGCAATTGTGATATTTTGAGCCGTCATTATTTTACCTAAAGCAAAATCCCCCAGTGCCCACAAAGAAGCCACAAACCCACAGTATAGTGATGGATGAATAATCTGAGGGAACAAGATTCTTTTAAAAATCAGTTTTTCGTCAGCTCCCAGAATAAAAGCCATACGCCTTTGTAGTCGCAAATGATTGATCGTTGTTTGCAATGTAAATCTGTACAAAACCGGAAACGAAATCAATGACAGCAATATTATATAAGCAAAAACTGGATTAAGCCCTAGCTTTTCAGCGATAACAAATCCCCCCAATCCCAACAATGCTGTGCTGGGTGCGATGTAGGATGAAAAAAACCAATTCAGAAACGGACTGACATAAATGTAGCCAACCAGTAGGCCCATAAAAACTGTCACTAATCCTACGCTGAGGGTAATCCCCACCGTAGGCAATGCTGTGCTAAAAATCTCGGACACAGAAATTGTGCTTTGATCATCGACAATTTTACTTAACCCGTTGGCCATGGAAACAGATGTTCCTAAATAAAAAAAGGCCAAAAAACCTAGGACCAAAACCAAGCCAACTTTTGAATTCATTAGCGGGTTGGTTTCTGATGTTCTGATATGATTGAGGTCAGGCACCACAGCATTTTTTTGAACCATAGAACCCAAAACCAACAATACCAGAAACTGCAACCAACCAATGGCGACGGCTCCGCTAAGCTGAGAATCCAATCTGAATTTTTCAAAAATCAAAACTTCAATCGTTGTCCCTTGCCCCCCGCCCGCTATCAGCGGAATCGTTAATCCCGCAAAACAAGCAAAAACAATCGACACAAAAATATTAAATAGATCTCGAAATATTACGGGGACTGCCATTTTATGAAATCTGATTCTGGAAGCCCCTAAGACATAGGCCACAGTGGCCAGATTAGGTAATTTGGTATCAATAACCTTTCTGATCGAAAGCGCAGTGATGCCAATGTAAACAAAACTTTGGATTAAAATCACCCCTAAATGCCCAAACGGAAAGGGCTGAACCAAATGCAAAAACAGCAATATGATAATTAATGAAGGCGTCAATGATGGTAACATCAGCAGCATTTCAAAAATTCTAAATTTTTTCAATCGCCCAAGCCCCAAAGCCATGATGTATCCCAACACCAGGGTCAGAAACCCTGTGCCCACGGCTTGGATGATTGTATTTTTAAATGCCCACTGCAGTTCTGAAAAATCAATTCCCTTAATGTCTACCGAAAAAACTAACAGTGCTAAATAGGGCAACAAAAACCAGAATATCAAAAAATAATTTGAAATTGGCATTCACACCCTAATCTTCACGCCTGATGGCTGTCCATTTTTTTAAAAGGCGCTCGCGTTCTTTTAATGTAGGTATCGAGCTGTTTTCCAAAGTTTTGTAAACTGGGACCTGTGCAAACGGTGAGTTTCCTCTGACACCTCTGATGGCCGGAAACATATAATTTTTTTCCATGATCACTGTTTGTCCATCTGATGAAAAAATCAATTCCACAAATTTTCTGGCCAGATCACAGTTACGACACTGTCCCGGAATACCCACAAATTCAAACTGAACGGGATGACCTTCAGTAAACTCAGCCGCCAGGTAATCAGTAGATTTTTCCTCGACCAAATGATAAATCGGCGATGTCGTATAAGAAAACGCAGTCTTGGTTTGATTTTTAGTAAACAGCCCATAGGATTTGGACCAACTGTTTGAATATGAATGCACATTTGAATTTAACTTTTTCAAAAACTGAAAACCTTCGTCTTCACCTTTAACTGAAATAACCCACAACAAAAACTGCAATCCAGGCGATGACATCCTGGGATCCTGCAGGGCAATTTGCTCCTTAAGCTCGGGCATCAACAGATCATCCAATTTTCTGGGAAGGTTGTTTAACTGGCTTTTTCTGAACACGAACGCCATGACTCCCCAATTGTAAGGTAAAAAATTACCCTTACTGATTTGATTTTTGATCATCGGATCAAATTCGAAACCGTCAGAGGATAATTCCTTCCATTCGATCCCCGTCTGGTACATTTCCAGATCGTATTGATCAATCCCCAGGACCAAGTCAGCTCCTTGGCTTTTGGATTCGGCTTTAAGTCTTTGCAGCAAAATTGTGCTATCAGCACCGTCATAGAACTCAACCCTGCAATTGCAGGTTTTTTCAAAAGTTTCTTTCAACCAAGGCCCAGGGCCCCACTGAGAAATAAATGAGGACGATCCATAAATTTTCAACACTGGCAGTTGATTGATTTCGTTTTCTCGGTTTTGTTTAAAAAAAACCAAACTAAACAATAAACCAAAAACCACTGCTACAAAAATTAAAAAATTTTTCATTTGATCACCACCAAATGCCACGTTGGCGTTTGAAGAAATAATAATCTACGCCTAAACACCGTCCGGCACCTAGCCAGCACAACGTTAAATGAACCACAATAAATGTTTTGTACAAATCCTGCGAACCAGGCCCCATCAGAATCATCAGGTTTAACGACAATAACGCTGCCATCAATGCAACTGGTCTGACCACATATCCAAAAATATACGAAATCGCTATGCACAGCTCGATACCGACAATCACAAAGGCAAAAGTTTGCCAGTGTGGAATAAACAGGTTTTCTAAAAATCCTTTGTACCAAACCGGAACTTGCAAAGTGGGTAAGGTTTCAGCAATCTGTGAAGCCAGCCTAGGTCGCAGTAAAAAATCACCTTCGAATTTTTTCAGAAAACTTTGAAAATAAAATGCCCCAACAAAAAATCTCAGCAAGGCTATGGGCAATAAATGACCCACGTATTTGATGCTCTCAAAAAATGCGACAACCATTTTGCTATTAAACCTTGATCACAATCTTTGGGCAAAGCTTTTCTAGATTGCACTGCTGACACAAAGGCGTTCGGGCCTTGCACAATCGCCGACCGTGCCAAATAACCCAGTGTGAAAACATAATCCAATCAGTCATGGGAATCATTTGATTCAATAATTGTTCGATTTTTTCAGCATCGCTTTCACGGGTCCATCCCCATTTTTGAGTCAGCCTCTTAACATGGGTGTCGACGACAACTCCGCTGGCTATATTGAAAGCATTCCCCAACACCACGTTGGCGGTTTTGCGACCCACGCCTGGAAGCTCTGTTAACTGATCTATGTCAGGAGGTAACTGCCCCTGATGGTTTTTGCAGACTTGCTGTGCCATTTTAACTAAATTATTGGCTTTGTTTTTATAAAACCCAGTGGATCTTATTATTTCCTCAACCTGCTTATTAGTGGCCTTAGACAACTGCTCAAAATTCTGAAATTGACTAAACAACTGCGGAGTAACTTTGTTGACTCTTTCATCAGTGCATTGTGCCGACAAAATTGTTGCAACAATTAATTGATAGGGATTTTCGAATTTCAGTTCGCAGTGGGCGTCGGGATAATTTTTCTTTAGAAACTCTAATACAGCTTCGACGCTAATCGGCTTGGTCGCCAAAATCCCCGATGGCTTCGACCGGGCACCCTTCCATGGCTTCTTTGCAGAGTTTTTCTTCTTCAGGATTTGTGGGCTGTTTCGAGACATAGGCGTGACCGTCTTCTTCGTGCATTTTAAAATTTTCAGGTGCTGTTAATACACAGGCATCGCAGGCAATACATGATTGATCAACAAACATTTTGCCGTTACTGTTTTCTTTCCATTTATTGGTTTTATCTGCCATATGACTTCCAATTGTATGCTGCAATTATTCGCTAATTATAGCGGTTTTTAAAGCTAACTTATCCTTTGAATCTAGAGATTAGTCTAGCACAGGTCTGAAGTTCAGTCCAAAAATTGCCTTAAAAACCTCATTTAAGCTCTAAGTCGACGAAAAACGGTTTAAAATTAAATACTGTAAAGTCTATTTTAAAAGGAGAAGGCCCATGGAAGGACCCAGATCGCCAACATTGGTTGAATACCCCAAGGTATTGGAATTTCTGAAAGAAAACCTAAGACCCGATCAAGCTTGGACCATCGACAAAGAATATCCAACCGCCCTGACACCTGCAAATATTCACAACATGCAAATTATTACCGACGAAACCAAAACGGTTTTATCCCATGCGGTTTTACGGCCCACGATTATAAAAACACCCATCGCTGCCTTTAAAGTCGGCGCCATAGGCTCTGTGATCACTTGTGAAAAAGCGCGCAACCAAGGATTGTCCAAAAATGTAATCCAGAAATGCGAAGAACTGGCAAAAAAACAGGATTGCGAAATTGCTATTTTGTGGAGCAGTCTGCACGATTTTTATCGCAAGCTGGGCTATGAATTAGCAGGTCATGAAGTCAGTTTTCACTTTAACAAACCATTGCAAGAACCAGATACCGAACTCAGATACATGACTGGGGTTCAGGTTTCAGCCGATTCTTTATTGCGAGTGTTTCAACAACACACGATTCACAGCATGAGAACTGTTGATGAAGTCAAAAAATATTTATCCATACCGAAAACCAATCTGTACACAGCTTGGGATAAAAACAGTCAATTGGTGGCCTATGCTGCCGAAGGCAAAGGTGCAGACCTGTCAAATTACATTCATGAATGGGGCGGCTCAACCAATGCTTTGATGAGTTTATTTTCTTACATTTCAAAAACACGAAATGTTGATTTAACAGTGATTGTACCAAAAAATTCTCAAAATTTGATACGCACTTTGGAACAATCAGGGGCTACACGGTTTGACGGATTTTTGGGAATGATCAAGATCCTGGATACCGAGGAAGTGTTTTCAAAAATCAAAAAGCATGCACGTAACCAAGGCATGATGGATTTTGTTTTGGAAAAACGCGATAAATATTATTTGGGATTTGCAAAAGATCTACTGGAAGTCGATGACGAAAAAGCTTTAGCGCGGATTTTGTTTGGTCCGACTCCGCTGCTGCCGTTTGAAAAACCAGAAAGTCAGCAAAAGTTTGATAAAATTTTACCCTTGCCAATATGGATTTGGGGTTGGGATTCAATATGAAATATTTTTTCTTGGCAATCAGTGTTTTAGCTCTGAATGCCTGCATGCAAAAACCTGATCCAAAACCAAATTATGGCCCAGAATCAAATCCAGATTCAATCAATCAGGCATTTGCAGAATTTACGAATGATCCCTCGACGATAAACAAAGGTGAATTTGTCTATCTGGAAAGCACTTTTCAGATAGCAAGCCTTCCGCCTAAATTGTCATTCCAGTTAGGTGAAACAGTCACCAACAAGGTTGAAAACTCCACCGGTTGGGTTTTGACGATCGTTCAGGAAAACGTAATGCAAGAAAACGAAAAGCCCGTAGTTTCTAAAACTGAGCGAAGAGCCTGTGTCCCCAGAATTAAAACTGAGGATTGTCAGGTTGAGGTTTTTAATAATCCTAACAATCAAAGTAATCAGTTTCCACAGTCATTGAATTTTAGGCTCAATAAAAATATCAGCAGCCCCAAGCCAATCAAAATCAAAGAATTTTTGCAGACATTGGTATCTGAAAAACCTATCAAACCTACGGCTCAAAGAATCTCCTATCATAATCTGATAAAAGAAGACGTGACCTTTCCTCTGCCCAATCTGGTTAGATTGCGTTCAAATTGCGGTGGCCTGGCTAGATGTCAAAATCTGCGAGCCATGAGCGTGAGCGTTGATAAAGTGATTTGGGAAAGCGATGAAAAGGGCACTAAAACAACATTTAGATTTATCTGGAGTCCAGATGCTCCGTACTTTGCATCTCAGCTTTTGGGATGTGCACAAACTTGGATGGACATTCAAGGTCAAACCGCGCCCGTCACTCAGTGCGAAGAAGTCAAAGACTTTACCTTCGGAACACCTTAGTCTACACTTTGTAGGACACTCTAACCAGGGGAACTACAATGGCGACAAAAGTGGGTATTATTTTTGGTGGTAAATCTGCTGAACACGAAGTTTCAATAAATTCAGCAAAAAATATTTTTAAAGCTTTGGATAAAAATCTGTTTGAACCAACCTTGATTGGTATCAGCAAACAAGGCAGCTGGTATTTTGTGTCTTCTGGCGATTCCTTTGATCAGTTAAAAGCCATCAACGACAAAGACCTTCCCGCTGGCTTTACGGCGGCTTCTTTAATTTGCGAAAACGGACAGGCCAAATTGCTGAAGATAAAAAACTCTGAAAAAATCGCTTTGGATGTGGCCTTTCCCATACTGCATGGAACTTATGGCGAAGACGGTACCATTCAAGGCTTATTTAAAATGATGAATCTGGCTTTCGTTGGCTGCGATGTGATTGCCAGTTGCGTAGGTATGGATAAAGATTTTATGAAACGCATATTAAGGGATGCCAAGCTGCCCATAGCAGATTTTATGTTACTGCAACAAGGACAGGCCACAGATTTTTCTGCGATCAAATCCAAACTGGGATTACCATTTTTTATCAAACCCGCCAATGCAGGATCCAGCGTGGGTGTGCACAAAATTAAATCAGAGCAAGATTTCGATATTAAACTGAAAGACGCTTTTCAGTTTGATTACAAAGTGCTGGCTGAAAAATACATTCAAGGGCGTGAAATTGAGTGCTCAGTCATGGGACCGAATCTGAATCCCAAGGCCAGCAACCCTGGTGAAGTCATCCCGACTCATGATTTTTATTCTTATGAAGCAAAATATTTAGACGACAACGGAGCAAAATTAAAAATCCCTGCTGAGCTTTCTAAGAAAGAAATCGAAACTATTCAGAAGTTGGCAATTGAAACATACCAATGTCTGGGATGTGATGGATTAGCCCGGGTGGATTTCTTTCTGACGGCTGATGGTTATGCGATTATAAACGAAATCAACACCATGCCTGGATTCACCAAAATTTCAATGTACCCCAAAATGTGGGAGGCCACTGGCATCGGCTATACAAATTTAATCACTGAGCTAATCCAGTTAGGCATTCAGAAACACGGCAGGGATCAAAAGCTCAATACCAATTTTATGAAATAGGTCAGATCCAATAAGACCAAGGCCTGTGAACAGCCTTTGCATAGTAATCACCATAGAAGCAACAAGCAGAGGTGATTATGTCAGAACAAAGACCACAATATTTCGAAAACATCAAAAATGAAGAGCACAAAGAATTCGTAGAGATGCATAATCAATGCTCACTATGTGGTTGCACGCTGGAGCTGCGCTTTGAAAAGAACGAAGGCCAACTGATGATCAAAGAGGAAGCTCATTGCCCAGAATGCGAAATGCGAACTCGCCGTCAATTTTTTAGCATCCAATAGGAAATCATCAAAATATTGGCAGACACTGTCTGATCTTTGACTGCCAAACTGGTCCAACAAAGGCCTTAGGAAATCATAATTTTATCCAGCAATCGCGGTAGTAGATTTCTGAAGCTAAGAATTTAAATTAAAATAGTTTTCTATAATTCTAAGGCTTTTGTTGGACCAGGCAGTAAAGATAAAACTCTAAAAAACTGCGGCGTGCGTAGGGGATGTTACGGCAATAAAGCGATGATTTTTTTCTGGATGTCTTTCATCTCGGCTTCGGTTCGGCGCTGGGCCTGGGCAAAACTCATTTCGGGTATGGACCAAGCCGGTATTAGGTGCAGATGATAATGAGGAACTTCAAAACCAGCGACGATGGTTCCCACACGCGGGCAACCGGTAGCTTTTTGTATGGCCTTAGCGATTTTTTGTGCAACCCTGCCCACTTGAACAAAATCCTGATCAGGAACATCAAACCAATGGTTGACCTCTTGTTTTGGGATCACCAAGGTGTGTCCCAAATTCACCTGGTCCAAAGCTAAAATAGCGATGACCTGCTGGTCTTCAAAAATTTTATAACTGGGCAATTCGCCCTGAATGATTTTGGTAAAGATTGATGGCATTTAGCTTCCTTCTAAGTTTTTAAGTATGCTATCGATGGATTCGTCAGTATCAATAAAATTAACACCAAAACCAAAAGTATTTGGGGATCGCTGAAGCTTTATCCAAATAATTTTAGCGTCGAAAAAATAAAATTTCTTGGGATCGCCTATTTCAATTTTGACTTTCAGAATGTCAGATTTTTTTAAACTGTTTTCTGGCAGATCAGCTTCAAAATACGCCCCTGACAAAGACAGGTTTTTCATGGTCGCTGCGATTTTATCACCTGAAGGCCTGATCTCCAGTTCTGTGTTATGATCGGTCATAAATCGGGGGTGAGCCTGTTGCTTGCCTTTCTGAAAAGGCCTTAGGGCATCTTGAATGGTTTTAAACAAAGTCATCGCATCTGTAGGTATTTTTAACAGTCTGATTTTTTGAAAGGTCAGACTGAGCTGCATAAGGCTTGATGAAATATTGCGGGATAAAAACAAAATGGGCTGAGATTTTGGAACGTCCTTTTGCAATTTAGCATGGAAATACTGCTCCATCAGTTCTTCGTCTGGTAATTTTACCACCAACAGATCTGGAGCCTCCTCTAGCCAAAAAGATTCTTCTTGGCCAAAGGATGCCGTCGTGTCAACGGCAAAGGATCCCGGGTCATGAAACTTCATCACTGACTCCAGCATGTTTTGTTCATCAAAACTGGTGCTGACAATCAGTACTCGTTTCAACTTAGCCCCTTGCTGCCCATTTAAGACCAGACTTGCCTGTCCACTTGCCTCGCGGTCGGTAGATCCTGTTGTTATTCCATTGTTCCATGGCGTGAGCTATCCATCCTGTGATTCTGGATACCGCAAAAATCGGAGTGTACAAATCTATGGGAATTCCCATGCTGTAATAAACTGTGGCCGAATAAAAATCCACATTCGGCATCAAGCCTTTTTCTTTGTTCATTGTATCATCAATCAACGTCGACATTTGGTACCAAATGGGTTCATTGATTTTCAGAGTCAGTTTTTCGCTGATTTTCCTCAGTATGGCAGCACGAGGGTCTCCGTTTTTGTAAACCCTGTGACCAATACCCATGACTTTTTCTTTAGCGCTCAAAGCGTCTTTCACAAACTGCTGTGCTTTTTCAATAT
Organism: Pseudobdellovibrionaceae bacterium; assembly: GCA_044359815.1. GTDB lineage: Bacteria > Bdellovibrionota > Bdellovibrionia > Bdellovibrionales > Bdellovibrionaceae > JBIKLL01. The sequence goes on from JBIKLL010000006.1 coordinate 29,754, forward strand.
TGCCAATTTTCTTAAGCATCAACATAACCTGTTCATTGGCTCCACCATGCAATGGTCCTTTAAGAGCGCCCATTGCCGATACCATCGATGCATGCAAATCACTCAGTGACGATGCCGTTACCCTGGTGGCAAAGGCAGAACAGTTCAGTTCGTGATCGGCGTGTAGGATCAAACAAGTATCAAAAACTTTTACCAATTCAGGATCAGGCTCTGAACCCTTCAATGCATACATAAAATTCCAAGCAATGGATTTTTCTGGATTTGGGGTGATAGGTTCTTTGCCTTTTCTGATGGCTTCAAATGCTGTAACTATAGTTCCCATCTTGGCAGTTAATTTGACTGCTTTTCTCAGATTGGCTTCTTTTGAATTATCATTTGCGTCTGGATCAAAATGCGTCAGCAGAGAAAGCGCGGTTCTCATCCAAGTCATAGGATGAACATTTTTGTGCGGCAGTTTTTTTAACACTTCAATAAAATCTTTGCTGAGCGAATATTCTTTAGCTAAGTCTGAACGAAATTGTTTGAGCTGGGCAGCGGATGGAAGCTCACCGTTCCAAAGCAAATAAACCACTTCTTCAAAATTTGATTTTTCAACCAGATCTTCAATTGTGTAACCACGGTAGCAAAGTGTGTTGTCCAAGATAAATGAAATTGCAGTGTTGCATGCTACGACTCCCTCAAGCCCCTTGTCGATCGCACCTTCGTAAGTTTGAACGGCTTCAGCCATTGTGGTTCTCCTTTTGAAAATGGCGGAACGCCATTGATCAGAAATTATATTCCGAAAATTAAGTCTCGGAACGCTTTATTTTCCTACAATCAAGATTTCTTAGCAAGTTTTATTACGCGGTCATTGACCTCGGCCACCAGGACCGTAACATCGCGGACCGGTTCGCTCACTCCCGTAAATTGCTCCAACTGAAACAACAGTTCATTTCTGACTTCATGAACTCCGGATTTAGGTGATCGCAGCAAAGATTTTTGCACACCTTCCCGTCCAAAAGTTTGGTGACTAGAGTTTTCAGCCTCAATCATTCCTTCAGTACATAAAATTAATCTGTCCCGGGGCCCCAAGTTCATACTATGACCCAGGGGATTCATCGAATAACCTCGACAAAGCTTTTCACCCGAGGGTTCCAACTGAATCAATCTGCCCTCTGCGTTCACCTGCAAAAGCCCCAAAACATTTCCGATGCTAGAGTATTTGACCTCAAAGTTGCGTCGGTCAATGACTGCATAAAACACACTGGCTGAATCATCGCCTTCGATATTGGGAACGACTTCGGATACCATTTTTTTGATTACTTTTTCTGGCTCTAAGCCTTTGCGGGCCTCAATCTGCGCAGAAAATTTAATTAAAACTCCAATCAAAGCGGCTGACAAAACATAGCCCGAGCAGCTGGACATCAGGATACCAAATTTCATTTTATCTTCGTGTTCAAAAATTTCAAAATAGTCCCCTCCCTTTAGAGAGCCAGGCACAAACTTGGATGAAAAAGACACACCCGAAATATTGGGTATTTCAACAGGTGCTAAAACCTTTTGCAGAGTTTCGGCCATTTTGACTTCTTGATTCATTTGAAGGGAAATTTTCTCGAGGGCTTCGTTGACCTTGATCAGCTCGGTTCGGTACTGAGTGATCTGCACATTTTTTTGTGCAATTTCCATCTGCAATTCTTTGATTTTTTCTTTGAGCTGATTTTCGCTAGACATAATTTAAGCTGAGCACAAAAATCAATTGCGGGCAAATTAACAAATCCTTTTTCCACTGGCCTTAAGTATTGGCAATTGCCTCTAGAACCATTTTTAAATAATTTGATTAATATATTTTTACAATCTGATACTTACCAAGTTATCGCGACAATAGATCGTATCTGACACTTTTACCTTGGTAGCAGTGAATGACTTTGTATTGATGTTCCCTGGACTTCAAAGGCTGCTTTACAACCACTCGTTTTGCACTGCTGGCCAATGCGGCATCAATCAAAATTTGCAAATCGCTTTTTAGATTTAATTTTCTGAAAACCTGCATGGATTTTTTGGGCTTGGCCGAACCCAGTTCGCCTTCGAACATGGGATCCAAATAAATATTAAATGAACCTTCAGAATTGAAATTGATCAAAAACTTCTGGCAGTCTGCAAAATGCAGTTCAAAATGACTTTGAATTTTTTTATCCGCTTGTTGCAAAGCTGACTGCAACAACAAAAAAACTAAAGGATCTTTTTCACACCCAATAACACGAGCGCCTAATTCAATTAAAAACCGGCTGTCCTTACCCAGGCCCACAGTCGCATCAATTACCAAGTCACCGGATTTTCTGATTTCCAAAGCTTTAGCCATGAGCTCATTTTTGCCTTTTAAAATCTTGGGCTTTTTTTCAGGTTTAAAACTGTCGATTTCAAAATCACCTAATTCTGAATCCCACCAAATCAATTTATCCCCGCTCAGTTTCAAATAGCTTTTATCATCAGTGGGCCGATCGATTTGATCGAAACAATCATCCAAAATATTTTTATAGGGTTTTAACCAGTCAGGAATTTCTGTCGTAAAACAGTAGCTGTATCGATTCATCTAAAAAAACGTCAGATACCATGAGCTTTCCAAGGCCCACAGTGCAATCAAGAAAATATATAAATACCTGGCAGTCTTTACGGTTCTGGCCATCGATGAGCCCACTGGTGATTCCGTGACGTTCAAACTAAACACCAAGGGCAGAATCAGTAGTATCGATACAAAAATCATCAAAACCGCCCACCAATGAGAACAATAAAGCCAATGGTAAACGCCAATCATTAACAGCCAAGAAATCCACCAAAACTTGATCAGTTCTTTGCTTTTCTCGAAACCCAGGTTTGAAACTGAATTATAGATTTTGGCTTTTGAATTCACCATCAGCATTTCAAAATTTTTGATGTGGATGTAATAGACCGCAAACCATCCAGACAGAATCCCAATAAAAATAACTTCCAGATCAAAACCGCCACCCAGGGCCCCTTGGTACCCAATCGTCAAAAGTGGTCCCAACAAAAAAAACGAAAACACTTCAGACCATTTTCGCAATTTCAAGCCGCTTTTGAAAGACATCACTCCTAAAAATCCCAAAACCAATGACAAGACTGTGACATATAAAACTTCTGTGTAAGCCAACAGTGCCGGAAATCCCAAAACCACCCCGGCAATCATCAAAGCTGTCGACAATTTTTTAAGGGTTATTGCCCGCACCCAACCCTTTTGGATCGCACGACTTCCAGATTGTGGATGGATACGATCAAGCCCCAGGACATGGTCGATATAATCATTTCTGATATTGATGGATGCATGCAACAGGATTGCGCCCAAAGCCCCCATGCCCCCAAACAGAGGATCCAACATAGTTTCATCGATCCAATTTTTTGTGCTGACTAAAAATATTGGCAGCATAACCAAAATAAAATTTCTGAGCTTTAGAATTTGTCCCCACATCACAATCAGATTGGGTTTTTCAATTTCAGATCGCAGAACAATATTAAAAGTTACCTCTTCTTTGTCGGTATTTATATTTAATGATTCAACGGGCAGTGCCCGTTTTTCCTTGGAAAATGTACCCAGCAAATATTTTTCAAAATTCGGATCAGACTTTGAGACTGTGATTAGCTCGCCCATTTATCTGGATTTTCTCCAGTACAAATAATCCGGCAGTTTAGACATCTGATCAACCAAACCCTTTTCAGAATCTGGAATCAATTTCTGAACAGACTTCAGATGATGTTGATATAAATTGATTAAAAAATCGTTCATCTGATCAAATTTTTCAACCGCTTGATCAAAATTTTTCTTGCCCCCAACCGCTTCATAAACCTGGGCCAGATCCTTGCAATTTTTAAATTGGACTTTCTGTTTTGAATCCATCGCTTTTGTCAGAAAACATGTGAACGAGTTAAAATATCCAGCCTTCAGATCGCCCAGCACAGTTTTGTTTTCATCGTTTCTGATATTGTAATCCAACATATCATCCGAACGTTGAAATAGCTGACCTAGCAGTGTTCCCATCTCTTCCAAATGTGTGTGAACCTGATGATCGTAATTTTCCTGAGCCAAAAACGGAGCCCGCAAACACCATTTAAACAAACTGGCAGTTTTTAAATTGTGAACTCTATCCAACTGGCTGAGCTCGACATGAATGTCGCCCACCAACGAATCCTGCAGCCATTCACCCTCTAACAAATCCGAAATAATTTCTGAAGTGTATTGCACCAATCGAATGTTTCCAAATCCCGACAGATTAACCATGACCCGAGCTAGCAGATAATCCCCAGCCAACACAGCGTATTCGGGTGTGTATTTGGTCCACGCTGCGGCCTTACCCCTACGCAGTGCTGACCTGTCCACCAGGTCATCATGCAAGAGCGAAGCATTATGAATAAATTCGATGGTCTGACACAACAACTGCACAGTCTTAGGCTCAAAGTTCTTATAGGCTGAGATCATCTGCACCAGTTGTGACCTAAAGCCTTTGCCTCCTGTAAACAAGTCGTCGTACAAATTGTTTAGTTTTGGCAAATAGGCCGGAAAATCCTTGTGGTCGTAAATCTTGGGATTGTATTTTCTGGGTTTAGTTTTCTGAACTTCTGTTTCCATTTATAACTCGGTGCAGGTTTCCTTTACATTTCATCCGGAGCAGGCTGTAAGTCAACATCTAGCATGGATTCAGCACAAATAAAAATCAGATTTAGCCAGTGTGACTCAGCAGGCATCATGCTGTTTTCAAAGGCCTTTGAAATTTACCATGACAACTTGGAAGACTTTGTTTGTAAGCGCTTTAATATCGAGTGGAAGCACTATTTTGACAACGATCAATTTGCCTTTCCATTGGTTCACGCAGGCGCTGATTTTAAGGCTCCAGTGAAAGCCAATCAAATCCTGGAATTGCAATTTGATTGCAGCCTCAAATCGGAATCTACCTTTGCTGTGGCAGCCAAGGCTTCGATTGATGGCCGTTTGGCTTTTACGATTGAATCTGTCCATGTTTGTGTCAGCAAATCCACAGGGCTTAAAACAAAATTACCTGCATTTATCGCAGACAAGTTTTAGTCAGCAGCAATTTTTTTTAAAGACTTATTTGAATTTGCGTTTTCAATATTTCAATTATCTGGCCTGATTTTGAAAAACTGAAATCAGACTAAATCGATTTCGGTAATGTCTTTTCGAGTGATCAACGTTTGAGTGATTTCAGAATACAAAACCTTACCTAAATTGGATTTGGGGATTCCATTTAAAACCACCAATTTTTTGATTCTTTCCAAAGGCATACAGCTTTTATTCCACGCTTCGATTTTGGTTTTAGCCTGGGCAATCTGATCTGCTGCACCCACGACGCCAATTATTTTTGCGCCAGTTCTAGAATCTGGTAGCGAAGTCACCGCAAAATCCAAAACATCTTCAAACTGATTTCGCAGTTTAAATAACGACACTAATTCTCCGTTTATTTTGATGGTCTCGCCGGATCTTCCCAAAGGCTTCAAATATCCACCATCAATTAAAACCTGATCAGAAGTCTTCAGTCCTAAATGCTTGTCGACAGGTATCCAGCTTTCGTTTTCAACATACCCTTCGCACACAGCTGCTGACCTGACCATCAATAGTCCGTCTAAAACCTGAGCTTGAATATGATTTAAAATTTTTAATTGAGGATACTGATCCTGACTGACAGACACTGCCGTTGCAATCTGCGAAGCAACCTCGGTCATGCCAAAGGTTGGATACAATTTCCAACCCAGCTTCACCGCTGCAAAATACAGATCTGGATTCAGCGCTGCCCCACCCACAAAAATGCATCTCAAGCTTTTCGGACTGATCATTTGCTTCTGAACCAAATCAAAAATCTGAGTGGGAACCAAAGAAGTCACGGTGATCTGATTGTCACTGCAAATTTTTGAAAATTTAATTGGATCCCAGCCAAAGGGATCAGCATCAATTACAAAACTGCTCAGTTCCTGTGCCCTAAAAAAGGTCGCCAGTCCACCGACATGAAATTTAGGCAATACATTTAAAAAAATATCTTCACTGGTCAGCCCCATTATTTGATTAACGGCATTGGCGCTGGCACACATCGCAGCTTCGGTTAAACACACTAACTTGGGGATTCCCTGACTGCCACTGCTAGCAAACCAATAGCTGCCTTGCGGCCCTGAATCTCGAAATTTAAAAAAATTTTCGGTCAGATATTTTTTCTGATCCCAATCCAGATTTGGGTTCAACAAAAGACCAGGCTGCACGGGTATCATCGGATTAAAACCCAATCTAAATTTTCCAAAATATCATCAAAGCCCACACCTGTACCCATAGGCTGCACCAAATAAGGCCCTGAAGTTATAAACTGAGCCGAAAACGCATTTGCTTGATAGGCTCGATTTGTTAAACACCCACACTCAAGCAATCTGACTGTATGAGTTTTTTTAAACTCAGAGGCCACAGCTAATGCATGAGCAGCTCCAACGGGATGATCCAATGAACTGGTGATCACAGCTTTCAAATCATGCTTAACAATTCGCATAGTGGCTTCTTCAATATCCATTCTGGCAGGTTTTAGTACGACAATCTTAAATGGGGGTTTCTCGGGCAAAGTATCCCAGTCCACTTTGACAATTTCATGATCAATCGCTAAAGGCAGCAGCTTACTGGCATCAGTCCACAGTGCCAAATCCCAGGGAAAGGGATCCTCTACAAATTCAATTTTTGCTTTTTCAGGTTGCGACAGCAGCGAACTGAATCTTTGCAGAAACTGAAAATCAGCCGTTGAATTAAAATCCAGTCGAACCATTACAGGGTGTTGTCTGATCAACCTGGATACAAACTTAGCTTCTTCAAAAGGATCTACCCCTAATTTTATTTTGAAGGTCGTAAATCCAGCACTACGCACCTCCATGATCATCGAATCCTTACATGTGCTGTAGTCAGTGATCAAAAAATGATTTTTAACTTTCGGCAATCCCTCAAACAAACTTTTTTTATCGGCTCGAGCTTTTGCATCCAGCCTGGCCAACCAAACTGCTTGTTCAACCAGCTCTGACATTTTACCTGATTCTAAATCCTCTAACTGGGCATCCAAATTTTTGTCACCCAATTCAGGCCACGGATGCAAATCTGCGTATCCAGTCAGATTGTTTGGCCATTGGATTTTCAACAAACTGCCTGATCGGAGTTCATTTTTTGCCAAGGCTCCAAATTTTGAAACCGGTTCCAAGGTGTATTTATGAGACCAAAATTTTAACATAGCAAAAATCCCACGCTGGCCAAAACCCCAAAACTCAAATGCAACAATGCACTTTTGGCCAATAGTCCGTTAAATGCTTTGCTGGGTTCATTGGTAAAAACAAAATGAATAATAAATCCAGCTAACGGCAATACCATTAGGGTCATCAATGGAACCATAGAAAGCCCCCTGCCCCACCAATAAAAATTCAGCAACAAGGGTGCTATAATCAAACCTGCTATTTCGTATCTGGCTACTTGTTTGCCAAATCTTACGGGGATGGTTTTTTTGCCAACCACTTTGTCGGTTTCAACGTCCCGCAGATTATTGACTGCAATCAATACCGCACATAACAATCCAACCTGTAATCCCAAAACAAACAGCTCTGTGGTAAACTGTTTCAGTTGCAAAAATCCATAGCCCATTACGGCGATCACTCCAAAAAATAAAATCACAAACAAATCCCCTAGTCCCAAATACGCCAATGGAAAAGGCCCTCCGGTATAGGAATAAGCTAAAAATAAAGAAATCATTCCGATCACCAAAATCGTCCAACCGCCTTGAGCCACCAACCAAGACCCCAGGACAAAGGCCATCAGCAAAAATAATCCGGCAGCAAACCACACATACTGAATCGGAATCAATCCGGCCGCTGTGACCCTGGTGGGGCCGATTCGGTCCGGTGTGTCCGCACCCTTTTTAAAATCAATGGCATCATTAAATAAATTGGTCGCGATTTGGATAAACAAAGCACACAACAATGTGACTACAAATATTCTGACATCAAACATTTGGTACTGACTGTACAAAAACGCCGAGGCAGCCACAATTGGCACAACAGCGGCGGTCAGGGTCTTGGGCCGAAAAGCCAATATCCAATACTTAACAACATTCAGCATTCGGGCACATTAGCAGAAATTCTTAGTGATGACGAAAATTTTCTGCAGTAGATAGATTAAATGATTACTTATTTGATGATTGGTTTGGTTTTAGGAATCGCCTTCGGTGCTGGCTGCATATTTATTTGGCAGCGCGCCAAATTTTTTGACTCAGAAATGCGATCTATTCAAGCTCTAGCTGAGCTAAATGCAATCAAAGAACAGATTAAAAGCGAAAAATCTATTCAGGAAAAATTAGGTGATCAGTTTCAGCAAATATCATCAAAATTTTACGAAGAAAAATCCAATACGATGACCCAATCCAGTATTCAGTCACTGCAGTTGCTGCTGAATCCTTTTAAGGAAAAAATCAAAGAGTTCGAAAAAAAGATCGATGATACCTATGGCAGCGAAAAAACTGAGCGCAACCTGCTGCGAGGTGAGATTTCAAAATTAATTGATTTGAATTTTAAAATTTCTGCTGAAGCCAACAATCTGTCCCGGGCACTAAAGGGCGACAACAAAACCAGTGGCAATTGGGGTGAATGGATTTTATCTAGCATTTTGGAAAAATCCGGCCTGCGCGAGGGCGAAGAATATATTTTGCAAGCTGAAAACATGAGACTTAAAAATCTGGAAGGCGATTTTATCAAGCCCGATGTGATTATCAATTTACCTGATGATAAGCACATCATTATCGATTCCAAGGTTTCACTGATGCATTATGAAAGTTACGCAAACAGCTCAGAAGTCGCTGATCAGGATCGTTTTGCAAAGGCACAGCTGGAAAGCATTAAAAAACACATCGATGGTTTGGCCTCTAAAAGCTACCAGAGCTCTGAACGGTTGCTGACACCTGATTTTGTGATTTTGTTTATGCCTATCGAGCCTGCCTTTGCTCTGGCCTTTAAATACAGACCTGATTTGCTACAGTATGCGTGGGAAAAAAACATCGCGTTGGTTTCTCCTACGACTTTGCTGACGACTTTGAAAACAGTGGCGACACTGTGGCGGCAAGAACGCCAGCAAAGAAATGCCTTGGAAATCGCAAAACGCGGTGGAGCCTTGTACGATAAATTTGTTGGACTGGTTGAAGATTTTGAAAAGCTGGGTGAAAAAATCGATGCTGTTTCAAAACACCATTCGGGATTAAAACAAAAGCTATCTACAGGAACCGGAAATCTAATCAGGCAAGCTGAAATGCTGCGGGAACTGGGCGCAAAAACTGAAAAAAAGCTAGCAAAGCTGGAATCCGACAACCTAAAAATCCTCGACATACCCGAAGCTTAATTTTAATTAAGTTCGTTCACATCTCTACAGTATTAACAATTTTAAAACTAAAAATGTTAATACCTCTTCAGGCGACTTTAACTAAAAATGCCAGGGATATTTACCGAAATCACGAGGACGTTTTTCCAAGAAAGCATCCCGACCCTCGGTGGCTTCGTCTGTCATGTAGGCCAATCTGGTGGCTTCGCCAGCAAAAATTTGCTGTCCCACTAACCCATCATCAATCAGATTCATGGCAAATTTGGACATCCTGATTGCAGTTGGGCTTTTGGTCAAAATTTCCTGACCCCATTGGATTGCAGTGGCTTCAAGCTCAGCATGGGGAACGACCTTGTTAACCATTCCCATCATAAAAGCTTCATCGGCAGTGTATGAGCTTCCCAGAAAAAATATTTCGCGAGCACGTTTTTGCCCGACCATTCTGGCTAAGTACGCAGAACCATAACCACCATCAAATGATGCGACATCAGTGTCGGTTTGTTTAAATACTGCGTGTTCTTTACTGGCGATTGTTAAATCACAAACCACGTGCAACGAATGCCCACCACCCACGGCCCAACCTGGAACAACGGCAATCACAACCTTAGGCATAAATCTGATCAGTCTTTGGACTTCTAAAATATGAAGCCTTCCCAACTTTGTAGCGGCCTCAGTACTCGTTGCCCCTGAACCTTGATTGTATTGATATCCATCTTTACCGCGGATTTTCTGATCTCCGCCTGAACAAAAGGCCCAACCACCGTCTTTGGGTGATGGTCCATTACCAGTCAGTAGGACGACTCCCACATCAGAAGTTTGTCTGGCGTGATCCAAGGCCCAATATAGCTCGTCCACAGTTTGGGGTCTGAAGGCGTTTCTGACCTCGGGCCGATTAAATGCCACGCGCACAATCCCCAAGGATTCGTGCCGATCATAAGTGATGTCTTTAAAATTTTTAATTGATTTCCACATATCAGGCAGTGCTAGCACTGCCTGATTTTGCATGCAACAATTACTGGCATCGCCTCCAAAAGAGACCGTACGACTTTTTCTGTCTACACCGCACGATAAAGAGTTATGGTCTCCACCAAGGTCTATTGAGCCAACGGTGCATTTTCATCGTGCGGTGTAGACAGAAAAAGTCGTACGGTCTCTTTTATACGGTCTCTTTTACAGATAAGAAAGCAGTTCTGTTTTTAGGCTAGGGGACAGGTCCCGCGAGTTTTGGACTTTTTCTTTCAGATAGTCCTTCAAATAATTGATTTCTGGTCCGCGAATCCAGTTTGAAAAACTTTTGAAATTGCTTCTGACATTAAAGGTTTCCAAATCCTGCAGCCGCCAAAAATCACAATCTATCCATCGAACTTTACCTGATGCGGAAACCGCAATATCAACGTCTTCGATGGCTATACCTCTTTCCAAAGCCTTAAGGTAAAAATCTGCAGCTTTTCTGAGGACTGGTTTTTCAACTAATAATTTCGCCGTATCACTGTCACGAGTGTAATATCCCTTAGTTGTGTAAAAAGCTTCGTCAGGAAAAAGTCTTTCCATTTTAATATAAAAATTTAATAAGCCATTTTGTAATTTCATAAATCCATAATCATAAATTTTTGGACCACCGACCAATGATCCCAGCAAAGCGCCTTCTAAAAAACCTCTCTGTAAATCAAACAAATGATGTTTGGGATCCATCACACGAAATGTTTTTATAATCTTGCTGACTCCATTTTCACTGTAAGTGAACAAGCCCGCATTCAAACCCCCACGGGCTTCTATTTTATGAACTGTCCTGCCGTTAAACAAAAATGAATTATGATAACCAGTGATTGGCGTTAGCTCATGGGGTTGTTTGGCTTTGATAAAAAGTTCGTTGTTGAATGGAGCTATCTGAAAGGAATCATCACAGGTTGGATTGGCGGCAGCAATACAGTGATTAGTAATCGCTAAGGCAAAAACCAAAAGCAAATTGAGCTTTAATTTGGAACATTGAAAAAACATGTGGGGCATGGGCTTTTGTTAAAAGAAAACAGCATAATTTGTCATGCGATTTCTCTGAAAAACCCACCAAAAGCGTGATTTTGAATTTTTTAGATCATTTTATTTTTATAAACTGGTCCCTCTGCCTGCGGTGAATTCAAATTTACCACAGGTGATAAAACCATTTGTTTTTATCAAACCAATAAAAACAAATGCAACAACTGGAAAAGTAATTATTAAAATCTAAAGCCTGCTAGATTGGCAATTTTACGGTGCCACTGATCCTGTCATCGACATAAAAGAAAATCCTGTTCGATATTTTGATCCATAGGTCCCAGAAGGTAACAACAATTTGCCATTTAATGTGGACACTTGGGTGCCTACTGTGATTGACGGACCGAAATTTGAATTTAATGTTCCGTAAGAACCCGTCGTAGCATCCAAATGCACCAAACGACTATTGATCAAGATTCCATTTACCAAGTTTAAAATGTCTGAGTGAATAAACAGATTATTGCCAATAAAACCCAGATCTAAAAGTGTGATTGGAGTGTAAGTACCCAATGGAAAGCTGGGATCAAAGTAATGGACATCATTCTGCAAATTGGGATTAAAACTGGCATTGACACTGCCGCTCATATTCAAAGCAGCTATGCTGGCTCGGGATTGTCCGCCAATTGATGAAAAAGCTCCATGTACATAGATCAATCCATTTCCTGGATTGTATCTGAGCAAAGAAATGTTTCCAACAATTGCAGGAGTCGAAAAGCCCGAATGTAAACTACTGGTGGTTTTTTCTAAAGCTACCAGTCCGATCCGAGGAAATGAATTTACATTTGTAAACGATCCGCAGACAAATATGCGATCAGGAGCGACCTCCAGATCATACACATAGTCATTTACCGAAGGCGCCCAGCTGTCCAATGTTACATTCACAGTGGTAACATTGAATCTGGCCAAATTAGTTCTATTGAATCCCCCGAAATTCAAACCAAATAAACCTGCAACGTATAAACTGTCTCCGTCTTTTTCTATTGTCCTCACAATTTTATTGGCTGTATTTATGCCCATATCAAAGCTTGTCAATACCCCAATAGTACGGTCAACAATTGCGACACCTGTTTTTGCAACTCCCCCGATAGTCAATCCAGTTCCCAAAGTCATAAATGCCAATTTATTACTAAAGGCTAAAACTCGTGAGGGCACATTGGTTGCTGCTCCAATGTCAAAAGGCACACTCAAGTTGGTTGTCTTTCCTGTTATCAGATTAAACTCTACAAAGTGATTTTTTCTGACTCCGTTGATGTGTGAAAAATCACCACCAATATAATATTTAGTTGGGTTGTAATAATCTGCAGCGACTGCAAAAATGGAATCACCGGCATTCGGATATCCAAAACCAGGAAAAATCAACCCTCCTGCAGAATAAAGTGAATTTTGAATTGGTGAAGGCAATCCAGCAATGGCGCCGCTACCCTTTAGGGCTTCAGCAAATCCATTGATGCCCAATGACCCAATTAACTGAAAAGATCCGGTCATAAATACCGAGGTATTTGTAAATGAAAATCCTCTGACCATTGACCCCATCAAATATCCCAAAACATTAAACGGCGGCACAACAAACTGGGGATTGAAATTTGTCAGAGCCCTAGTCGTCAAATCAATCGCGGCTGCTGTGATTCTGGATTCTGAATTGATCATGTTAAATGCACCTGCGATGTACAAAACTCCGTTGTCGACCTCTAAGCGATTGATCAGAGTCTGGTTCACGCCACCATCAATGTTTTGAATATTTGGGTTAAATAAAGCATCAGCAGCCCCGGTGTTTTCGTTTAAAGCTTCCAGGTATGAATTCACCCCACCCAATGAGTTCCATACTCCGCCCACATAGACCCTGGAATTATAGTAAGCAATTGTGTAAGCTCCGCCATATGCTTGGGGTGTCGCAATGGGAATCCAAGTATATCTGTTCACGCTAGGACTCCAGCCTATAAATCTGGTGCCGTTTGATTTATTCAATGCCAACAACTGAACATTAGGGGTTGTAAAATCCCCTACCAAATAAAGGTAGTTGGTGTTCATTGCCATTTGTCGAACAGCCGCATTCAGAACTGGTGGAATCCAAAGCATATCAACAGTTCCGTCCAGATTTATAGCTGCGACCTTGGATCTTCCAAACAGGTTTACATTGTCAAATGCCCCTGCTACAAAAATTTTTGAGGGCGTCACAATAATGTCATAAACTTCGCCGTCAAACTGAGGATTAAAAGTATTATCGACCCTACCATTTGGCAGAATTCTGGCTAACCTGTTGTGAGGCTGCCCCCCAACATAAGTAAAACTGCCACCAATGATCCAACCACCATTGCCATCAGCTTTGACCACAAAGACATTCCCATTTACGTGAGCAATGTCTTTCCAGCTTTGCAAGGCTGCACCTGTGTCTTTGTCAATCATCAAACCAGCACCAGTGCATTCACCCACAGAAGTAAAACCACCCACTGCAAACATCGAGTTTCCTGAAGTGTCGGTGTCGAGGATACTGCCATCTGTGCAATAAGGAGTTGATACATTGGGCTGTCTGCCCATAAAACCAAATGGAGCACTGAATGGATATTCAGCGTGAGCCAGATTAAAAGTTAGAATTGAAAATAGGAAAATTAAACGCGAACAAAATTTCGCTTCCAAAGCGTCGTTCTTTTTAAAAAACAAATTCAATTTCAACCCCACCCTACTATTGTAATTGAGATAACTACGCACAATCAATTCAAGAACAGAGTCCAATCCCAAATCGAGCCACATGTACTAAAGATTCTTTTTATATTTTATAGTTTTCTGGATTCAACATTCACCAATCCCAAATTGAGATAAAAATCCGTTTAAATGATTGCCCCTGGCATCTTTATTGAACTAATCAGTCAGTATGAAGTTCAAAGTTCTGCTAGCCCTATTTATATCGATCCTGGCAGCTCAAACTGTCCAAGCCAATGACAGCTGTGAGCCAGTATTTGTCCATACTATTGAACCTGATTTCCCAGGGGTTGACCTGCCAGCTTTGTATCAAGTGTTTAAGATTAATTTTGATGTCACCGTCAGCGAAGTCCCCGAATCCAAAATGCCTACAGCTAACAAACGTGATATGGGGCTTTACCTACTGAAAAAAAAGCAAGTCTATATAGCCAAGGCTTACAGACCCATCACCAAACATTTAGTGGCCAATCATGAGCTTGTGCATGTCAGATATTTTGATCGCTTTCAGAAATTTCCTGATTCAATAGAAAATTTTATGGGCACTTCATTGATAGCCGGAGGCAAAAATAAGTTTAACGGAACTCTGCAACAGTATTATCCTGATTCATTTAAACTTGAGGAAGTGTTAGCTTACGCCAGCGACATTAAAAATTCTTTTAATATTCTTAAATCCAAAAAACTAATTCATGCGCCAGACATCCAGGAAGTCCAAATTTATTACCAAACATCCATTGAAGTATTTGATGCCTTGGTTGAAACCAGTCTGGGATCACTGAAAGCCACCAGATCCTACATTTACGATCGCATCAGATCCAAAGAGCCCTTGGACATTAAAATGATTCCGCATTTTAATGAAAAACCTGATTTTTGGATAATGGAAATGACGATCAAAGATCAGCATGGCGAGCCCATGATTTTACTGGAAATCCCAATCTATGACCCGGCCTTTTCAAAAAACAGAACCATTGAAAACTTGGAAGCCAAGCTGATAAAAAATTTGGATTACGCAATCAAAAGAATCATACTTACCCAAGTAGACATCAAGAGTTACAGGATTCAGTAATCACACCAAATTTTTGACAACAAAAATTTAAATATGCATCTAAAAAATTATCTGAATCTGGTTTTTTAGAATAATAGCAACAAACTGTTGTCAGCTTTTTAAAAATCAAAATTTTAGTAAACCCGATCCATCAGATATTAATGACTACAAACTGGCTTCAGGATCTCGGTCAGGAACTTTAATCGCAATTTTGTTGCTGCCCAGGCTCTTTAAAGTCTTGCCTGGATTTTGAACTACACGTTGTTGTAGCGCCGTAAAAATGGGCTCCCTGATAGCCAAATTATTATCCTGCAATACACACTGCCTAGCAGTTTTCTTGTCGATATTGATCACAATAGGAGCTTTTAAATTGGCCGTCATCTTGGTCGGATCGGCCGGTATAGTGACGATACAAAATTTTGAAACATGGGCTTCTGGTCCGATTTTTAATGCTTCCAGATCAGACTTGGCCAACTGCAATTTTGTGTTCGGAGCACAAATCTCGGGCTCCAATAGCGGAAAGGCAATCGCTGCATCATCACAGCTTTGCAACCAAGCAAAAATATCATCGTGAGGATCGTCCAAAAGGACAAACTTTTTCAAATCAGCAAAACCCAAAAGGCCTTCGCTAAATTGCAAAATTTCATTTTCATTTACTGAAACTTGACCAAAGCGAGTTGTCTTGATGACCACTGCTATCCCCCCTCTTGAAATTTGCTAACACTTAAAATTCTAGATTTTTTATGACAAAAGTCCAGTTTTTAAGTCCCATCCCTAGGCGTAGCATGCACCTATTTTAAAGACACAGCAAGACAAAAATTGGTCAATAAATTAGCATAATTTTTTTGAATAAGACTTATTATTTCTTAAGCATTTCGCCCAATTTGCGAGTCGCATCAGTTGATGCGTGGGCTGAATCTTTATTGGTTTCCTGGATAGCTAAATACACTTCTTCACGGTGAATTTTAGTTTCACGTGGCGCTTCAATGCCCAGTCTAACCTGTTTGCCTTTAATTTGAACAACGCGAATTTTGATGTGGTCATCAATAGCGATGCTTTCACCCAACTTCCTTGTAAGAACCAGCATTCTTTACTCCTGGATAATCAAACGCCAAAGCGTTTTAGCTAACGTCCCTGTTATTATCGGAACTCTAAAGTAAAACTGTAGCTATAACTTCTATTTTAGAAAGTCAAGCAGACTAAGGTTGGCTACTTTGCCAGAAGTTTCTAAGGTTGCTCTGAGGGTCGAGTCCGTTTTGTTCATATCACTGACGACTTGAAACAAATCTGCGTCTTCATTTTGTGATGCTGTGATTTTGCTTTCGACAACAGATTTTTGCAAACTTTCTTGAGCTGCATTTAGAGCCATAATTCTAGACCCAACTTGTGCTCTGGAGTTGACGACTTGTGTGATGGCAAAATCCATACTGTCGATTGCCGACTGTATTTCAGCTTTGTCATTCACTCTCAGAGCTATTTCAAAATCTTTAATGGCCTTCAGAATATTTAATCCCTTGAATGTGGGATCAGGTACGGACTCAACTGTTGAGCCTTTTCTGGTCGAATTTGCAGGAGCTCTTAGCTGAATCGGTTCAAATTTTTTCTCTTCTGCTTCTTGTTGATCCAGCTTCTCTTTTATTTGTAAATTTTGCAGTTCCCGAGTATCACGAGGCACATCATTTTTAGAAGTAATCAGTCCATCTGGACCCAAGTTTCGACCTAAAAAAACCATTTCGCCTGGCAGATTCATCGACACAAAAGCAGACTTGTTAACTTGGATTTTCATTTCACCATTGTCACCGGCGTAATCGCCGTTGCGATCAAATGGTGTTTTGTTTGTCTGATGACCAGCAAACACATACCTGTCACCTAGTTTGCGGTTTCCGATTTGAATGGCCTGATTGTAGACTTGGCCAATTTCTGCAGCCACCACACGGCGAGTGTCTTCGCTGGCTCCGGCATCGCTGGCTTGTTGGATCGCAAGCTCTTTCAGTCTCATTAATGATTCAGTGAACTCAGACAATGATTGATCTGTGGCTTCCAAAAAACTGCGGGCCACATTAATGTTTTTAATAAACTGAGTTGCTCCACGCTCTTCAGTCCTGGCTGCCAATACACGGGCTGATCCTGTGGGATCGTCAGAAGGTTTTGTTAATTTTTTCTGAGTCGCGGCTTGATTTTGCAGCTCATACATTTCACCCCTGTTCTTCTGAACATTAGTGGTGACTTGGTTGTAGTTCATTTTATCCGCTATTCTCATTTAATCATAACCTTTTCAAATTCAAAACTGTGTCGAACATTTCATCGGCGGTGCGAATGATTCTGGCTGAGGCATCAAATGACTTTTGAAACTCCAACATCTTGGTGGTTTCTTCGTCCAAGCTCACACCGCTGATTGATTCGCGCAAATTATTAAGCTGATTAAAATTGTTTTCTTGGGTTTCCTTGGATTTAGCAGCTCGCTGAGTGATAACGCCGATTTTACCAACCTGCGAATTATAAAAATCATCGATGCTAGCGCCATTACCCATAATGTCTTGGTTTTGTAATTGCGAAATCACCAAGGCCACCGAATTATCACCAATGGCATTGGGTTTATATGCAGAAGCAACTCTTCCGACATCACGAGCGATTTCTTGATTAACTTGAATTGCCGCCCCTGGTGGCATTTCTTCGTTCACTCCGGTAAAAAACGCAATACCCATATCACCATTGCGATCAAATCCACTCATGTGAGCTTTATTAACCTCAGTCGCAATGGTCAGTGCCATTAAATCATTATTGGCTTTTAAATCCTCAACAGTGCTGTCTCTGACATCGATAGCACCGCCAATAGTGCCGCCAGTGATTCGATCAGTGATATTAAAGTCAGGCACACTGGGACTGTATTTATACAAAATCTGTGTGCGGCCCTGTTCGTTTTCGGTCACGCTCAGTTCCTGGTTATCATATCCCGAAACTAAAATGGCATTCCCAGCCGTTGTCACATTGACGATGCCTGTTGTGCTTTCGGCCCATTTTATATCAACCTTTTCATTTAATTTTTTTAACAACAAATCACGGCGGTCACGTTGATCATTGGCATTTGCACCTTGATTTTCGACACTGGCAATCTGGGCATTCAGTTGCGAAATTTCTTCGGTCATTTTGTTGATTTCAACAACCTGATGTTTAATCCCCACATCCAGATCTTTTTGCACATCAGTCAATTGACTGTGGACTCTTTGAAAGTCTTTGCACATTGAATCTGCCGCTTCCTTAACGATCTGTCGCGAAGTTATCCCCTCGGGATTGTTTGCTAGCTCTCTGAAGGCATTAAAAAAATCAGTGATGTATTGATTCAATCCCTTGTTTTGTTGTTCGTTATAGACTTGCTCAACCCGGGACAACGCTTCTGATCGCCCCTGGTGAAACCCCATCATGCCTTGCTCTTTTTGCAGTTGTTTTTCCAGATAAGGATTGTTGGTCCTGCTGACAGTGGCAGCCCTGTTACCCATACCCAACTGCAAACGGCCTTCAACAACAGGGGGCGCGGTAACTAAATCAACCCGCTGCCGAGAATAACCTTCGGTGGATTTATTTGCGATATTGTGTGACACAGTTTGCAGCGCCGTCTGACTGTTCATCATCGAGCGTTTTCCTATGTCCATCATGGCAGATATTTTAGCCATTACCTAACCCATCCTTGGTTCTAATTGCTAAGCTTCCTTGCTTGCAAAATTGCCAGCTTTATCTGGTCCTTGTGATAACTTGCCCTTTTTGTCGTAATTTTTTTTGCCCGATAAAGTTTCTTTAATTTCGCTCAAGCTGCCGTTCAGATTTCTGAGGGCGCCTTCAGCGTACTCTTCATTTTCCTTGTTCAGCTCTGAAACCTTTCTGACCAGTGATTCCAAAGTCGCGTGGATCCGCTTCAGAGCTTCAGCACTTCTGAGGTCCAGCTTGGTTGCCAGTTCCAACAATCTGGGCGCATCTGCATTGGCACCAATTGCCAGCGCTAATTCACGGGCGTGTTTTTCCCGGGATAAATCGATCAGTTTGATTTTTTGAATCAGAATATCTTTGGCAGAATTATTTTGATTAATTTTTTCCAGATCAGCTTGGATCAGCAGATTTTTTTCGCCACTTACGTTTTCAAGCAATAATTTATAATGCTTTGCCAGCTCCTCAAGATTGTGAACAAACTTTTGCAATACTGGATCAGTTGAAGAATCCATTCTTCATCCTTTTGGTCTATGACCATTTAAGTTCTTCATCCACCAATCTATCAGCGATAGCTCTGGCGTCTGTTTTGTATTTTCCTTCATCAATTAATTTTTGCAGTCTTTGAACTTTTTCGTTATCAATGTCCGAACCGCCTTTTGCAATTTCTTTTGCTTTATTCATCATCTGAGCTTTTTCTGACAAATTAATTTTTGCTGAGCTTTCGGCTTCACCCATTTTGCCTAAAGTATCTAAACCAGCATCCTTAATTGACTGTTCTGCTTTTGCCGCTTTCGAGGCTTTTTCAGAGCGCGAAGTATCAATAATATTAAGACTTTGCCCAATTTTGTTGTGAGTAATTTTCATTCGAGCCTCCTGTAATAAAGTGTATCATATTGAGACTTGTCGGACCAAATTTTAACTGTGCATTCTTACTTTTTATATTTTTCCAAGGCTTTGGTTTGTAGAGATTTGTCCAGTGGCATTGGGCCATTATTTGGCTGTTTCTGAGTGATTCCAAGAGCCTCTCCGTATTTATCCAACAGATTTTTATAAATGGTCTCGGACAGACCCAGGCCACCCTGGTCCCCCCATTTTTCAACATACTCGTGATCTAGCTGTTCCTGAAAAATCTTCTGGCCCTGACTGACCGGGATTAGGCTGTCTTTGCCTGTGGTGGCCCGCATGGCTTTGACCATTTCGCGCATAAACTGTTTTTCATACAGTTTTCCAATTTCTTTAAATTTATTGTCCATTTTTTCGGGATCAATTTTTTGTTGAAGCGGAATGGCTTTTTGGATTTTTACCGACATCAGAGGCATCCCTGAATCTGATGTCGACTTGCCTTCGTCGCTGCTGCAAGCGCGCCCGTCTGGGGCGTGGCCGCGGTTTTCTTGGCATCGATACTCAGCATAGTCCGCGCATCCATGCGCTCCTGTCTTCGCTGCGCTCGACCAAAAAAGTTGGGAGGTAGAGTCAGAGTCGTATCGCTTCCGTGCGACTTGAACTCTTTTAGCTTCGGCCTTTGTGATACCAATCCTTGATATCTTGCTGACCTATTGCTCCTGTTTCCTGCTAGAAACGAAATTCGAGATTCCTGACCGTCCTTGGCTCCGATCTCTAACTCGTCCCCCCCGGGCCCATGCTCCATCCATAGAGCGTGAGCTGATATTTTTATTCTAAATACAAAATCGTCAAATCCATAATTATTTTTCACAAAACTTCAAGCTCCCCGTGCAAAGCTCCAGCTGCCTTGATCGACTGAAGTATAGTCACCAAGTCTTTAGGACTGACTCCCAGCCGATTCAGCGCCTGTACTAGGTCTCCGACGTTCACACCCGAGTCCAGTACCATGACTTTTTCCTCGGCCGTTTCTTTGGAATCTTTTCCGGATTTTTTGTCAGCGACTTTCACCGACAGATTTCCGTGGGCAATAGCGACCTTGGAAATTTTAACTTTGTCACCAATGATGACAGTACCTGTTTTTTCATTGATCACCACTCGCGCTTTTGAGTCAGGATTCACATTGATGGCCTCGATGGTTGCTAACAGCTCAACACCCTTACCCTCGTAGGCAAATGGAGTGATCACATCAATGGTTCCGGCGTCTTTTGCCGAAGCATACTGACCGCTCAGTTCTTTGTTGATGGTCAATGCCGTTCTGGCTGCAGTGATAAAATCAGGATTGTGCAATGTCAGTCTGAACATTTTGCGACTGGCAAAATCAGAACTGATGTCGCGTTCGATGATTCCACCATTGGGCACTCTGCCAACTGTTGTGTGTGCGGATTTGTCTCCGCCTCCTATAACAATCGACCCTTGTGCCACCGCAAAAACTTGCTCATTCGCAGCTCTTAGCGGCGTTTGCAACAGGACACCGCCTTCCAGCGATGCCGAATCCCCTAATGCACTGACCGTAACATCCAGGGGATTTCCGGCTTTACTGAATGCCGGCAGATTAGCTGTAACGATGACGGCTGCAACGTTTTTGGATTCGACCTGCTGGTTGTCCAGTTTGACTCCCAGTTTGTCCAACATTCGCCCCAAGGATTTAGATGTGAATTCGCTTTTGCCATCGCCAGTGCCCTTTAAGCCCACCACAATTCCATAACCGACCAGCTGGTTTTCACGCACTCCACGGATGCTTGAAATGTCTTTCAACCTTGCGGCTTCCGACAAAAATCCCACTAACACAAAACAAGTTATAAAAAATAAATTTCTCACTGCTGACTCCTCCTGATGCTAACGACTTCGTACTGTGGATCAATCAGTTTATTTGAACTGACACCGTCATCATTAAAATCCTCGGGCCTGATCACACCTGTGATGATGACGTTGTATTCTCGCTTACCAATCATAAATGGCTGACCACCTTTGATTCGGTAATTTCCGTCAGCCAGTTTTTCGATGATCTTGGTTGGAACTGCATCCAGCGACAATGGTTCTTCTTTGTCGTCCTTGGATGCCGGTGCTCTGGAAACATCGGCTTTTTTACCGTCTTCTTTGGCTTTGTCACCATCAGCACTGGCAGTTTTTAATGGGATTTGTTTTTGTTTGCTTTCGTCTTCTTCCAATTGCTTTAACAGTTTTTTAATCACACTGACTTTTGTATCAACTTGCTTTTGAGCCATGCCTTCCAGTTTTACTTTTAAAATATCACCATCACGGCGGGTTTTGTTTTGGGTAAACAGATAGGCTCCTTGGCCCTCCATCACCCAAGTCGAACCAGCATGGGCATACAGCTCAGATTCTTCTTCCATCTTGGATCTGGTCATTTTGCGGTACTCGCGATTTGAGGGTACCAAAACATTTTGTTGTTCAGAAAACTTGGTCATCCCCGCAGTCGGATCGATCGGCGCTGGTGGCTGGTCGGTTCCCCCGCCAAGCCATTTAGGCAAATAGGCACATCCGCTTAAAAACAAAAATATAATAACTAAAATATACTTCATTCTAATTTCACCGTTCCTTTTTCAGTTACCTGTCCAGTGACAGATTTTTTATTGGCATCATTGCGCACCTTCACGCGATCGCCGATGTTGCCATCCTGTTCGGCCGTACCTGTCGTGGTAATTTCGAAGGTCTCGGTGCCCACCAAGATTTTTACAACCTGACCCCTGAACAAATCAGGGACTTTCCTGACATCGTTAAAATAAATTGTTTCACCAGCTTGGATGATTCGGTTTGCGACCTTGGTGTTTACAAATTCTGGCGTTGGAACTCCGTCTTTGGCGTAGGTGGTGTTGACTTCTTTGATGTCAAAATCGTTTTCGCCAATCAGTTCGCCTGCTCGGATCAAACGTTTGGCGACCGGAGCTTTCTTGAAAACATTCACTTTTGAGTTCACCCAAAAATTCGATCTGCCCCTGGAGCTTTCAACAATCAAAGGCAAAACAAATGAATTGTTGTCTTTGATTTCTGATGTGTGCAGGCTTAATCGCAAAATTTCTTCGTCTTTGGGGATTGTTGGTAATTTCAGTTCTGTCAGTTTCACACGGCAAGGATGGCAATGTGATTGCACAGCTGTGATGATTTGATGACCAAAATCAGCCGTGGATAAATAATTTTTCTGTGGTTTGATTTTTACCATTGTTGGGATTTTTACCGAGATTTTTTTCAAGTCCGAAAACGAAAGTCTTTGTCTGATTGTTAACGCCAGTTCTTCGCTGGGGATCTCAAACGCTTTAGCATCCGTCGTCGCAGGATAAATCACCAGATCATAAATTTTTGATCGAAAGTCAGGGTCATCAATGTTGATTTCGGCAACCTGCCCCAGCTTTATATCGTCACCCAGCCGAACTGTTGAGGCCTCTAACACATTAACAGTGTTTTCATTGGCAAACACAAATCTGACTGACAAACCTATTAGAACCCAAACAAACAGCGACAACAGTTTCATCTTAGCTACCTCAAGTTGTTTATTGATTTCAGCATTTCATCGGCTGCTTGAATGGCCTTAGAGTTCATTTCGTAAAATCTTTGTGCCGTAATCATGTTAACCATTTCGTCAGCAATGTTTACGTTGCTGCCTTCTAGCTGACCCTGGGCCAAAAACCCTGTGCCACCCAAACCAGGTCGTGTCGTGATCGGCTGCCCACTGGCAGGAGTCAGAGTAAAAAGATTTTTACCCATAGCCTTCAATCCCGCGGGATTAACAAAATTAACTATGTCTAATTGACCAACCTGCTGCGGAGTTTGGTTTTCGCTGGTGATGATGCGCACTTCACCGGCTGATGAAATTTCGATTCCTGAAGAATTGGCAGGGATTGTGATTTCTGGCAAAAGCACATTGCCGTTTTTATCAATGATTTTGCCCTGAGGGTCGCGCTTAAATGAACCATCACGAGTGTAAGCAATCTGTCCATCTGGAGTTTGAATCTGGAAAAACCCTGGTCCCTCGATCTGAATGTCCAAAGGATTTTTTGTCACCTGACTGGAGCCAAAGGTAAAATCTTTCTGCACCGATGCCGTTCGTACACCCAAACCGGTTTGCACACCGGTAGGCGAAACTGAATTCGCACCTGTGGCCTGACCGGGTTCTTTGATCGTTTGATACATTAAATCTTCAAACTCAGCCCGGGATTTTTTAAATCCAGCAGTCCCGACGTTTGCGATGTTGTTCGAGATGACTTCCATATTGGTTTGTTGGGCTTGCATCCCGGTCGCCGAAGTATTTAGTGCTTTAAGCATTTAATCCTCACTTTACACTGCCGATTACGTTAATAAGTTTGTCATTCATTGAATCATAGGCCTTGATTGCTTGTTGGGTGCTGTCGAACATCCTGGTCGTAGCAATCATATCCGTCATTTCTTGAACCACGTTGACGTTGCTGCCCTCTAAAAACCCCTGCTTGATCGACGGTGTCGCTACGTTAACAACCTCGGGTCTGAAATTAGGTTTAAAGGCATAATTTGAAGTTCCGATTTTGTGCAAAGATTCTTTGTTCACCACATCGATCACTGAAATTCTGGCGATCAAGGTTTGTCCGTCATAAATATCGCCGTTGTCTTGGATCTGGATATTTTGTTTGTTTGAAACCTGAATCACCCTTTCGTTAGGGGCCGTGCCCTCGGGTGCTGTTTTTAAAATCGGCATGCCTTGCGAATTCACCAACAATCCATTGCTGTCGACTTTCAGCGAGCCATTGCGAGTTAATCGCAGCCCCTGGGGAGTGTCGATTTCAAAAAAACCTTTACCATCCAAAGCAATGTCCAGATTGTTACCTGTGGATTTAATACTGCCTTGTGAAAAATCAGTGTAAGTTCCAGCAGTGTCTACAAAACTTTTGTCACCGCCTTGCATGTCGTAAAAACTTTCAACTGATGCAGGAATTCTGGGGACCTTCATGACCTCGGGATCTTTTTCGTTCGAAGTTAAATATTCTTTGAAGACCTGTTGGTCTTTTTTGAATCCAGTGGTGTTTACGTTCGCCAAATTATTTGCGATTGTATCCAATCGCAGTGATTGGGCTTTAGCCCCGCTGAGTGCTGTGTATATGCCTTTAGTGCTCAAGGTCCATCCCCCTACCGTCTGACAAAAGCAACTCTCGTGCCCGCTGACCAACCAGTCAAAAGTCGCAGCGAAATTTTCGCATCGATAAAATAAAAGCACTAAATCATTGATACTGGTCCAAAGCCTCAGTCCAGTTGCAGAAAAAGCAGTCAAAGAAATCCTTAGGACCGTCAAAAACTTGATTCGACGGAATCATCAATCTGAGCCATACTGATCGTGTATGCAAAAATCACAGCTTGTATTTGCTATTGTGTTTTTCTTTAATATCCCAATCACTCAGATGGCCAGTCATGCTTCGATCCCCGAATATTCAGCGAATCTGACTTTGAAAGAACGTCTGCAATTGCGAGTTAAAAAAAACCTGGCTGTGGACACCAGTGATTTTATTTTTGATATCCCTGTAACCATGAATCAACGGGTCAGTTTTTGGATTAATAATTTTCAATCCCGAGGTAAAAATTGGTTTCAACAGTGGCTGCAAAAATCCACCAGATACATGCCATTTATACAGAAGGAACTTAAGGCCGCAGGACTGCCACAGGATCTGGCCTATATGGTGATGATTGAAAGCGGATTTGAAGCCGCAGCCAAAAGTCACAAAGACGCCGTCGGCCCCTGGCAGTTTATTGAAGCCACCGGTAAGCGCTACGGATTGACGGTGAATCATTGGTTGGATGAGCGCAAAGACTTTCACAAAAGCACTTTGGCAGCGATTCGATACATCAAAGATTTATACCGTGAATTTGGATCATGGTATTTGGTTGCTGCCAGCTACAACATGGGTGAAAACGGTCTGAGACGACAAATAAATAAATATATGAATCGTGATTTTTGGGCCCTGTCCAGAATCGGAGCTTTGCCTCAGGAAACTGTGGATTACGTTCCCAAGATTTTAGCTGCGATGTTGATTTCAAAATCACCGTCGCTGTATGGTTTTACTGACGTGGCAAAACTGGAACCCCTGAGCTACGATGTGGTTAGCGCCCCTGCAGGTACAAATCTGAAAGATCTTGCTGATTATTTAGGTGTGACTTACCCGTCGTTAACAAGCCTAAACACTGAACTGAATTATGCCAGCGTGCCTTTTGATGTGAAATCCCATTTAATCAAAGTCCCCAAAGGAGCTTTTGCTGTAGCGTCGAACTTTCTGAACAAAAACCTCAGACTCAGCATCGGCTCAATCACAAAAGAAAATGAAACACGATAATTTAATCGTTCAAAAATACGGTGGCGTCACCCTGTCCACGCCCGAAAAAATAAAACTGGTTGCAAAGCATTCTGTGCAGCAATTTAAATCAGGACAGCAACTGGTGATCGTCGTCAGCGCCATGGGCAATTCGACCAATGATTTAATGGCATTGGCAAAACAGGTTTCAAAAAATCCTGATCCCCGAGAGCTTGATATGTTGATTTCAACAGGCGAACGAGTTTCGATGGCGCTATTGTGTATGGCGATCATTGATCAAGGTGTGCCCGCAATCAGTTTTACCGGCAGTCAGGCTGGCATATTGACTGACCAATCCCATGTGGATGCCAATATCATCGAGGTTCAGCCATTGCGTGTGGTTGAGGCTTTGCAAAAAAATAAAATCGTAGTGATCGCGGGATTTCAGGGGATGAGCAAACAGACCAAGGAAATCACAACTCTGGGTCGTGGCGGTTCAGACACTACTGCGGTGGCGATGTGTTCTGCGCTGGGGGCCAGGAGCTGTCAGATACTAAAGGATTTTCCGGGCGTGTACACGGCTGATCCCAAGGTTGTTAAAGATGCTCAAGTGATTTCGGAATTAACCTATGATCAGTTGATCGAGATGACAGGCAGCGGAGCTAAAATGGTGCATTCGCGTGCGGCCATCATGGCCAAAGAAAAGCAAATCAAGCTCGAAATCATCGCCGCAGCCTCTAGCGACAGGACCGCTGCCGCCGGGCGGGAAGGCGGAACATCGATTTCAAAATTTTCTGATCCAAAAAAATCCAGGCCATCGATTAATGTTTTGCAGATTGATCAAAGCAGCAGTCAGGTTACGGTGACATTGCCGGAACTGGCCTCTGATAAAAAGCTTACTGAAATTACAGCGTTTTTATCGCAGTCAAAAATCAATTTTAAATTTGATAAAACCTTTGGCCACTCAATGGCCTTTAGGGTTTCCAGCACTGACCTGGACCTCTGTTTACAATCACTGCACAAGTTTTTGATTAACACCTAGCGATTTTTATAAAGCTTTAATAAAAATATGCTTCAGAATGTAATTGCAGGATTAAAATTTTAATCAGCAGTCTTTAGCGCCCCTTTTGCCTACTGGCATTCACCAGAAAAGCCCAATTTTGAATTAACTATTATGAATCAAAAAATTAATTCATTGGGATCTTTTGGCAAAACACGGCTATATTTGCCTGCTTAGCATCAGCAAAATTCTTCAAATTTCATCAATTGGCCTCAGCCCCATCATTGTCCGCAAAAGCACATTAATCACAATTTGTAACTTATGGTTTCCTATAGAGCTCATCCTTTTAACTTGTTTAAATATTTGTTACTTCCGATTGACATCTCATCAATATATTTATACCTTCGTTCACATATGAGCCGCTCCTCCCTGCAACAATCATTGTCCAAAGAAAGCTTTTCAACCTTGAATGCTGGCTATGGCGGAAGCCTGATGACCAAGCGAAAGGGTCGCAGCTATGCCAGACCCATCAGCACCAAACACACCATGCATTTAGTTTTGCGATCCAGTAAAGCCAGCGGCCCCTGGTCGTTCAGAAAATCACAGAATGAAAAAATGATTTATCAGTTGGCGCAAAAATTTGGGCACAGATTTGCCGTTAAAATTATTTCGCTGGCCAATGTGGGCAATCATCTGCATTTTCAATTGCAGGTAACCAAGCGCCATCTGTACAAACCATTTATTCGTGCGATGACGGCGGCCATTGCAATCAAAATCACTGGGGTCAGCCGATGGACCAATGCGGGCGCACCCAGGTTGAAATTTTGGGATTACCGCCCGTTCACGCGGATAGTGACATCGTTTAAATATTTTTTAAATTTAAAGGATTATTTTCAGATCAATCAATGGGAAGGCCTGGGCACCAACCGCCAAATGGCAAGGGTGCTGATCAGCAAAGGCATTTTGCTAAAAGAATTTTCTTCGGGTTAAACGACGGAAGTGTTTTGTTATTGGACTTTCAATTCACCTGCAGCACCAAATCCAAAATCACGGTTGCGCTTGCAGAGCGCGCAAAACTTCCTTGGCTTCATCACTGGGGCTTGCTTGCAATGCTTTGATCACTTCAGGGTGTGTGGGTTTCATATTAATCAACGCTAAGCTTGCTTGCCAACGATCTACATCGTCTTGATGCTTTAAGTGTGCAACCAATGCCAGACTGATTCTGAAGTCTTGATTTCTGATACTAGCCAACGCCCTGACAGCATAATAGCGAACATTATGGTCTTGATCCTTTAAGAGTTCAACCAATGCCAGACTGATCCTGATGTCTTGATTTCCAATTTCACCAAGCGCTCTGGCTGCGGCTTCGCGATCAGAGCTGTCTTCATCATTTAAAGCTTCAACCAAAGCCAGACTAATTCTGATATCTTGATGTTTGATTTTACCAAGTGCTCCGGCTGCGTCCTTGCGAAAATAGCTGTTTTGATCTTTTAAGGCTTCCACTAAAGCTAGGCTGACCCTTATGTCTGAAGGTTTGATTTCACCAAGCGCATATTCTGCAAGATAACGAACGAAGATGTCTTGATCTTTTATCGTTTCGACCAAAGCCAGACTAATTCTGATATCTTGATGTTTGATTTTACCAAGTGCTCCGGCTGCGTCCTTGCGAAAATAGCTGTTTTGATCTTTTAAATATTTGGCAAGCTCCAGATTGACTGCAAGTATCTGAACTTTTAAGCAACCAATTGCGGCTATAGTCTCTACAGTCCATTTTTCTTTTGGCAATTGCGACAGCTCCAAATCTGCCTGAACATCCATGGAACAAACGCGATCTTTCTGCTCCAAAGTTAAATTGTTTTTAAAAATGTCACCCAACTGTTCGATTGCGAATTCCTGATACTGAGCTTTATTCATCCAGCCCATCATCCTAGCAAAATCTGCGACCTTAAATTGGATGCTCATCAGGCCATCAATGGGTGTATCGATAAATTCTAAAGATTTTTGTTTAAAATTTTGATTATTTTGCAATATTGAAATCTGTTGCTGGATATTGGGCTCCAATCCAAATGGAGTGTTGGATCTAAACACATCACGGATAAATAAATTAATATTAGGAACGATTGCTAATGGATTGCTGCTGGTGCTGACAACTTGGTTGATCCACTGAAGCTTTTGGGCTGGGGTTCTGGTTTTTGATTGCAGCACACAAATCGGATTTTCTTTTTGCTGGATTTCCAAGGCTTGAGTGTAAACAGTGTTTCGTAAAGCTGATGCTAAATTTTGATTGAGCCCCGTTAGTTGTAAATGCTGCAGGTAATTGGGTACTGATCTAAAGTAATTGTTTAAAAGCGGCTCGACATTTCTACCTGAAGGCGCGCTGCCATCAAATCCGTAAACTCGGGTCTGTGGATTATCAAACACCCTGCGCATGCGATCATGAAAGCTTGATCCAAAGGGCGACAACAAAAACGCGGCCGTTTGTTCGGCCTGGGATCTGGTCATGTCGTGTTCCATGTAAACTTGGACAAGCTCCTGCAATGATCGGCGTTCTTTGTTTTTTCCGGCCAAGGTGTTGCAGCCAAATAAAAACACTTCTTTGGGGTGTTTGAAAATACCTTTGTAATCTTCGTTACAGCTAGCGGCTTCCAGTTGCTCCAGCGATAAACGACCTTTATCACCAAAAAAGCTGCCACCAAAATGACCCGATATTAATAAAATATCACATTTAATATTTTTACCTTTAAGGTCTTCTAGCCAGTTTGACTTATCAGAAAATAATTCGACGTGATTGAAATTTGGCAAATGCTCGGCAAATGTTTGCTTTTCTTCTTCAGAGTTCAGCGTGATCGAACACACCGTAGGCTTGCTGGGATCAGAGGTCAGCGCCGGATTGCTTTGGGCGAATGCAGCCGGAGTGACGACAACCACCAATAGCGCAAAAACCTGGTTTGCAACCGAAAAGCCAATAATGGGCAACCATGAAAAAGTCTTAGACATAAAGTCTCCTGCTAAAGCCAATAGGTTGGCTGTTCAGATCTGTATAATCAGATTTTGCAGCTATTATGCCACGCTGGGACAGTGGTTGATTGGATTGAATTTAAGCTTTTTATCGAACAAAATATTGCAAACAGATCGGAGTTTTCAATGAATCAAATTTTAAAAATATTTTTAGTCACTGTTACATCAGTTGCGGGATTAGTTTTTGTTGTTGGTTGCTCATCACACCCCGTGCTGCCACAAACAAAAGACATCAAAGTCAGTCGCGACAACCCATCAAAAAGCTGCCAGGATTTGGGACTTGTTGAAGGCCGTACTCTGACAAATTCTGGATCCACCGAGGAAGCTCTAGAGGACATGAAAAAAGACGCCGTTAAAAAAGGCGCAAACTACATCAAAATGGAAACCATGGGCGCCATGGGAACTTCAGTCCGAGGCACCGCTTATTTCTGTAATTGATTTTTAAACTTTAAAAATTGTTACCTAAGGCCCAAGCTTCAGCGTTGGGCTTAATGAAAAAAATCTGACATTTACTTTGCGAAAATTATTGCTCATGGGATCGGTCAATCCGTCGGCACCCACAGCACCTGACAGATTTCTTTTGCTAGGGTCCATAGCTCCGCCTGGTAAAAACTGTTTCAGATTTGCCAGCTTGGTAAAATTCCCTGTACCGGCACCGCCTGCACGGCCTTCGCCAGAACCTGGTGATTTGCCACCGCCGCCTCCGCCGCCGCCACCACCGTAACCAAAACCTTTGTTGATTGCTGTATTAAATGAACCTGATCCACCGCCACCGCCGGCTCTGGCTCCACCCTGTCCCGCACTGGAATCCAAGCCACCACCACCACGGCCGCCCTGTCCACGATTCAGTCCCGCACCACTGTCCCCAGTACCCGTGTTACTGGATTCCAAAGCGACTCCGAAATCCTGCACGTCACCGATTTCGGGTGAACCAACATTATTGCCCGCTCCATCCAAACCTTGGCCCGATGGATTGCTTAAACTGTTGTTAACAAGGTTATTAAATTTTCCGCCGCATCTGGGATCGCGGCTGTTTTTAGAACAAACGCAGACTAAATTATTTTGTGCTTGATTGGGATCACTGCAATCCGTTGGAGTGTTGCCTTTGCAAAGTGGATTTGATGGATCGCTTTTGCAGATTTCTGCCAATGGATCATTGGCAGTTAGTTTTTGACATTCCTGCGCGTTTTTCAAGGCACCCACTGTGTTCATGATATTGGCTGAGGTCGATGACAAATAACCCTGCAAAACACCACACTGACGCTGCACGGGTCGCAGTCTTTCCCGAGCTGCTTCCGTAAAGGCCACATTGTCAGCGTAGCTGGCACGTTCTAAATATCTGATATTATCATGAGCATCACCGCAGGCACTGCTGCAGGATAAATAGCCGGCAGAACATTGACCGTTAAAAACACCTAAGGCCGCGTTGGCCATGGCTGCGATTTTTCCCATTGATGAACATGCAAAATTAATATCACCAGCGGCTTGTGCTCCCATTTGAATCACCAGGGCATTGGCCATTTGCCGCCAATCGATCAAGCCTTTGTCTTTGTTTTCGTTACAACCATCGCTGGCATCAACTGTTTCCTTTTCGCATTTTTCGATCTGAGTTTGAATGCTTTTTTGAAACTGAGCCAACTCGGGATTGGTAGCCGAAATCGGCAAAGGCTTGCCCCTTTGAACACTGTCAACTGCGTCTTTAAAACTATCTTCAGATAGAGCATCAAAAGCGGTGGAGCTTTGCTGAGTCGAAGAATCTGAAGTTCTATTTATCACATTTCTGGGAGCTCCCTGTGTCTGACCTGAATCTGCCTGTGCCACCAAAACTGAACCGAAAAAAATCACCGACACCGATGACAGGCAAACCATAGCTTTTTTGAAACTTGTTTTCAGATTAAAATTCACCAGTCCCCCATGCATTAATCTTATCGGTAAATGGGCAACAATCTCGACACTATAGGCTGAGAATCTTGTCTAAAGGCGTTTGTTTTAATTTGATACTTTTTGGTGTTTCATTTTGATACAGTAATCCCTATGCCTACGGAATACCTGCGAAATATTAAGTCAATCGAAACCCTTCAACAAATCATCGAACTGATGCCAGTCGCAGTGTTTGCCAAAGACCCCAATGATAATTTTAAATTTGTAATCTGGAACCAGGCCGCCTGTGATTTATGGAATCTGAAGGCATCAGATGTACTTGAAAAAACAGACTATGATTTATTTCCCAAGCAGCAGGCCGAATTTTTCAGAATGAAGGATATTGAAACTATCGCAGGTAAAAAAATCGTTTTTATCAGCGAAGAATTGGCATCATCCAACTCTGATAAAGAATGCTGGGTGCGAACTTGGAAGCAGCCCTTGTTTGATTCCAATGGCAAACCCCAATTGTTATTGGGAATCTGCCAAGACATCACGGCGCTTAAAAAATCTCAGTCGGAAAGTGAATCCTTCGAAAATCAAATTCAGAAAATTTCCCAAAATGCTCCCGGAATTTTGTACCAATTCAGGTTGCATCCAGACGGTAAAAAATTTGATTTTACTTATATCAGCGCCAGGTCCATGGATTTGTTAGGTATCAATTCCAATGATGTGGTCAACGACGCAATGGTCATGATTGATCTGATTCATCCAGATGACAAAAAAGAATTTGAGGAAAAATTGCTCAGAACTCTGGCCAACAAAATTGACTACGATTGGACAGGCAGATTTGTTTTAAAAAATGGATCAATCAAGCACATGAGGGCCCTGTCAACGCCCACCCCGCAGCCCGATGGATCCTGTCTGTGGGATGGCATTATCACTGATATTACCAGCTTACGTGAAAGCGAAAACGTAATCATAGATTTGCATAACAAAATCAATCATTCTTCCAGACTGGCCGAACTGGGCGAACTGACTGGCGGCATCGCCCACGAAATCAATACACCTTTAGGAATCATTTCACTGACAGTTGATTCGACCGAACGGTTTATGACTGAACACAAAATCAATGCACCTAAAATTTCAGACAATCTTAAGAAAATCAAAGAAACCTCATTTCGAATTGCTAAAATTATTTTAGCAATGAAGGGCTTTGTTAAAACCGAACCCCACAGTCGTCCTGCAGCGATTTCGTTGTCAAAAATTTTTGACGAAGTTTATGCGATCATGGCATTTAGGCTTAATGGTACAAAAACAAAACTAATCAGCGACGAAATCAATCAAAGCCTGAATGTTTTGGGTAATCACATATTGCTGACTCAGGTTTTTGTAAATTTATTAAACAATGCCATCGATGCCATCAAAGACAACCAGGACAAATGGATCAAAGTTTTGGTGCAGGAAACTGCGGACAAAAAAATGATTCAAATCACAGTCAGTGATTCAGGGCTAGGCATCCCCACAGAGTTTCAATCCAGAATATTTGAGTCCCTGTTTACCACCAAGGTCAAAGAAGGCACTGGATTGGGATTATCAATTTCTAAAAAAATCATGACTGATTTCAAAGGCGACTTGGTTTTGGACACTAACGCCAAAAACACCACCTTTATCGTCACCATCCCCAAAGCTTAAGTACTGGTGATTTCGGATTGGCGAAAATGTTTTTTAACCAACGAGGCTTCAGAGATTTTCTGAAATTCCACTATCAGATGTCCGCCCAACAAAACGCTGGGATGAAAATTCAATGACAAAATCTGATTAAAAACTTCGGTCCTTTTTTGAAGCGCTATGTTTTTGTTTTTTCGCATGGATCGCAAATAATTTCTGAGGCTCAGAAAAAACAAGACCGGAAAGGCAAATACACCAATCACAAAAGCGCTCCAATTGATTCGGGATGGATAAACCCTGACTAATTCAAAACCAGCCAGCTTGGCCAGACATCGCAATTTCATAATTCCGATCGAAAAAATATGTCCAAAATAAACTCTGTCATCCCCTTTACCAAACCAAATGGATTCGATTTCATTAGGTGGCAGCATCTTGGGGGTTTCAGCTTCAAACAACAAATAACTAAATCGTGATCTGAGGTTTGAATAATTAGGGGTTGTTACAAAAAACCTTCCCCCCGTTTTTAGCACTCGATTAAATTCTTGAAACACAAACAATTGATTGGGCACATGCTCAATGCCCTCTTGGCAAATGGCCACATCCATCTGTTGGTCATCCAGTGGAAAAGTCTTTTGCAAATCCGCACCCTGACATTTAACAAAATTTGGTTTAAAAAATTCCGGAAACATATCCATTGCCGAAATAAAGGCGCCTTTGTCATACAGATAATTGGCCGTATCCCCACTGCCCGCAGGAAAATCCAAAACTTTTTTGCCCCTCAGATCAAAATCAACAAGAGCTTTTTTAAAAAGATCTTTGATGTCCTTAGAGCCCCAAAAATAGATTTTCTTCATTTACATTCCACAAAGCAAAAGGGGAACTGGTGTTCCCCTTAGTTATTAATTATCTGTTTTCTGATCCTCAGTCCTTGGAAGCTGGCTTTTTAGCCTTTGCTTCTGCCAGAGCTGATTTTTTGGTTTCCATTGTTACTTTAGGGATGTCTTTGACGATGTTTTCATCCTCAACAGGATCCTTGGCTAACAACAGTTTTCCAATCCCTTTGGCTGCTAATAATTTATTTCTTAAGTCAGCCATAACTTCAGGACGCTCTTTCAAAAAGGTCTTACCTTGATCACGACCCTGACCAATGCGTTCGCCATTGTAACTGAACCATGAACCTGATTTTTCAACCAGATTGGCAGCCGTTGCTAAATCCAAAATATCACCCTCAGCCGAAATCCCCTGACTGTACATCAGATCAAATTCAACTTTGGTAAACGGAGGAGCCATTTTGTTTTTAACAATCTTAACAGCTGTGCGGTTTCCAACAACTTCTTCACCGTCTTTCAGTGCGCCGACTCTGCGAACATCCATACGAACGCTTGAATAAAACTTCAATGCGTTTCCACCAGTTGTGGTTTCTGGATTTCCAAACATCACACCGATCTTCATACGGATCTGATTGATGAATATCACCAGGGTCTTTGATCGGTTAATAGCCGCTGTCAGTTTTCTGAGAGCCTGCGACATCAATCGCGCTTGCAATCCCATGTGACTGTCGCCCATTTCGCCTTCGATCTCAGCTCTTGGTACCAAGGCTGCTACCGAATCCACAACCAACACATCCAGAGCCCCTGATCTAACCAGAGTTTCTGTGATTTCCAAAGCCTGTTCTCCTGTGTCTGGTTGAGAAATCAATAAATCCTCGATGTTCACACCCAGTTTTTTGGCGTAGTTCACATCCAGTGCGTGTTCAGCATCAACAAAGGCAACCACTCCGCCTTTTTTTTGTGCCTGCGCAATCACCGATAAGGCGATTGTTGTTTTACCAGAAGACTCTGGTCCAAACACTTCTACTATTCTTCCGCGAGGCAGCCCGCCGATACCCAAGGCAATATCTAGCCCCAAGGATCCCGTGCTGATGACCTCCACATCTTTGGTCAAAGAATCGTTAGCGCCCAATCGCATAATCGAACCTTTGCCAAATTGCTTTTCAATTGTTGAAAGAGCCAGATCTAAAGCCTTCGCCCTCTCTCCATTTGCAGCCATATTTTTGTTGGCATTTTTGTCTGTATTCTTCTCTGTCACTAGTGACATGTTAACTTCCTTTCCCGCAAAACCTTTGCGGCATTAAGACCTAGGGTCGCATCCTCTAGAGCCCAAGGCAGTTCAGTAAAAAGTCTGCCGCAAAATTGGCTGACTGTCTTTGTATTTCTACACGAGATCCGGAAAAATTTTTCTTCTCGGATTTTTCAACGTTGGGCCCCGAAACCGCGAACCACACTGTCCCAACGGGTTTTTCGGGTGTTCCACCCGTAGGCCCCGCCACCCCAGAAACCGAAACTGCCCAGTCACAGCTCAGTGACTTGCGAGCGCCTTTGGACATTTCCAGCACCACCGACTGACTGACGGCTCCGTCTGATTGAATCAGCGTTTCGCTGACTCCTAACAGTCCGACCTTGGCGGAATTAGCGTAGCTGACGATAGCCCCATGATAAACATCTGAAACACCAGGGATTATCGTAATATTGTGTGACAGCAATCCGCCCGTGCAGCTTTCTGCAAATCCCAAGGTCTGTCCTTTTTCGCGCAATTTTTTAATTATTTTGTCAAAAACCGGATTGATCATAGAAAGAAAGTCGTCTTAACCAAGATCAATTGCAGCAAAATATTTCCAATGATGCCAGCAGCCAAATCATCGGCCACAACGCCTATGCCGCCTTGGATCTTTTTATCCATATACGAAATCGGAAAGGGCTTTAAGATATCCAAAAATCTAAAAATCAAAAATCCGGCCAGCACTGTCTTCCAATTAATGGGAAGCCACGTCATAGTCACAATAAATCCTACGACCTCATCAATCACAATTTCGCTTTGATCGTGCTCTTTGCTTTGCTGTTCGTAA
The DNA here is from genome assembly GCA_044359815.1 of Pseudobdellovibrionaceae bacterium. Classification (GTDB taxonomy): domain Bacteria; phylum Bdellovibrionota; class Bdellovibrionia; order Bdellovibrionales; family Bdellovibrionaceae; genus JBIKLL01. The sequence continues at coordinate 66,228 of JBIKLL010000006.1, forward strand.
ATCTCGGCAGAAATAATCGCCAAAATCGCTATCACCAAAGCTAAAACCATATAAATGTAAAACTCAAACTGGCCCATCAAAATCACAATGGGTATAGTCGCTACCGTCGCGACAGTGCCCGGAGCTTTTGAAACTTTCCCCAGACCAAAGAAAGTCGCTGCCGATAAAAGAGTCTTTTGGAATATCATTTAAAAAGTGTTATTACAGAAGTAAACAAAGAGCAAAAAATTAATGGATAAACTGCCAGCAACTACAAAAATCATGGACTACTTGGCCAGACGCGATCACTCTGAAAAAGAGCTTCGCAAAAAATTATCTGAATTTTACACGGCCGAAGAAATCCAAGAAGCCATTGAAATCGCCAAAGACAAAAAATGGTTGGCCAGCACTGATTCTGAGCTCTTAGCTTTTGCCGAGAAAGTCGCAGGAGCCCTTCACCGCAAAAAAAAGGGGATTATTTTTATTAATCACTATCTGCGGGAAAAGGGCTTACCCCCTGTAAAGCGCGATGAAGTCATTGAACTGGAAAAAGCAAAAAAACTGCTAAAGATTAAAAAATTTGAACTGCAAAAAGCTCGCGATAAGGCCAAAAGATTTTTGGCTTCTCGTGGATTTGATTTTGAAACCATAGGAAAAACCATAAAGGCTGCCAATGACATGGACATCTAAAAAAACTCGATCAGCATTTGTTAATTATTTTAAAAAGCAGGGACACACCGAAGTCGGTAGCTCATCGCTGATCCCCGAAAACGATGCGACATTGCTGTTTGCAAATGCGGGCATGAACCAATTTAAAAATGTATTTTTAGGTCTTGAAGATCGCAATTACAAACGCGCGGTCACTGTGCAAAAATGTGTGCGCGCTGGCGGTAAACACAATGATCTGGAAAACGTGGGATTCACCGCCCGTCATCATACATTTTTTGAAATGCTGGGAAATTTTTCGTTCGGTGATTATTTTAAAAAAGACGCCATTCATTTTGCCTGGGAACTGCTGACCAAGGAAATTGGAATCCCTAAGGACAAACTGTACGTCACGGTCCACCTGTCTGATGACGAGGCCGCTGATATTTGGCACAAACAGGAATCCGTGCCCAGGGATAGGATATTCAGATTTGATGCCGATAATTTTTGGAAAATGGGCGACACTGGTCCCTGCGGCCCCTGTTCCGAAATTTTTTATGATCATGGGGAACACGCAGGTTTTGAAAAAGATCCTTTCAAGGGAATTTCAAAGGGCGAAGACAGATACGTAGAAATTTGGAATCTGGTTTTTATGCAGTACTTTGAAAAATCTCCGGGCGTAATGGATCCGTTGCCAAAACCTTCAGTCGATACAGGTTCGGGTCTAGAGCGCGTCACCGCTGCCTTACAGGGAAAGCTTAACAACTACGATACAGATTTGTTTATGCCTATGATCGAAAAGGCCGCCAGTCTTAGTGGTAAATCAAATTTGATCGAATCGATCCATCAAATCAATAAAACCGGTGTCAAAACTCAGCTTGCTAAAAATGTGGCTGAGGAAGTCGCAGCTCTTCGGGTATTGGCTGATCACACTCGGGCCGCCAGTTTTTTAATCGCAGGCGGTGTCCTGCCATCAAACGAGGGCCGGGGTTATGTTTTACGCAGGATTTTACGTCGGGCCATCAGATTTGGCAGAAAGCTTTCAAACGAAGTTTCGTTTTTACCAGAACTCAGCAAAGTTTTAATCCACAGTATGAAGGACGTTTATTCAGAACTTGGGGAAAGATCTGATTTTGTTATTAACGCCATTCGGGATGAAGAAGACCGATTTATTCAGACTCTGGATCAAGGGATTTTGATTTTGGATGATGAATTAAAAAAACTAACATCTAAAAAACAAAAACAAGTTCCAGGCGATGTGGTTTTCAAATTGTATGACACCTTTGGCTTTCCTGCGGATTTAACCCGTCTGATGGCTGCTGAAAAAGGCTTTGAGGTCGACGAAAAAGATTTTGAAACCAAGATGGAATCCGCGCGCGAAAAAGCTCGCAGCAGCTGGAAGGGGGCAGGGCTTTCAACCAATCAAGCACATTTGATCGAATTCACTAAAAAGCTAGAAAAATCTAAGACTGTATTCAAAGGTTACGAAACCCTGTCGACCTCAGCAAAAATCCTTGCACTTTCAAACGGTGAAAAAGAAATTTCTCAGCTGACAGACTCAGGTATCATTGTTTTAGATGCGACGCCATTTTATGCTGAAGGCGGCGGGCAATCAGGAGATCAAGGAACTATTAAATCCGGATCTGCAACTGCCAAGGTCTTGGATTGCACTCAGATTGGCTCAGTGTTTTTGCACCACGTGCAGGTCAAGGGTACATTTAAAATTGGCGACACAGTTCAGTGTCAGGTAACTGATTCTGAACGTCGAAACACAGCTGCCAATCATTCTGCAGCTCATTTATTGCATTCAGCCCTACGAAAAGTTTTGGGCACCCACGTGACCCAGGCTGGACAATCAGTCGATCATTCCAGAATCAGATTTGATTTCACACACAACAAACCCGTCAGTGATGCTGAACTTCAACAGATAGAAGCCATGGTGAATGCCGAAATTTCAAAAGGCATTGCAGTCACTACTGACATCATGAATCCCAAAGACGCAGTTGCCAAAGGCGCAATGGCATTGTTTGGCGAAAAATACGGCGACAAGGTCCGCGTTTTATCGATGGGGGATTTTTCAGTCGAGCTTTGTGGCGGAACCCACGTTGCAAACACTGCTATGATCCGAGTTTTTAAAATCCTGACTGAAACCGGGGTCAGCAGTGGTGTCAGACGTATCGAGGCCATCGCCGGTGATCAGGCCATTGATTTATTGATGAACAAATCTGCTGGATTACAATCTGCAATGATTGAAGCTGGCGTGAGCGAAAATTTAACAGGCTGGATTCAATCAAAAAAAGACGAAATCAAAAATCTGGAAAAAGAAATTAAAAAATCCAAAACCCAGAGCGTATCAATCGATGATCAGGTTAAGGCAGCCATCAAGGTCAGCATCAAGGGCAAAGACACCAGACTGTTAAGCATGGATGTTGATGTCGATGATCGTGATGTGTTGATGAATTTGGCCGATCAGGGCAAATCCAAATTAGGATCAGGCATTGTGGTGATTGTTGGTAAAGGCAACGACAGTGGACATCCCATTGTGGTTTCAGTTTCAAAGGACATCATTGACAGCCTCAAGGCTGGTGATTTGTTAAAACAGATTTCTCAGTCACTGGGAGGTAAGGGCGGTGGTCGACCGGATTTTGCCCAAGGCGCAGTCATCAAAAAGGCCGGCCTGCCAGACTTTCTGAAAACCTTTTTTAGCTAAAATTTTTGGTATTGCAGACAGAGTTAAAAATAATTTTTTAGATGTATTTATATTTACTTAAAAAGGTTACAGCTCGTGCTTCATCCGCTCGGGCTTCGCCCCCGCCATCCTGGCTCCGCGGAGAACCTTTTTAAGTAAATATAAATACATCTAAAAAATTATTTTTAACTGTGTCTGGTGAATTTCAGAATGCAAAATGTTACCCAAAAAAGGTTTTCAGAGCTATTGGCTTGCGGGGGCTCTGGGGTTAGTAAAATTAAATTGTTTTGAAATCTCGGGATTAAAATCACCCCAAGCTGATTCACAAAAATCCAACAGTTTTGCAAACTCACGCTGCAGAATCTTATCGTTTTGAGAATTCACTTTATCGCTGATTCTTTTGATTCTGGATATTCCCATGGACCCCTTAAAATAATCTGACAGTTCTTCTTTTAACACGTCTGCCGAAATTGCTTTCGCAGGAACAATCAGTCGCATCCCCCCCGTCAGATCAAATGAGCAATTTAAATTAATCACTGAACAGCTTATGACATCATACTGCGGACACAGGGCACAATTTGCAGGTTGATTGTCGTTGGCGTTGTTTTTTTTGACCAGCTTGTAATACCTGTCATCATAATAAATATATTCCTGGCCCGAGGTTTTAAAATAAGGTCTCAGTCTTGATTTGTATTCTTGCGCCGATGATTCCAAAGTCCCTGCGTATTTTAAAAATCCAAAAACTTCAGCTTCATTTTGTACATTCAAAGCAACGGTAAACCTTCTCGAGCACTCAAGCATTTTTTCCACTGTTGCATTGGCGGTTACGCCAAAGATTAAAATTACAAAAATAATTTTCACTGACCAGCCTCACAGGGATAGTTTTTTAAATTGGTTACCAACTCAGCTGTGAATTTTCTTAAAGCAGCTCCGCGATCAGCGCACAAATCAACTGTGGTGTCACAGCTGGTGTGCATTTCACCCAATCTGATCTCGTTAGCTTCCTTGACTAAAATAGCGTAGGGAAAGGTATACACTTGGGCACATAGTTCTGGTTTCTGCATTTCACTTTGTGTGCTGGCATCAGCGCCCTCTGATTGGCAGTATTGCGCACTTATCACAATGTTTTTCACTGCGGTCAGCTCTTTGGGTGGCAGACAGTAAATATCGTCTGCTTGATTTTCGCCGAACTGTTCTACGGTCAGGATTTCCCCATCAATCATGTTGATTTCCAAAAATCTGGAATTATCCGAATCAAAGACTTTCATAAACTGTGTTTCAGCAGCCTGAAATTTTTGGCTGACGACAATATCTGTTGTAACTAAATTGTTGTCAGAAACCTTTGCGCAGTTTTGAAACGCCACAAAAGTCACCGTCACCAATAGTACTGAAAGTATTTTTGCTAGCTTGCTCATACCCTTAAGTTATCGGAAGCACTTATCTTAACAATAAGTCTGATGGGTCCAGAAATAATAAAATCGAACAAATCATGGATTTTAGTCCAGTAAATCTTCGGTCTTCAAAGCAAAACTAACATTAAATCAAAGGACTTCTAAATTTTTTTTAAAATTTATGGTGTCGAATTTACCTAAAATGGTTCTCCGCGGAGCCAAGGATGGCGGGGGCTGGTCCCGAGCGGATGAGGCAGGATGCCGTAACCATTTTAAGTAAATTCGAAACCATAAATTTTAAAAAAATTTAAAAGTCTTTTGATCAAACCAATTTATTTTGTGTTGGCAGTTTCAGGATTAAAATCAATGGTTCTGATCATCACTGAATATTTTGAAAGCGTCTGATCCCCATCGATACTCAGCCATACCGCAACAACCTGCCGTTCAGCGGGCAAATCAAAACTCAGATCAAAAACCCCTTCGCCTTGGCTTGCGATCACATTTTCGGTCAACAAATCTGACAGCGGATGCTGACGGTCTTTCCATTTTGGCCCATTAGATTTCGATGCAATATTATAAAATTCGATTTTATCAATGCCTTGATCCTTTGGAGCCAGGTCAAACAATGTGGTAATCCATTTAGGACTTATTAATCTTTGCAGAGATCTTAAACGCTTTTCGCCTTTTAATACCAACCCCAACCGAAACTGAAAATCATCGGTCTTTTTTTCGCCCTGAATATCATCTGTTTTCAGATTCAGATTTCCAGTGATGACCCCGGTTGTTTTGATTTTGCTGACCGTGATCATTTGTGGTAATTTATATATCAGTGGGCTCGCTGATGAATCTACGTTAACCGTCAATCCTTCAGCAGAATGCACAACCTGGTTGGCTTTAATTTTATCAAATTTTAAAGAATACCATCCATCAGGATTACTGACTGGAACTGCAAATGTCGCTAACAAAAAATTTTGTCTAATTGATTTTACTAATGATTTTTTCAAATTCTTCGTCGCTTTCATTGATACTGATTTTCAATATCTCATTTTCCACAGATGTTTTGTCGCTGAATTTTATTGATTTAAATTTTTCTAATTTCTGCGCAATTAATGGACTAAATTTTCTGACACGGTCGATGGCTTTAATGTAGTTTAAATCCAGAGTGGCAAAATAACTGGAATCAATTGATTTATTCCAGCTGACAGAAAACGAATACTGCAGTGAAAGGGCTTTGATTGATTTCACCAAAGACAGGATTGCAGGTTCACTGTTGCCAAGCTCCACCAGCTTTTCCTTGGGCCGGTAAACAGGCAAGCCTTCTCGAAAATTTAATTCAATCTCTGACAGCGCGTTGGTCTTAACCAAAAACTCTAGCTCTGGTTTAACTTGCAGCAAATTATTGATGACCTCAGTGAAATCAGCCGGCCTGATTGCAAAATCCAGATCCCCACTAACTTTCATACCAATCTGATTAGCAAACTGAACAAAATCGCTGACTAAAAAAGACCGATCCAAAAAATTTTCTAGTTGTTGCTTTAACTGGTCTCTTTCAACAAACAAAAATTTATCGCTGACTTTATAGCTATAAAAATCATCCACAAATAGCCGATTCAGAATGTTTTTTTTGGCTATAATTTTTGTTTTCAGTAAAAATATCTGATCCAAAGCTTTCGCTAAATCATCCAGCCCCTGATTATTGGCAAAGGTTTCAATGCCCAAATCCAAGATCACTCCGGTTTCTTTCTCAAATCTTATACGTCTGTCAAAAAGCCTTAGGTACTGATCTAAAATTGCAGAGTCCGCATTCACACTCATTGATAAAATCTGATTGAAAGAATCAAAATGATTAAAATAGGTAATGTCCAATTGGCTAAACAGATTTTTGCGCTCAAGCAATTGCAGCCTTTTGGAATTCAAAACTTGATAAAATATTTTAAGTTTACGATTAAAATCCTGATCACCGTTTTCAGGCGGGGCCGTTATAGTGACCAATATCCCGGCAGCTTTCAGATCTCGGATAACCTGAGGCTCTTCTCTGGGAATGGGCTCTATCGGAGTCAAATAGGGCGACTTTAATTCTGCTGCAAACAAAACTGTCGGCAACAAAACCAGAACCAAAATGGTTCGAAACAAAGCGCCCATCCACTTCTCCAAATTTTTTAACGTTTTGAGTATTGGCCTCTTCGACGTGCACCATGCAAACCGTATTTTTTTCTTTCGACCATTCTTGGATCTCTGGTCAAATAACCGGCTTTTTTAAGGGCGGGTCTGAATTCAGCAGAAACTGCTGTTAGAGCTCTGGCGATACCCAATCTGATAGCACCTGTTTGACCGCTTTCGCCGCCACCAGTAACTGTGCATTCGATATCGTATTTATCCATCTGATTAAGAGCTTCAAATGGTTGTTGAATGATCATTTTTGACTGAGGCTTTTTTAGATAATCATCAGCTTTTTTTCCGTTGATTATTAATTCGCCTTTACCTGTTTTTAAAAACACTCTAGCTGCGCTAGTTTTTCTTCTTCCTGTTGCGTAAAAAATCTTTGCTTCAGCCATTAATTATTTCTCCAATTTATAAGGTGTAGGTTTTTGCGCATCATGAGGATGTTCTGCACCTGTGTACAATTTCAATTTGTTAATCAAAGAATAAGACAGTCTGTTGTCGGGAAGCATTCCCTTAACAGCCTCTTTCATAATCTTTGTTGAATCTTCATTACGCGTTTGTTCAGCAGATTTTTCCTTCAATGATCCAAAAAATCGGCTGTGACGATAATATTTTTTCTCGGTCCATTTAGAACCTGTCATTTGCAATTTATCGGTGTTGATCACTACCACAAAATCACCATTATCAGTGTGCGGAGTAAAAGTCGGTTTATGTTTGCCTCTTAATAAATTTGAAATCTGAGTAGCAGTTCTACCCACGTTCAAATTTGTAGCATCAATTATCCACCAGTTACGTTCGGCTTCTTCAGTTTTAGCCATCCAAGTATTTGTACTCATTAGGACTCCCAATTGGTTGAAAGTAGAATTTCTAGATTTGGCGGCACTTATTGTCAAGGATTAGGGGATATTTCACTCGGCACAAAAAAAGCCCCTGAGGCTGGGCCGCAGAGCCCGCCTTGGTTCGATCACAAGCATTTAATATTTCGTCAATAATATCAGCACTTTGGGATCGGCGCACACAATCCACCTGAGTTCCCACAATATTTCGAACCATTTGCTTTAAAAAGCCACTGCCGGTGATTTCAAACTGCAAAATCCCACTTTTAAGCCGAACCCAGTTGGCTGAATGGATAATTCTGACCGTATGAGCGACCTCGGTACCTGTCGATTGAAAGCTTTTAAAGTCCTTTTCACCGACCAGTTTTTGGCAATACTGATTCATTAACTGTAAATCCAATGGTTGTTTGATCCAGGTCGAATATCTGTTCAGCAGAGCGGTTGGAAAGTTGCGATTCCAAATCCAGTATCTGTAGGTTTTTTGTTCGGCCGACAATGTTGCGTGAAATTCGTCGGGTGCTAACCACGCATTGCGCACTGAAATACTGGGGGGCAAAAAAGATTTGATCGCCCAAATCAGATTCTTAGGAAGCTTGCCTTCGTATTCAAAATGCGCAACCTGCCCCAAGGCATGAACACCTGCATCGGTTCGGCCTGATCCAAACAAAACAATTTTTTGATTTAACAGTTTTGAAAAACCCTCTTCCAAAGTTTGTTGGACGCTGGGTTTAGGTGAAGCCATTTTGTGGGGCTTTTGTTTTTGCCACCCACAGAAATCTGTCCCGTCATAAGAAATTAATATTTTTATTTTCGATGGCACCCAACACCCACACAGTCATTGCAGCACCCCAACTGAATGGTTGCTCCGAGCGATATAGCAATGACCTGAATGGAAGTAAAGTTTCTGAATCTATGATTTCAGTAATGACACCTGTATTTTGGGACTGAGTCGTTAAAAACTGTAATCTTTCATCGCGATCTGCAAAATTTTTGGTTCGATGGGCCGCCTGCGCTTGCAGAGCCACCAACCAAGTCCAAATCATGGAGCCATGATAATTTTGATTGCCGGCTAATCTGACTGCTAACGACAAATCACTGCTGGG
>JBIKLL010000091.1:0-9291 GCA_044359815.1 Pseudobdellovibrionaceae bacterium
CACCGGGCTCAAAACCCGCATAACCCCGATAATCCACTAAATAGTATGCACCTTTTAAAACATCTTGACGGATTTTTTGCATGATTTCGGCTTCATCAATTGATGGAACCTGATCTTCACTGGTTGATCCGTCGATAGGAAATTCCGCTCGGCACAAAGCAGATTCTTGACTCTGCTTGAACCGCGCTTGACGCTTTAAAAATGACATCATGTCTTTTTGTTCAACCCCTCTGGTCACACAACGAATCAAAACACCTGTTCTGCCTTCGTTATCATTGCCAATATGTCTGCGGATACTTTCAGTTAAAATCCAATCCAGCTCCACACAAAAGAATGGTTCCCAAGTTATCTGGTTGGGTATTTGAAAATCAGATTTCCAACCATGCTGAGCACCCTCTGGCGAAAGCGTAACGCCCGCGGGAGTTCCCACCAGGATAAATGAGCTCTTCCAGTACAGATTATAAAAATACTGATCCAATGCTCGTTTAATAAAAAAATCATAAACTGTCATCATAGGCACCAATGGAATACCTAGAATTTCTCGGATTTTACCAAAAGATCCTACGCAAGAAACCACATTGCCCTCAACGATTTCAAATCTGAGAAATCTGTCAGAAACATCTTCCCCAGGGACCAGATCAGGCAATTTAGTGTCCTTAACGCCCAAGTCTTGTTCGTGATCTGTAACAACGGGGGCTCCAAAAATTTTACCATCCATTGCGGGATTCAGATTTGTTGATGTCCCCACATCAGGAGCCATCGTCACTAATAATTCCCCTGGAAGCTTCCAAGGTTTTTCAGAATCAGTCAGAGCTTTTTGATTGGTCCCGGCTTTATCGTTACCTGAATTTGCAACTCTGGTTAATTTAGCTGTCAATTGTCCAAGCATCCATTGTGTGTGGGGATAACTGGCCATTTTTGTGCTGATGTCTAACCCTGCTGGCAAATCACCAAACTGCACAAACTTGGTAGTAAATTCTTTTTGATTGGATTCTTTAAGCTGATTCTGAGTCAAAATATCTTTGTACAGTTGCTGGCCCCGTTGTTTTAAAAACTGGCCTTCGGCAGAGCTGTCAGTAAAACGCTCAAATAATTTATCTGTACTGATATTTTGTTTTTGTCTGAGCTCTTCGACTTCCTCCTCGGTCGGCAATGATGAATGATTTCCAGCTGCCGCTGCATTTTTAAGTCCCCATCCTTTTAGGGTGTGGGCAATAATGAAGGTTGGCTTTCTGGGATTTTCTTTTGATTTTTCCATGGCCTCTGCCAAAGCCATCATATCATGACCACCCAAATCCCTAAGAGCTTCATAAAGCTCTTCATCAGAAACGCTGTCTAAAAACTTCTTCAGATTAGGATGTTCCTTGGAAAGACCAGCTTTTAAAGCTTTCATGTCTTTGACCAACAATAAGGCTTGAAATTCGTAATCCTCAAGATCGTTTTCAACAAACTTTTTAAATAATTCACCATTGGGTCGTTTAAATAAATCCAACCTTTTGTGTCCGTGCTGAACCTGAATCACATCCCAACCATTGGCCTTTAGAGTGCGTTCCATGCGGATCGCGTCTGTTCCGTCCATGATTTTTTTGTTAGTGATTCTGTGACCATCCAGACTTTGTCTGTTGTAATCAACAATCCAGGTCAGATTACCCAATTCACGCTCTGCAAAATCGGGAATGGCTTCATGCAAACTGCCTTCCCTGAATTCGCTATCACCACAAACCGCCCAAAAATGAGCCTTCGGAACTTTGTACCCATGCTCTTCAGCAAATCTGTAGGCCAATGCTAAATACCCTGCATTCACTGGCGGGATCCCAACAGTTCCAGAGGGTAAAAAATTATGATGATCAGGGTCGTAGGCTGAATGATAGGATTGAAATACGTATTCGCCTTCACTAGGAAATTTCCTAAGTCCCATCATCGCTTGATTGCATTCTTCGATTGATAATTTAGAAAAATCCTTTTTTAAAAACAAATCCAATAAATAATTATATGAATGATCTGTAGGCGATGCGTGCGGTTTATTGGCGATAAAATCAAATCCGGTTTTTACCAATAAATGCAAAGCCCCCATGATATGCAACGAACTGGCGCAAGCTGCAGGATGACCGCCAATTTTGGGATCGCCTTTTTCCTTGTCGCTGCGATGATTGGCCTTGCTGATCATTTGAGTGAACAGATAATGAACTCTCAGGGCTATGTTATCCAGAATTTGTCGTTGTGGTTTCAAGTTGTGGCTCCTGTAATTTTAAGTCTCGATTATCATGTCCCACCTGATTTTAATAGTGCCATCTGACTCAACAATTCCTTCTGGTGGATTTGGAAACGGAGCGGCTGCGCGAAAAGCTTCAATTGCTGCATCATCTAGATCCTTGACACCTGAATCACTTAGCACTTGCACTCTGACCAGGTTTCCTTTGCGATCCAAGGTGATCAAAAGTTTAGTGATTTTATCATCGCCTGAAGCAATGTTTCTGCCTGTATGTAGTAGCTTTAAGAATTTCTCGCGAACTTTAGATTGCCAATACTGATTTAACTGAGCACGGATTCGATTATAAAATGTGTAGTAAACAAATTCCTTGGTTGATAACAAGGTCTCGACGCTTTCTTCTTGGTCCTTCAGGTAGTCTTCAGTTTGACTGACTTCGCCACCACTTTGCGGTTGTTCGGCAGGTTTTTGTTTAGTGTCGGTTTTTTCTGTCAACAACCCGTCATCGTAGTCTTTTTCAAATTGCAGCTTTTCTTCGATTAGTTTTGAAATATCCATCTGAGGTGACATGTCTTTGATGCTCATGGATTTTGAACTTTTGGTTTCGCCTTTTCTGGTGTTTGATTTTCGGTTTTTAAACTCGCCACGGTTTTTGGCAACAGTTTCTTTGATTACCTTTTGATTGTTTTGGCTTAAATACTTGGCATTTTCGTCGATTTCATCGTTAACAGGCTTTTCTTCTTGATCAACGATTTGTTTAGGTGTCTCTGGCTCGATCAGTTTTTCTGGCTTGATTTGTGGTTCGGGTTCAACCAATTCAATTTCAATGCGCTGTGTTTTTAAGTCAGGAATTAAGCTTGGCAAAATAATACTAGAAAACGCCCAGAGCGCGTGGATGAGTACTGAAGCTATTAGAGCCTTAGCGAACCTTGAAAGTTTCATTTTTACCTTAATTAACTTTTCGGAATTGTGGGGAATTTTTCGAGAGTCTAGTTGATTCAAAACAGAACTCTTTCTACAATGTTTTTTGTGATAACAACTGCGTTTTGGAAAACTGATAAAGGATTAAAACGAGATTCAAACCAGGACTCTTGTCTGTGTGATGATGAACTGGGATTGTATATCGTAGCTGACGGAATGGGCGGTCATTCTGGCGGGGAAGTCGCCTCAAAAATGGCCATAGAAATTATCCGCGAGTATATTTCAACTAACCTTAGGTCTAGCGCTGATCCCAGATCAGTTTTGATCAAGGCCTATGCTGCAGCGACTGAAAGAATCCACGAAAAAGCTCAGCGGGAAAGTCCCGAATTACTGGGAATGGGCACCACAGTGGTCACTCTGTGGAAGTTGGGTAATAATATTTATATTGGCAATGTCGGAGACTCCAGAGCCTATTTGTATGCTGGCAAAAATCTGTGGCAACTGACAGAAGATCATTCGCTGCTCAATGAACAAGTTCGCGCTGGCATTTTGACTGAAGAACAAATCAAAAACATGGCTGGCAAAAACGTCATCACCCGCAGTGTGGGGTACGAATCTGTTGTAAGCGTAGATGTTATCCAACGCGAAGCTCAGTCTGGTGAAACCTATTTTTTGTGCTCTGACGGACTGTCATCCATTGTCCCTTACGATGAGATTAAAAAAATCATCAAAAATGTGGATTTCACACAGACGCCTTCAATGTTAATAGATGCAGCATTGCGATTTGGTGGGGATGACAACGTCACAGTCATTGGGATAAAGTTCATCTGAACCATGGATAAAGAAAACTACACCTTTTATATAATCGCTAACAATTCTGCCGACACCAAAAAATTTGTAGTTGCCAGAAATCATGTGCGCTCGGCAATTATTGTCGGTATTTTGGTAGCGACATCTTTGGCGGCAATTTTAATTGATTACACGGGCTTGCTGGTTCAAACAGCTGAAAATAAAAGATTAAGATCAGAAAATTCAATATTGCAAAAACAGTTTCAGCAAATCGAGGTGAAATTGACCTCGCTTGAAAGCACGCTGGAGCGGGTAAAAACTTTTACCACAAAACTGAAACTAATCACCAATATCGAGGGCGAAGACCGATCACTGAAACTGACCATGGGAGCCAACCCTGCACCCAATCAGAATGTTGAAGAATACGATGTTCCAGCTGACAAACGAGTTTCAACCGAAGAATTAGCAAAACAGGATGCTGAGTTTGTGGATGCTCCAGTTCAAGCAAATGAACAAAAGGGTGAGTTGGCTATTGATACAGGCAGGGATTACAAATCTTTGGCTGTTAGAATTGATCGATCAATTAAGGATTCACAGTTGCGCGAACAAAGCGTTTTAGATTTATGGGAAAGCCTTTCGGAAAGACAAAGTTTGTTAAATTCGACTCCAAATATCAAGCCCGCAAAAGGTTGGTTCACATCAAAATTTGGATACAGACTGTCGCCCTTTACTGGTAAAACAGCATTTCATAATGGATTGGATATTGCTGCTGCACCAGGTTCGCCAGTTTATGCTCCTGCAGATGGAATCGTTACCTATGCCGGTTATGATCAGGGCTATGGGAAATTAGTTTCGATCGATCACGGATACGGAGTGATGACCCGTTTTGGTCATAATTCACAGTTGTATGTTCAGGTAGGACAAAAGGTTTCACGATGGGATGTTATTGCAGCGGTTGGAAACACTGGACGCTCTACAGGTGCCCATTTACATTACGAAGTCCGTGTCAACGGTATCGCCAGAGACCCAGCAATCTACATCCTGGATGAATAGCTACTGACTAGAAATCCCAGCGAACGCCCAGCTCTGAAACTCGGTCTTCGGGTTTTAGGTTTTGACTGATGACGACTTCTTTGTCGCCAAAGATTTTTTTGGATGATTCAACCATCAATACTGAATCCTTGGCTTGGTAGCGAATGGCTGCGTTGGCATATCCTGAATAAATAATATTAGCTCTGGTTTGAAAAGCTTCAAAATAAAACAAAAATTTATGCTGGATGTTTTCTTGTTCAATGACGACTTCTTGATTCAGATTTTTTTCGGCGTTTTTTACGCCTTTTGCAAACCGGGTTGCCTGAACGGCACCACTGTTCCACCAAGTCGACAAGCTTTTGTCTGCGATTTGCACTATAATTTGCGCGGAATCATCATTGGGTTTTAAATTTAATGGGATATAATCAGCGGGATTTATTGTTTCTTTGGATGCTTGGTAGGTTTTAAAGCTATCAATCATTTCAGGGGATAAATTTTTGTATTCCTGCCCGTAAAAAACCTTAGATGGGTGAGACAACGTCAAAATAGCCCGATCAATCGCGCAGGGGGATCTGTCCGCCAATGCGTTGGTACCACATAAAACAAAAACTAAAATGATTAAGGTTTTTAATAAGCTCACTGACTCCCCTTTGCCTTATACCTATTCAAAGGCTGGGCCAGTTAAGGGGCTGATTATATTGCTTTTGTGACCCGAAATCTCAAAATGAGACACTGCTGGCACTGCTATCTGTCTAACAAAATTTGGCTCTGTTTAGATGGGGTTTTTTTGGGCGATCAAAAGGCCTTCGTGAGTTGGGACCAACCAACAGTTGTAGTTGGGATCGGATCTGAGGGAATCCAAACTTTGAGTGACGCTTTCAATCTGGGTTTTTGAAAAATGATTTTCCTGTCCAGTTAAAACTTCACCCCTTAAAAAAGCATTGTCCAAAATAATTAATCCATTAGGTGCTAAATATTTCTTGGCCCATTCCGTGTACTGAGCATAGGCGCCTTTATTGGCGTCAATAAAAACAACCTGGGGCTGATCCTCGTATTGTGTTAAGCCCGTAATCGCGTCACCGACCTTTAAATCAATGGCTCTGGTGTAAAATCCAGAATCTGAATTTTCGATCAAACTCATGGCTTTACCAATTACCGATTTTGCACAATCGGCGTGAGCTGGATCCTTTTCGAATGTCGTAAGCTTTCCACCAGGTACTAGGGCCCGGGCTAACCAGAGCGCCGAATAGCCTGTTAATGTTCCAATTTCCACAATCAATCTGGGGCGCACTAACGAAGCAAAAAAGCTTATCATCTGACCTTCAAATTCAGAAATCGACATAAAGTCTTTTTTGAGCTCAAAGGTTTTCAGTTTCGCGTATTCAAAAACGACCTTGTCAATTTCAGGGATGTCGTTTTTCGTGAACGATTGGTATTCTTTGCTGACGTAAACTGGGTTTTTAGGATCGCGCAAGTTCATGACCAAAATTTAAGCCAAACTGTATCGCATTGCCAAGGTATTAATCATGGACAGAGGCTCAAACAATCATTAGTTTTAAGTTAATGGAATCTTTACTGGAAGTCCAAAATCTAAAAACTAAATTCAGTACCGAAGACGGTGTGATTTATCCTGTAGATGGAGTTTCTTTTCAGATTTCCAAGGGAAAAACACTGGGTCTGGTCGGTGAATCTGGATGTGGTAAATCAGTGACCTCGTTGTCAATATTGCGACTGGTTTCAGAACCAGGGAAAATCGCCAGCGGTAAAATTTTGTTCAACGGGAAAAATGTTTTAGACCTGAATGATTCTGATCTCAGAAATTTACGTGGTAACGACATCGCCATGATTTTTCAAGAGCCCATGAGCTCACTCAATCCCGTTTACCCAATTGGCGATCAAATTTATGAAGTCATCAGATTGCATCAGCCACAACTGACACCAGCTCAAGCTAAACAAAGAGCCATTGATATGCTCAAGAAAGTCGGAATCCCCTCGGCTGAAAGCAGGTATGATGATTTTCCCCATCTGTTGTCAGGGGGCATGCGCCAACGGGTTATGATCGCGATGGCACTAAGCTGTAATCCAAAACTATTGATTGCTGATGAACCGACCACGGCTTTAGACGTTACGATTCAAGCACAGATATTGATATTGATGAAAGACCTGCAGAAAGAATTTAACATGGGAATTTTGTTGATCACCCATGATTTAGGTATAGTCGCTCAAACTTGTGATCAGGTTGCCATTATGTATGCGGGAAAAATCGTAGAGTTCGGCGATGTCCTGCAAATATTCAAAAATCCTAAACACCCTTACACCAGGGGGTTGCTGGATTCAGTTCCTCATTATTTTAAAAGCCAGAAATCTGAAAAACTGAAAACCATTCCTGGCAATGTCCCCAGTCTGTACAAACTACCAAAGGGTTGCCGCTTTCAAACCCGATGTCAGTATGTTCAGGATAAATGCAAACTGACAGAACCGGAACTTGTGGATAATGTGGCCTGCTTTTATCCGATCAAAGGAAGCTCCTAAATGAACCCATTGCTAGAAGTGACAAATCTATCCAAAGAATTTGATGTCAGTAAGGGTTTGTTTTTTTCAAATGGTGCTCGGGTTAAAGCCGTTCAAAATGTCAGTTTTAAAGTTTTTAAAGGCGAAACCCTTGGTTTAGTCGGCGAATCTGGTTGTGGCAAATCCACTCTGGGCCGCTGTATAATGAGATTAATTAATCCCACGAATGGCACCATTAATTTTGCAGGCCAAGACATTACGACTATCAGTGGATCAGAGCTCAGAGCTTTGCGCAGAAAAATCCAAATTATATTTCAGGATCCTTTTGGCAGCTTGAATCCTCGAATGACTGTGGGATCAATCCTGGAAGAACCATTGATTGTGCATGGGCTTTTTGCAAACTCGGACCAAAGACTCAAGCGGGTCCAAGAATTATTGGATTTAGTGGGACTTTCGCAAGAATCCATTAACAGATTTCCCCACGAATTTTCGGGCGGTCAAAGACAGCGAATCGGCATCGCTAGAGCGCTGGCAGTAGAGCCTGAATTGATAATTTGCGATGAGCCCGTATCGGCATTAGATGTTTCAATACAGGCTCAGATTATAAATCTGCTGATGGATTTACAGAAAAAATTGGGATTGACCTATGTTTTTATTGCCCATGATCTGAAAGTTGTTGAATACATTTCAGATCGAATCGCTGTCATGTATCTGGGTAAAATTGTTGAATTGGCGGACTCTAAATCAATATTTGAATCACCCAAACATCCCTACACAAAAACTTTACTATCTGCCATCCCCATCCCCGATCCCACCATCAAAAGATCACAGGAACGACTGGCCATTGGCGATTTACCATCCCCACTTAATCCCCCATCGGGTTGTCATTTTCACCCACGGTGCCAGTGGGCTGACGCCGAATGCAAAAAATCCTACCCCCCAATCACTGAAACTAATGGGCATTTGGTCAGTTGTTATAAGAAATAATTTTAATTACACCCGTCATTTTACACAGACCCTTTAAAAATATTCGAAAACCCGTTACAAACATACCTTCTGTTTATGGAGGGAAAATGATCAGAAATTTCGCGCTATTAGTCGTTTTGATTTGCACAGACATTTGCCTGGCCTACCCCTCGCGAATCATTGTTTTTAGACATGCCGAAAAGCCCTCACACGGTGATCATTTAAGTGAAAAAGGTCGCAAAAGAGCCAAAAAATTAGTTAACTATTTGACCACTGACCCTGCAATGACTTTGAAAGGCCTTCCCAGCGCTATTTTTGCAGCTGGCATCAAAGACGAGGGTTCATCTTGGCGATCAATCGAAACAGTATCGCCTTTATCCAGATTTTTAGACGTGCCTGTGAATGCTGATTTTTTAAAGGATGAGGTCGATGATCTGGAAGAATTCGTTTCGAACAAAAAATCTTTGAACAACAAAGTCATAGTTATTTGCTGGCAGCATGCATGGATTCCGCCATTGGCTGAACAATTCGGTTTAGACTACGGACCTGACGAGTGGGAAGACAAAGATTTTGATACTATTTGGATCCTTGATTTTAAAAGCGCCAATCGTCTTGCGGGCTTCCAGGTCGTCCACCCCAGGCTAATGGACTAAAAATCTTTTCTAAACTGCTCTTAGCTTTTTTAAATTTTAGAAAAACACTTCTATATTTTTACACCTTGTGAATACTTGCTAACGGCCGCAAGCTCATCTCTCGTGTTGCTTGCATGCAAAGGTAATTTGTTTTTACTGTTTTTAGACACATGCAGCGAGCGCGCGGGGCATATCTGGTGTTGAGTCATTTAGATTAATCATAAAACTGAT
>JBIKLL010000125.1:0-2508 GCA_044359815.1 Pseudobdellovibrionaceae bacterium
ATTAAAACTGTCGGTGGTTCAGCGCACGGTTTTGATTGGGGCGGAGGGTTTGTTGGTGGGCGCTGTGACTGGTTTTGTGGGTGCTGGCGGAGGATTTTTAATCATTCCAGCACTAGTGGTTTTAGTGGGATTGCCCATGAAAATTGCCGTGGGAACTTCGCTGTTTATAATCGCTGCAAAATCTTTGATCGGTTTTATTGGTGATTTACAACATCAGGCCAGCATTGACTGGGGATTAATATTGTCGATCACAGGCATTGCGATTGTGGGACTATTGATTGGAACCATGGTTGCAAAAAAAGTTTCAGAAACGACACTAAAAAAAGGTTTTGGCTATTTTGTTTTTGTAATGGGCGCTTTTATTTTAATTGATCAATTGCGCTGATTGGCAGAGGTTTTGCCAGGTCTAGTTTTTAAACCGCTAAAATTGAATTTCGAAATTTAAAATGAAACAATTTGAGACTGAAGCGCAATGCAAATCATGGGGCGTGAATGTTCAGTCAAATTTTTATCCTGGTGCTATTTGTTTCCCTTTTTGGGTTTGCAGATGAGCTAGACAACGGGTCAGCCGCTGATCACCAGGAAACTCTTAAGCCTAATAATACGCTGATGAATCTGGGATCAATCAAAACCAAGCCGTCCCCTTTTGGCGTCAGTGGTTCAGATTTATTTGTTAAGAAAGACGGAAGATATACAACCATGGCGAATAATCGAAAATTAGGGATAATCGATGATTCGCTTTGTTGTCTGTCGGATGTCGCGGTTGGGCTGTGGCAGGGGTCCATCGGAGACATTGGTGGCATAATAAATGGTGCTGGCCAAGTGATCTCAGATCCAGTGAGAGCTTGGGAAAATGGTCTTGGCAAATTTGATGAGCTAAAAAAGTTTTTAGGAAATCTTGAAACTGAAATCGGAAAGATCGTCGGGGGATTGGAAAACATTCCATCCAAAGTAGCTCTCAGAATTGCATGTGAGCTCATCGGTGAACTGGGTGTGGAATATGTGGTGGCAGCATTGACGGGTGGGGCGACTGCAGCAAAGCTTATGCTGAAGATCCGCAGATACCTGGATCGGTTAAAGCTGGTTTCAAATCTGTTAAAGGCGACAAAATAATTATCGCAATCGGCCTTGGATAGGGCCTCTGATCTGATTATTTCTTATTACAAAAATGGAAAACCCATCGACAAGAAATTTGAAAGCTTTATTGATGGCGTTCCTGATTCTGTGCCTTCTGCCACAAAAGACAATATTATTTTAGGAGCCCTCTCGTGCGGACTGAAAAACAAAAATCCCTACTGAAACTGTTATTAACGGGCTTTATTGGCTTAGTTGTTTCAGTTACTGTCCAAGCAAGCTGTGGTTTGCCAGATCGAGTTTACACTGAAGTCCACCGCGAATTTAGTGAGCTAAATGCACAGCAAAGGGATGAGTTGTGGAGGGAAATTGGCGAGCTGCAATCGGCAAAGGCTTCACCTGAAGTAAAAGAAGCTGCTTGGGGAAATCTTGCTGAAAAGTATAAAAAGATCCAAGCAGACACTGTGCGCAGTAAAGCTCCTACGCCGGATGCTCAAGCTCCTAAAACTAAAACTGATGCCCATGGAAAGCCTTTTGCAGAAAACGTCGAGGATTTTTATAAAAATTTCGAATTTGGTAAGGCCATTGCAAAGACCTCATCGACTGTTTGTTTGGCTCAGAAATATGGCAAGATTTTTACATTGGCAGAGCCCATTGGCAATCTGAATAAGGGATACCATGTGTATCTGGATAATTTGCATTTTAATCATGTTGAAGTTTTTAATGGCGCCGGAGTTTATATGGGCACCATTGATCTGCAAAAAAAAGAGTTCAATGATTTTTCGCAAATGAAGATTGTTCCCCCAGAAGCCAAAAACAGATCCAGAAAATTACCAAGCTGCACGCCGAAAAAGCGGTGATCGGTTGAAGTCAGTCAGTTGACTGAATTTCGTCACTCTATAATACCAATTGGCATTAAACCGACGTTTAAGGCTGAAGCGTGCAATGTTATAAGGTGTTCGCTTTTGCGAACACTTAAAACCAAAAAATCGTGAGAATTTATTTTGGATCATTCATATTCGGATTCAAGAAAACATTAACTACTTTTCTTGAAGGAGAATCAGTATGAACAAAGTTTTTGCCAAACATGTATAGACAGGCAACCCTTGGTTCCAAAAAGTACCAAAGAACCTTTAAAACAAGAAGTTGA
Source organism: Pseudobdellovibrionaceae bacterium (assembly GCA_044359815.1). Lineage (GTDB taxonomy): Bacteria > Bdellovibrionota > Bdellovibrionia > Bdellovibrionales > Bdellovibrionaceae > JBIKLL01. Next base: position 2,225 of record JBIKLL010000125.1, read on the forward strand.
TGGATGGAGAGCTCTAGGAGACGCCTATCCAGATTTCAGCGATCAGTAAAATTGAGCCAAGCAATCCATCAAATTTGGATTATTTAAAAAGTAAGTAAAGTTCATTTAAAGAAAAAACAAACAAACTCAATAAACGAGTTAAAAACAAACACACAACGAAAGGTGTATTTATGATAAAAGGTATTTTTACAGCAGCAGCATTGATCCTGACATTGAACAGCCAAACAGCTTCAGCAGAATTGCTGGGTGGTAGTTCGGCAACCATCATTACGGGGGGAGCACAT
>JBIKLL010000092.1:0-9186 GCA_044359815.1 Pseudobdellovibrionaceae bacterium
AATTTAAAATGATCAGCCACGGCTTCCATAATCCTCCAATTGGCTTGATGAGGGACCATCCAATCGATTTCATCCATTTTAATCTGATTATATTCTAAAGCTTCATGGCAAGACTGGCTCATGGCTCGCACAGCATTTTTAAAAATTTCGCGGCCCTTCATCCTTAGACTGGCTTCGGGTTCTTCGGCCAAAGCTTTTGTGATTGGGGTTTTTGAACCACCAGCAGGCATCATTAATAAATCGTAAAGCGAACCTTCAGCATGCAGGTGAGTGCTCTTGATCACGTTGGGATTATCAGCGGCTGTTCTTTGTAAAACAAAGGCCCCGGCTCCATCACCAAACAAAATACAAGATTCACGGTCTTTATAATTTAAATATCTGTGTAAAACTTCAGCCCCACAACACAAAATGTTTTTGTAAATACCATTTTTGATTAACTGATCAGCCAGTTGCATTGAATACAGAAAGCCCGAGCAGGCTGCTGCTAAATCAAAAGCGGGGATGCCTGACAATCCCAGTTTTGTTTGAATCAAACAGGCTGTGCTGGGCATTATGTAATCAGGAGTGATAGTTGCACAGATGATGCAATCTATGTCTTTAGGTTCTAGACCTGCGTCTTTGATGGCCTCTTTTGCAGCGATGACCGTCAGATCTGAGGTCGCTTGATCTGGTGCTGCAATATGTCTGGTTTCAATCCCAGTTCTTTCGCGGATCCATTCATCAGTGGTGTCGATGATTTTTTCCAGGTCTTTATTGGTTAAAAGCTTTTCAGGCAGGTAAGAGCCTGTGCCTGCAATGCGCGTGCGGTATTGATATTGAAAACTCATTTTAAAATTCCTTTTATTTTGAGTAGATCATATTGCTAGCCGGTGGCGTTAGCACTGATTATTGCTCAGCGCTGATCTGAACACCTTTGTAATAATAAGCGCCATTAGCACTTTTATGAGCTCTGTGAGGTCTAACCAATTCTTTGGTTTTCTTATCAATGGCCATAGCTGGCATTGAAAGACCATCATGACTGCGTCGCATATTTCGGCGAGAGCGGGAAGTTTTTTTCTTTGGAGTTGGCATACATTACCTCGTTTTTTAAAGGGGGACAGATTCCTGGATTTTTCAGTAAAAATCAAGAGTTCTTCATGTTTTTTAAAACTTCAAATGGAGAAACCTTGTCCTCATCAAAGCCATCGTCTTTGTATTCCAAGTGCACATTCTGAATGTTTTTATGGCAAAGTGTGCAATTGCCCTGGTTGTCGCATGCAGGGGTTGGGTTAAATGGGATGGCCAATCCAACAGCTTCATGCAGGTATTCACCCATTTGCAGATCATTGCCAAAGTATTCAAAGGTCGAATGAGTTTCGTCATGCAGGTCCGTAAAATGATTGGGTTTTGCAAATTGGCCATTACGAGGCAAGTGAGCCCCGGGGATCAATAATTCCTTGAATGTGACATCAATATCAAAAGTAAAATTATCACCACATTTTGAGCAAGCCTCTGGGCTCTGAGTCTTGATAAATCCCGTTAATTCATAGTTTTTAGTATTCAGAGGACGGATAAAGAACTCGCAACTGTATTGAGCGTCTTTGATCAAATCAAATAGCACTGAATTGAGCTCGCCAGTGTGGCGGTTAACAACAAAAGCTTTGCCTTCGTCAGGGATTTCATTGAGATGGATGTTAAACATAGTAACCCTCTTTTAGGAAAAACCAGGTTTTAGCGCAGCGTTTAATGATTTGGCAAGATCAAACTGGCTAAACCCTGCGGTGCTGAATCCGCTTACATCTGGTACAGGTTTTCAACCTTGGGTTTGGTTTTAATTACCATGATTTCGTGCAGCTGATTGACCAGCTTTTGCCACCGCTCCTTAGACATAGTGCCTAAACCATTTTTCTGAGTGTCTTTGTTTTCGATCAAAGGCTTTTGGGCTTCGGCCATTTTTTTATGCATTTCAAGACTTATGGATTTATTAAGTCCTGCCATATACTGATTGGTTTTTTCTGGGTTATCCAGATAAAGCCTCCAGCCGTCACGAACGGCCTTTACAAATTTGGCGACCTTTTCAGGTTCCTTTTGCAGGTATTTTACATTGGTGGCTAAAACCACAGTGTAGGGATTAAATCCGGATTCTGAAATACTGAAGGTTTTAACATCGGCCTTGGCTTCCTGAGCCAACAGTGGTTCAGATATCACAAAACATTGTTGCATGACGTTTTTGTCCTTCAAAAATATACCCACACCCCCATTGTAAGGAGCGGATTTAACCTTGATAGGTGCATAAACTTTGGAAACATATTGTGTCCATGGAAGCCCAGCTGACCACAAAATTGTGCCCTCTGACTGTAAGGCTTCCTTCAAAGATTTAAATTTCTTATCAGCGTGGGTCATCACGCCCACAGGACTGGTTTGAAAGGTGGCAAATAAAGCTGTTATGTCAGTGGCCCCGCGGTCATGAGCAATGATGATTTCATCGCCAGACACAATCGCAAATTCGATTTGGTTTGAAGCCAGCATCTGGACCGTGGGTGTGCCTGATCCGCCTTCTTGGATTTCGACATGGAGGCCCTGTTTTTCAAACAAACCCTCGATAAGGGCTGCATAAAACCCACCAAATTCGGATTCGGCTTTCCAGTTAAGAGCTAGTTTGATTTTTTCGGGCTTGTCTTTAGCTGTGTTGGCCACAGAAATCTGAGAACTAAAAAGTAGATTTCCAAATAATCCTGATGCCTGAGTGCTAGAAGTAGAAAATAAAAATCCAGCGAATAAAAAACCTAAAAAAATATTTTTGTGAATCATTGCAGAGGTCTCCATTTGTTAATTAAATTTTCACAACTGTTGACGAGAAATATCATTAAAAGTCCCATCATCGAAGACAAAATCGCGCATAAAAAAACTAAATCTGCTCTTTGCTGAGTCATGGACGCGTCAATCATCGCACCTAAACCGCCACCGCCTACAAATTCACCAACAATAGTGCCGACCACTGACAATCCTGCTGCCACTCTGAGGCCTGCAAAATAATAGGGGAGGCAGCTTGGAAATTTTAAAAATAAAAGAGTTTGCAGCTTTGAAGCTTTATAAATTTTAAACAGTTCTAGTAATTGCGCGTTGGTGCTTAAAAAACCAGCCGAGGTGTTGGCCAGCACCGGGAAAAATGAAACAATCAGCGCAGCAGCGATGGTTGTGGGGGTGCCAAAGCCAAACCAAACAACCATTAAGGGTGCGATGGCCACAATGGGGACCGTTTGAAAAAACACAATAAAAGGTCTGAATGCTAATGTCAGAAAATCACTGGATGCGAATATCACTGACAGCAACAGTCCCAATACGGCACTCAGTAAAAAACCAATAATCGCACAGTAAAAACTGCTAAAAAACGCTGCCGCCAAATCAGCCTGTGATTCCATCAGTGTTTTGATCAAAACACTGGGCGGGGGTAGCAAATAGGCGGGCACTATCCCCGCAGTCGAAATCATTTCGATAAATGCAAAAAAAACTGTCAAAAACAAAACTGGAGGTATGAGTTTTTTCATAAAATCAGCTCTTGAAATGGTTTTTGAAAATTTAAAATTGTTTTGGATAAAAGCTCTGAGCTTCTGAGTTCTAAGGTTCTATCCTTTGGCAGCGGAACGGATTGATCAAAGACCTTCATCCCTTGAGAGTTTAACATAATGATTCTGTTAGCTAAAAACACGGCTTCAGATAATGAATGGGTGATAAAAACTGTGGTTAAGGATTCATCGTTGTGGATTTTGCGAATCAGTTCCTGCAGTTTGTGTCTGTTGTTTTCATCTACTGCAGAAAGAGGTTCATCCAAAAACAGCAGATTTGGTTTTGACAACAGAGCCCTGGCCAAGGAAACCCGCATTTTCATTCCACCACTGATTTGTGATGGAAACAGGTTTTCAGCGGATCCTAAATTAACCTTGTTTAAAATATTTTTAAAATCTTCTGAGTCGATTTTTTGTTTTTTTAACAGCTGTGACAGCCTGATGTTTTGCGAAACTGTGAACCAGGGCAGTAGCCTGGGTTCTTGAAACACAATGGCAGATCTCATTTTAGGGTTTTTATTAACAGTGCCCGTGAAATCCAAATCCAATTCAGTCAACATTCTAAATAATGTGGACTTTCCACATCCAGAGGGTCCCAGTAAACAGACAAATTCTTGGCTTTTGATGGATAGATTAAGATCTGAAAAAACTGTTTTGTTGCCAAAGGATTTTTTAACAGAATGAACCTGAATCATAATTTAGCTGTGGCTCCATTCGTAATTAAAACTGATGCTGATTCTGTCTTTGCTGGATTTATTGGGTGGAACTTCGTGTCTGAGCCAGCTTTCAAATAAAACAATATTTCCGATCTGAGGTTTTAGAAAATAAAATCTTTGCTGTGTTTCCGGTGTGGATTTTTTTTGAAGGGGAGCCGCCATAAAAAAACCAAGCCTAGGATCTTCAAACTTCAGCGAACTGGATTGCAGGTCAGATTGCAAATATATAGTCCCGCTAATCAAGGATTGGGGATGGATATGACCTGTATGAACTACGTTTTTACCCATAATATTGAGCCAAAAATTAGATAAATTCACGGATCGTTTTGAGACATCGTAGCTGAGATCTGAAAGGTATTGCTTTACATGCAGATCCATCAGGGGTTTTAGGGCCGCAAATGAACTGGAAAACAAATGAAGTTTATTTAAGGAGCCGTAGGAAGTGTACCCACCAGGATAGTTTTTAGAACACCATTTAAGCCCAGAGACATCGTGGGTTTGGATCTTGTAGGCTTCTTGAATCAGTTCAGGGAGCCAGTTTCTGGAAAGCTTGTGGCCTTTAACAGAGCTCAGTTTGTTGTAGTACACTTGGGTTGCAAACAGCTGCATGGGCTCTATATATGCGGGCTAAAATATAAACCGTCAAAGGTTTAGACAGCAGTCAACGCGTTTCCAACACTGTAACTATTAAAAGCCTAATGATTCCGGCAGGCTGCATCCTGGATGTTTAGGGTTTGGCCGGTGTTTTGCTCTTACATCATTACATAGAACAAACGGAGGAATTATGAAAGACACTAAATCAATCAAGACACTCAGAAACCTAGCCCTGGTATTAACATTAATTTTTGTAGCTCAGTCATTTGCTAAAATCAGCACACCCATTGAAGCTTCAGTTAAAGCAAACACTTTTAGCTCGGCAGATTTTAATCAAATCATTAAAGACAACCAAGAAGAACAAGAATCAGTGGTCAGAAAATTTCAGCAAGAAGCTGGATTGAAGCCTGAGCTGAAAACCGTTAAAGGCCGTCTGGTTCTGAATGATGAAGGTTATCAAGAAATCGCTGTACCAACTAAAGATTTAAACTTTAAAACTGGCAAATTTTCTAAGGTTAAATCGACTGCAGACGATGAACGTATTTCAGAAGAGCTGAACGACTCGTTATAAGACATTTCAAAATGAGAAGGGCTCAAGACCCAAGCCCTTCAATCCGATACGTTTCATAGTAAGAGAGGTGAACGTATGCGGAAAAATATCTTCATATTTTTTGCATTGTTTTGTTTGACGATTTTAACTAGCTGCACGCGCAGCGATGATTCAAAATCATCAAAGCTTCAGATTTCAATCCCAAGTTCTGGTAATGGCAAACAGAGTAATGAAATTTTAACCCACATGGTGGTTAACGTTTCAGGTGCCGGAATTTCAAAACCCATAGTGATTAATTGGGACAATTGTCACGAATGCACGGCTGCCGAACAGATTGCTAACACCCCAACATCATTTATGATCGAAGTACCATCAGGAAACGACAGACTGATACAGGTTTTAGCTGTCTATATGGGCACTGAATCTGGTTCCATGGAATTTTATTATGGGGACTTGAGAAAAAATCTTTCCAATGCCGAAGAAAGCGCCCCTATAGTGATTGCTGCAGTGGGAACGGCCACGACTTATTCGGGAACAATTGCCGGCAGATATTTAACGGGACCAGATTCGGGTCCATCGGGTTCTGTGGCTGTAAAATTAAAGCCCGAGGGAAAACCTGCATTAATTATCGAAGAATCAGTTATTGTTAATGGTTGGTTTTCGGTTTTTGGATTATCGGGAATACCATTTGTGTACGAACTGTCTGACGGCACTATTTTGTTTAATCAGCCTGTTAATCCTGAATCCAGTTTGTTTGCGCCATCGGCACAAGTGGCTAGGGTTTCGGTACCAGCCTACAATCGAAAATCACAACAAGGCGGGGGCTCGCCTACTTTTTCTGGTGATGATCCCATGGTTATTATTTTGGGGTATTTTGGAAATTCAGCATACACAGCCTCAAAAAAAGTGTGCGTAGATACGTCACACACATTTCAGTATATGTATAAAAAGGGCAGTACATCTGTGGCTTTGACGTCGTCGACATCGGCACCACCTTCAAATTTATTTGCGGACAATTTGCAGCACATTTATATGCAAGGCGGAGTTTCAATGGCAGACTCAGCTTGTTCTCCCATCAATGATAGCAATGCTTACACCAGTGTTTTGCCAATGATGGCAGCGATGATGGATGGCAATGGCAAAGACGGTGCCGTTCCTTTTAGGATTCCATTTGGAATAGATATTTCTGAGATGATGGCAGGCCATGGCAGCACAACATTTGACAATGACTTTTCAGGTGCAACAGGTGTTCACCAAGGTAAATTGTTACCAGGGGCTTCTGTATTGATTGATAAAATTAAATTTTTTAAAGCCAGTGGTCAGCAGTATGAAGATTATCATCAGTCTTCGATCGACTGTGCTGAGATCGTCGCGGGTCAAACAGCTTTTGTTCCCATGGGTGAAGCCACCGTGGCTTCCAATGGGAGTTTTACATTAAACAGTAATTTAACAGAGTCAGAAGTTGAATCACCTATGGGCGCTGCCGCATGTTTTATGTTGGGCTCAAATACTTATAAATTAGGTGTTCCAATCTATCGATGGAGTCTGATGGATTACGGTAATAATAATAACTCACCGGTTGAAGCCGATTCCTTTGATCTGCGAATTTCAGGATTTGGTGTCGGCGCTGGTCAATGTCATTCGGCTAGCATAAATCTTAGGTCTAACAGTGGTGGTGGGCCGTTAACAAATTCAAGTCCAAAGAATTTTAATCTTGCTGTTGATTCGCTAATTACAACACCCGGATACGCGCTTAGCACTTACACTGATGATTCTTGCACAAGTGCTATCTCAGGAAATAATATCTCAGTTCCATCTGGCCAAACCAGTACAAGTTTTTTCTATAAATTTAACGGTGGCTCAGGTTCAGCCAATGGAAGCTTTACTTTAACTAACAGTTCAAGTTCAGGATCTTTCGGTCCGTCTAGTAAAACTGAAGGCATCAGTATTAATTCGGTGGGAACAGTTGCTAAATTTGCCGTTGATACAAGCACTGTGATGAATATGAGTGCTAACGAATGTAGGGAAGTTAGAATTTTAACCCTAGGCAGTTCTCCGACGGTAACGCCGGTCAGTGGTACAACAACGTTTAATTTTCAATGGAAAGATTCTTCCCTAGGAACGATATCGACGCCCAGCGGAGTGGCTGTGTACTCGGATAATGCCTGTGGCACTCTTTATTCAGGAAATACTATAACGTTCACCAACGAATTTAGAAAATCGATTTATATTAAAGGAACTAGTTCGATGAGTGATCTGCGTTTAAAATTATTCTACGCTACTGGCAGCACGGCCTTAACGGATTGGTATACTGGAGGCGCATTTACGATTGTGCAAATAAATCCAGCGCCATTAGCTCATCACGCCGAACTGAGCTTGAATCAGGTGAGCTTTTCAGTGGGAACTTGCAGGGAGTTGACGGTAGGTTTTAAAAATGCAGATGGATCACCTGCGACCATACCCACTGGGGCTGGAAATATTCTGCGATTTGATATTTCAAGCAATTTTGGTGGAACCCATTCGTTTTATGGAAGTTCTGCAGATTGTTCTGGAAGTTTAAGTCCACTGGGTTCGAATTTTCATGGATCAATCACCAACGGTTCCTCGCAGGTTCAAATTTGGTTTAAAGCCACCGATATTGGGTCTGGAGATTTTAACTTGAATTCACAGTTTTTAAGTGATTACAGCAATGCCGGACATGATTTGAATTTCACTGTGAATCCATAATCAATGGCGCGGGCGGCAATGATCTGCCCGCTAAGTTTGCACATCCCAACAAAGCTTATCAGATTTAATATTTGCACTTATTTCGATCAGTGGGTGCGATCAAGGTTTACAAATTCACAGAATCCTTGCCAAATTTTTCGGTTTGGGTGAATACTGTTTGGATTAAACAAACAGGAGAATTTTTGCGTGGGAACATTTGAATTTATCACCAAACACGGCAGTCACGAAGAAGTTGTTTTTTGTCATGACCCCGATGTGGGACTAAAAGCCATTATTGCCATTCATAACACCAATCTGGGCCCAGCCCTTGGCGGAACCCGTATGTGGAATTATAAAACCGAAGAAGAAGCCCTGACAGATGTGCTAAGGCTTTCAAAAGGCATGACCTACAAGGCGGCGGCCGCTGGATTAAATCTGGGTGGCGGTAAAGCTGTTATCATGGGTGATTCGAAAACTCAAAAAACAGAAGGTTTGTTTCGGGCCTTTGGACAGTTTGTAAATTCATTAAATGGTAAATACATCACCGCTGAAGACGTAGGAACCACAGTCAAAGACATGGAATATGTTTTTATGGAAACACCTTTCGTCACAGGCATCCCCAAAGAAATTGGGGGATCAGGTGATCCATCACCCTATACAGCCCATGGCGTACTGATGGGTATTAAGGCTTCTGCAAAATGGAAGCTGGGAACAGATTCACTAAAAGGCATGCGTGTAGCCGTTCAGGGATTGGGTAATGTGGGAACACATTTAGTCAAGTATTTGGTAGATGAAGGCGCCAAGGTTATCGTGGCAGATATCGATCAAGACAAAGTAAAAAAACACGTGGATCAATACAAAGCTGAAGCTTTAAGTGTGGATCAAATTTTGTTTGCTGATTGCGATATTTTAGCTCCCTGTGCATTAGGAGCCATCGTCAATGATCAGTCCATTTCAAAATTTAAATGCAAAGTGATTTCTGGTGGTGCCAACAATCAATTAGCTGAACCTAGACACGGGGATCAATTGCGAGAGCTTGGGATTTTATATGCCCCTGATTTTGTGGTGAACGCCG
>JBIKLL010000028.1:0-28866 GCA_044359815.1 Pseudobdellovibrionaceae bacterium
TGTTGTAACGGAGGATGTAATCCATGCTGCTTAGAAAGTAATACAGCTTTTCTGAAATCAATAAATCAACATCTGTTGTTGATAAACTACGCTCACGTTCGTCAACGATTTTGCCTCTGTTAAACTCAAATCTTTCCAAAAAAAACTTTCTTGCAAAACTGTCCATAGTGATTTGGGAACTAATGTTTTCCTTCTGCAATCGAAAATAAACATAGCGGAAAGGTTTGCCGTTTGGGCTGATCAATTCTGAAATGCCCGAAATTGATTTTTCACCAAATCCGTTGATCAGATTTTTAAAACTAAAATTCTTTGGATCAAATTCTGTGAAGTCATTCCACTTCATGGTTACACTATTGATACCATTGAAAGCATAAATTTCTAAATTGTCTTTGTTTTCAGGTCGACTTGCGTAATCGCGAATGTCTTCGTTCATCCAACGAATCAAAGTTTCATAAACTTTTCGTTTAAAGGTTTCTGCAGAACTCAGTTCCTCATCGTGGGTGTTTTTGGGTTTTTGAATGGATTCCAGATAGAGCTCGTTTCTCAAAACAGTTCTTTGAAACTCAGCTTTATAAAAATGATTGTTTTCACTGAAGTCATAATACTTTGCTTTCATTTGCTGGACGGCCATTCTGTAGGCATCTAAGGGATTCGGTTTTTGGGGGCTGGGCTTAACGTTGTACAAATAGTTGTTAATTAGCGAAATCAGTTCCATCCTTCGTTGTCCTAATTTTTCTGTGGGAGACAGAACTTTGTGAATCTCATTGCTCAGGATTGGTTGTAATGTGCTGGTGACTTCGTCTTGAAATTTTTCAAGCTTGTCATCGATCGTGGATTTAGGGTTTGGTAACCCAAAGTGATCTTTTACATATTTCCTGTCATTAAGCTCAAAATTATCAGTGGCCTTTCGACCGTATTTGAAATAAAGCTCGTAATCCACAGGCAGGAAATTTGAATTAAAGTTTTTAAAATTTTCTTTGTTAAGCCAATCGTTGATTAGTTTGTCTTGCCCTGAATACTGAGGATCCTCTGAAAAGAATTTGTCCCAATCGATCATCAGGGTGTCTTTTTCGGTCGTTTGAGCTTGCGCCAAAGCGGTTAGCCCAAACAGCATTAAAATAGAGCAAAAAAAGGCATACACCTATCAAACTCCTAATAGTTAAACAAGCTATGGCAGTTAAGGATATTCCATAGCTTGTTTAAAATATTAAGACTGCCAATGATATGCCATTTTCAAAGCTAAAATTTGCTTTGTAGGAGTCAGAACTACTGATAACTATAACTGTGCTTTCCCTTAAAAATTAAGACTCGCGGTGCCGGTTGACGGCCAGGGCGAGATTGCTTAAGACATCTTATGAATTTGCTTCAGCTGAATCAGGGATACAAACAATTTGGATCCAAAATATTATTTGATCAAGCCCGCTTTGCCATCAACGAAGGCGAACACGTCGGAGTGATTGGTCCAAACGGGGCTGGTAAAACCACTTTGTTTAAAATTTTAGTGGGCCACGACAGTTTGGATGCTGGTGAAATCGTTAAATCGCAAAAACTAAAAATCGGGTATCTAGAGCAAGAATCCAAAGAGCCCTTGGATATTTCTGCCGAGGAATTTTTAGCGCAAACTTCGATGACTCCAATATGGGAATTAAAAAGCTTGGGCCATGACCTGGGATTGACGGATAAACATTTCGCCGTGCCCTTTCAGGAGCTCAGCGGTGGTTACAGAATGCGGATGAAGCTGTTGGCATTGATTGGGAAAGAACCCAACCTGATGCTGCTGGATGAGCCTACAAATTTTTTGGATTTGGAAAGCATATTGACCCTTGAAAAGTTTCTGCAGGGGTATCGTGGGGCCTTTATGTTGATTTCGCATGACCGCGAATTTTTGCGAAGGACCACTGATCACACCCTAGAGGTCGAAACTGGTGACATCACAAAATTTCCAGGAACCATTGATGATTATTTTGAACAAAAAGCTTTGCTGCGAAGTATTTTGTCAGCTCAAGCTGCAAATCAAGAATCAAAACGTAAAAGCATTCAGGATTTTGTCGACAGATTCGGGGCCAAGGCCACAAAGGCCAGACAGGCCCAAAGCAGGCTGAAGCAGCTGGAAAAAATGGAAAAAATTGAAATCAAAGATCTTGGGGTTAAGGCAAAAATCAAAATCCCACCGCCCATACACACGGGCAAAGAAACTTTGTCATTGCACGAAGCTGATTTGGGGTACGAACAAAAGGTCGTTGTTAAAAACTGTAATCTGCGGATCGAAAAAGGTTCCCACATAGGTGTGGTTGGATACAACGGTGCAGGTAAATCCACTTTGTTAAAATCTTTGGCGGGACGAATTCCTTTTTTGGCAGGGGATAAAAAAATTGGCTACCAAGTCAGTCTTTCTTATTATGCCCAACATGTGGCCGAAGAATTAAATCCAGACGATACAGTGCTGAGCAGTTTGCAGGGTGCTGCGCAGGTGGACGTTAAGGGTCAAGAAATTTTAAATATGGCAGGCTCATTGCTGTTTTCAGGCGATAGCGTTCATAAAAGAATCCGAGTGCTTTCAGGTGGTGAAAAATCCCGGGTGGCGTTGGGGCAGATTTTATTAAAACGCAGTCCCTTGCTGTTGATGGATGAGCCCACCAACCATTTGGATTTTGATACGGTCGAGGCCCTGACAGAGGCTTTAAGGGATTACGAAGGCACTGTTGTAGTTGTCAGTCATGATCGTAGTTTTATTGGAAGGATTGCCTCGAAGATTTTGGAAATTCGTGATGGCCGTGCCGAGATTTACCCGGGTACTTATGATGACTATCTGTGGAGCTTAGAACGGGGGGCGTTGAGGGAACGCAGTGACTCTGCAGCAGACGATAAAGTCAAAAACCGTATTGCTGCTGGCGACAAAGGCAGTCTGAATCAACCTGGTGCTGATTTTCAGAAAGGCTCAGTTTCAATTGCTGGTATATCAATGGCAAACCAAGGCGAATCGCAAAAATTAAATTTTCGCGAGGAGTCCAAGCGACTGCAGAGCTTGATAAAGGATCTGACCAAAAGGGTTTCAAAGTCAGAAGGCAAATTAAAATCAGCTGGCGAATTAATTGAAAAATTAAATCTTGAGGTTCAAACGGCCAAGGGGTTACGTGTCAGCGAGCTATCCAAGGAAATTCATTTTGCTCAAGATGATTTACAAAAATGCGAGCTGGAATTGCTGCATGATATGGAAGCTCTTGAAAAAGCGGAGTTGGATTTAAAGAATCTGAAAAAGCAAAATTAAGTCTGTGAATTACAAAAAGGCAATCGAGATCGTAGATATATTTAAAGTCCCGAAAACAAGTTCAGATAACTGTTAAAGATCAGAACTGGTTTGGTAAAAACGCCTTCAAGAAGCCCTTTGAACAGATTACCTGTCAAAATAATCGACATCATGTAACGGCTGGCTCTCTAACAATATCCTAACAAATCAGCAATCATGCTGCCTCGACGAATCAACTGGATCATGGTACAAACAGAGTTCAAAAGATTTATCCGTAAAGGTGTCATATTTAAAAATGAAAACAATCAGATTCAAAAATATATTTTCTGCCCTGGTGGCTGTTTGTTTGATGTCCTTTTCGACGCAAGCTTTTGGAATCAATTTAAGTCTATACGAATACAAGCAGGTTGATTTTGCCAGCAGAATTTTAAGCGAAAAATTAGAAAAACAGGGCATTTTTTTAACCAGTCGAGTTGCGATATTTAGCCACGATAGTTTGACTGATATTTGGTATTATTTAAGTAATCCAATAATGTCGTCATTCTATAGTTACAAACGTTCTAGCCATTTTGTTGTTTTTAAAGTTAGTTTTGGTCTTGGTTCCTCTTATGGTGCCGAAAGATATTGCAAGGGCTTACTGACAACATTGTATGCTTCGAGCTACTCCAGTAAAATTAATATGGTTGAGCAGTTTGAGGAACTACATCGTCAGTGGCAATTTCCTCTAGAGCGAACAACAATTCAGAAAGACATGGTTATGTTTTTGCAAAATCAGATTGAATGCGACAACGGCGATTTTAAAATTTTGCTCGATCCCTCTTTGGCGGAATAAGAATTTTATTTTTAGGAAATCTAGAGCTAGTCTCAAGATCCCATTTGATACCGGTACCGGTTGTGATTGGCGCACAGGACTCTGAGATTCGTAAGACTATTGTCTCCACCGGCGTACTTTGGATGGATATGATCGATTTGCAAAAAATATTTTGAGCCACATAATTTGCCAGTGAGTTTGTCTTTAAACTGACAGCATTGATCTCGATTCAAAACAGTTTTTTTAATTTTTGGTGTCAATGTTTTTAGATTGTGTCTTACTGCCACCGTGGCAGTGGAATTTTTTGTTTCCAATTTTTTAATGGTGCCTTTAGCCATTTCAAGGATAGCATTTTTCAGGGAAGTCCCGGTTTTGTTAGACAGAAATTTCTGGGCCTGACTCAAGATTTCGGCTTCGGCTTTGCTGAAAGTCAACTCGATCCGAACGGATTCGTCTTTCTGAGTTTTTTGTAGTTCTTCAGTTTGAATTTTTAAATTTAATTCCTGAGCTAAAATCAGATCTGTTTGTTGCGTTACCTGGTTTTCTAGTTTTTTTAAAACATCTAATTGCGTTGTTGTTGGTGGTGAATGACCTGTTTCCTTTTTGATCTGCCGACAGGCTTTTTGCATTTTAGAAATTTGGCTCAGATTGATATGGCCATTTTTTATTTGTTCAGACACTTCTGGGATTTGTTGAATCAATCTTGCTGCGTCGATTCTGCGTTGGGCGGCGCCGGCCGAGTAGCCGATTTCTTTGGTCAGATATTCAAAAAGCGAAGGGTAGGCCATTGCCAAAAAAATCTTTCGTTTGTCGATTTCTGAAATACAAATCAAAATTTCTTTTGTTAGCTGCCTTTCAGTTTCAGCCAATTGTTTTATCTTTTGATTTAGCCGAGCGTTGTTAAGGGTTTTTAGATGATTTGTATTTTCCATATTATCTCCTGGCTAAGAATAAATCTTCCTTAAGTGTATATCATAAGATTTCTGGAGCGATTTTTTGGGTTTCTAGATAAATATTTTGAAGGTTGTGATGGTTCTTGGGATCGTATTTGGGATCATTATTATTGGCTCTGACGGATTTTAATTTTCTCTTTGACCCCGGGGTTGTGTTTGTTTTTTTGTCTTTTGCAATCTCAAAAGAAGACCCCGAGAATTGAGTCAAGATTTATTTTTGAAAAAGAATATTCAGCAAAACGTAAAGGGTCAGCTTAAAAAAGTATATTCGCTGTGGTTGTCAAAGTTCACTGCCACAGTGGCAGTGAACACTGTTCATGGATGGAGAAGGATCTGGAGCATGCAAAAGTTTATCCCACTGCCACCGTGGCAGTGGAACTGGAACTGGTAAATTCTTAGAAGATAACAAAGTAATTTGTTAAAGCTTCCTTGAAACACTGGGGCAGGTAAACATTAAGAAACACTTTGCGGGTTAAGAGCAATCTGAAACTGGTTACAAACTGAAACTAGCTGCAAACTGAAGCGGGTTAAAATCTGAAACTGGTTACAAACTGAAACTAGCTACAAACTGAAGCGGGTTAAAATCTGAAACTGGTTACAATCTGAAGCAAGTTACAAACTGAAAAGTATTAGAAGAAAAACTTAGAACAAAAAACTGAAAATAAATTATCATCAGGCAGTCAGGTCCAATAATTTTTAAGCAATATAGATTTAACCCTACAAAAAACAAATCCTAGCTTTGCAGTTTTTTTAGAACACCATCGATAGTTTCTTTCTTTCCACGGACTTTAAAGGTCGTGCCAAGCTCGTTGTAGGATTCATCAAGGACTCGCATTTTTTCGCGGATTTCACCGACCATGCCCTTGGCTAAATAAGGCACAAAGATTTCTTGATCAATCATGTCGCTTTCAAAATATCCCATGATCGTTTCACGCAACATTTTTAAATCGTCTTTATTCCTAGTAGATAAAAATATCGCTTCAGGAAATTCAGATTTAAGCTCGGTAATCTGTTCAGTGCTCAGTCGATCACGTTTATTTAAAATCATCAGATTTGGGATTTCACCAGCTCCCTCTTCACTCAATACGGTTTTTGTGACCTGCAATTGGGATCTAAAAGACGGATCAGAGGCATCCACCACATACAATAGCAATGAGGCATGCAGGGCTTCATCCAATGTCGATCTGAATGAGGCCACTAAATCATGGGGCAGTTTTTTGATAAAGCCTACAGTGTCGCTCAACAGAACCTTGGGTTTGGATTCGGGAAACAGCGGACGAACAGTTGTGTCCAGTGTGGCAAACAATTTATCCTGCACCAAAACATCACTTTGGGTCATGGCCCTCATCAGTGATGATTTGCCTGCGTTGGTGTACCCAACCAGGGCAACGATGTTTTCCCTCTGCCTTTTGGCGCGCCTTAGTTCGTATTCAGTGCCGATGGATTCCAGTTCTTTTTTCAGCTCTTTAATGCGGTCCCGATTTTTACGTCGGTCTAATTCCAGACTGCTTTCGCCAGCACCTTTGCCACCTATGCCGCCGCCTTGACGGTCTTCACCACCACCGGTTTCGCGCAGCCTTGGGGCAACATAAACTAATTTTGCGATTTCGACCTGCAGTCTGGCCGCTTTTGTTTTTGCGTGTCGACTAAAGATTTCGATGATCACGCCCGTGCGATCCAACACAGTGACGCCTGTTGCGCTTTCCAGATTTCGCAATTGTGATGGGGACAGATCCGTATCGACAATTACAATCTGTGCAGAGGATTTGTTTTCATTGGCTATAGAGTCCTCTGCTTGCGAGGTATCGTCTGGTGAATCCGAAAGCTCAGTCCCTGATAGTTTTCTTGCTGAGTCAGATTCAGAGTCAGGCTCAGAATCATCTTCTAGGTCTTCATTAGACTCAGTTTCTGATTCGGCTTTCCATTTTTCCTGTGCCTTATTGAGCTTTCGTTCAACCATCGCGGCAATGACTCCGGAGCCTCCGGTCCATTGAGCGAGCTCTTTCAATTTACCCGCGCCCAACACCGATGGGGAACGGTCAGAGTCCCTTTTTTGCGTGACGGCGCCGACCACATTATAGCCAAGAGTGTTTACTAATCGCTTAAGCTCCTGTAACGAGCCATCAAATTCTTGATCATCAATACCAGGAAGCTGGATTCCAACTAAAACTGCATTTTTAAAATTGTCGTTCATATAATAAGCCACAAAATAGGCCTAAATTGACGATGCGGCAAGTTCATTGTGATATATGCTGAATCTGCTGTATTCTGATTGAGCGATATCTGTGTTTGAATGATAAGAATAATATTGTTCAGAAAGGAAAATCGACACATGGTGAATCAAATGGTCGTATCAATTTTGCTGCTAGTGGCTTCAAATGTCTTTATGACAATTGCCTGGTATGGACATTTAAAAAATTTAGGATCAAAGCCTTTGGTGGCAGCTATTTTTGTTAGCTGGGGAATAGCTTTTTTTGAATACTGTTTACAGGTACCGGCAAACCGAATCGGCTACCAAGTTATGACTTTGCCGCAACTTAAAATTGTTCAAGAGGTAGTGACTCTGACTGTGTTTGTGGGATTTGCCTATTTCTATATGGGTCTTAAGCCCACAGTGAATTTTCTGTGGGCAGGACTGTGTATGCTAGGTGCGGTTTATTTTATCTTCAAGGATGGTGGCATTTGAAATTTAGCTTTCAAAAACATTATCAAAATCTGCCGACAGAATTTTACAGTTCTGAAACTGCAGAATCCCATAAAAATCCCCAAGTTATTTTGTTTAACGATTCGTTAGCCGGGTTCTTAAATATTTTTAATAATAGTCAAGATTTCGAAAGCCTGTCGGCAACTGATCAGCAGTCGTTGGCGCAGATTTTATCAGGGGCAAAGGTTCTGTCTGGCAGTAATCCCATTGCAATGGCATATTCGGGTCACCAATTTGGCCATTTTACCATGCTGGGCGACGGCAGAGCTATTTTATTGGGCGAGATTTTAGGTAGCAATAATAAGCTTTACGACATCCACCTCAAGGGCAGTGGTCCCACAGAGTATTCCAGAAGGGGGGATGGCTTTGCAACTGTGGGTCCCATGATCAGGGAATTTTTAGTTTCAGAATACATGAATGCCATTGGTATCCCGACCACCAGAAGCTTGGCAGTGCTTAGCACAAATCACACTGTACATCGTGATGGTCCTAAGCCAGGTGCAATTCTGGTTAGAGTTTCTGAAAGCCATATCAGAGTGGGAACCTTTCAGTATGCTGCCCAGTTTGGTGTGTCTGACCACAAACTGGTAAAATCACTGGCAGACTATTCGATTGATAGACATTTTCCAAATCTGACGACGGACCCGCAAAAATATTTTAAATTTTTTAAAACTGTAGTTGGGTTGCAGGCCGAGCTGATTGCAAAGTGGATGGGTGTGGGATTCATCCATGGGGTTATGAATTCTGACAATATGTTGATCTGTGGTGCGACCATAGACTATGGCCCTTGTGCATTTATGGATGAATTCAATCCCAATGCTGTCTTTAGTTCGATTGATAGCCAAGGCCGTTATGCCTACAGCAATCAACCCATTATTGCACAGTGGAATCTGGCGCGATTTGCTGAATCGATTTTGCCATTGCTTGATTCAGACATGGATAAGGCCGTTTCCATGGCCGAGGACGTCTTGGGATATTACTTGGAAGCCTTTCAAGAAAAATTATCCCAAGAATACGGGGATAAATTTGGGTTGAATTTCTTTGGACCCAAAGAACATCAGATGGCAGAAAAATTTTTCGAATGTCTGAAAAATAATAATCTAGATTACACTCAATCCTTTCGCAGTCTGGCTGATGAGGTTTATATTGCGGCCTTGGATCCTTTTTATCCCTTGTGGGATGATCGCATCCGGGATCAGCAAATAAAAAAATCTGAGGTCATTAAAAGAATGAAAGCCAAAAACCCTGTGGTCATTCCCCGCAATCATGTGGTTGATTCAGTGTTGCGGCAGGCTGAAAGCGGAAACTATAATCCAGCTAAAAGCCTGTTTCAGGATCTGATTAATCCCTTTAGCCAGCCTAAAAATCAGGAGCTGTTGCAATTGCCAAACAGCACCAACAGAGTCACCAAAACCTTTTGTGGGACCTAAATTAAAAATTAACTCTGAACCCTGTCGTTTGGCGTCTTGACCCCGTGGTCAGCCATGAATACTTTGGCTCACTACATTTCAAAGAGGGGTTTATGAAACAAATTTTATCCAAGATTTATATTGTTAGCACTGTATTGTTATTAGGATCAATTTCGCAGGCTTCCAGTGATTTGGATCGTCTTAATCTGAGGGCTGTCGAAAGCCTTTATTTAAATTCAATGGCTGTGGATCCGAATCAATTGCAACACAGAAGGGTCCGAAGCGGTCGCTGCTATTTAGACCGAACTCCAGAACAAATCCGGCCAGCCATATATACGTTTAAGCGCGAAAGCGGTCACAATAAAATCGCTATCACCTGGGGTCCTACATTTGATGCTCCCAATGAGTATGACAAATTGAATTTTGACCAAGCAGAAGCCCGTGGACGAGCTTATTCAATCTATCAGCTGGATCAAGCCTCCAATTCATTGATGTTTCATCCAGACGGTATGACCAGCCGATTACGATGGGACAGACGATGGATTTTTGAACAATTAACCAATCGTGAAAGTGGCCAATTGGTAGCCTATTGTGTGTATGGGGCTGCACGCCGCTAGCAATATAAATTTTGCTGTCTTAAGCCTGTTCAGTTGCCCATGCCAGAAGGTTGTTTTTTAAAATAGAGTCGGTATTTTTTAAAAATTTTGGAATAGGCAGGGTGAATTTTTTCAGTTTATCAAATCCGTCTGTACCTATTGGGGGAATGCCTTATAACTGATCCTAGTTTGAAAAAACAATAACCCTAGGAGAGTTTATGAGATCTTTATTTATAGCTATTTTTACAGTTATTTCGACTGTAGCTAATGCCGCTGATTGGCAGTTTCCGGTTGAAGATAATTTGGCATTGGAATCTGAAAGCAATGTGGTGTTTTTTCCGGGCTCTAGTTTTGGTGAAGTTGGCACAATGGATGACACCACAGTAGGTGCCACACGAACAAAAGACAATACCTTGTGTGCTGTTAAAGTAGTTCGCGAACCGTCAACGGTTGGTGAAAGCCAAAAAACCATCAACGAAAAAACGTTGCCCGAAAACGCTGCTGGTTTGCAGCAGCAAATGAACACACCAATTAAGCTTTACGTTTTGACTTCAAAAAATGTAGATTACCGAATCATGGCGCTTGAACGTTTTGAAAAGCAAGACTGGGGAAGACTGTTTTCCAGCACTATCATTGCAATGATTCCTGGATTTAACATCGTCAGTCACTGTGCAACTCCTGAAAAAGACATGACCAAGAATACAAAAGCAAGTTTGCTGAAACAAGTTAGTCAGCAAGTTATCTTTTTACCCAAGAAATAAGAATCTTCCTAAAAAACTAAAATATCAGGTTTCTGGATTCATTCAGAAATCTGATTCTAGAATTTCATAAAATCTAAATTTTTGTCCTGAAGATATTTGTACTCATCGTCTAGATTTGATGGAAACAAATCTATGCAATCAATCGGGCGGTTTTCGCGCACTGCGGATCTGAGGCATTCAACACCGCGAGATCTTTTAATAATGTAATCGCCAATATAATAATCAAAATGAAAATCGTCACAGGCCAGTATCAAAGTCAAAAAAACTAAATGTTTTTTGTAAGCCTTGAGTTTGTCCCACCAGATTTGAATTAAATAAATCGTACTGGGTATCAGTAGCATCGAAATCTCTGCGTACCTTTCGGATTTACCCTGACCTATTGGCAAAAAATGGCGGCCTGCCGAGATTCCGGCTAGAGCAATTAAAACACTGCCGATAAAAAAGACCCAAAGCAAAAGATTGTCCCTATACCTGTAGCGAAAAGATGCAAAAACGAGCGCCAGATAGCCAGCAATTAGAAGCAAATCAATCGGCAGATACACAAAAATAGGTTTTGAGTTAGCTTGCATAAAACCCAATGAAACAATGTGTGTGTAGTGCACAAACAGTTTTATGGGATCAAATCCAAATGGGGCCGAGTGATAACGTTTAAAAAAGAAAGCCAAATACACAATCGCAATCATCGAAAAAATCGTAAAAACATTTTTCAATGTTTCCTGATGTTTTTGATTTTTGATTAAGCCAATCATTAAAAAACAAGAGTAAAGCATAGCGCCTATGGCGTAACCCGTCCCAGCGGCTGAGGAAACAACCGACAGAAATACAAATATAGCATGCAATACGCGTCCCCCAAAACTGGGGAGTTTTAAAAACGCTAGCAGCGACAGGATAAAAAAGATCATAAACAAGGGGTTGCAAATTTGTTGACCCATCGTAAAGCTCTCTAGCCCTATGGTAGAAAAAAACGGCACCAGACTGACCAGTGACCAAATCGGAGACAAGCCTAAGTGTTTCAACAAATGATAAAGGCAAAACGTGTAGCCACAAAAAATGGCAAAGGAAACAAGCATTAAATAATTAAATTTCAAAACTCCCAGGTCATACATGGCTCGAATTACCATCCGAGCTGTGGCATGAACGTGTTCTCCGTGCGGCACCCACAGCATTTTCCAGTAATCAGGTGTCACCAACATGTCACCTTCGGCTATAAAATCCCATTCATCCCAGTAGGGAATATCGGGAATTTGAGAAATAAAGAAAATATGAGTTCCAGCCAGAGCAACAATGAGGGTCAAAATAGCATAAAAAAGTCTTGATTGATTCACCGATCCCATTTTCAATAGAAAACATCACAAATCAACTGAAAAAGGAAAGATAACAGGCTTGCAAAAAAAACCATTGCTGACAGTGATCTGTCCTGTTTTTAACGAACAAGATTGCATCGAATTATTTTACGATCGATTAAAACAAGTTTCTCGGGATCTGGAGCCTGAGATGGATTGCAATTTGCTTTTTATGAACAATTGTTCAACGGATTCGACACTGCAGAAAATTAAAAATCTGTCTGCCAAAGATTCAACGGTTTATTATGCAACCTTGGCCTCAAATGTTGGTTACCAAAGATCCATCGAAAAGGGCATAAGGATCGCCAAGGGTGATTTATTTGTTATTGTCGATGTGGATTGTGAAGATCCGCCAGAAATGTTTAAAGATTTTTATCAGAAAATCAAAACAGGGTATGATTTGGTTTACGGTTTGCGCGCAGACCGTGAAGAGTCTTGGAGTTTGATTTTAATCCGAAAATTATTTTACAGACTGACTAAATCTGTATCAGACGAAAAATTTATTTTGGACATGGCTGAATTTTGCATGTTCACATCCGAGGTCAGGGATGCCTTGGTTCAGGATTCAACTTCGTTTCCATTTATCAGGGCTTCCATCGGCCGCATTGGCTACAGTACTTTTGGAATTCCATATAAAAGGCATAAACGGATTGCCGGTAAAACCAATTACAATTTTTATCGAATGTTTACCTTTGCGATCGCGGGGATTTTGTCCAGTTCGACTTTGCCGCTACGACTGACTGCTTATTTTTTACCGATTTATTTTTTAGCCTGTGCCGTTGCGTTTGGATTTTACAATTCAGGTTATTTCCCAGGCTTTTTTGGATTTTTTCAGATTTTAACTGGAATTTATCTGTGCACAGCCATCAGTTTTATTTCAATCTACATTGCCCGAATTCATAAAAACAGCTTGGGCAGGCCTAATGCCTTTGTGGCGAACAAACACAGTCGATTGCCTTAACGGGTCCAATGGTTTTAAGAAAAGCTGATTGCAGTTGAGTCCGCTGAAAATATTAATACTTGGACCAAGGTCCTGATTGCCGCATTCATCCGCGGTCCGATGTCGCTGAATGAGATCTGACCTAAATAGGGTTTAGGAATTCGTCGATAGTCTAGGTATGGGTGCTGCCAAAAAAATTGCAAACAAAACAGAATCAATTCCGGCAAACAAAATCGCAATTGCTTCAGCGTCAGATCTTAGATTGGGATATTTGGATGGGCTGCGGGGTTGGGCATCAATCTTGGTTTTGTTCAGTCATCTGGCCATTTTTGCATTGGCCAATAAATCACCCATTAGCAAAGCTTGGATTTTTGGTTTTTTAAGCGATGCTAATTTTGCGATTTTTATATTTTTTGTTTTGTCGGGATTGGTTTTATCAAACGGTTATTTGCGTACCGGTAATCCAGAGCTGCTGACAGGCATGGTGCTCAGACGTTATCTGCGGTTATTTATACCGATTTTTTGCAGCTCAATGTTGGCGTACACTTTAAAAACATTTGATTTGTTTTACAACCAACAAGCTGGGATTGCTTTTTCTAATGAATGGCTAAAGGGTTTTTACAACAATCATATGACGGTTTGGCAGTTTTATAAGTTTGTATTTTATGATGTGTTTTTTCATCACAATCCGACAACCACATTAAACCCAGTGTTGTGGACAATGGGTCTTGAGCTAATGGGATCATTTATCGTTTTTGCCATTTGTGCGTTGGTCATGAAAACCCCTAGCAGATTGGTGATATTGGCTGCCATTTTTTCGTATTTTATGATTGAAAAAAACATTTGGTATTCCAGTTTTATTGCTGGAATGTTTTTGTCAGTGGCTGAGCTTTACCGTAATCATCGAATCAGCAAGGCCCTGGGGCGACTGTGGCCAGTGGCATTGATTGCAGTGGCTTATTATTCGGCGTCTTCATTGAGGGGGCCTTTGTTTAGTTTTTTACCAGCGATACGTCATGATTATTTAAATCTGGCCGGTGCCATGCTGTTGGTTTTTTATGCGGGGGCGTCGAAGACTGTTCAGGGATTTTTTGAAAACAGATTTTCCAAATATTTAGGGACTATTTCGTTTCCATTATATTTGACACATTTTTTAGTGCTGTGTTCGTTTTCAAGTTATTTTGCTCTCTATTTGCAAAATCTGGGATTGGGTATCGAAACTGCCAGTACAATTAATTTTGTTGTTTCAACAGCAGTGTGTTTTTTGGTGGCCCATTTATTTAGATCAGTAGAAGATTACGCAATAACTGCATCGAAAGAATTTTCTGATTTAATGTTAAACAAACAAAGTAATATCGGAAAAAAACTTAGGATTAAAGTTCTGAGTTTAGTTGCTAAAAATAAAAACTAATCATTGATTTTTGATAAACTCAAATCAATGAGACTAATAATCCCTTTAAATTTTAAATTATAGACCCTTTAGCGACGTTGGATTAAAGTCAACAAATCAAAGGTGGTGTTTGTGATTCATATTATATTTGTGATTGTGGCGGGATTTTCGATTTGTGCCAAGGATATGGAAGAATACAAAGCAGAAAGCCGGTTTTTGATTTTGAGGATTGTGCCAGGTGATAAATCGGCAAAGCTTTATCTGGCGGGTAAAAAATCTGCTGAATTGAGTCTGCAAAAAGACACTCAGCTTTTATCCGTCACGGCTTTTGACGACAGCAAAAAAACCGAGACCTTGAAATTTTCAGGCGAAGGTGATCAATACATTATTGAGAATCTGCCTCAATGGAAAAAGCCCTATCAGATCAAGGTCAAAGCTCAGGTTAAAGGCCTTCCGGAAGAACTGCATGTTAAGGTCGGTAATCAAAAGCCTTGAACGGCAATATTGTTTCAATTCAGGTTTCCGCATGGCAGAATGATTGTGTCCATCAAAAAAGCTGTCTCATAATGAAACAATCTAAAAACATTTGATGTCTGTGATCATTATTATTCAGTGATTGTGACGGTAATTTCCAACATCCCATAGGGATAATCATTTAAAATAGAAAGATGATTATAGATGCCTACGCAATCATTGTTCAAGCGGACATGGATGGTGGGGACTCCCTCCAGCGGGAGGCTATGTATGCTTTTGGTCAAAAGCTTGTCTACAACACAAATATTCAAACAATAAAATTTGATGGTAAAATCATTCGCAGACCGAGCTCGGAATTTATTCTGAATAAGCTTGAGGTCCAGCCCGGTATTTATATCCGCCATCCAGACAGCTCAAAATGGTATTCAAATCCCGAAACGACCTCACGGGACCAAGTATTACCGGTGATTGCATATTGTGCGGCCTACGAAGACTACGATCGTTTGTGGAGGCTTTTTAAATCCACAGTGAAGCGGGGCATGTTCGCACAAAATTTTGTCAGAATCGGCGAGGGTGAAACCGCAAAAAAAATCCCAGACCCCATGCATTTAAATCTGGCTCAGTTTATCAGGGCGGGTGGTTGGTGGACTGCGGTTTTCTATCCGTTTCTGTGGATATTTGATTTGGTAGAATTATTTGGAACTTTGATTTCGATATTGCCCTTTGAATTTAAAGACGATTATTTGTATCCGACACTGAAAGACGGCGATGACGTCGATGATAATAACAAAATCATTCAGCATTTAATCGCCGCCAATTACAAACCCACTTTGATTTCAGAACTGAGTAGATATATTTATTCAGTCACCAGACACGAAAATTTAGGCAACACAGTTTTGAATGAAAAAAATCCCGTTATGGGTGCTTTGGTTTGGTATCACAGGGATACCCATGGTGGTGCAGGCAATCCCGAAATTGCTGAACTGTACCGACCTTTGATCGAAATGTATTTTGAATACCCAACCCCCAGCGAAGCCATAGAAATCGCCTGGCTTAAATTAATGGGATTTGAAAAATACCTAACAGCTATGGATTAATACGATAGAAAATATCGATAGATGAAATAGACAAGTAGTGGCAATTCTGAAATGTTGAATTGGACCATGCGATTATGTATAAACTGGCTGAGGTGAAATATGAATTTTTTAAAGCCACTGCAAATAAGCCTTCTAGTCTGTCTGTTTTTTAAAAGTGTTTTTGGTTTTTCAATCCCTGCAGCTGCAGCGGAACAGTTGAAGATCGTTCCCAATGAAAAAGTCTGTATGGTTACAGATCAGCTGTTTCCAAAAGCTCAAATCCCCGTTGTTCATAGTGGAAAGACCTATTACGGTTGCTGCCAAAATTGCAAAAAGACTTTGTCAGAGGACTCTACGGCGCGATCGGCCGTTGACCCTGTTTCTGGTAAACCAGTGGACAAGGCTGTAGCAGTGATCGCTGCTCGTGAAGACGGATCTGTTATTTATTTTGAAAACAAAAAAACTTTTGATGCTTACACGGGCAAAGATTCAAAAAAGTGAATTTTGGCCGTTTCAGGTAACCGAGATTTTTCAGGTGTATTGATCTGACGGTGTTCAAAATTCATTCAGCAGATGTTTCAGACTTACATGCAATGATCGCGTTTCAATTTGAAAAGTACAGTTTAATACATAATTATTAATCAGTATTATTTTTTTTCAATCTTAATACAAAAATTTGAGTGGTCCTAATTGCCCAAGGCAAAAGATAAGGGCATCATTTAATAATGATTTTAATTGCACTGCTGATTGCATTAGCTGGTCATTCGAAGGACTCATTTCCGAAAATCAAATGCTCGGTTAAAACACAAATTCCTGCGGGCAGCGAAAATCGAAAAAAATTCGTCAGTGAGATTTCTGAGTATGCTAAGGCTGAGGGTTACAACGACGAGGAGCTTAAAAACTTCGAGAAAGCTCTGCGACGTTATCTTAAAGATCCCAGGATCAATCGCTCCTATTGCAAGTCCCTATTGAACATTGTTTCCCCAAAACTTATTTCAAAGCAAAATGAGGCTCATGAAACCAGTTATCAAAGATTGATGACCCCCGAGATGATGAAGGCTGCGAAAGATTTTAAAAAGAAGTACAGGACAGCGCTAAAAAGGGCCGCTGAAAAACACAAAATCGACGCTAATGTAGTTGTTAGCATTTTGGCCTGGGAGTCTAATTTTGGAAAAAACATGGGGAAATATTTTGTAGCCAATGTCTTTTTGACCCAAATTCTGTTTATTGATAAAGCCAATAAGAAAGTTCTGCCGAAAATTTCAAGCCAGAAAGATTTTAATTTAACAGATTATCAAAATCGCCTTAAAAGAATCGAAAACAGAGCTAAGGCTAATTTTGTGGCGCTATTGATAGAGTCTGAAAAGCGGAAAATGGATGCTTTGTCGGTGCGGGGCAGTTGGGCCGGGGCCATTGGCATACCCCAGTTTATGCCCGCCAGTCTGAAATGGGCTGATACAAATCGAAAGGGTTCAGTTGTTAATCTGCTAAACATGAGTGATGCGATTTTTTCAGTGGCAAATTATTTAAGGGAACACGATTTCGCAGCTGATCCGTTTAAAGCAGTATTTGCCTACAACAATGATTCTGCCTATGCCGAAGGTGTGCTAAAGCTTGCCAAGTCTTTGGCGATCTAGCAAAAGTGACCGTATTACTTTTTCTGTTTTTTATCCTGCGCTGTAGACAGAAAAAGTAATACGGTCACTTTTGCGGTGGCTTTGTAGGATCAGTTGAATTAGTTCTGTCCCTATGGAACTTGCCGCGAGCCCAAAGAAAACATTGCCCATCCTATTTCAGGATCAGGATTTGATCGTCGTGAACAAGAGATCAGGGCTTTTGGTTCATCGAACCGCTATTGATGGTCATTCGACAGAGTTTGCTATGCAGATTGTTCGCGATCAAATTGGCTGCCATGTTTACCCTGTGCACCGATTGGATCGGGCAACCTCTGGGGCATTGGTTTTTGCCTTGTCATCAAAGGCAGCCCGATTTTTAACCCAAGAATTTACAGAGGGACGGGTTGGGAAAAATTATTTGGCCGTTGTGCGAGGCTTTTCACCTGATACAAAGCTGATTGATTACCCGTTAAAAGAAATTACCGAATTAAAAAATAAAAATGAAGTTAAAAAATCCATGCCTGAACAGACGGCTCAAACTTATATTCAGACTTTGGCAAAGATAGAAATCAATCAATGTGTGGATAAATTTCCGACGTCCCGATATTCGCTCGTCAAAGCGCAACCAAAAACGGGTAGGAATCATCAGATCAGGCGCCATCTGCGGCATTTGGGTCATCCTATCATTGGGGATGTGAACTATGGGTCAGGTGTGCACAATCGCTTTTTTAGACAGAACTATCAAAGCCACCGTTTGCTTTTGGCTTGCACTGAGATTTCGTTTTTACACCCCACTAAAAACGAAGTCGTCCATGTGAAGGCGCCGTTGGCAGAAGATTTTAGTCAGTTGATAGATCAGCTTGGTTGGGCCTATGTTGGATAAACAAAAAATTTCAAGGCTTCGCAAAACCATCGATCCCTGTCAGGTTTGCTTTTTACACCAAGACAGGTGCATTTGTTCCCAGATTCCCAAACTTGAATTAAAAACCAAACTCAGTCTGATCATCCATGCCAAGGAATTAAAGCGAACCACTAACACCGGCCGATTGGCGGTGCAGGCTTTGGTAAATTCAGAGATGCTTGTGCGCGGGATAGATCGGGAAAAGCTGGATTTAAGTTCGATTTTATCAAAGGATTATGAAAGTGTTGTTTTATACCCAGCCGCTGACGCCATCGCGCTGAGCACATTAAAGCCGCGAAAGCCGATTCATTTGATAGTTTCAGATGGGAATTGGCGCCAAGCCAATAAAATTAATAGCAGACACCCTGAGCTTCAACATTTACCGCGAGTGAAAGTCACTTTAATCGGCCCGCAGGAAAAAACTCTGGGTGGATCGCAGGACAGCCAACCGCAAAGCCAGCCTGTGCAGAGGTTAAGGAAAGAACATGTTGAAGGCGGTTTGTCCACTTTGGAAGCCATAGCATTGGCGATAGCAGCCATTGAAGGGGATGAGGTCGGAAAAGTGTTGATGAATCTTTACCGAGCAAAACTGAGTGCCACTTTGATCGGCAGAGGGATCAAGCCAAATGACTTTCAAAGTAGCCAGCAAAACTCACCATAAAAATTAGGATACTTTGCGCCTTTGTGCGAGCTCGTTTCGCAGGGCCAAAACAAAATGATCGAATTCACCAGGTATGGGAAATAAATCAGCTAGAATAAGTAGACTGGTGTTTCGAAAACCAACTTTTATTCCCTTCACATGCTTATGGCCAGACCCGCTAACGTTTTGAATCTGCTCAAAGGGAACTTTGAGTTCGCCCCGAAAAACTGAAGGAGAAAGAATAAAACCTTTGTCAGTAACCAACAAATATGTTGTTCCCATGGCAATTGAATAAATAAATGAAACGACATGTATTACAACTAATGAAGACAGAATCCCCATGATTGCATAGTAGAAAATTGTCTCTTGGTCCTTGGTGAAATTGCGAAAGCCGTTTTCGTTTGTTGAATGAAGAAAATAAATGAAAGACATTAGTAGGCCTATTTTGAACATGTATTTTAGAAATGCTTTAATGCTATAGCCATATTCAAATTGATATTTAATATTCACAGAGTTCCCCTGGTAACTATTCTGAACATCTCACTGGTTGATTATAGCATTTCATTGAACTTCATCTGAATAAAAGATCCATACCTGTCTACTTTTGAGTCACTCAATTGTAAGTAGCTAGGGGGGGGCCGCGCGGTAATGAATGCGGAATTGCACGGGGGACAGCGAAATGGACCGGTCTCTTTTTTTAGCTATAGCCCTGCGCTTGCAATTTAAATAGCTGGGCATAGCGACCAGGATTTTTTATGAGTTGATCATGGGATCCTTGCTCTTGAATCATTCCGTGTTCAAGAACGATAATATGATCGGCTAAACGAGCCAATGGAAAGCGATGCGAGATGATCAAACTGGTTTTGCCGATTGTGAGCTCATGAAATTTCTCAAAGGCGAGAGCTTCAGCTTCAGGATCCAAAGCCGCAGTAGGCTCGTCCAAAATCAAAATATCGGCTTCATCCCGCATAAAGGCCCGCGAGAGCGCAATCTTCTGCCACTGCCCACCACTGATTTCGACTCCACTTTTAAACCAAGTCCCCAGTGAGGTCTGCAATCCCTCCGGCAATTCCGAAACCAAGTCTTGGGCTCCTGCGCGATTCACAGCTGAACGGATATGGACTGCGTCGTCCAAAAATTTAGCATCACCAACACCAATATTTTCCTGAACTGTTAATTGATATTTATTAAAATCTTGAAACACCAGACTTAGGTGCTTGCCAATCGCTGAAAGGCAAGACTGAAAAGCTTGCTGTCCTTGCCGAAAAACAACCACGTAGAGCGTGAGATTTCCTAAGGTCATCTTTCCTGTTGCAGCGGCAATGGCAACGATCAGATAACAAGAATAAAAAGCGAACGACGACAGCAATGAAAGCAGAGTCACCCAAAGAGTTCTTCGTTTAGACAGACCGCTATCTTCTTTATAAAAACTTTCAGCAAGGCTTTTGTAGCGATCTAAAAACTTTCGACCAAGCGCAAACACGCGCAGTTCTTTGGCGTGAGTATCGGTTGCCAAAACTAGCTGAGGCGAAGCCTTAATAGCTAAGCCAATGCCCTTCGTTGTTGTCAGAAAATGATCTTTGAAAACTCGAGGCGCCTCATCAGACTTGAGCATGGTTATCCTTTGGGTATGAGGACTCAGTTTTCATTCTGCATCTTTATCTTTACAGGAGCTGAAGGTCAATGCGCCCAAAAGTAGTCTTTTTGGTAAGACAAATTATCAACATATCTGAGTCTATTGAGGCAGCTGTTATCAGAATTCATTTACCAAAAAAATGAATTTTGCAGACCAGTAATTATGACGAGGGAAGTACACAATAAGGTCGATATAACTATAGAGCCAGTGAGTGAGTGGTTTTAGATTATGCGGTTTGACGGCATAATTGAGCCTTGTAAATCATCTAGGGGATTATTTATAAAAATATGCGAACGAATAAATGTATCCATATCAATAAATTCTCCCTGCTTAAGATATTTTTTCATGGCTGAATAGTAAAATCCCCGATTTATGTTCGTGTTTAGAAATGGTGTAAATCCTAATGCAGCCAAATTGATGTCTGCAATAAATCGTGCAGTCCGGCCATTGCCATTAGAAAAAGGGTGAATACCAATTAATTCACAATGTGCCTTAACGATGTCTTCAATTGTTTTTGGATTTTGAAATTTTTTAAAATATTGATCCAACAACGATCCAAGGCTTTCTGGAATTGGGAAAAAGTGAATAAATTCATTCTCTGTGTCGATGATTCCAGCTTCCAAATTTCGATAGTCCGAATTGGCCAGGCCTCGGCTCATTGCGTTCACTAACCTGAGTGAATCATGACTCAATTTAAATGTTCCATCTGAATTTATAAAAGTATTTATAATCATTTATTTACCAGGGAATAAAGCGGGGGGGGGTGCGCCTCCCCCGTTTTATTTTAAATATTTTAGTTATTGTTTAATTAATGAATCTGAAAAATTACTGACGCCAAAATTTTTCAAATCTTGATTTAGGACTTCGCGATTGAGAGCTCCGCACTGATTTTTTAAAAGCTCAATTTTGCTGAAGTCATTGTTTCTATATGCTTCCATTATCTTTTCTCTAATTTGTATAGTAGCAACATCAGTTTCATATTGGGCTGCTACATTTTTGCTGGTGGCAATGCTTGCTGTTAACGCCGCAATGGCCATAATTTGCTTTGGGTTCATAATTTCTCCTTTGTTTGTTGTGGTTAACTTGAGTCGTTTATAACCAGATGTTTTTTATAAAACCAGTTTTCTGCGTACAATCCGTTCGCTGGAGCGAACGCCTTATAATCAAACCAGTTAAAGATAGCGGGAATACCCTGGCCGATTTGCAATCACTTAAATCTTTAAAGAATAGGGCGTATTAACGGTGTAATCGGCGTAATGGGTAAACAAATATGAGTCTTTAAACTTTTCAAGTTCTCTATGCGCATGCACTTTAGGGCTCAATAGAATTAATTCTGTCAGAATAATTCGAATCATTTTCTGTGCCGCCTAACCTTATTTTTTGAGTTCATTTTTCATTTCTTGCCGTTGAATGCATTTAGCAAGGCTTCCTTTGCACTTACCAAAAGTCTCAAGCAGCCCCAAAGGCTTGCAATTTTTTCCGTCAGCATCGCACTCTTTAGACTCACTCGGCCGGGCCTGTGCAGGCGTAGGATTTGTGGTCGCTGTCTGCCGCCGGAGACGTGATCTACAAGTTCAAAAAGCCTTGGGATGATGGGACGTCTGCTATAAAGATGACACCCATGGAGCTGATGGAAAAGCTTGCGGCCTTGGTTCCAAGACCCAGGGTTCATCTGACCAGATTCCACGGCGTGCTTGCCCCGCACTACAAATACAGAAAACAAATCGTGCCGGTGAAGATTGTGGAGCCTGAGCTATTGGTGATGGAGCCGGCAAATGTCGGCCAAGAAATCCCATCAGAAAAACCTAAGGCCAAAGCCAAACGGATGTCCTGGGCAAGGCTCTTGAAGCGGGTGTTCAATATCGATGTCTCCACTTGCAATAAGTGCCAAGGAAAAGTCCGCATCATCTCAGCCATTGAAGACCCCAAAATCATCAAGCAGATCCTAGATCACCTGCATCTTCCATCCACGGCGCCTAGGCTTATGCCTGCCAGAGGGCCGCCCAATTCAGATCAAGGCGACATATTCTCGCAAGAAAATTTCCAGGAATAGCCAAGTCTACAGATCACCCAAAGGTCTGTCCGGGCATTACCATTTCTTAAGCCTTCAAAAATCGATCAACGTCGTCAAAAAGTTCATAAAAATCAGTGCCTTTGGGAGAAACTCGTTGAAAAGACAGGCCCAAAATGCGGAGATTAAATTCGAGCAGGCCGATGTCTACTCCTTATATAGGACAGAAATGGGCTTTAAATGACCTATCCTCCCAAGATCCACGACGTCATAGTAATGAAAATTCGAGATAAATAATGCCGAATCTGGGAGCGCGTAATTAGAGATCCGTATCGATTTACTCTGCTGCCAAAAATTGCGAGTGAATTTCTATTAAAATGATTGCGGTAAATGATAAGATTTCGGACTTCCGTCAGGGGCGTTGCAAGATCTGCGTCCCAGAACCCCAGCCAAGTGTAATCCGAAAGATTAAAATATTGGCCAGCGGCCAACATTCCCGCGCGGATAGCCTCGCCCTTTCCGCCATTTTTAGCGCAGCGGTAAAGAGCACACTTTGATTTTGCATTTTTATTTTCATCAATAAACTTTTGAATCAAATTGCAGGTTTCATCTGTTGAGCCATCATCAACAAAAAATAAATCAATCGACGGATCGATGTCTGTTTTGAAAGAATCGAATTTTAGACGGGCGGCTTCATTGTAGCAGGGAATCAGTAAAAGGGTTTTATCCGATGATATTTGCATTGAAATCAATTCACTCGGGCTTTTGATTGGTAATACCAATTAATATTTTGAATTTCGGCAATGAGAAGCGGCCTCTTTTTTTTCGTCATAGGCTGGGAGCCTATCAGATGTCTCATGATTTTCAACAAATTAGAAGCTTCGCGAGAGGTGTTTCTCTTGCGTTTCGGTGATTGGGTTATCTCAAAATCTCCATCGGCTAATAAGAAATGAAACTCTAATTTGTCGTGTAGGCCAAAAGATCCTGAAGGATGATGCCCTTGAAGTTGGTTTCGAATTGAAGAACCGACCAAGTGGCACCCTCGCCGGCTTTGAAAACGCAAGGACTCATCCATCGGGGTGACCAATACTCTCCGGAGTCCGGAACCAAGCTGCCGCTTGATGAAATGAGGGAGCAGTTCAAATCACTTGAGCCAACAGGTGCTACCGGTTTGTAGAATGTTACACCGCCAGAATTGCCTGCTACATTTGCGGTGAAATCCAAAATGGTGTAATCAACGTCTTCCGAAACTTGTCTTTGAAACCCCGGGGCCCCTGAATTTGGAACAATCAGCATTTGTTGAATTCTTTGCGATCCAAGAGGATTGTTCTGCGCATCGAAGGCTTGCATCTTAAAATATTTTGGGGCTTGGGTGCTGAGAATGTTTCCGCCAGCAAAGCCATTGATGCAATCGAAATCAAAAAAGCTGGCGTTGGCTTGCACGTTACTGGCATTGCCACACAGATCTGCCTCATTTGGCCCGACATTATCCGGGTTTCCAGAAACCCATAGACGGTAATAACTGACCTGCTGGGCGTTTGAAGCCATCCACTCGACACGAATGTATTCATGCGAGCTGTGTGCATAATCGCGACGAATCTTTGAAAACATCATCATTGGAATACTTGAGTTTGTCGAGTTTAGAAAATTGGAAGTCGCCGCACGAAGACTGTAAAATTCACGACCCCAGCTCTGTTGAGTGAATGGGCAACCCAGCAAGTCTAGATTTGTGACAGAGGTTTGCGCTGGATTGGCAGCGGTCAATGTGGTCTGAGACAAGGTTGTTTCGCCAATTTTTTGAAAAGACTGAGCTCGTGCAAATTCAGAACAAGAAATCGAATCAGACATTCCACCGTAGTTTGAATTGCCGCCGGTGCTCTTGGGTCGAGAAAAAAACTCCACCCCAGAGATCGTTTTTTGATTTCCAAAAAGGCCTGGCCGGAACTGAAATGAAATAGTCAGATCCGACCCTGAACCAGAGGCCTCAATCAACTCGCCGTTTGACGAAAAAGGTAAGAATGGGCCTCCGCGAGTCAGCAGATCGGACTCAAGGCTGTTCTGGATTTTTTCTGGATTTAAGCTAATTTGGTTCACCAAATCTGGAATCAAGCAAAGAGAATTTGAAGATCTAGGAATCCCCCCAGCAGTTGACCGCATCACTCCGGCTGTTGGGGCGCCTTGAGATCCCAGCCATGCAATTGGCGAAGCACCGATGGGGTCCGAATACAGTCTACCCACAAAGGGTCGATTTGAGTCGTGCCAGCAGGCTTGCTTGCCGGTCGATCCTGGTCCAAAAAAACCGTATATAATTCTTTTTGGACTTCGGGCAACGTAGCTCATGGAGCTGCCATTGATACGCTCGTCAAAATGGTTTGGGATATCTACATGCGCTCTTTCATCCGCTGCGGCGAACACGGCAGAGCCCAAGTTGACGTTGGTAAAAATTGGCTCACCATCAGCTGCAAACGCATAGCTGGTGTTGACACCCTCAAATGCCATCACCGAAAAATAGCCAGCGAACATTTCTGCGTAATCAATCAACATCGGCGGATTGCCATTGGTTGGCGAAAATTTCCAAGCGATTTTACCTGTAGGTGCAGTGCCATCCGCTCGCAAGTAACGGCCGGTGACCTGGCCCTGCACTGAGGAGACACCATAGGAGGTCACTCCCAATTCAATGCTATTGATCCCCGGATTAAGGTCCGCAGTTTTGTCTCCGTACACAAAATGCATCGCGCCAGTTTGAGTGTTGATGTAAACACCCATGATCTGGATCAGGCGGGATTTCCCGGTTGGAACTTCGAGGCTGATCTCCGTGGGTGCGGGTTGCATTGTGGTGCTATCGCTACTAAATTTTTGATTGATCGCGGGCGAGATACCTGGGCCACTGACGTTGACAATGACATGCATTAGAACGGTGCTATCAGTGAATTTTGCATTGCCAAGATCCAGGATGAGCCGAGATGATTCAGAAGAACTTCGAGTGCAGCCAATCACTAAGAGAGCGACCACTGCATTGGCGACGATCAGTATGACTTTTAATTGGCTCATCATATAAAAGAACGCTCCGATCCAAGTTATCGGCGATCTTTGACTTGTTCTGAAGAGGCCCAAAATGAGTCGTATTGGTCTATGAGGTCACTCAATTGGTTGACCCGCCTGGATTATTGGGTTTTGAATGGAGTGAAGGTTCAAAAATTTTCAGAGCTTCAAAGAAAGAAAAAAGAAGAAAAAAACATGTGGATCAAAAAAAACTGGAATTGTATCAAAATTGGAATTCTCTCGGGGGTGTCGATGCTACTCATTTCTTGCTCAGTTCTTGGAATCAGATCTGAAGAAACGCCAAAATATGAGGTCATAACCAATGAGGGTGATAAAGAGATTCGATCCTACGCGGGTTATATAGTGGCTAAAACCACGGTGAAAGGCGACTATAGACAGTCCCAGGGTGATGCCTTTCGAATTCTTGCAGGATATATTTTTGGCAAAAATGAAAAGAAGCAGAAGATTGCGATGACTGCTCCTGTAACTCAAGAAAAGTCGAGCGAAAGTGAAAAAATCGCGATGACTGCTCCGGTTGTGCAGTCCGAGAGCCAAGATGGTTGGGTTATGACTTTTTCGATGCCAGCAAAATACAGCATGACGGATCTTCCAACTCCTCAAGACAAAAGAGTGGTGCTTGAGGAGGTCCCACCCAAGTTGATGGGCGTGATCCGATATTCTGGGCTGGCTCGACCAAGCACTAACAATCAAATGGCCGAAGAGCTTCGATCTTGGCTGGCTTCGAAAGTCGATTACGAGATCGTCGCCGGACCCAGTATCGCTGGATATGACCCACCCTGGACCATTCCGCTTTTCAGGCGGAACGAGGCGATGTTCGAGATTAGATTAAAAAAATAGGCAATCGTTTCCGATAGATCCATCACTGAAACACAGTCACTACAGGATGGGTTTATGAGTATTCAAAAACAACTGAGGCGCAAAGATCGGATCCAGGTTTTGACGGTCTCGCTTATCATCGGGGTCACGAGTGCGTTATTAGTATTTTTTATTGATTTTGGTTATCCACTTTCAGCGAATGAGCGACTGACAAGTGGATTTATCATGGGAACTTTTATCTCACTGATTTACCTCACGATCTCGATAGAGATTTTGCGAAAAAGAAAGTTCCGTCGGATTCGATATCCTTACTTTGTTATTTTATCTTTTTTATCACTCATGATGTCCACGCTGTTTGTCCACGCAATCGTTGGAGTTATTTCTTTTCGGGATTACCTTTTTGATCAGCGCAGCCTGATGATCACGATTTTGATGTCCATTGGTTTTGCAACCTTAGTGACGCTGATCGATACCATAAGACAATTTAGTGGAAAGTCGGTCATCCGTAATGTTCTTCTGGGCAGATACTATCATGCCAAGCAAGAAGATCTGGTTTTTTTATTCATCGATCTCAAGTCTTCTACTCCTTTGGCAGAGAAGTTGGGCTCAGAAACTTTTTTTAAATTGCTAAATGAATTTCACTCAACCGTAGAAGATTGTGCTAGGTTCTGGGGAGGCACCATCTACAAGTACTTAGGCGATGGTCAAATTGTTATTTGGCCCAGCAACCAAGCGGATCATTCATTTCAGATGATTTTAAGCCTCAGAAATGAGTTTCAGGAATTACAGGGTCGTGCAGTGGGTGAATATCAATATTTGAAGTCATTCACGGCAGGCTTGCACCGGGGACCAACTTTGGTTGGCGAAATCGGTAACGAGCGAAGAGAGATCGGATATTGGGGAGACACTGTGAACACGGCGCAAAGAATTCAGTCTGCGTGCAAGGAGCACGATACTGAAATTCTCATGAGCGAGGAATTTTTTAAAATTCTCAGCCCATCGATTCAGAGACTTGTCCCTAGCGAGAGAATTTTGGGGGTAAATCTTCGAGGCAAAACCACGCCGATCAATCTTTATAAAATCGATATACTTAACTCTCCAACAGCAGTGAACACATTTCTAAATCGCAAAGCTGAGGCCGAATAAAAAATCAATAAACGTCGCGGAGGCTCCGGAAGGCCCTTTCAGTAATTGATAACGGAAGGTGCCCCTGAAATCGAGATTCTCTGTCCAAGAGTACTCAGTTCCAAAGCCAAACGAAAGTCCGGCGTAGGAAGAGTCTGAACTCTAAAATTGTCTTTGATTGAATGACACGTTGATCAGTGGGCGCCAAATGTCTTTTACAAAGAGATATGTTCTTTCAGTTTTCAAAATTGTCGCTCCGGAGTAGGAAATGGGATAGTAAGTAAAGCCCAGATCTGGACCAAATCCCATATCACCAGTGATGATGCCTGAAAAAAACAGACTGTAGCCCACCGAGAAATCCAATTTATCAAAAAATCCATAATGGTAGGTGGCCGAATACGAACCAAGGCCCGACACTCGGCCCTCTCCCTGGGGGGATTTGGCGCTAAGGGAGTACCCACCAAACGACATATCCAGTTTGCCCACGCCTAAAGCAGGAGTGGTTCCAAAAAAAACCAGAGCCGTCAGCAAGAGCCCTAGGAGATGTTTCACGGCTCTGATCCGCCACCGAAAGAACTGGATCGGCCACCCATGATGTCTTCGATTTGTTTAATCATTCGCTGTGTCTTGGCGTTTTCAGGTGCGAGAGATCGCGATTTTTTGTAGGCGGTGAGAGACTTATCAAATTCTCACCGTCGTGTCAGCCCGTGAAATGAAGGCGCGCACTTCCCAGCAGTCAGTCACAATCTCTGGAGTAGGCAGCGTCCTAACTTCTGGCAATGTAACTGTTAGCAACCCTGCTGGAATCAGTTTGAGCTCTGACGTGGATTGGGACAACGATGCACTTCAAAGATTCACCATGATGCCCGGAAGTGGGAACACGCTGATGAACGGAAAGCGTTTAGACATTCGATCGCCTGCGCTGAACGGTGGGCGCATTATCAAGGGTGGCGGGGCACTTTACGTGAACGGAGCGCTGGTCAACACGACTGGCGCCATGTATGGTGGATTTGTTGATCCTTAAGCTGAGCCCCCAGCGTGTGTGTGAATCACGAAATTCCCCAGACGCAGTCGTCACTTAGACGCATCCGTGATTGATCGATCGATTTTTTAGACTCTTTTTGGAGCCAGATGTACCGATAAGGCGGCATGCGAAAGCGAAAAAGAGTCATTTTCTTTCGGGACCACACTCTAGGCGATGGCACCCCCGCAAAAGCACGACAAAAAAAACAGTCGCAGTCCGAGCAGAGGGTCGACACTGACCCACAGGACTCCAAATACACTGGCCTAAAAGGCTTTTATGAGCGCAGCTTTCGCAGATTCAAAACCTTGGGCTACCTCTGCACGATTGCTC
>JBIKLL010000093.1:0-8882 GCA_044359815.1 Pseudobdellovibrionaceae bacterium
TGGGCCGTGGGGATCATTTAAAAAGAATGCTCAAGGCTGACGGTGAGTTAAAGAATTTATTGAAAGCTAAAGAAATCGATCAGATTTTTACGGGTGCCAGGAACATTAAAAACGTAAAACAGATACTCAGAAACATACTGTGAGGGTTTAGTGAAAGGCGAATTACTGTACGAGGGCAAAGCCAAGAAAATTTACCAGCACTTGAAGAATCCTGACTGGGTGATTATGGATTTTAAAGACAGTCTGACTGCCTTCAATGCTCAGAAGAAGGGTTCGTTCCCAGAAAAAGGCAAGGTCAACACTCAGATCAGCACTTTGATTTTTAAGCATCTTAAATCCAGCGGGATTGGTTCCCATTGGATTGAGAATCTTGATGATCATTCTATGGTTGTTCAAAAGGTTAAAATCATTCCCTTGGAAGTCGTGGTTCGAAATCGCATCGCAGGATCATTGGCAAAAAAAATGGGAAAAGAAGAAGGTCTTTTGTTAAAAAAACCTTTGGTCGAATTTTATTACAAAGACGACAGTTTAAACGATCCCTTTTTAAGCGACGATCAGGTTTTGGCTTTTGAGTTGGCAGATGCGGCTACAATCACAGAGTTAAAGGCCCTCGCTCTGAAAGTAGACCAGGTGCTTTTGCAATTATTTAATTCGATCAAAATTGATCTGATTGATTTTAAGCTTGAGTTTGGAACCGTAAAATCAGGTCAGGTTGTGCTGGCGGATGAAATAACTCCTGATGGATGCAGATTATGGGATCAGCAAACAGGGGAAAAGCTAGATAAAGACAGATTTCGTAGAGACTTAGGAATGGTTAAAGAGAGTTATTTGGAAATTTTAAACAGATTAAAAGGAATTATTAAATGAGCACTGTAAAGGTTGGAGTTCGGGTTTTACCAAGAGAAGTTATTTTAGACACTCAGGGGCGAGCCGTAGAAAGCATGCTGAAAAATAATTCGCATCCAGTGAGCAGTTGTCGAGTGGGTAAATACATTGAGCTAGAGTACTCGGGCACTGAGTCCGAAGCTTTGGCGCAGGCCAAAAAAGCCTGTGAGTTCGTTTTGTATAATCCCTTGATAGAAAACTATACCCTCGAGGTGATCAAAAAATGAAAATTGGCGTGGCCCGATTTCCTGGTACAAACTGTGATGCTGATGTGTTGACGTTTGCCCGTTTTAAGGAACATCAATCACAGTACATTTGGCACACTAATCAGTTTGATAAAAATGACTTTGATTTGGTTATTATTCCCGGTGGTTTTTCCTATGGTGATTATCTACGATCCGGAGCTTTAGCTGCCAGAAGCCCTGTAATGAATTCGGTTCGTGAGTTTGCACAATTTGGCAAACCTGTATTTGGAATTTGTAATGGCTTTCAGATTTTGTGTGAAGCTGGTCTGTTGCCAGGGGCCTTGGTCCGAAATGAATCTGGGAAGTTTATTGATGATTGGATTCATCTGAAAATTAAAAATAAAAATAGTTTTATTACCAAGAAACTGGTGTCTGACCAAAAAATCAAACTGCCCATAGCCCATGGTGATGGAAGGTTTGTGTGCGATCAAAAAACTTTGGAAGGTCTGAATGAAAACGGACAGATTTGGGTTGAATACATCGAAAACCCAAATGGGTCTGTTCAGAATATTGCTGGAATTATGAATCTGCAAAAAAATGTTTCAGCCCTAATGCCTCATCCTGAAAGGGCTCAGTACCCATGGATGGGTGGGATAGATGGATTGGAGTTTTTATGAATCAGGAACTGCAATCAAAATTTAAACACTACCGAATCAATCAACAGGAATACGATTTAATTTGTGATTTATTGAAGAGGCCTCCGCAAGGCGTTGAGTGGGCTTTGTTTTCTGCGCTGTGGAGTGAGCACTGCAGTTACAAAAGTTCCAAAGTGCATTTGAGAAAATTTGGCAAAACCATCAATCAAACTGTGGTCACGGCTGAGGGCGAAAACGCAGGAATCATTGATTGTGGATTTGATGAAAAAATTGTTTTTAAAATGGAAAGCCATAATCACCCTAGTTTTATTGAACCCTATCAGGGTGCAGCCACTGGAGTGGGTGGGATATTAAGAGATATTTTTACCATGGGGGCCAGGCCCATAGCTTCAGCCAATTATTTATGTTTTGGCGACCTAAATGCCCCCAGGATGAAAACTCTACTGAAAGGCGTGGTTTCAGGAATCAGCGGATACGGCAACAGCGTTGGCGTTCCGACAGTGACTGGTCAAACTGAGTTTCACGAAAGTTACAATAATAATATCTTGGTCAATGCCATGTGCGTGGGGTTGATTGAACCCGGTAGCCCCATAGCTTTATCAAAAGCATCAGGAGTGGGAAATTTTGTGGTCTACGTGGGGGCAAAAACCGGTAAAGACGGGGTCCATGGTGCAGCTATGGCCAGTGAAGCTTTTGATTCTGATATCGAAAAGAAAAAGCCCAATGTGCAAATCGGCGATCCGTTTTTTGAAAAGCTTTTGATTGAAGCTTGTTTGGAAATCATTCACAAAAAATTAGTTGTGGCCATTCAGGATATGGGTGCTGCGGGTTTGACTTCCAGTTCCTTTGAGATGGCGTCAAAGGGTAAAGTCGGGATGAGAATTGATTTGGACAAAGTTCCTTTGCGCGATCCTTCTATGAATCCAGAGGAGATTTTGCTGTCAGAATCTCAGGAGCGCATGCTGTTGGTTTGTACCCCTGATAAATTTAAAGAGATCGAAGAAATTTTAAGAAAATGGGGTTTAGAAGCCGCAAAAATTGGTGAAATCACAGAAAATAAAAATGTTCGATTGATGTGGCACCAAGAATTGCTAACGGACATTGATCCAGATTTGCTGGTGGAAAATGCCCCAAAATATGAAAGAAAGTTCAATCTTTGGTCTGCCAAAAATAAAGTCGCAAATGTCGCAATTAATGGTGTTATTAATGACGAAAGCTCCAGCGTAAAAGCCATTGAAAACCTATTGAAAGATCTGGATGACCCCCGTATTGCCGACAGAAAAAATATTTACAGACAGTATGATCAAAGGGTAGGAACCAAAACGGCCCATGGTGCTGAATGCGATGTGGCTATATTAAGACTGCAGAATTCTGGCAGGGGGTTGGCGATAGCGGTGGGATGCAGGCCCTCAGTCATCAGATTAGATGCCCAGTTGGGTGCCTATGATTCGGTTTTGTATCCCAGTCTGCAGATGGCAATCAAAGGTGCTAAGCCGATTGGACTGACTGATTGTTTGAATTTTGGAAATCCTGAAAAACCAGAAATCATGTCTGAGTTCGTGGCCTGTGTCGAGGCTATCACCGATTGTGCTGTTGCATTGGAAGCTCCGGTGATTTCAGGAAACGTCAGTTTTTATAATGAAACACAGGGCAAAAACATTACCTCAACCCCTGCGATCGGCGTTGTGGGAATTCGTGATGATGCTGATCATTTGCCCCAGGATAGATTTTGTTTAGCTGGTAATGACGTGGTTTTAGTCAGTCTTGAATCAGTCAAAGCTCAGCTGGGAAGTGATTTTGAATGGCAAAAATTTAGCGGTGAATTTAATTTACCCCAAATAGCTGGGTTTATAAAATCGATGGCTCATTTCAGCCACCAAGAAAAGTTTTTTTCAAGCCAAGTTGTGGGTCGACAAGGTTTGCTGCTGGAACTGGCTAAAATGTCGATGTCAGGGATTGGGATAGATATTCATCCTTCTGTGACCTTTGGACCTGTGCAAACTTTTTATCAAATGATTTTTGAGGTTAAAAACTTCAATCAGTTCTCGGCTCGGTTTGAAAAGTTTTTTACGTTCTTAAAAAAGACCGAAATCAGTTTCACATATCTGGGAAAAACTACGGCTTCAGAATTTAAAACGAAACATAAAACTTTCCAAGTCAGTCAGCTGCAGGAAAAATACCGGGTGGGCCTGCCATTATGATGGATAAGTTTAAAGACGAATGCGGAGTATTTGGAGTTTGGAATCACGAAGAAGCTGCAAAAATGGCTTATTTAGGATTGTTTGCTCAACAGCATCGGGGGCAAGAAGCTGCAGGTATTGTCAGTCTTAATGAAGGCAAACATTTTAATCACAAGGGATTGGGCTTAGTCGGAGATGTGTTTTCGTCTGATGAATTATCCATGTTGCCCGGAGATTTTGCCATCGGGCATGTTAGATATTCAACTACGGGTGGGAATCAGATCACCAATGCACAGCCATTGACCGCAAATCTGTTATCAGGTCCAGTGGCTGTGGCCCATAATGGAAATATTGTGAATGCCGCCCAGCTAAAAACAGGTTTGCAAAAATCTGGTGCTATTTTTCAAGGGACAAATGATTCAGAAGTTTTACTGCATATGTTATCAAAACATTCCAGCAACGATTTGATCCAATGTTTGAAAGACATTTTGCCTCAACTAAAAGGAGCTTATTCATTTGCAATCTTAACCCATGAAGGTCTGTATGCAGTCAGGGACCCCTGGGGATTTAGACCCTTGGTTTTAGGTAAAAAGAAAAACAGAAAAAATGAATATTCCTACATTGTTGCCAGTGAAACCTGTGCCTTTGATTTAATTGAAGCCGAATTTGTCGAAGAAGTTCAGCCGGGTGAAATAATCAGGATTTCCAATCAAGGAATCAATAAATTTAAATTCAGTGAGCCGAATCATAAATTAGCCAAATGTATTTTTGAGCACGTTTATTTTTCCAGACCGGACTCAGTTGTGTTTGGTCATTCAGTCTATGAAAGTCGTAAAAAATTTGGTGCTTGGCTGGCCAAGGAAAAATCAGTGGATGCAGACATTGTGGTGCCAGTCCCTGACAGTGGTGTGCCGGCTGCCATAGGCTATTCGTTGCAAAGCGGAATACCATTTGAATTAGGTATAATCCGTAATCACTACGTGGGTAGAACCTTTATCCAGCCACAACAGTCTTTGCGTGATTTTGGAGTGAAAATTAAGTTGAACCCACAAAACGCAATTTTAAAAAACAAAAGAGTCATCGTTATTGATGACTCTTTGGTGCGGGGTACGACTTCGAAAAAAATTGTTGGCCTTATACGATCTGCCGGTGCAAAGGAAGTCCATATGCGCATAGCCAGCCCTCCCACAACGGGGCCTTGCTATTACGGTGTTGATACGCCACAGAAAGACCAATTAATCGCCGCCAATCAATCATTAGAACACATACGCCAGTTTATTGAAGCTGATACTTTAGCTTATCTTTCCATCGAGGGGTTGTTTGCAGCCCTAGCCGATCAACCGGATCCAGAAAAAAAGACTTTCTGTGCAGCCTGTTTCGATGGAAAATATCCCATACTATGAAAGTTGATTTTTTAAATGATGGCGATTTGGTTTATGTGATTTCACCTGGCAGCAGAGCCAAGCCCGATAATGTCAATAAAGCCATTGAAACATTAAAATCTTGGAACCTCAGGGTTGAATTGCTGAATGACCA
The DNA here is from genome assembly GCA_044359815.1 of Pseudobdellovibrionaceae bacterium. Classification (GTDB taxonomy): domain Bacteria; phylum Bdellovibrionota; class Bdellovibrionia; order Bdellovibrionales; family Bdellovibrionaceae; genus JBIKLL01. The sequence goes on from JBIKLL010000093.1 coordinate 5,443, forward strand.
ATTTGGTGATCACCCTTATCTGTCAAACACTGACGACATTCGATTTAGAAATTTAAAAAAAGCATTGCTGAGCTCTGAGGCAAAGGCCATTTGGTGCACAAGGGGTGGTTACGGCAGTGCCAGGTTATTGCCACAGCTGAAAAATTTAAACACGCCAAAAAATTTTAAATGGATTATTGGTTACAGTGACGTCACGGCCTTGCATCAGTTTGCCAATCAGAAATGGAAATGGCCAGTGCTTCATGGGCCGCTTTTGGAAACCTTGGCTGAAAACAAAATTGCATCCGATGATATACTGGCGACCAGGGATTTATTGTTCGGAAGATTTACTCAGTTTCAGTTGCCATTGATATCAGCCAATAAGGCTGCTCATAAAAAACAAAAAATCAATGCCAGTCTGTGTGGTGGAAATTTGACTGTGCTTCAGTGTTCTTGCGGAACCTTTTATCAGCTTAATTCTAAAAATAAAATTCTGGTTTTGGAGGACATTGGTGAAAGGGGTTACCGGATTGATCGGGCTCTGAATCAGATGGTTCAATCAGGCAGCTTGGATCAGTGTTTGGCAATAGTGGTCGGGCAGTTTAGTGGCGGGCAGGAACCTGACGGAAATAATTTTGTTCAAAGAGCTTTATCAGAATTTTATCAAAGCACCAAAATTCCTTGTTTTACTGGATTGCCTATGGGGCATGGTGATCGAAATTTTCCGTTGCCTTTAGGTGTTAAAGTAAGACTTGAAGTTGGCAGCGAAGCTCAATTGATAATTGAAAATAAAATATGAGTTTTATAAGACTGGAAAAAACTATTTCGGCTCAGATTTCTGAGGCTATCAATGACGTCACCCCTGGGGTGCAGGCCGTAGTTTACCAAAAAGGCAAAAAGGTTTTAGATATCGAAGTCGGGGAAACCTATCCCTATTACGATTTAGCCAGTTTGACTAAGGTGATTTTTACGGTGCCTGCTATGATGCTGGCCTTTGATAAGGGTTTATGGAATTTGAAATCCAAAGTCAGTGATTTTGTTCCTTGGTTTTTACATAAAGAAGTTTTGGTGAAAGATGTTCTGTCACACAGTGCGGGATTGGTGTGGTGGCTTCCGCTGTATCAAAAGATTCCCATCGCAGAGGAAACTTTAACTAAATGGTACCAAGCTGCTGAATTGATCAGGGATTGTGGTTTAGAAAACAAGGGAAAAAGCGTTTATTCAGATGTGGATTTTTGGGTTTTAGGATTTGTCTTGGAAGGTCTGTATCAAAAGCCTGTGCAGCAAATTTGGGAAACCACAAAAGATATTCTGTATGCAAAATCAACTTTAAATTTTCACAAAGACAATAAGCCGGTTTATAAATCCAGTCAGTACGCGCCGACTGAGCAATGCAAATGGCGGGGTAAATTGCTTCAGGGTGAGGTTCATGATGACAACTGCTGGGCACTGGATGGTGTTTGCACTCATGCAGGATTGTTTGGAAGCTTGGATGATTTGGGTTGGTATGGATTATTTTTGCGATCTCACGTGATGAGCAGTTCAAAACTGCAGATCAAATCCAACACGGTTAAATTGTTTACCTCAAGAGCGATTGATAAAAATATTGGCGATTGGGGTCTTGGATTTATGAAACCCACTGTGGGATCTGCAAGTTGCGGAAAATATTTTTCTGCAAATAGTTTTGGTCACACAGGATTTACGGGGACTTCAATATGGTTTGATCCATCATCGGATTTGTTAATTTGTGTGCTCTCAAACCGAGTTTTGTATGGCCGAGATAACAAAAGCTTTGCCAATTTGCGACCTGCAATTCACAATTGGATTGTAGAGGGATTAAAAAGAGCATGAATCATAAAAATACGTCTTCGGAAATCAATCTGCCACCTGGCAGTCATGTGCATTTTATGGGAATCTGTGGAACGGCCATGGCCAGTTTAGCTGGGTTGCTGAAGGACAAGGGCTACAATGTTACTGGCAGTGACACGAATCCATACCCTCCTATGTCGACACAACTCGAGAAATTAGGAATTTCAATTATGAAAGGGTATGTGGCCAAAAATCTGCAACCCAAGCCTGATTTTATTGTTGTAGGTAATGTGATCAGCGCTCATTTTGAAGAAGCTAAAGCAATGATTGAAATGGGCATCAATCACACATCATTACCTAAGGCATTGGGCGAACTGATTATTGAAGACCGTCAGAGCATTGTTATCGCTGGTACCCATGGTAAAACCACCACGACTTCTTTGATGGCGTGGGTGACTAATCAATGTGGTTTAAAGCCAGGCTTCTTAATTGGCGGAATACCTAAAAATTTCAACAGGTCATTTCAAAATCCTCAAGGCGATTATTTTGTTATCGAGGGTGATGAATATGACACAGCTTATTTTGATAAGGTCCCTAAATTTGTTCACTATAAGCCCCGACATGTGATTTTGACCTCGGTTGAATTTGATCACGCAGATATTTATAAGGATTTGGATGCCGTTAAAGAGGCTTTTAAAAAATTATTGCGATTAATCCCTCGGGATGGGCATTTGCTTTATTGTCATGGTGACAAAAATATTGAAAGCATTTTGTCAGAATACAAATTTTCAAAAGCCTTCAGTTACGGAATTGAAGCAGGGGATTATCAGGCCAAGATTTTAAGTCAAGACGAACAGTTCACCCATTTTGAAGTTTCAAAAAGGGGACAGAGTTTTGGTCCATTCAAGGTCCCCATGTTCGGTCGGTATAATATTTTAAATGCTCTTTCGGTTATTGCACTATCACTGGAATTACAAATGACACCTGATAAAATTAAATCTTCACTGCCGGGGTTTTTAGGTGTCAAAAGGCGGCAAGAAATTATTGGGGATCTGAATGGAGCTGTTGTGGTGGAAGACTTTGCTCATCACCCAACTGCCGTACGTGAAACTTTAAAAGGGATTAAAGAACGATATAATCAACGAAGAATCATTGCAGTGTTTGAACCGCGATCAGCTACCTCAAGACGTAAAGTTTTTCAGCGGGATTATGCCCAGGCTTTTGAAGCTGCTGATGAAATCATTATTGCTAAGGCTTATGAACAGACCAAGATTTCTGAAACCGACAGGTTTTCCACAGCGGAGCTGGTTTCAGATTTAAAGAATTTAGGTAAAAACGCCATTGAAGCTGAGAACGTAGATTTTATTGTTAAAAAGCTAAAGGACCAAGCAAGTAGCAAAGATCTGATACTGATTATGTCTAATGGTGGCTTTGACAACATCTACGAAAAAATCTTTAAGTAAGCCACATCAGACAACCAATTTTGTTTTTTAGAATTTACCTTTTTATTTTTGTTTAAAACGGTTACGGCATCCTGCCTCAGCCGCTCGGGCAAAGCCCCCGCCGTCCTGGCTCCGCGGAGAACCATTTTAAACAAAAATAAAAAGGTAAATTCTAAAAAACAAATTTGGGTAGAAAAAGAGTGGCTTACT
>JBIKLL010000029.1:0-27868 GCA_044359815.1 Pseudobdellovibrionaceae bacterium
TTAGTTATTTAGTTATTTAGTTATTTAGTTATTTAGTTATTTAGTTATTTAGTTATTTAGTTATTTAGTTATTTAGATCACTCCGGCGTCGGAGTGAGTGGGCTTATATTTGATCTGAAAGATTTTAAAGAGAATGGATTGGATAAATCTTACGATGTCATTTGATGAACATTTGTTTTTCGATTGTGAAATTGTTGACATGTAAGTGGCTTCCGAAATCTCTAAGTTATTCAGATCACTCCGGCGTAGGAGTAGCACGACTTATATTTGTTTTGAAAGTTTTTTTGGGAATGAAATAGATACTTCTTACGATATCATTTGATAAATATCTATATTCAGATCGTGAAGCCATAGACAGGCAAATGGCTTCCGAAATTGCTAAGTTAATATTCTCACTCCGGCGCCGGAGTAAGTTGGCTTATATTTGATCTGGAGAAGCTTCTTGGAAAAATAAATTATACTTATATCGATACTAATTGATGAAATTCTTTTTTCAGAGCCAGAAGTGACTGAAAATCAAAAGTCCTCTGAAATTATTAAATTGCCAAACTAATAGAGCCTCGAAAACCAAAGTCTCAGAAATCATACCGTCCGAAACTAAAGCCTCGAAAACCAAAGTCTCAGAAACCATACTGTCCGAAACCAGCCCGTCGAGAACTAAACCGCCAAAAAAGCTTCCAAAACTCAGAATTTAAAAATCATTCCGACAAAAAGCTCGGCTATGCTAAAATTAAATTCTAAGCTACGTTCTGACCGACTTCAGTTCCACTGACAGTGTACTTATTACGACCAGTGTTTTTTGAATGATACAGAGCCTGGTCGGCTCGTTTAAGCCACTGATCTCTGGTTTCAGATTCCTTTAGCTGCGCAATCCCCAAGGAAGCGGTGAATCTCAATTGGTGAGAACCTGTTACAAAAACATCTTTTCTGATTCTTTCCATCAGTTCATCGGCTTTTTTAACAGCATGGGGAACCTGATGATCGGGCAATATAATGGCAAATTCTTCGCCGCCGATTCTTGCGACAAAATCATCTTTGCGACTGAAGACGCCCTTTAGTAATTTGGCACATTCCTTCAGAATAAAATCCCCAATGTCATGTCCATAGGTATCGTTAATCTTTTTAAAAAAATCTATATCCAGAGTAATGATTGAAACACTATGACCAGCCAACTTGTAAAGCTGTACATGTTTTTTCATTTGCTCATCAAATGCTTTGCGATTGTTCAGACCAGTTAAATGATCAGTCAACGCCGCTTGATTTGTTTCGAGCAATTTCTTTTTCACAGAATCCAGGTTCTTTTTGATCGATTCAACCTTGCGCTCATTGCGAACAGTTTTTTTAGTCTGAGTTTCAACATAAAAATCAATGAATTCTCGTGATTTTGATTTCAATTCTTGTATCGAGTTTGATTCAACGGCTTCACGAAGTTGATCCAAATTATTTTTAATCAGATTATCTTGATTTTTTTCAAAAGTTGCATCGTCACCTAATTGGTCAGCAAAGTCCCAAATAATATGCTTAAATTCATCAAAAGTTTTTTGTATGTAGGCGTATTCTTCCAGTCTGTAGCTTGAAAAATATTGTCTTAATCTAAACAGTAGCTTCTCAGTGTCTTCATATTTGGGATCCAGCAGATTTTTTGCGTATTCGTCAAAATGTTCACGGGCTTTTCTGGCCGAAGTTTGATCTGTGTCGACTAAATACTTTCCGAAAGCATCCAACATGTACAGCAGGGTCGCTCTGTCTTCGGTTAAATCCACAGAAGACTTGCCTTTGACATCATCGACATCAATTTCGATTTCAAATTGTTCTAACAATTTCTTAACCCATTGACGCATCATTGGCCCCCAACCTAAAACAGATCGGCCAATTGCTCTGATTGGTAAACAAGGCAGGGGTCGTGAATTGGCTGACTAAAGTCCTGTAAAGTCTTTTTGCAGATCAAACTGACTCAAATCCAATCGGACTTCTTGAGTCCGAAATTTTACTTTGACTCTGTAGCGGTTGGTGTTGGATTTAGACTGCCAAGTAAACTTATTTCTGTGTTCTGTGAGTTCGATTTCTTTACCTGAATCAATTTGAAACCATTTGATTTCCAGACCAGGTAATTTAACCGTTTGTAAATCAACCTGAAAGCCCTGTGCTGTTACAAACACTTTCAGATCATCAACAATCTTGATTTTGTTTAAAAACTTAAGCCACATATTTTCTTGGTCCACAGAACAAAAATGTGTGGTTTCCATATTCCTCATTAAACACGATTCAAAAGTCGGGCGGTAGGTTAGCTTTCCGGAATCATCAAAGGTTGAAAAGGCTGCAATCTTGCCAGGGGTAAAGTCGTATCCCGCTGGCATAGCAAAGACTTCTGCAAAGCCTAAAACATTGTCATCGTCTGGTGTTTGCTGGCTGATTTTTAATTTGTATTCAGATCCAGCTTTTGCGTTCAATGGCCCCAAATAATGAAAGCTTCTATCGTTATGCAATTTGCCTGTCAATTTTACCGGCTGATCATTTAGTGTCACCAAAACGTCTTGTGGCGAGCTCCATCCCACAGAGCTTAGAACAATAAATAATTTAGAAAAATCATTGGGCATCACAAAATCACTGATGTAATCAGAGTCTTTCAGATTGTGCCAAACGTAATCCCCAGACAGCAGTTTATTATTATATGTTTGAAGCTTTCCTGAAATCCATTGCGGCCATTTAATCTGTCCAGGCAGTGAACTGTTTGCACCAAAATAAGCGCCACCATTATCGTATTCTTCACCGACTTCCCCAAAATTGTGGCCCAATTCATGTCTCAGAACAATCAGCCCAGAAGATTTGGAGGAAGTTGAAATCGCATAGCGTCCCCCCAATCCACCGTAATATTCATCGTTTGCTATTACGATAGGATAATCTGTAGCAGGAGCCGCCGACAAAGCCGCATCGATGGCGTCTTCGTTTCCTGGAAAAATTGCTCGCTTTGAACCCTTGGGTGTTCTGTATAATCCAAATGCTGTGTCTTTAGGGGCGCCGTCACCAATGCCAGACGTATTGGATTCGGTAAAAACCGCATAAACATTAAACAATGGTAAATAAGATTTAAAAGTTGCTGTTTCAAACAAGCCCTGCAAAGTGCGCTCGGCATCTGCAAAAAATTTTTCACTCTCTGAAGCTAAATATCCATCACCCACAATGGTTAAATTGATTCGATTTTCCACAGGTCCTTGCAGCTTTAATATTTTCAGCTCACCTAAATTCTGATTTCGCCTTTGTGATTGCATTTGATACTGCCATCTCAGATCGGGTTCCAACATGTCTTCAGACACTGCGATTTCACGAAAGGTTGCCAGTTGGGATTTTTTGTCAGGAGCTTCGATGTAATAGGGAAGCTGCCGAAGGATTTTCCGATAATTAGATTTTGTTTGAGCTCGAATTCCTTTGATGGGTTTTAGTTTTGTGACGCCTAAAACTTCGATTCCGTTTTTGGTTATCTTTTGATGAATCCGGTATTCTGCAAAGGCCGAATTGGTTAATATCAACACTGTCAGCGCCATAAATTTGATCAATAAATTAAATGGTTTCAACATAGTCCAAATCCTTTCCGTAAGTCTCGGATAAATTATAAAGAGCTAAAAAGGCAATCACTACACAGACTCCACCTACAACAAGTGCCGAATTAATGAGGCCCAATTGAGGTGTCAAATGTTGAAAGAACAAGGTTGTTAGTACCACAGATCCCCTGACAAAATTAGGCGTGGTGGTGGCGACAGTGGCTCGCAGATTAGTTCCGAACTGTTCAGCAGCGACAGTGACAAACACGGCCCAATAGCCGGTTGCAAAGCCCAACAGTGAACACAGAAAATAAAAATGATTCAGTGAAGTGTTTCCGTTAAATGCATAGTAAACTATCAGCGCACAAGTCAGGGATAAAAAAGCCAGCACAGTTTTTTTGCGGCTTTCAATCAATTGGCTCATAACCCCACTCATAATGTCGCCAACCGATAGCCCCAAATAACACCACATAATAGCTTTGCTGGCGGTTACGCCTTCTACACCCAGCACTGTTGATAGTTCTGGTGAAAACGTAATTAATATTCCAATAACAAACCAAATGGGAACACCGATCGCTATGCACGACAAGTATCGTGTAAATCGACTCCAGTTATTAAACAGCTGGATAAAATTACCACGGGCAACATGCTTTTGTTCTTTCATTTGGTCAAACATTGAGGACTCCAGCAATCCAGCACGCAATGCTAACAGGCAAAGCCCCATGCTGCCGCCAATGACGTAAGCCGTTTTCCAGTCAAAATAATCACCGACCAATGAGGCAAACACAGCTCCTAAAATCCCAACACCTGCAACAATGGCAGTGCCATAGCCCCTGGATTTTTTATCCATGACTTCTGATACTAGTGTTATTGCTGCTCCCAGTTCGCCAGCCAGCCCAATTCCTGCAACAAATCTTAACAAAGCATACATTTCAACATTAGTGACGAAGGCATTCAAAATGTTGGCGATGCTGTACATAAAAATAGATCCAAACAAAACGCTTTTGCGGCCTCTTTTGTCGCCCAGAATTCCCCAGATAATTCCGCCAATCAGCATCCCAGCCATTTGGTAATTTAAAAGCGACAATCCCACAGTCATCAACTGATCAGAAGGGACTCCGATGGCTATCAGACTTGGTTGTCTGACAATGCCAAACAACAGCAGATCAAAGATGTCTACAAAATACCCTAAGGCAGCTACGGTCACTGTTAAAACAACTTTGCGTTCGATCTTTTTATCCTTCATAATTTTAGTATGTCCTCATCATTGGATTTTTACAAAAATATTAAGCCTTGCAAGGAATTTATTGAAGTCTTAGATCCCTCTTCCAGCGTCATTGCACCCGACGACTGGAGCATTGTTGTGACCGACATTCAGGGCTCAACAAAAGCAGTTGCCGAGGGTAAATACCAGCAGGTTAATTACGCCGGTGCTGCCACGATCACAGCTGTTATCAACGAAATGAAGGAGATTGAGTTTCCCTTTGTGTTTGGTGGAGACGGTGCGACCATGTTGATTCCCAATGTCTCAAAAGACCAAGTTCTGAAAGCGCTCAGTGATTTAAAATCTCATGTTCTAACGGTTTACGGTCTGTCGATCAGAATCGGTTGTGTGCCCCTTTCAGATTTAAAGCCCAAAAATTCTGAAATCAGAGTTTCAAAATACAAACTGTCAGATAAAAATGCGATCGCTGTTTTTATGGGTGGTGGGGTCTCTGCGGCAGAGGAATTAGTTAAAGCAAAAGGCAGTCATTATTTATTTGAAGCCAATAACAGTAACGATGCCCCAAATCTGGAGGGTTTGTCCTGCCGGTGGACTCCGATTAAAAACAAAAATGGCCAAATGGTTTCCATGATTGTTTTATCCAGGGACTCAGTAAATTCTGTCAAAGTTTATCAAACACTGATCACCGAGTTTGAGAAAATTTTAAATGGCGACATCAGATCCGCCAATCCTGTTCATTTAGATGGGCTTAAAACTGCAGTTTCGCACCAAGGGCTTTTTATTGAAGCCAAGAAAAATATTTTTCTGTTTATTGGGCTCACGCTGAAACAGTGGCTTTTAAAGATTTTATTGTATCTGCCCATAGCAAAAATCCAAGACGGTTATCAAAAATACAGATCAGAACTGACCAGACATGCGGATTATAAAAAAATCGATGATGTCTTAAGACTTGTGATTGATTGCACGCCTTCGCAAATACAGCAGATCCAAAGGCTTTTGCTTAAGCACTATCATGCGGGTGAAATTTTTTATGGGCTTCATGAATCTTCCGAATCTTTGATGACTTGTTTGGTGTTTTCGATGACCGACAGTGATCATCTGCATTTTATTGATGGCGCCGGTGGCGGTTACACAATGGCCGCAAAGATGCTCAAACAACAAATCAGCCAAGCTAAGCTCTCACAACACTAAAAATTCATTGCAGTCAGAGGTCCTAATGCTGTGTATTTTCTTTTGCGCAATCGGTTTCTTGCAATCATGATTTTATAAACAGGAGATCCAGTTTGCAAAAAATCAAAGAGTTTGTTCGGAAAAATGAAACCCGTCTGGAAATCGGCTTTTTCGTAGCAGGGGTTTTGGTTGATATCATCATGCTGCCAAAGCCCGACGATTTGATTTCGATCATTCAGCAAATTGTCTATCTGGGATTGATCTATTTGATTTTACATTATGAATTGTTGCGACAGATTAATGCCTGGGTTCCTGGCCCCAAGATGGCCAAATACTGGGAAAATCACCGATTGATTCTGCATTTTTTGATGGGATCGATTCTAAATCTGTATTCGTTATTTTTTATCAAGAGCGCGTCTTTGTTTAGCAGCATTATTTTTCTGTTCGTGATGGGTGCCATAGTGGTTGGCAACGAACTGCCAATGTTTAAAAAATCCAATGCGTCTTTTAAAATTGCTGTCTTTGTGTTGTGTGTGTTTTCGTTTTTTTCGATTTTGACTCCCGTATTAATGGGATATGTGGGCTACATTCCGTTGGCAGTGGCTATTGCCGCCACAGCATTGATAGTTTACTTAATGTTCAAACATTTGAATTCAAAAATCAAAGACCCTCGTTTGACCATGCAATCGATTTTGGCCCCCAGTTTTACTGTGATGGGATTGTTTATTGCATTTTATTTTATGGGTTGGATTCCGCCTGTACCGATATCGGTGAAAGAACAAGCCATTTATCACAATATCACCAAGGAAAACGGACAGTATAAATTGTTTCACCAAAAGCCTTGGTGGAAATTTTGGGAAAATGGAGATGAAACATTCTTAGCACAGTCAGGTGACAGCATATATTATTACGCACAGATTTATTCGCCAGCAAATTTTAACGATCAGGTATTTGTGGTGTGGTCTTTTTTAAACGCAAAAGGCAATTGGGAAATTGGGGACAAAATTCCGATCAATATATCAGGAGGTCGCGAGCAGGGATTTAGAGGCTACACCTACAAATCCAACTACCAAGAAGGCAAATGGCGGGTTCAATTGGTGTCACGGATTGGCCAAGAAATTTCCAGATTATACTTTGAGGTCAGCAAGGTAGAGCCCGACCCAAACAGAGTTTTCGATTTCGAACTCAGATAAATCAATCTGCCAATATTGAATTTTCAGAAAAACAGAATTTAGAAATAAATATTTTTACTTAAAAAGGTTCTCCGCGGAGCCTGGAAGGCGGGGGCGCAGCCCGAGCGGCTGAAGCATGGAGCTGTAACCTTTTTAAGTAAAAATATTTATTTCTAAATTCTGTTTTTCTGAAAATTCAATATTGGCAGACTGATTTAGAATCCGATATTGATAGCGGGCGAGATTTTAAACAATCCCTTTTCATTGATATTGACCAGTCCTAACTGAATCCCATGCAATGACACCGCTTGATTGACCAAGCCGATTTGAAAGCCGTAAACATTGTTGGCTCTGTTAATCAATCCGATTTGGAAACCATAGATGTCAGTGTAAGAGCTAAAATTACCAATCAATCCCAGCTGAACTCCGTAAATCGCTGATTGTGCCGTGTTCACATTCACGCCAGCAGTGACCTGCAGTCCATAAACATTGGTTTTATTAGTATTTACGTTAACCAATCCGGCAAGCTGCAAACCAATAGCATGAGTGCTACCGTGAGTAACATTGGCCACGCCCGAAATACCGATACCGACAAAGTCTTGCTGAGTGACATTGCCCAGTAATCCAAAATCAAAACCGTAAACATTTCTGTGATCACCATAGATGATGCTAGTCCTCAGGCCAGTGATATTCCAATCATCAGCAGGAAACTGAACCGGTGGAATGATGCTCACACTGACTGGAGCCACGGCGGCGTAAGAGGTTGTTGAAACTGCAAAACATAATATCGTTGTATAAAAAAGTTTTTTCATACCTCAAAGTTTAGACGCATAAAAAACAAATTCAATAGGTTTGTTGATTTTTATGTTATGGTCCCGACGTTTTTAGGATAAAGTTTCAGGACATGCAAAAATATTTAGTTTTTTTTATTTCGATTTTTGTCCTGATTTCATGTTCCAGTCACAGACCCAAAGAATTTTATCCTGATGAAACAAAATCCAAAATTTCGGAATCAACAAAAGCAGAAACTAAAATTCCTGAAATAGATCTTAAGAGTTTGCAATCAAAACTGGGCATGGAAAGAGCCATTGATCAATTGGGGTTCGAAGAAAAAAGATACGGAAGCGATTATTTTTCGACGATTTATTTTCGCATTCAATGCCGTGATTCCGAGGGCACAGTCGAATATGTGTCTGAATCTGATTTTACAGCCCTCAGTGCAGATTTGAATTGGCAGATTTCAAAAACCTCGGGGATTGTTAAAACAGATGATTTGGGTTTTGGACAAATCAGATTGCTGAGTCGTGATTCAGTAAAAAACGGCAGATTGATTATCAAAAGTAATTCAGACCTGTTGGGTCTTAAGGTCGCCGAAGTTCAAAGATTTATTGTGCCAATCTATTGGTGTAAACAAATTTAGTAATCTTTGCCTGATTTCAGGATTTTATTTTATCAGTCTTTCCATTGCTTCAATGGATTTGTTCATCGAATCAGGGATGTTGGATCCAAATTTTGATTTGATGCTCACGCTGTAGTCCACAAAGCATTTTTTGGCGATGGGGGATTTCGAATACTCGGTGATGCATTCTTTAAAATAAACATCAGCCAGACTGTAAAATCTGATGGGTGCTAAATCCTGTTCGATTTTTGCTAACAGGTACAACATTTCAGCTGTTGCATCGGACTTTGCTGAGGTGGTTCCGAACAATCGTTCATACAAAATTCCAGAATTTTTTAACAAATCCACCAAATAGGGATCATTCATGTCGAGCTTTTTACCAAACAACTTAGAGTCTACTTTGGTCTTAACCCAACTCAGCAATTCGTTGTCATTTAGTTTTTTTAGATCTTGAGAGGGTTCCTTGGACCAAGCTTTAAAGGATTCAATCCAAGTTTTTATGGTTTTAGTGATTTCTTTTGGCAGATTTTTGTTTTTCAGATTTTGATTAAAGCTTTGGATGGCTTGATTAGGATTGCGACTGACTCTGGCATAAAAAGCCAGTTTTCTTTCAAGGGATAATTTGATTTCAGCAATGCTTTGGTTTGCTGTGTAGCCTGCAATGATATCATCAAACTGTTCAATGGCTTTTTCATATTGATGAGACAAAAACAAAAATTCAGCATCCCTGAAATTGGGTTTTTTATCAATTTTGTCTTTTAAAACCTTCCAGGGAATGGTTTCAATTTTTTCAGGTATACGGGTGTGACAGGCAATGCAAAGACCTGTGGTGGCATTAAGCTTATCCCATGCGTATTCGTAAACTCCGGCTTCAAACAATTCCTGAGTGTCCCTTAAATGTCTGGAAATCAATCCATAGGTAGCGCCAAAGCTAGAAGTGTTTTTGATTTTCTGGGGCTCCATTTCCATTAATTTAGTGTCCAGGTTTTTTAAAGTGGTCATAATTTTTGTTTTGTTGTTTGGATTTTTAAAATCCTCAAAGGAAACCATATAGGGTTTCAAATCAAGCAGCGTCCCGTAGAAAAAATGCATTGTGGCTTTGATTGGGATTTTATCGTTCTGCGGATTTTCGGCAAAGGCTGCCAGGCTGTTAAAACTGATCAGTGCGCCTGCAAAACATTTTATCAATCCAGCAACAGTCATAATTCCTCCATGAAATTAATTAAACAAATAGGCAAGCAAATCGATAAATAAATGATGACGATTAAATGGATTTTAATCAACTTAAGACTATGACCTAATTTGTCCCACTCCGTCCACAACCCATCGAGTGGTGGTCAGAGCTTCCAATCCTACAGGTCCCCGAACATGCAGCTTCTGAGTGCTGATTCCCATTTCACCACCCAGCCCAAACTGTGCCCCATCGGTAAAACGGGTAGAGGCATTCCAGTAAACCACGGCTGCATCTATTTCATTCTGAAATCGCCTTGCCAGCATTTCATTGTTGGTAACAATGGCTTCGCTGTGTTTTGATCCATGTTGTTCAATATGTTGAAGGGCCTCATTAATTTCAGAAACGATTTTGCAATTAATTTTCAGATCCAAGTATTCTGTGTCAAACGAATTTTTGTCAGCAAGCAAAATGCTTTTTTGCTTTGGCATCAAGGCCAAGCTTTGTTGGCAGCAGTGCCACTGAACCTCGGGCATTAATTCATAAGCCTTTGGCAGAAATGTTTTTGCAATGTCTTTGTGAACTAAAACCGTTTCGGTGGCGTTGCAAACACCAGGTCTGTGTGTCTTAGCATTTTTTAAAATTTTCAGTGCCATTTCTAAATCAGCCTCTGCGTCGATGTAGGTATGGCAAAGACCTCTGTCATTTTGAATCACCGGAATACTGGAATGCTTTTTAACGTGTTCGATTAATTTATCACCGCCCCGAGGAATCAACAAATCTATAAATTTATTCTGAGTCATCAGCCAATCTGTCTGTTCGCGACTGACATTGGATAATCCCGTAAAAATATCTGTGGGCATTTTTTCCTTTTTAAGGGTGTCGCTGATTATATTAAATAAAAATTGCGCTGAATGCTGAGCTTCCTTGCCACATTTCATAATGATGGCATTTCCGCTTTTAATTGCCAATGCCACGGCTTCAGCAATCACATTGGGGCGGGCCTCAAAAATAAATAAAATAGTTCCAAAGGAATCAGTCTTTTGCTTCAAGGTTAAGCCATTGTCCAATGTGCGCAGACCCAGGGTTTTGCCAACAGGATCTGGCATTGAGATAATGTGATTCACAGCCTCGGACATAGATTGCACCCGACGTGCGTTCAGTGTCAGTCGGTCTTGCAAAGCGTTTGTAAAATCCTTAGAGGTTTTAAAATTTTCAACGTCTATCAGGTTTTGTTCCAACAACTGGTTTTGTTTGGCGGCTATGGATTCAGACAAAGTTTTTAAGAACTGATTTTTTGGATCAGAGGCCATCAGTCTTAATTTTTTAGAAGCTATTTTAATTTTTCCCAGGTCTAAACTATCAATCATTTGTGCCTCTTAAAAGCCATCGCAGTTTTTTTCACAGTTTTTAATTTCTGACCCGTGGCTTTGCCAAATTTCAACTTCTTGTTGCTTTTTGAGGACGCCTTTATGGTCGTGCCTGTTTTGTGGCCTGCGCCCAAATTTATCAAAACATTAGCCAAACTGCCTTTGACCACATGGCTTTCGATTCCACTTTTGCTGGCCAGCTTGGAGGCCAGCAATTTAGACGGCAGGCCACCACGACCGTATTGAGATTTCTTCTGTGAACCTTTAATTTTAAAGGTTTGAATGTTTTCAATTACAGGAATGACTTGTGCTTGGGGGTCCGATGGGTCTCGGTCAAAAATCCCATTCACATTTGTCAGCAAAATTAGTTTCTTGGCCTTGATTTCAGCAGCGACCATGGCAGACAACATATCGTTGTCTCCAAACTGTATTTCCTCGGTGGCGATAGCATCGTTTTCATTTAAAATGGGAACCATATTCCACTGTAACAATTGCTTTAAAGTATTTAAAAAGTTTTTACGGTTATTAAGATTTTTAAAATCAGCATAGGTCAGTAAAATCTGAGCCCCCAACAATCCATGTTCGTGCAGGGCCGTGTTGTATAGATTCATTATCAGCGGTTGGCCAATGGCGCTGAGAGCCTGTTTTTCCTTGAGGGATTTCCAGTTTTTCTGGGTTCGAACTTTGGCTGTGGCGATGGCTCCCGAGGACACTATGATGACCTGAATGTTTTTACTTTTTTTCAATTGGGCAATGTCACGGACAATGCTTTGGATAAAAAGCGGACCTTCTTCAACAATAATTTGTGAGCCGATTTTTATGATCCATATTTCTGATTTCATCCAACCAGACTAAGGTGAAGAAATCGTCCAGTCAATCTTGCTGGGTGATTTCATAAGCTGCCGCAAAAAACTGAATGCCATTACACTCTTAAGGATGACAAATGAATCTTGGGTCGTGCATAAATTTGGTGGAACCAGTGTTGGATCAGTGGCCGGCTATCAAAGTGCCGCCAAAATCATAATTGATGATTCCAAAAGACTGCCTGATAGCCGTCAAGCCGTAGTGGTTTCAGCAATGTCGGGTGTGACCAATAAACTGATTGAATTGGTGGAACAGGCAAAATCCAAAAATGATGCCTTTATGACAGGGCTACAGGATTTGTTAAATAAACATGTCACAACTTTGAAAACCCTAACTGATGAAAAACAGGCTCAAGAGTTTTCAGCTTTGATCAAAAAAGACATCCAAGACATCAGCGATATATTAAAAAGCGTCAAGGTCACAGGCACATTCACACCCTCTACCATTGAAATTGTCAGCGGATATGGCGAGGTCTGGTCAGCGCAAATCCTCAGTCGCTATTTTACATTTGTCAACCATCCCACTGAATGGTTGGACGCCAGAACCGTTTTGACCATTGTTAAAAATGATTCGGGTCCCAGTGTGGATTGGAAGCATTCGCAAAATCGCATTGACCCTTGGCTTAAGGCCGCAAAGCCATTTCCGTTTTTAGTCATCACGGGCTATGTGGGATCCACTGCTGACGGGGTTCACACCACCTTGGGCAGAAACGGCAGTGATTTTTCAGCATCTATTTTTGCAAAACTTTTAAAGGCTTCTTGGATCACCATTTGGACTGACGTCAATGGAGTGCTCAGTGCCGATCCTAGAAAAGTTCCAGACGCTTTTGTGCTAGATACATTGTCTTATGCTGAAGCCACGGAATTGGCATTTTTTGGAGCCAAGGTCATTCATCCAAAAACTATTTTGCCAGCCATTGAAGAAAAAATCCCTGTATCCATCAGAAATACCTTTAATCCGACTCATCCAGGAACTGTGATTCAAAGTGAAAACCCCAAAAACAGTGATCAACACCCTATTAAGGGTATCGCAACCATTGATGAAGTCGCATTGCTAAATCTGGAAGGCACGGGGATGTTGGGTGTACCAGGTGTGGCCAGCAGATTGTTTGGTGCTCTGAAGGAAGTCGGAGTGTCTGTGATAATGATTTCACAGGCCAGCAGTGAGCAGTCGATCTGTTTTGTGATCCCAGGAAGCCAAGGAAATTTGGCTAAAGAAACAGTTGAAAAAGTATTTTTCGCTGAGTTTCATCATAAGCTTTTTCAAAAAATTGATTTAATTTATCCCTGCACAGTTTTGGCGGCAGTGGGTGATTCGATGGTGGCTCACAAAGGAATCGCTGCCAGATTTTTTTCCAGCCTAGCCAGTGCGGGCGTGAACATAAAAGCCATCGCCCAGGGTTCCAGTGAGCGCAATATTTCAGTCGTGATAGATCACAAAGACTCCAACAAAGGGCTGCGTGCTGCGCATTCAGGGTTTTATCTGTCCAATCAAACCCTGAGTGTGGGATTGATAGGATCTGGATTAATTGGATCTACCTTTTTAAAACAACTGTCTGGTGAGCTTAAAAAACTTAAAGCTGATTTTCATGTGGATGTCAGAATCCGCGGGATAACCAGCAGTCAAAAAATGCTTTTGGATGATCAGGGGATTGGTTTAGATAACTGGCAGGCAAAACTGGAAACTGCAGAAACTGCAAATTTAAAAAAGTTTGTGGATTTTATTGATGCGGATTATTTTCCCCACTCAGTGATTATTGATTGCACAGCCAGTGACGAAATAGCATTGCAATACACACATTGGCTTGAGCGGGGAATCCACATTGTGACTCCAAACAAAAGAGCTAATTCCAGTTCGCAGATTTATTATTCACAGATCAAAAATCTGAGTCTGCAAAAGGGCGGTCGCTATCTGTATGAAACAACGGTGGGGGCGGCCCTTCCAATTATTTCGACCATCAGGGATTTGGTAAACACCGGTGATCATATTCATAAAATCGAAGGGATTCTGTCAGGCACTTTGTCGTATATTTTTAATAATATGGCATCAGGGGCGGCCTTTTCAGACATTGTTATGCAGGCTAAAAAAATGGGATTCACTGAGCCTGATCCCCGTGATGATTTGTCGGGTAAAGACTTTGGCAGAAAACTGGTGATTTTAGCTCGGGAATGCGGATTAAAACTTGAGCTTGATCAGGTGCAGATTGAATCCTTAGTTCCGACCGAGCTGCAGAAAGTTTCACTGGACGAGTTTTTAAAAAGGCTTCCAGAATTTGACAAGCAATTGGCAGCGAAGTTGGATAACGCAAAAAAATCTAACAAAATTCTGAGGTATGTGGGATTGATCGAGGGCGGGAAGGCCCGGGTACAACTGATCGAACTCAGTGCTGAGCATCCCTTTGCGGGATTAAAGGGCACAGATAATGTGATTGCCTTTACGACAGACAGGTATTCAAAAAATCCATTAATAGTGCAAGGACCGGGGGCGGGGCCTGATGTCACTGCTGGTGGAGTGTTTGCAGATTTGCTAAGACTGGCTTCATATTTAGGAGCCCCTTCGTGAAATTAAAAAAAGTTAAAGCTTTCGCTCCCGCCAGCGTGGGTAACGCCGCTGTGGGATTTGATATTTTTGGATTTGCCATTGAAGGCATTGGCGACACAGTTATGGCCACTAAGACATCGCAGGCAAAGGCAGTTCGGATTTTGTCCATCAATGGCAGGGTTACTGATCTGCCGATGGAGCCCAGTCAAAACACTGCAGGAAAAGCGGCCCTGCATTTGCTAAAAAAATTCGACGCTGATTTTGGAGTGGATTTAGAAATTATCAAGGGCATACCCATGGGTTCAGGTTTGGGTGGCAGTGCTGCCAGCAGTGTGGCTGCGGTCATGGCTGTGGGAAAGCTTTTTAAAAAAAGCAAAACCAAATTAGAACTGCTGGATTCAGCGGTTGAAGGCGAAAGCGCAGCCACGGGTTCACGCCATGCAGATAATGTAGCGCCTTCTTTGTTTGGTGGTCTGCAAATAGTTGTCGATAACGATCCCTTAGTGGTCACTGATTTGCCAGTGCCGTCAAAAATTTATTACGTTGTTGTTCATCCCGATTTGAAAATTGAAACTAAAACCGCCCGTGGGATTTTGAAACCAGAAATCAGCCTTAAGCAGTTTATAAAACAAAGCGCTCTGATTGCTGGATTTACCAAGGCTTGCTGCAAAGGCGACATGAATTTGCTAAGACTGACGCTGAAAGACACAGTCATTGAACCCCAGCGAGCTCACCTGATCCCTGGATTTTCACAGGCAAAACAGGCCTGTGCTGATTTGGGAGCCATTGGGTTTTCGATTTCAGGTGCAGGTCCCAGTGTGTTTGCCTGGGCGGACTCAAAAGCCAAGGCTGCGAAAATTGGATCTAGCATCAAAAAAATATTTGAGGACAATCAGATGCTGGCCAGCGTATTTGTTGGTAGGATTTCAAAAAAAGGCGCCTACATAAAAACCAAGTAAGGGATTCAAATTGAAATTTATCAGCACTCGGTCGGAAACTTCGGGCATTCATTTAAAGACCTTTCAAAATTCTGGATTCAGTTTGAGCGAAGCCATTCAAATGGGATTGGCCGTTGATGGTGGATTGTTCGTGCCAGACAGCGTGCCTGAATTGGAATATCAAAAACTGGATTGTTCAGAACTTTCCCGATCAGCTCCTAAGGTTTTAGAAAATTATTTTTCAAATGATTTACTGGCCAATCAACTGCAATCGATTTGCACCAATGCTTTTAATTTCCCCATTCCGCTGAAAAAACTGGATGCTTCAACCAGCTTGCTAGAGCTTTTTCATGGACCGACTTGCGCTTTCAAAGATTTTGCAGCTCGGTTTTTAGCCGGATGTTTCAGTCACATACCCTGTGAAACCGACAGAAACATTATTGTTGCCACCAGTGGTGACACGGGCGGCGCTGTGGCGGCGGCTTTTTGTGCTTCGGCAAACACCGAAGTCGGGATTTTGTTTCCTAAGGGTTTAGTGTCTGAGCTCCAGCAAAGACAACTGACCTGTTGGGGTGGCAATGTCCACGCATTTTCGGTCAGGGGAACCTTTGATGATTGTCAAAAAATCGCAAAAGCTTGTTTTCAGGACGATGAATGGCCTAATCGTGACGGGTTGACCTCTGCAAACAGCATAAATATCGGCAGATTGCTGCCGCAGATTGCGTATTTCGCCTTTATTGCCACAAAATATGCCGCTGGAAATTCTGGAGCCAAAGCTAATTTTATAATCCCTACGGGCAATATGGGAAACGCTGCCGGTTGTTTTTATGCCCGCGAAATGGGGATGCCCATTGGTCACATCACTATTGCCACCAATGCCAACAAAACTTTGAGTGAATATTTTCAGTCACACAGTTATTTGCCCAGACCCTCGGTGCAGACCCTGGCCAACGCTATGGATATTGGCAGTCCCAGCAATATGGAAAGATTATTTCATTTGTATCCTGACCAAAATGATTTGTTTGCAAATGCCAGCGCTATCAGTGTTTCTGATGAGGAAATTAAGGCCACAATTTCTGAGGTCTATCGTGTGTACAATGAAATTATTTGTCCTCACACGGCCTGTGCCTTTAGTGCCCGCAAAAAAATCAAACAGGATCATTGCATTGTTGTGGCGACAGCTCATCCAGCCAAGTTTGAATCCATTGTTGAACCCATAATCAGACAGAAAATTCCAGTTCCAGAGGCTTTAAAAAATCTGCTGAATCAATCAGAAATGTTTTTTGAGATTGATGCCAGCTTGGATTCATTCAGAAAAGCCTGGATCAACCGCAAAGAAAAATAAATTCTATATGGCCACTTGTCTGCGGTAAATTTAAATTTTAAAAAATATTTCTATGATTTTACACCTTGTGAATACATTTGCGAGCGTGCATGGCATATCTCGTGATGCGTAAATGCAGAGGCAATTTTTTTCACTATTTTTAGACACTCGCTAACGGCCGCGGGCTCATCTCTCGTATTGAGTCATTTAATTTAGCTAAGTATATGATTAATAATTTATCATATGCTTAGCTAAATTAAATGACTCAACACCAGATATGCCCCGCACGCTCGCTGCATGTGTCTAAAAACAGTAAAAACAAATTGCCTTTGCATTTATGCAATACGAGAGATGAGCTTGCGGCCGTTAGCAAGTATTCTCAAGGTGTAAAATCATAGAAATATTTTTTAAAATTTAAATTTACTGCAGATAAGTGGGCCAGTTGTAAATAGATTTAAAAAACGACAGTGCGGTTGCCGTCAACCAGCACTTTGTTATCAATCACCAGATTTAAAGCTCGGGATAAAACTATTTTTTCGACATCCTGGCCTAATTTTGCCATTTCATTAATTGTGCATGAATGGTCCACAGAAATGACGTCTTGATAAATGATGGGTCCCTCATCCAATTTTTCAGTCACAAAATGGGCGGTGGCTCCGATGATTTTAACTCCGCGTTGATAGGCCTGTTCATAGGGATTTTTGCCAATAAAGGCGGGCAAAAAGCTGTGATGAATATTTAAAATCCGCTCTGGGTAAGTTTTTATAAAATCCTGGCTTAAAATCCTCATATATCTGGCAAGCACCAAATAGTCTGGTTTGTATTTTGATAATATTTTTAAAATTTTTTGTTCGTGCTCGGCTCGGTGTTGGGGTTTGTTGCCCGTAACCTCTACGCAATGAAAGGGTAAATCCAATCTTTTGACTAAATCTGCAGCGTCAGAATGCTGGCTGATCACGGCTAAAATTTCTGCCTGAAGTTCCTGGGTGTGATGCTTGAGTAAAATATCGCCTAAGCAGTGCAGTTCTTTCGAGGCAAAAACCACTAATTTGGGCGCGGTCTTTCTGGTGATAGAGCAAAACGAATTTTTAGGAAGGCATTTAATGATTTTATCGCGCAGCGAGCTGGGCAGATCTTTGTCCTTACTGACTCCATCAAACTCGGTGCGCATAAAAAATCTTTTGGAACTGTGATCTACAAATTCTTGATTTTGAGTGACATTAAGTCCCGATTCATACAGGACGCCAGTGACTTTGTGAACCAATCCCTGAGCATCCTGACATGAAATCAACATCCTGTAGATCATAGCTTCCTATCTGTTTTTTGAAATGCTGCCATCAACTGGGTTAAAATAGATTTCGACTTTTCTACCCGTTTTGTCTTTACCATAGATCTCATAGCAAGATCCAGGTTGCTTGAATTTCTCAATGGTGTAGCCCTCGGCTGTAACTTTTTGCTTGAAAGCTTCTTCGGTCATCCACTTGTCCTTGGGTTGATCGGTGCAAACTTTTTTCGCTTGGGCCATTGTGCCCCAAAAAGCTGTCATTAACAGAGTCAAAAATATTGATTTCATAGTTTCTCCTTTTACAGATTCAGGTGCATAAAGTATTCCACACAGATTGCCTTATGCAAAGATTTTTGTTTATCATCAGGCATGGCGAAAATTCGTGTTTACGATATCCCTATCAGAATTTTTCATTGGCTCTTGGTTTGCTTGTTTTTGTTTAGTTTTGTCGTCGCCAAGACTTTTGATGATGAACAGTTAATATTTTCCTATCACATGTTAAGCGGGTTATTGTTGTCGTTTGCACTGGGGTACCGGATTGCATGGGGATTGGTTGGTGGGCATTTTTCAAGGTTCAGGCATTTTCAATTTTCATTAAGCAGTCTGATAAACTATTTTAAAACAGTCACTGATAAAAACGCAGTCAAATATTTAGGTCACAATCCAGCATCCAGTTGGATGACCGTTGCTGTGTTTGTTTGTGTGATTGGATTGGTTAGCACCGGATACATGATGACTACTGGACTCAAAGAAGATTTTGAGGATATTCACGAAATATTTGCCATTGCTTTTTTGGTTTTAGGGATTGCTCATATATTGGGAATGCTAGTTTATTGGTTTTTCAAAAAGGATTTTATTTTTTCCAGCATGATCGATGGCAAAAAAACCACTGTTAACATTGATCAGAAAATCCCATCGGATCTGATGGCTGGGCAAAAGCCCCATTGGGTGTCGGCAGTGGTTTTTGTTTTATATGTGTTTTCTGCCGCTCAGTTTTTAAAAAATAATTTTGATCCAAATACCAGAATCTTAAATTTATTTGGCACTCAATTAACATTGGGCGAAGGCGAAGCTGAAAATGAAGGGCAAGAAGCTCAAGGTGATCATTCAGATAAAGATTCAGACAGTTCGGACGAAGACTAGGCGAGGACTAAGTCAATCTGACTCATTGCTGGGTCAGATAAATTAAATTTATTTGCAATCGACTTCAGCTTTAAGCTTTTTTATAAAAACATATTTAGGATGAGTCACAGTCCCGTGGTTTACTTTTTCGACAACATAATATTTCATTGCCAGGTTCGTAACAGTTTTGCCTGAATCTGTGGTTACATACATTTCAACCTGTTTTTTATCTTCAGAAACAAGTTCGTGGTCATAACTATAATTTATTTTTAATACGGGTTGAATGGCCTGTAAGTAAAAAACATTCATATAGGAGGCAATCCAAAAATACTGTTCTCCATTTTTGCCAGGAATTCTTGTGTCATGAAGTCTGATAAAATTATCAGACAAATCCAAATCGACCTTGCAGTTGTTAATTTGAAAATTTTGATTTCGCAAAGACTCTGCGATAGCTAATTTAATATCAGTTGTTCTGTTAGTGTCTTTGATTTCTGACCACTGCGCTTGAGCGCTGATTCCAGTAGCTAAAATTAACGATAAAACTAAAAACTTCATTGTTCCCCCTCTGTTAAGTTTTCAGATTAAACCGCAGATTATTTTTAAAACCAAGTCTGTATGGGAATCTGGATACAGGTAGTCATTAACTATATGTTCTTAGAAATTGTAATGAAAGTCTTAGACCAATTGGCGGTCCGTAATTTTAAGTAGGCGGGTAGGAAGCTTGAGTGAAAATGGGCTTCCCTTTTTTGATTAAATATATATCCTAGATCTTATGAAAAACTTAATATTGATTGGATTTTTAGTATTTGGATTTGAACTGACGGTTTTTGCAAATACGACGCAGAAATTTTATGGCAAAGCCACCCGGGATGGAAAGCTGATCTACACCGAAAACCACCAGGCACAGTTTGATAAATCAGGTCAGATTCAGTCAGCAAAGACCGAATATTTAAATCCTGAAGGCAAGCTGATTGCCACATTGAAATCTGATTTTTCCAAGAGCATAACGGCCCCCAGCCATGATTTTGAGGATCTGCGCTTTGCCCACAAACATGGAATCAGGTACACAGATAAAGGGATTGAATTGTATTCGCAAGAAGGCAGCGAAAAGGAGCAAACCAAATTGATTTCATCCAAGGATAAATCAGATGGCTTGTTGGTGGGCTGTCAGGGTTTGGGTTATTATTTTAGGGATCATTTGGATCAGATTAAAAATTCTAAGGTTGTGCCCATTTTGTTTTTAATCCCGGGCAGTTTGGACACCTATGATTTTGAATTGGTTTATAAAAGCATCGATGAAAAAACCGGTCTTGAAAAAATGCGGATCAATATCAAAAATTGGTTTTTGCGATTGTTTGCCCCGCATTTGGATATCGAATATGATCCTAAGACCAAGCGAATGGTTAGTTACAAGGGGTTATCGAATCTGTACGATGATAACAAAAAACAACAAAACGTCGATATACAGTATATCTGGGAATAGCTACTGCTTCAAGGCCGCTTCGATAGACGCCCTTAGGGGGGCGTCGCCCAGTTCGCGGACGTATTGACCGTTTACGAAAAATGACGGTGTTCCTCGGACACCCACTTGTTCACCGTCTTTTTGGTCTTGATCAATTTTGTGGCCGTGCTTTTTGATCACAGTGTTGGGATCAAGCTTATCCGCAGGTATCCCCAGTTTAGCTAAAATTTTAGGAACCAGCTCAGGTTTGGGATTGTGGTGATCTGCCCATTCGGGTTGTGTTTCATACATTAGATCCAAAGCTTGATCGAACTTTCCCAGTTCACGGGCTTCCTCTAAAACCGAGGCGGCATACATAGAATTTTTGTGATAGGGCATGTACCTTAAAACAAAGTGAACTTGGTCCTGATAGGATTCTTTGATTTTTTTAAACACAGGGTGAAAGGCACGGCAGGATTCACATTCAGGATCAAACCATTCAACAACCTGAACCTTGGCCATCATGGGTCCATAGGTAGGACTGTGGGGTCTGACAAACATTGCGGGATCCACCATGGATTGAACAGACGTAGCTGATTGAGTTTGTGTGGTTTCAGCTGAATTATTGGATTGCATGCTGACAACGGCAAATAATCCCAATGCAATGGCAACTGAAGCAATAATAAATATTTTGTTTTTCATTTTGGACCTTTCTTAAGCTGAATTAAATCAAAAATTAAAAGTGTTACAAACGACAACATAGACATCAATGGAATGGTGATAAAACCAAAAAGTTCTAATTGTTTTGCCGAGCAAGAAACTTCCTTTGTACAAGGGATCAGAGGTGTTGATATAAAATCATAATACAATAAATTATGATAGACCGACAGGCACAGGCCCGCAGCGATTAATGGCACTGAATATTTTCTGTAACCCGTATCACCAGTCCAAATAGCCGCGCCGTAAATTATTAAAAGAGGGTACAAACAGATCCGCTGGTACCAACACAGATTACAGGGTGGAAATTTTAATATTTCGCTAAAATAAAGACTGCCCAGAGTTCCGGATAAAGCGATTAAAAAATTTAAATTCAAAGTCTGTGGCATATCAGTCCTGGTTGTCATTCGGAGCTATACCAGTAACAGTTTTTAATTGTTACTGGTATAAAAAATCTGATTCAACCAATGACAGCAAAACAAAAAAATCAGTCAAAAATTTCTTCTAGGAATGATTTTTTGCGTTTGTATTTATAGTCTGAATGGCCATGGCCGTATTGGTTGTAGTTAGGTGCAGGGTGTGACGCCTGTTGAGGCGCGGGGGGAGGGGAAGCTAAGGCATTGGCTTTTTCGATAATTTTATCCAACTCTCCACGATCCAGCCAGACGCCTCTGCAATCAGGGCAGTAATCAATTTCGACGCCGTTTCGCTCTGACATTGTTAGGTTGGTAGTTTTGCAAACAGGACATTTCATGGGTAACCTCGCTTTTAATAATTATACGATTTCTGTGTGCATTGTATAATCGATAATAAGCTGGAGTTGTATTGCGAAAAGAGACCGTATTACTTTTTCTGTCTACAGGGCATAAATTAAAACTTAGATCCTTCAACAGGTTTTTAGGGACTTTTCTGCGCCGTAGACAGAAAAAGTAATACGGTCTCTTTTGCGGTTAGTATTCTTTGCCCCGCTTAAGCCACATGTCGTGGATTTCGTCCCAACTGGGGACTGTGGCGGATTCATAGCCAAAGGTTTTACCCGTGGCGATTTTTTTAAAGGCCTTGATGGCTTTCATATGGGCGCCGCTGTAAATGTAGGCTTTCATATGGTCTTTAGATTCCCAAACCGTCAGGGTGTGTTGAATCCCGTTAATTTTTTTGACCTCTGAAATCAGAATGCCGGGGGCAGAATCTGATTGCATTTTGCTGGGGATAGCAAAACGCCAAAACAGAATTGTTGACCAAAAATTTTTTGGCTTCAGTCCCGTGATCGAAACATAGAATTTTGCAGGCAATGGTTTTTTAGACATTTAAAGCTTCCTTTCTGCGTAATCCTGGTTCAATCAGTTACTTTCCGCCAGGATTTCAAGCAGGTCGATAAATAAATTAATAATGTCGAGGTAAATGTTTAGTGAAATATTAATGGCTGTGGACCAACTGTCATCACCAGCTTTTTGTTCAAGTCTGTTAAAATCATATAGCAGATAAAGAGTAAAAACGATTGCCCCGATGTAAGCCCTTATCAGTGAAACCATTTTTGATTTAATAAAAAAAGCATTTATAAGCCCCATGACCACAAGCATGAGTAAGGCAACAAACAAAAATCCGCCTAAGAAATCAAAATTGATATCCGTTGTGAACACCAAGCAAGCTGTCGAGATCACGGCAAGGGCGGTACCCAAAAAAGCCAGCATGATCGTGTTTTGCCATTCGCTGTGATAATCCAATTTATCAAAAACTTGTTCAAATTTTGCCAGTTGTTCAGGCGTGGCATGTTGCCCTTTTTTTAATGGAGTACCGCTGTCTTTCAAAAACTTGCGCAGTTTAAAGCGAGCTCCAAGATGTTCGATGGTTGGGCCAATGCTCCAACCGATGGCCAAAGAAAACGCTCCAAGTAAAACCAGATTGAGTGGAAACTGATCTGAAAATCCCATCACAGCAAACAGCAGGGCAAAAGTTCCTATCAATGTTAACCAAAACTCAATTGCCGTTTCATAGACACGATTTATTTTAGCAGTGACCGCAGTTAACAGCAGCATCGCGCCAACAATCATGAATGTTCGAGCAAACAGAATATCGATCATTTATTCCCCCCAATAAGATAATGGTAAACAATGAAAAGCTAGGGTCAAGGTCGTTAAGGGCTTTCGGCAAAAGTAATGGCATTAAAGTATTTGGTCCGAAACCAGTCCGAAGTCCGATGGGAATAATTGAATGCATTCAAACACTTGTAGAAAAATAGAAATATAAATAAGACGTGATTTTAGAGGTTAGAATGCAGTTCAAAAAAACTAAAATAAATCTGTTTGCAAATGTTTGTAAGGAGCTTGTGAAGCAACTGAAAAATCAATTGATCTTTAATTTTTCAAAGACAATAGAAACTCGATTATTTAGTACAGATCGTTCTTGCAAATTTATAAAATGTACGGTAAATTACAGTACCAATGGGGGTGTGATTTGAGTCCCCATAAAATCCTCACAGAGGTTGAGGTGAACAAACATGAATACTAGAAGACTGAAAAACGTTTTAGAAAAAAATCTTGGTCCTTTGACTTTTGGCAGTTTTTTGCGAGGAGCTCGTGTCAGTAAAGATATGAGTCAAACGGAAATGGCGAAATTTCTTGGGATCTCAAAAAGTTCTCTCTGTGACATCGAAAAAGGACGCCAGTTCGTAACACCAACTCTTGCAGCCAAGATCGCTAAAAAATGTGGCCTTTCAATAATAGTCGCTGTAGAGGCTTCGCTCAACGATCAGCTCCGCCGCGCGGGTTTAAATCTGATTAGTGAAGTGAAGGCATCGTAGTTTTTCCGTGATTTTCTTGATCGAGCTTAGGCTGGGTCAAAAAATTTGACATATAAAGCTAAGCTCGGAAAAAGTTATTTTACTCTAAATGCAATCTGATATTGTAGTCTTTCGACGAAAGGCTCAAAAGGTGAAAAAGTGGATTGCCTTGTTGGTTTTTGTTGTTTTTTGTGTTTCCGCTTCGGCATTTGTGTATAGCAACTTGCTTGACCACGATGATCTAGAGTTTCAAATTAAAGACAATGAAAATGGTGTGGCAGTTGGATCTGGATTACTAAACGAGGATCCTTGGGAGTCCTACAACCAATGGCAGTGTTTTGAATTAGAGAAAACAAAATTTGATTGTGCGGAATATGATTACGGTAAATTAGTTCCAAGCATCAGGGTTGAAAGTAAAGAGGGGATTAGGCTCTTTGATACCCATGTAGAGGATAAGCTCAATTGTTTACAAACACTGACTGTCTGGCGCAATTTAGTAAATGGTGGCAGAGAAATCTGTATTTTTGCGGCTCAAATGCCTGATGTTGATTTGGGTACAGATCAGGATAAGCCGCAGTCGCTATGGTATATAACAAAGCTAAAAGGGGTTGGCGGCTATTGGATTTTGACCGACTAAGGCTCTGGCCTCGATCCTATGAGGCTTCGGTAAAAGGCAGGTCTGCAGTTTCCTAGTTTTCTTAGGTGTCATCTTTGGCCAGAAATTAATTGTTTACATATATATTAATATAGGATATATTTAAATATAGCTTACACCAAAGAGGTGTTTTTGTGGGTAAAAAAATGATGGATGTTTTAGATGAATTGGTTCCTCAGGGGGCGACTTCGGGCGAGATGCTTAGGGCCCTTAGAAAGCGCGAGGGATTAACGCTTGAGGCAATGGAAAAGATCACAGGCATTCGTGATAACAATTTAAGTGCGATCGAAAATGGTCGTATAGAGATGAGTCAGCATTATGCCGAAGTTTTTGCCGCAGCACTTGATGTGCATCCGATGATATTTTTGTATCCTAACGGAAAGTTCGAGAAAACTTCAGACCTTTTGAAGATTGAAAAGCGAGCTGCGAAGTTTCGCAAACACGGTTAGCGATGCAAATCATTTGCTTAAGTAAAATTACCACTGGGTGGGGTAGCCTCTCCAAGGGGTTGGCGGCTATTGGAATATGACCGATGATGCTGAATAAGATCAAAATATCCCATTCGATCAGCCAAAAACCGTCACTGCCGTCAAAAATTTGATCATCTAAAAACTACCTGTCAAAAACCTTACAGTGTTTTTTTTTTCGCGTAGATTTGGTTCTTCATTTAGAAACCTACAAAGGAAGGGAAATTATATGATGAAGCTTATGATGATGGTGTCGATGGTGGTAATGACCGCCCAGTTCGCAAACGCCGCTGATGCAAAGACGATTGCTGCATGCTTGAGGATTGAATCGGAAAGTGGATTATGTGAAAAACACCAATACGACGTAAATAAGGTAAGTGCAGAAAGAAGATGTTATGTGATGGTGCATGGGTATGAGGGCGGATTTTTAGATTATCTTGAGGATTTTCATAGGAGTAATTATCCTGAAAAAAAGGATTTCTGTGTAGAAAATGAAACTTGGTTATTCAGTCTAGCGGATAAGTTGAATGCAGCTATGAAGAGTTGTACTGAAAAAATCAAGAATGTAGTTGTTATTAAAAAAGTAATGTTACCTTCTTTCTATCCCGAATCTGAAGAAGTCACCTATAAGCCTTTTCAGAACATAGATATCGATTACAGTAGATACTCCGGAGGTATCGATGTAGAAACAGAAATATGCAAACCTGATAAATTCATTGACACAGTGATTAATATTGGTTGGCCGTCAATCATGAAAAATTCGAAAAAATATTTAAGTGAAGCGACAGCTGAAATTAGTGAAAGAGCTAATATAGCTGTGCCTGCTGCTAGAGACTGTTTGAATCATATTATGAATGATAAACAAAAATTATTTTTTAATTTATATGGCTTGAGTGAAAAAGGGTACTACGGAGAACGATTTCAATTTTGCAAAAGTGTTACATCAAATTTTAGGAAACCATACTCTCCTGATTATTTAAATTGTATGGAAGATCTGATTATTGGTGGATATAATAGACAAGAGGCAAAAGAGGCTTGCGCCAAATCCAATCACAAATCATTAGAATAGTTTTTATTAAATCAAATTAAGTTTCCATCACTCCCGCGAGGGAGTGATGGGGATTATCCAAGAATCAAAATCAATTTCAAAATTTTCAATTCGTAACCACAGCAAACAAACGGGGCAGTATATTTATTAGGGTGGTGGCGTCCCTGCGGGGATTGTCTCGGGATCCGCGCGATCTGCTCAGTCGAGCTTCGCATCCTCGCGCTCCGCGCCGT
The DNA here is from genome assembly GCA_044359815.1 of Pseudobdellovibrionaceae bacterium. GTDB lineage: Bacteria > Bdellovibrionota > Bdellovibrionia > Bdellovibrionales > Bdellovibrionaceae > JBIKLL01. The sequence goes on from JBIKLL010000029.1 coordinate 26,461, forward strand.
TTTCTCAGTCTTAGGTTTTCGGCAGAGGGTTAAGCTACCTCAATTTTGAGGTCAACGTCTGGATGCAGTCGAGCCAAGAATTTAACCAAACGATCAATCGTAAACTCTTCGAAATGATAATGGACGACCTTGCTAACCAAAGCCTCGCTTTCATAAAGTTTCGCAGCAAGCGCTCGCTGGGAAAGTTTGTGATCATTCATATAGACTACAATTTCTTTGCAAATGGAGTGTTTGATTCTGTCAACAGCAGAAGCATTTTCAGCAAGCGGCTTGGAGGCCATGCCTTTGGATAGCTCTTTTCTTATTTTCTTGAGTTGCTTCTCTGATGGAAAATTATTTTTTTTCATATTTTCTCCTCTTTACTCTAAAAGCGTTAATCACTCCTAAAAAATCATCATGAATATAAATGACCAAAACCAAACGATAAGGTGATTTTTTATGTGTGACGGGTTCGACCCTAAAATACTGATAACCATCAACCTCTTTGTCGACGGGTAGGGTCTCTTCGTTCAAAGTTTTAACTAATTCTATGATTGTGCGATCAGTAACAGTTGATGAATGTTTTTTTTTGTAATGTTGATCGATAATTAACCGTTTGAGTTTTCGCTTATTAATTATGATTGTAAGTTGGTATTCATGACGATCAGCCATCATCTGCAAGATTAATTAAGTTTGACAAATATGTCAAGCTTTTTGTCCCCAAGGGGATTGTTCAGTTCATCCATGAACTTCACCCCTCACTTTGTTCGGGGTTCCCTTTGGTCACGCAAAAATAGCATCCTGCTATTTTTGCCGAACCCCAAGCTTCTGAATCCGCTTCACCTTTTGAAAGGCCAATAGTTCTAATCAGCCCAAAGACGCGAAAGCTAGGAGCTCACGACTGAGGAATGCAAATAGTATTTCGCAGGGAGGGGGCGACGACGCTGACAATGTATTTGGGCTGATTAAAACTATTGGCGTCCCCAAGGGGATTCGAACCCCTGCATCCTCCGTGAAAGGGAGGTGTCCTAGGCCTCTAGACGATGGGGACCTTGGGACTTTTCTTTTGAAAACTCAACTTTCGAAAACAAAAAATTTGGTTTCAGAAAATTTAACTTCTGAAAACTTATCTTTTGAAATTCAAAGTTGGTGGCTCGCGATGGATTCGAACCATCGACCCCTTCATTAAAAGTGAAGTGCTCTACCAGCTGAGCTAGCGAACCACTTTGTTTCAAAAAAACGAGCCCCTAAACTTAGATGTTTTTCATAAAGAGTCAATCTGAAATTCAAAATTAAATTTAAAAAATATGCTTAAATTATTACTACTTAAAATTGCTTATTAAATTACTACTTCTGAAGGCTCAGATTTTTAATCAACTCAAAAGTCTAAAAGCCAAATTTAAGGCGACTTAGAGGCTTTGCCTATTTG
>JBIKLL010000030.1:0-27673 GCA_044359815.1 Pseudobdellovibrionaceae bacterium
CACATTGGGATTTAAGCGCTCAAGGCGCGAACACTTGCAAAAACTTTATCGACATCCCTGATTTTGCAATTCCCACATACCATTTCAGAGTTTCTGCCTGCACCAACGGAGTTTTTTATGAAAACGGCAGAAAAATGGTCGGCGTAGTTGGTTCCATCAGATACCGAACCGATGTCCGAGGTTTGCCCGATGGTCGATACATGGATTTTGTCCGAGAGAATTTTCAAGTTTTGACCTACTGAGACCTTCAGTTAAACCGAACCGATTAATCAGTCTGTCATCAAATTCAAAAGCCCTATCTGGCCGTCGCTAGTTAGGGCTTTTTTGCGTTTATTCCAAAGGCTTCTTAAATCATATCGTAAAAGTCTACTGCGGCCCAAAGGCATACAGCAGGGTTCCGCCCTTTAATAGATCGATCACCCTTGTGCGGTTTTGCATCGAAATCGCGGGGCAGCCCCAACTGCGGCCCTGAATCACAGATCGATCCTGTACATAATCCGCACCATGGATGACGACGGCTCGGCTGCGAGCATTTGAATTGCTGGTTGATAAGCCATCAAGCCTTAGCGAATATCCATGTTTGCCGCTATAAGTTTCTGCAGCCTTATATGGACCCAGTGACGAAGCATTAGATCCTGATTTATTACTGAATTTTTCGGCATAGCCATCGTGATTGGCATCAGAGCCTTTACCATGTGCTGTATGCAGGGCCCAAACCGCGCCCGTGTTCAGATTGATAATAAAAAGTCTTTTGCGCTTTGAGCTTTTTCGAAAATCTATGATTGCTATATGACGGTTGTTATTAAACCTGGATTTGTTGGCATCATAAAAAGCCACTGTCCTGGCCAACAATTTGGGATCGATTTCTTTATTAGGATCCAAGTGCGAATAAGATTCAGGCAAAATTTCAGGTTCAGTTAACTCTTGATCAGGCGACGTAATGATGTCGGGCTCACCCTGTGAGTCACCGTCGCGGTCAGGATTGTTTGCCGATTCATCGCTGGGATCATCGGGTAAAAATTCGGCAGAAATATTGGGCTCAGAACAACTGGTTAATGCAAAGGTAGTAAACATCAAAATGCCAAGGCTGATTGAAAGTTTCATTCTTTCCTCCATGAAAGATTGTTTTCAAACGTCTGCTTAGACAAATTGTCTCAATTTATTTGGGGACAGCAAAAGGCCTGCTGGACCTAATCTCGCCGTTTTTGATTTGCACTAAGGCTTGGTGGGACCAGCTTGTGAGTATTTAATTTAATTTCAGTTGAAACCTTCATTAGATTTAGTTTTTTTGGCTCTAAGAATAAGATTTTTCAAAATCTTTCTTAAACTGGCCCACTTGGCTTCGGTTACTTTGAATTTTAAAAAATATTTCTATGATTTTACATCTTGTTAATACTTGCTAACGGCCGCAAGCTCATCTCTCGTATTGCTTGCATGCAAAGGTAATTTGTTTTTACTGTTTTTAGACACATGCAGCGAGCGTGCGGGGCATATCTGGTGTTGAGTCATTTTATAAAAGCAAAAGAATTGCTTTTATAAAATGAATCAATACGAGAGATGAGCCCGCGGCCGTTAGCGAGTGTCTAAAAATAGTGAAAAAAATTATCTTTGCATTTACGCATCACGAGATATGCGTCGAAAAATTAAACGTCGCGCTCGCAAATGTATTCACAAGATGTAAAATCATAGAAATATTTTTTAAAATTCAAAGTAACCAAAGCCAACGGTGCCATCTAGAATCTTGTTCCAACAGAATGAAAAACTAAATCTAAATAATTTCAGTTCATCTACAGATTATTGAGTGATTTACCCATGGATTCGATTTCTTTTTTGAATTCTGCAAAAACGGCTTCTTCGATCATGGCTCTGGTTTCTTGATTTAGGGGATGGGCGATGTCGCGGAACTGTCCGTCCTTGCGTTTTTTACTGGGCATGGCGACGAATAATCCGTCAGTTCCTGCGATGACTTTTAAATCGCGGATCACAAAACATTCATCAATGGTAATGGTGACATAGGCTTTCAGGCGTTCCTCATTAACAGGGAACACTTTGACTTCGGTGATTTTCATAGATGACTCCTTGTTGCAAAATCTATTGCGGGGCTCTCGCCACAAGAAATCTATCGGACGAAGGTCTAGGTAGCTTTATAGGTTATCTGGTTTCTGCAGCTAACATTAAGGATTATTGTCTTTTTTTAGGACGTTCACCGACTAAAACTGAGAGTTTTTTTGGACGCCCGTCGCGCAGCACTTCAACGTCTATTTTTGAACCAATTTTGGCATCGCCCACCAGATCCCTCAGGTCATCCGATGATTTTACTTTTTTGCCGTTAAATTTAACCACAATGTCGTAAATTCTTAAACCACTGCGATCAGCAGGGCTGCCCCTTTCGATCCCAGCTACGACGGCACCATCAGTGTCCTTTAATCCCAACTGTTTTGCTGCAATCACATCTAAATCTGCTAATCCCACACCCAAAAATCCCCTAACAATCTGACCGTTTTTTTCAAGCTGAGGAATAATAGTCTTAACGTCATCAATAGGAATGGCAAAACCAATGCCCTGTGCCCTGGCATCAATGGCCGCATTAACCCCGATGACCTGTCCCCGCAGATTCACCAATGGTCCTCCGGAATTTCCGGGATTAATGGGAGTGTCTGTTTGGATTAATGGAAATTTATTAATTTCGCTTAAGGCTCGGCCCTTGGCGCTGATGATACCCTTTGCCATTGAATGACCTTGGCCAAAGGGATTTCCAAAAGCCGCCACCCATTCTCCGACCTCAAGCTCGGTCGAAGAGCCCAACGTCACAGCCGGAAGTTTTCCATCATGGGAAATTTTAATCAGAGCTATGTCGGTTCTTTCATCGCCACCGATGACCTTGGCCTCATATAATTTGGTGCTGGATTCTGATAGCTGAATCTGGATCACATCAGCACCTGCAATGACGTGATTGTTTGTTACAATTAATCCGTCATCCCTGATTATAAATCCCGAGCCCAAAGATTGTTGTGGCCGATTATAGGGAGTCATCGGGAATCCATAAAATTGTTCCAGCATTTCCATCATAGGGTCACGCATGCGACCCTTTTTGGGCGCTGAGCTGGTTGAAATATTAACGATGGATGGATTGATTAATTTTGCCAATTCGACAAAAGCATTTACCGGCAAGGGGTCGTTCATTTTTGTCGTCGGTAATTTGCTTTGAGCAAATCCAATCGAAGCCACACAAATAGACAAAGCCAAAATTAACAGTTTCATAAAAAATCCTCCCAAATATTCAGACTTATTTTGTATTTAAAAATTTGGTCTGAAGGTCGTTAATGATTGATTGTAAAAACTGAGTTTCATCAGAATTTAAATTTCCTGTGGTTTTTTCTTTAAGCATCAACAATAAATCAATGTTGAATCTGGCCATGTCCTTATCCACCGTAGTTTTGTTGCCATCATGGGGGTTGGGGGCCAGTCCCAAAGACATTACGGCACTAGACGCAATGGACATGGTCAAGACACTAAACGATGCCTCTAGTTGTTGCATTGATTGTTGCGATGGGTTTTGCATAAAGGCCTTTCCGTAAATGCTATTGCTATAAATTTATATCCCTTAAAGGGGATAGGTACCTATAATATTTTTTATTCTTGATTTCAACTCGGGCTGAAAATGCAAAAATAAATTTTCGCGCTGAGTTTGATCGGGATTTACAATAAATAAATGCCCAGTGCAGGGCGGGATTTTTTGTTCAGAGGCCAGTGCCAGATTTTCCAGTTTATACAGTGCAGAGGCCAAATCGCGCTTGTCCTCGATCAGGTGAACAGCGTCTAAATCATTACGCAGGTAGTTTTTTGAGTTCACAGTCATACGCACAATAAACCAGCTAAAGGGCGAAAATATTTTGACAAAAAACTTAAACTTAAAGGGCCAAAATTCATCAGCAATAGCCGCAAAACCCAACAGCGAATTAGCAATCACCGATGCCACTCCAAATGCCAAGGTGTCAAAACGATTGATCTGACAGATTTGATGGGCCAAAACCGCACGGACTTCATTTTTGCTAAGGTGCTTCATAAGCCCGGTTGACACACCGATGCTGCCCTTTTTCAAATAAGTGCCAATAGTCATCGCAGTGGGCAATTCCCAATCGACCACATACAGTCTGGGCGCTTCGATATGCAGTTTCTCAGAATGTTCCTTAATAATAGGCAACAGTCCCCAGGGATCCTGTCCTTCAATTAATTTTGCATTTAATTTTCCCAGAAGGTTTGATTTGCCAAAGAAAAAAACCATCATGTTTATATTTGTGGCAATCAAGAAACCGATAAACAAACCCCATCGCTCAGCGATTTCGTAGCCAAAAAACAAAACACTCAAGCTAATCAATATGCCGACAAGCCAGACTTTGGTGGGTGTAGTCATGATTTGTCTATTAAACAAACCGCGGATCAGTTTGTAAAGCTCGGTTTTGCTTTGCATCAGTAGGTGTTAAAAAATCTTCATCGCAGCAATATTGAAAAATCATCTGTATTCTGCAAACTGGTTTGCAAACCCAAGACTGAATTTAGTTGGTAAAGGAGTTCTTATGGAAGTCGATGTTCTGGCCCTAAACGCAGCAGTGAAGCAAGAAAGCCAATTTGTCGAAAAAATGATGAACGAGGTTTCAAAGGTCATCGTCGGTCAAAAAGAAATGGTCGAAGGCATTATGATGGGGCTTTTGACCGGAGGCCACGTGCTGTTGGAAGGCGTACCGGGTCTTGCGAAAACTTTGACCATATCAGCGATTTCAAATTCGGTGTCTTTGCAGTTTCAAAGAATCCAGTTCACTCCGGATTTGTTACCCACAGATTTAATCGGGACTATGATTTTTAATCCCAAATCAGGTGAGTTCGCACCAAAAAAGGGGCCGATTTTTACAAACATCGTTTTAGCGGATGAAATCAATCGCGCTCCCGCAAAAGTGCAATCAGCCTTGCTGGAAGCCATGGCTGAAAAACAAGTCACCATTGGTGATCAATCTTATCCACTGGAAGCACCCTTTCTGGTTTTAGCTACACAGAATCCTCTGGAGCAAGAGGGCACTTATCCATTGCCAGAAGCGCAGATGGATCGATTTATGTTTAAAATAAATGTCGAATACCCCAACAAAACAGAAGAACTGGAAATTGTAAATCGCATGGGGAAAAACCAAAAGCCCGAAGTCAAACCCGTGATCACCAAAGAAGATTTACTCAGAGCCTCTGAGCGCATTGATCAGATTTATGTCGACAACAAAGTTAAAAACTACATCGTAGAAATCATTATGGCTTCACGAAAACCAAACGACTACGGACTGGGTACAGTGGCACAATTGATTTCGGTGGGTGGATCGCCCCGGGCCAGTATTTCGTTAATCAGAGCTGCAAAAGCTCACGCGTTTTTGCGTGGCCGTGGTTATGTGACATCAGAAGATGTTAAGTCCATTGCGTATCATGTTCTAAGACACAGATTGATTTTGACTTACGAAGCCGAGGCCGAAAATGTTAAAACCGACGAAGTCATCAAGGAAATCCTGGCCAAGGTAGAGGTTCCATGAATCCATGGAAATACCCAGCCATATTCTTAAAAAAGTAAAACTACTGGAGCTGCAAACCCGCAAACTGGTTAACAACACCTTGGCTGGTGTTTATCACACACGCTTTAAGGGGCAGGGGATGTCCTTTGCGGATTTTAGGGAATACGTTCCTGGTGACGACGTCCGATCTATCTCGTGGACGCTGACCGCGAAAGCCGGCAAACCCTACATCAAAAAATTTGACGAAGAACGCGAGCTCACCATGATTTTAGCTGTGGATATCAGTGGATCAACAGAATTTGGAACGGGTGAATTTTTAAAAGGCGAAGTTTTGACCTTTGTATCAGCGCTGCTGGGATTTGCAGCTGAACGAAATCGGGACCAAGTAGGGTTGTTATTATTTTCAGATCGGGTCGAACACTTTGTGCCGCCAGGCAAGGGCCGTGGTCATATTTTACGTATTTTGCGGGATTTGTTTTATCACAAACCTGTCAGTTCAAAAACCAACATCAAAATCGCCAGTGATTATTTAATTGGTATTTTAAAAAAACGAGCCAGTATTTTTTTGATGAGTGATTTTTTTGATGAGGGTTTTGACCGAGCACTAAAATTACTGGGGAAAAAGCATGATGTGGCAGCCTGCTTGGTTCAGGACCCCAGCGAGGTCCAATTGCAAGAGGTCGGTTTGCTGGATGTCGAAGACGCCGAAACCGGAGAATTTATCACGGTCGATACCTCGTCTGGATTTTTCAAACAGGGGTTTCACAAAAATCAGGTGCAGTGGTTAAAAAATCGTGAACAGATTTTAAAATCCTCGGGCATTGCCAGAATTAATTTATCCACCCGGGGTGATTACGCAAAACCGATTATGGAATTTTTTGAAAGGCAAAAGCGATCCAGATGATAGAGCTTAATTGCAGGGTGCAAGAAAATCCAGAACCACTAACGGTCGGGAGCCTCATAGCCGTTCGTTGCGATGGTGATGTGTCGGCGATTAATGTGGACACATCAACTGTTTCCCTGGCTGATGCTGATTTGTATAAATTCAAAGTTTTGAAAGCTCAGAAGGAAGGCGGAGCGCTTCAGCTGCAGGTCACCAGTTACGAACCTGGCAATCACCAGTTTGCAGAAATCAAAATGATCGATGGGGACACTCAGTACAGTCTTAAAAATATTCAATACACTGTGACCAGTGTGATCGATCCCCAGGATCCACCTAAGGGGCCCTTTCCACCTATGGGGCCATTTACAATCAGCTGGCCTGTTTATGTTTATATTGTGTTAGCCAGTTTGTTGTTAGCGTTGTTGGGTCCGATAATTTGGTCAATGCTTAGACGGCGCAGATTCAAATCTTGGCTTAAACAAATGGATGTGGTCGGCAAACAGGACCAAGCCAGTTCACAGTATTTTTTTGCAGCCAGAAAATTAAATTCCTCAAAATCCGAAAATATTTCAGTGGGCGAAAAACTGGCGACGCTTGAAAATGAGTTTATGATTTGGCTTGCTAAAAAATTTCAGATCCCCAGTTTAAAAATAGGACCTGACAAAACCGTTAAAATGATTGCTACCAAAAATAAAAGTCTGATGGTGGAAACAGAAAATAATTTAAAAAAAATCATCAATGAGTTTCAAAAAATCAAAAAATCAGAAACAAAGCATCAGAAAGATTTTGAGCAAATGTACAGGACTTGCCAAAGATTTATCGACCAGACTGATAAAATTTTAAAAGATTCCCGAGGTAAAAATGCAGTTTAGAACCTCAGAATTTTTTGTGTTTTTATTGGCGGTGATTGCCCTGGGGCTATGGCTGTTTTTTAGGAACAAACATAAATACCAGGGTTCGTTAAAATTTTCTTCGATCGTAAACATTAAAGCCACTCAGGCTGGCATCAGGGCCAAGCTTAAAGACTTTCCTTTGTTGCTAAAGCTGATTGCCATGGTTTTAATTGTGATTGCACTGGCCAGGCCCCAGACTTCAGACACCTTGGTTAAAAAAAATGTGGATGGGATTGATATTATCATCGCGCTGGATGTCTCGGATTCGATGACGATCGAGGACATGAAGCCCAACAACAGATTGGAAGCCGCAAAAGACATCATTGCCAATTTTATGGATAAGCGAGAAAGCGATCGTATTGGTATGGTGATTTTTGCCGGTGAATCCTTCACCCTGGTGCCGCTAACATTGGACTATGATTTGCTGAAATCCAGGGTTGATGAAATCACCACCGCCAGAAAAGCCCGTATCAAAGACGGCACAGCCATTGGTGTGGCCCTGGCCAATGCCGCAGGAAGGTTGAAAGAATCCACTGCTAAAAACCGTGTGATTATTTTTCTGACGGACGGGGAAAATAATTCGGGAACCATTGATCCTTCAACAGCTTTGGATATTGCAAAAGGGTATGGATTAAAAATTTATTCAATCGGTATTGGTAAAGACGGACCGACCAGAATTCCTGTTCCCGGAGTTGATTTATTTGGAAATCCTGTGAAAACCTATCAGCCCTTTGAATCCTACGTTAACGATGAGTTGCTGGGGCGAATGGCTTCCGAGACTTCGGGTAAATACTATCGCGCCACCGACGAAAAAGCTTTAACCGAAGTTTTTAACGACATTGATCGGTTGGAAAAAACAAAAATCGACGTCAATAGGTTTACAAAATACACAGAGCTGTTTCCCAGATTTTTAATGCTGGCAATTTTATTTGCCATGTCTGGTATGTTTTTAAGTGCTACGGTTTTACGGAGGGCTCCATGAGATTTGAAAACACATGGGCGTTTAATCTGTATTTTGCCCAGATTGCCCTGTTGGTATTGATTGTGCTTTCGGCCAAGCAATTAAATTCCAAGATGATCAAAGTTTTTGGCAAAAAAACATACAGTTTTTTAACTCAATCAGTGTCCTTTCAAAGGCGCAAACTTAAATTAACTTTATTGATGCTCAGTTTGTTTTTTATGATTTTGGCTTTGGCCCGGCCGCAAATAGGTGTCAGCCAGCAAGAAATCAAATCAGAAGGCATCGAGCTGATGCTGATGGTGGATGTTTCAAACAGCATGATGGCCGAAGACGTCAGGCCCAATCGATTAGAACAAGTTAAACATGAGTTTTCGAAATTAATTGATCAACTGCCGGGGGCAAAGATCGGTGTGATTGCTTTTGCGGGCAGTGCGGCCCTGTTGTCCCCATTAACAACTGATCCCAACGCATTGAAAATGTATTTGGAATCCTTGAGTCCTGATTCGGTGTCATCGCAGGGGACAAATTTTAAAGCAGCGCTGGAAGAAGCCCAAGAATCCTTTAAACGCGGGGGAACCCAGAAAGACGAAACCACTCGTGTTACCCGTGTGGTATTAATTGCCAGTGATGGTGAGGACAACGAACAAGGTGCTTTGGATTTTGCAAAAGAGCTTTCCAAGGACGGCACCAAAATATTTACTCTGGCCTACGGCACTGAAAAAGGCGCGCCCATTCCAGACAGGGATCAAATGGGTTTTTTGCGGGGATACAAGAAGGAAAAATCAGGACAAACCATTTTAACAACAGTTAAAGGCGATGCACTTAAGTCCCTGGCTGATGCGGGTGGCGGGACATTTTATTTTGCGGTGTTTGCTGGCAACCACATTGAAAAATTAATTTCAGATTTTGATAAATTAGAAAAAGCTCAGTTTGAAACCAAGGTCGCGACCCAGTACGATGAGCGCTATCAATGGTTTTTGTTTTTAGCTTTGATTTTGATGATGCTTGAACTGAGTCTGGGTGAGCGTAAGCCGCGGGGTCGTTACCGAGGCAGATTGGAGGCCTCGGTATGATCAGCATTTTTTTAGCGTTCGCAGTGCAAGCATCAGAGCTTAAGGGAATCTATTCAAACAATACGGGCGTTTTATATCTGAGCAAGGATTTAAATGGCCAGGCTCAAAAAAGCTTTGCGGATTCATTGACTGAGCTGCCAACGGCCAGCCCTGTGCATATGAATATGGGTCTTAGTTTTTACAAAGCAGGTGATAAAGACAAAGCAGAAAAATCTTTTAAAATGGCGTTAAAGGCTGCCAGTAATCCCGGCGAAAAATTTTTAGCCCTTTATAACTTAGGTGAGCTTGCGCAGAATCTGAAATTCCGTGACAAGGCCTTATCCTATTACCAAGAAGCTTTAGAGATTGACCCTAATAATAAGGAAATAAAAACCAATATTGAACTGATGATTCAACAACAGAAGCAGCAAAGCGGCGGTGGTGGGCAAAACCAACAGGATCAGAATCAGAATCAAAATCAGGATCAAAAACAAAATGAAGCCCAGGACAACAAAGACGATAAAAATAATCAAAACAAAGATGGGCAGCAGGATAAGCCCAAGCAATACGCGCCTAACAACAAACAAAAACAGGATTTTAAAAGTCAAAATCTGTCCCAGAGTGATGTGAATAAAATTTTAGGCGAGATCAAACAACAAGAGGGCAAAATCAGAGCTGAGTATTCAAAAAAAGAAGCAAAGGAAAGGCCCAATGAAAAAGATTGGTAGTTTAATTTTTGTTATTGGTTTAATGGCTTCGACGCTGGTATCAGCGGCCGTCACTGTGCAGTCAGAACTGGATACCGAAGAGGTCTCTGTCGGCGAAGGTTTCAGAGTGATTGTTACAGTCAGTGCGACGGACAATGAAGACGTTGAGACTCCCAAACCCGGATCAATGAATCAATTTGATTTTCAAGGTATGAGCCAAAGCACTTCCTCAAGCATGAAGATGGAAATTTTAAATGGCGGAGTGAAATACAATAAATCCAATGTGCATGAGTTTGTTTTCAGTTACGTTGCAAAAAACGAAGGAACCTTTAGTATTCCAGGTTTTGAAGTTTCAGCTGGTGGGAAAGTCCTGGTTAGCAAACCATTAGAAGTCAAAGTTTTAAAAGCAGGAACAGCTTCAAACAAAAGAAGGGCTCAGCCTCAGCAAGATCCCTTTCAGGATGAAACAGAAGAAATTTTTAATCAGCTGCTCAGACGCCATGGCATTGGTGGTAGGGGTTTTCCGCAACCTCAGCCTCAGGAAAAAGAACCGTCACTTGCTGATGAGCAAGAAATAAAAAATCCACCCAAAAATCCCAACGAAACCTTTTCAATCAGATTGGAAGTCGACAAGACTGAAGTTTTTGAAGGCGAACAGATTGTTGCAAACTGGTATATCTATACCCGGGCAAATATTTTGACTTTGGACCGGCAAAAGTTTCCCGAGCTGAGAGGGTTTTGGAAAGAAATCATCGAAGAAGTTCCAGCGCTGAATTTGAGTCAAGTTATTGTAAACGGGATTCCTTACCACCGAGCACTTCTAGCCAGCCATGCGCTGTTTCCGATTAAATCAGGCACTGCCGTGATTGACGAATACCGAGTGAAGGCTCAGGTGCAGGTGGTGGACAGCACTTTTGGAGCGTTTGGATTTGGGAAGCCATACACATTTGTCCGAGCCAGTGAGCGGGTTCCAATCAAGGTCAAGCCACTGCCAACAGAAGGGCGTCCAAGTAATTTTGCAGGCGCTGTTGGTCGATTTGAAGTAAAAGCATTTGTGGATGGAAATAGCTTTCCGGTTAATCAGCCATTTTCGTTGCGTGTGCGGTTTGAGGGTGATGGGAATGCAAAATTAATTGAGCTTCCTAATTTAAATCTGCCTAATAATCTGGAAGTCTACAGTACCAAAAACGATTCTAAATATTATAAAAATGGCAGATCGTACAAAGAATTTGAGGTTTTGATAATTCCCAGATCAGAAGGGGATGTGAAAATCCCTGCGATGGAGTTTTCGATTTTTGATCCAGTTCAAAAAAAGTACGTGCAAAAAACCACTCAAAGTATTGATGTAAAAATTGTTCCTGGAAACGCTGCCAAGCCGCCAGATGAGCCCAAGGGATTGTTGTCTGGATTAACCGGTAAAAAAGATTCCGCTGATGTTATGCCCAGTATTATTTTGCAGTCATCCGTCGAAAGCCCCTTTAAGGCTTGGGGAGCGGGATTGTTTTGGGGCAGTTTGTTTGGGACTATTTTAATTGGTGCCTATGTTTATTATCGCAAAGTGTTTGGCACAGGATCTAAACGCATCAAGATAAAAACAAAACTGATAAGCCGCATCAGCAAATTAAGGCCAGCTCTGGCAAAAAATGACTACAGAAAAGTCGGGGTTGAGGGCGTTAATTTAATTTATTTTGTTTTAGGGGAAATTTCGGGCCAGAAATCAGCAGGTTTAGAGCTGAGAAAGATTTTAGAGTTTTGTCCCCCGTCGCTGAGAAATGATCAGTCGGTTAAATTGGAAAAGCTAATGGATGATTGTCAGATTTTAGGCTTTGCGCCAGAGGAAATTGCCCAAAAGCTGGGAGATTCAAAAAAGCTCAATAAAATTTGCGACGATTTGTCAGAGGTTTTGGGCAAATGCTGCGAGTATGAGGATTTTTAGTCCAAATTTCTGTGCATTTATTTATGACCGTGCTAGGCTTTTTGGATGATAAAAAAAATTTCTAAAAACATGTGTGTTTTTATCTGGGCCATCAGTTTGCATCTGATAGCAGCCAATGCCTTTGCTCAGTTTGATGTTTTAAAACTTAAATTCAAACCCACCACTAAGCAAGTTTCCACGGGTTCCAATCTGTCTTCTATGAAGGCGGCTGAGTTATCAAAGAACTGGAAGAAATGCGTTTCATTGGTGGAAAGCAACATGAAACAAAACCCTTCAATCAAGGGCTGGGTATTGCTGTCTGGCTTAAAATGCGCAGCAAGGGATTTTCAAGAAACTAAAAATCAATCGGATCTGCAAAAAATGTTTGAAATCGCTGAGCGTAATCTTGAGTTACTGCACATTGGTACTTGGGCAGCTCAATTGGAAAATGAGTACGTCAAAAATAAGCTGTCGTTCGCCGAATCTATTTTGAAAACTCAGCCTAAGTCAGCTTGGAAGCATTTGGACAGTTTGATTGCAATGAAGAATCAGATTTCTAAAGCCAGTTTGTCGAAAGTTTATTTGATGATGGCTGAATTGGCTCAAGCCCAAGCAAAACTGCGATGGGCTGCAGAGCTTGCGCAGTATTCGGTCAATGAAGCTGACTCGCCAGCAGCACGTGAAAAGCTGCAGCAGTTACAGTTTGCCTTGAACAAAGAAAAGCCAACGACGGAAACTAAGACCACCGAATTATTTAATGAAACTGAAATCAAGTTTGATGAACGGATCAGGACTTCGTCAAAAGCCAACGAAGGTTTTGCGTTGAGCGAAGACTGTGTGGCTTATTTGAAAGCTCTTCCTGGTGGTAAAAAATCAAAATGGTGTGTCGACAGGTTACTGGAAACTCACACTAGTTTGTTTGGAAAAAGTGATGATGCCAAGTTTGCTCCAACCATGGAAAGATTTATTAATATCGTTGATGGACTGGACGCGGACAGATTGTCTGAGCTTGCCCGGAATTTTCACAGACGAGGTGATTTTGATGGAAGCCTTAAACTGGCTTCAAAGGCCTACAGCAAAATGGAAAATTCAAAAGACGCTGCTGTTTTGCTGTACGTGATGGGCAGATCCAGTCAGTTTTTGGGTCAGTATTCTAATGCTCAAAAATATTTTCAGACTTATCTGGAAAAATTCAGTGGTGCAGATGATGTGGTGGAAGTTTTGTTTCGCTTAGGATTGGTGTTCATCAGACAATCTGATGCCACTTCGGCCATCGCGACTTTTGAAAAACTATTAAATATCAAAGGCATCGAAAAATACGAACTGTCTGCCAGATATTGGTTGGTCCGAAGTCTGCAGTGGACATCCAATCCCCGTGCAGAAGCCGAACTGACGGCATTACACGATAAATTTATGTTTTCATATTATGGGCTAAAATTAAAGCTGGAAAAACAAAATGGGGTCAGCGATTGGCCGTCAGCACTGAAATTGGATGCTGATTTAGACGGGGAATACCATTTATCACATCAACAAAAAAAATCTTGGGACCGTGTGCAGTTGTTGGCTAACAATGGTTGGTCCGTTGAGGCTCATCAAGAATTTTTGGATTTGCCCCATCCAGTGGATGCTGATCTGAAGGTGTTGGTTGCAGGTGAGTTGTCTAAAAACCAAATTTTTCCGCCCATCATTAAACTGATTCAAGGGGCCACTGACATCAACACCAGATACAGATCCTTTGATGTGGTCAATTTAGCTTTACCGAAGCCTTTTAATCAAATCATCGAGGCTAACGCCAAACAGTTTAAGCTCAGCCCCATTTTAGTTCGCAGCTTGATGCGACAGGAAAGTGCTTTTAACATTCAGGCTGTCAGCACTTCTCCGGCATTTGGGTTAATGCAATTGATTGCGCCGACTGCAGAGGAAGTAATTAAAGATCTAGGCTTAAAGCAAACCACAGTGCCAGATGATTTATTTATTCCTGATATAAATATTAAATTGGGAAGTTCCTACATTGCAAAAATGCTGAATCGTTTTTCAGGACAGGTGCCCTTTGCATTGGCCGCTTACAATGCCGGTCCTACAAGGATGAAAATTTTTATCGAGGCCAGGCCTGAAATCAAAAGATTACTGGGGCAGGCGTCTGCTGACCCCTATGACGAATTGTGGATGGACGAAGTGCCTTGGTATGAAACCAGTTTTTACGTAAAAGCAATTTTGCGAAATACGATTTTGTATAAATTGGCTGACAAAGCTAATGCAAAGACTCCTGATGAGCGCAAGGTGACTTTTGCACCTGTGCTTTGGTCTGATCTAGTTGTGAACTAGTGCTCAGCAGAATTAGCCGACATAATCAATTGATTGCAGTACCTAATTTAGCTGGTTAATCTATTAGGTACAGGATGTGGAGGTTCGATGGCTCAGCTTTCGACTAAACTGGGGTGGCTTACTGTTGCCTTGGTGTTTGTGACAGGATGTTCGACTCTAGAAAGAAATGAAACTTTAAATAAAGGTGATTTAAAGGTCGTTCACGAGCTGAGTTCTGTCCGTGCGACAGAGCCTTCAGGCGAAAAAATTGAATCTCAAGAATTTGAATCCATCCCGATAGAAGTCAATAATCTGGTGGAAAAATGGATTGCCTATTTTCAGGGACGTGGAAAGCCACATATGGAAAGATATTTGGCCAGAAGCACACGTTATTCAAGCGTGATGAAAAAGATTTTACGCCAAAATGGTTTGCCCGAAGATTTGCTTTACATAGCGATGATTGAATCCGGATTTTCATCCAAGGCCTACAGCAGTGCTGCAGCTGTTGGTTATTGGCAGTTTATCAGAGGCACGGGCAGACGTTACGGTCTGGAAATCAATCCTCTGGTTGATGAGCGCCGCGATCCGATTTTATCAACACAAGCCGCTGCAGAATATTTTAAGGGATTATATTCGGTTTTTGGATCTTGGTATTTGGCAATGGCCAGCTACAACGTGGGCGAAAACCGTGTGAAAAAAGAAGTCATGAATCATTACACCAGGGATTTTTGGGAACTGGCACGTAAGCGAAGACTTCCAAAGGAAACTATTAACTACATCCCTAAATTTATTGCCGCAAAAATGATTGGCAATAATCCCAAAAAATATGGATTCACAGAAGTTGATTATTTGGCACCCATCGAATTTGATCTGATCAAAATCGACAAACCTGTGAACCTGAAAAAAATGGCTGAGTTGCTTAATTATGATTACGACGAATTCAAATTGTTGAATCCAAAATTTAAAGGCGAAGTGGCTCCCTTGACTGACAATAAACTGGAATTGCGAGTCCCAGTGGGTGACCAATCAAAAGCACTGGCGGCTGCCAGTCAGAGCTATGTCGACAAGGTTGAATACGTGGCCGATGCTGGTGAAACACAGATTCACAGAGTCCGTTCGGGTGAAAGTTTATATTCGATCGCTCGTAAATACCGCACTACAGTTGTGTGGTTAAAGGATGTGAACGATCTGAAAAGAGGCAGAAAGCTCCGAATTGGTCAGAAATTATTTGTACCTGATCGCACGGGAGTGGTCTTAGCAAACAAAGCATTGGCTCAAGCTAAAAAAGACAAAAAGGAGGATTTGCCAGAGGCCAAAGAAGCCGCCACGCAGACCAATGAAATCGTTGCTGGGAATGTGGTTTATTATATCGTGCAAAACGGCGACAATCTGACAACCATTGCAAATGAGTATGATTCCAGTGTTGAGGAACTCAGAAAAATGAACAAGCTTTCAAAAAGAGCCCTTTTGAAAGTCGGCATGAAGTTAAAAGTACCAAAAGATGAAGGTTTACCAACTGACCCGAACGCTAAGCCCGAGGAAAGCTCTAAAATCGAGCGGGCAGAAGCGGAGGGGGCCGGGACACCCACCGCCAGAGAGCCAGGAAGTGAATCCGATTACGACGGAAAGCAAAGAATAAACGATAAAATTTTGTACCGAGTGCGCAAGGGCGAAAATCTGACCGAGATCGCAAAAAAATATGGGATGTCGGTGAGGCAATTGGCTGTTTACAATGATCTGCCCCCACGGGTGATGTTGAAGGCAGGTACAAGGCTTGAAATACCTGTGAGATCTAAAAAAGAAGTTTCACAGCGTAAAGCAAAACCAAAATCGAAATTTCATGTTGTTCGCCGGGGCGAAAATCTGACCAAGATTGCCGATCGTTACCAGATTTCGTTGCAAGAACTGAAAAACGCTAATCGTCTGAAAAGCGGCTCTAAGGTTTTAGCCGGCATGCGATTGCTAGTGCCGCTTTAAAAATCTAACTTTAGAGATTTAACTGTAAAGACTTAAGAGACTCGGGATTCGTAAAAATTGGCGACGATGGCTCTGTAGGCTGCATGAAAAAACGGGTGGCTTTCGGGATCTGACTCGCGCAAGCAGCGTTCGAATCCAAACCGTATGCGCTCAATCGAGCTCCCAGCAGGGATGCCCAAGATTTCGTAGGCATCAAAGTCATTACCGTTGTACATAAATCGGGTGTTCAGATTTCTGATCCCAGAAAAATGTTCGCTGCCAAAAGGAGTGAACTCATCGATATTAGAAATAGATTTTTTTGGTTCTTTCAAATTCAGTCTGGAGGGTTTGGCAATAGAATTGCGCCCCCATAAAAACATCACCACAACCCCTATGGCGACAAGACCATTAAGTAATAAAAAACCTTGGCTAGACATGCTTTCTTTATTATCTAAGTGGTTAAACAGAATTTCCACTTTATCAATTAAGGATGTCTCAGAATGATACAAAACCCAAATCCCTCATCGCCAAATCCGTTTCAAAATAAAAAACCGATTCCTGGGATCAAAAAAATCATAGCTGTTAGCAGTGGTAAAGGCGGTGTGGGTAAATCCACAGTGGCTGTGAACTTGGCCAGCGCTTTATCGAAAAAATTCAAGGTGGGCTTGTTGGATGCTGATGTTTATGGTCCCAGCATTCCGCGGTTGATGGGGTTGAGCAATGCCAGGCCACAGGTTTCGCCGGAAAATAAAATCGAGCCCCTAGTAAAATTTGGCATCAAGGTTATGAGCATGGGATTTTTGATTGATGAAAACGCTGCGGTGGTTTGGCGGGGACCGATGTTGTTTAAAGCTATGGATCAATTTTTAAATGATGTTAATTGGGGTGAACTGGATTATCTGGTGATTGATTTACCACCGGGAACTGGTGATATTCAGCTGACTTTGGCGCAAAAAGTTTATTTGGCAGGAGCTGTGGTTGTCACGACTCCACAGAATTTAGCATTTATTGATGCTAAAAAAGCCATTGATATGTGGACCCGGTTGGATGTCCCGGTGATTGGGATTATTGAAAACATGTCGTACATGTTATCGCCGGATAAATCTGAAAAAATTCAATTGTACCCAAAGGGTGAACTGGATTCCTATTTACAAACCAAAAAATTGCCCAAGCTTGGTGAAATTCCGTTTAATCCTTCATTGGGAATATCAGCAGAGTCTGGGGTCACGATGATTGACGGGCATTCAGAGTCCGAGGAATCCAAGGCCTTTTTTAAAATTGCTGAATTTTTGTGATTATTATTTGTGTGTTTAGTTTGTTTTTTGAGATCTGATGAGACTGACAATCTAATATTGATTTGAGTTAGTTTTTTCGGTTTCGGTTTCGGTTTAAGTTTTGGATTTGGTTCGCGTTTTGTGTTGGACCTGTGTTTTTAGATTTGACTTTGATTTTTGTGACCTAGATTTAAATTTATTTGGTGGTACATAGTGTTTTTTTTGAATCTGTTATCAGTAAAAATTTTGGAGACTTTTTGGAGCTAAAGCAAAAGATCTGTAATGAACTAAAGTCAGTTGGAATTCCCTTTAAGGAAGGCCAGATTCAGTCGGTGGCGGGTATGGATTCAGGCTCGGTTTCTGGCTTTGAGGCTGATTCTGGCTCTGAATCGGTTTTTGGATCAAAAATAGGGGCAAGTGTGGGACAAAATCCCGGCTCTGCAGTGCAGTTGGTTTTAATTATCAACGATCGTTTTCGCAGATCAGCCGAAGTTGTGCTGCAGAATCTGATGTTCAAAATGACCTTCACCTCTGACCAAGAAACTATTTACGACAACAAAATCAAACTGCTCTGGCAAAAAAACTAATTTTTTTGTTATCAATCTTTCAAGATAACTCCCTTTTCTGCAGTTAATATTAAATTCTATTTTTAGACCCAATATTTTGACCCTCAGAAAATAAACTCAATCAAAATTTTGAAGTCTGGCAATGACTTGGTTCCATCAAAATAATTTCGCAAAAAATGTTTTATTGGTTTTGAGGTATTCAGATCTTATAAATTACTGTAGCCATAAGAAAATCTTTTTGCAAAAAGCCTTTGATAGTATTGAAGAATCCAAGCCTTTATATTCGCATTAACCCGATGAAAACTCTTTTAACAAAATACCTTTGCTGATCAGCACCCTTGCCATTTGTCGGTGGGTGCCCAAGCCTTCCCATTGATTGATTTGCAGATAATCTTTTAAATTTAAAAAATATTTAAACGAGTTCACAATCCTAGTGTAAGGGCGGTAGTCCCAAAATTTCAGTCTTGGAGCGCCTGCATTGGTCCATCGGCTGACCCCTGTGATTCTGATTGCGATGGCCGCAGTCAATGCCCTGATAAAGGGTTTGTACAGATGGCGTTTGGTAACCTGCAATTGAAAATGCAAATGATTACCGACGTTTGCCAATGAAACAATTCTAACTGCGAATCTTTGCCCAAATTTTTGAGCCAATTGATAAATCATTTTTTCGTTCTGTGATTTTCTGAATGACCAGGGGCCGCTGGCTTTGCTGGATCGCAATACCAGATGCATGGTGTGTTTGGTGCTGATGGGACGACCGTAACTGCGCCCTTTTCTTTTCGTCATAAGACTTCCACCATAGCCACCGGCTAAGGTGGAGAATTCTTTGTGGGACAGAGAATGTTGATGTGATGAGCGCTTCATTTTTAGCAACGACCCTTTCGTTTGGTCATAAGGCTTCCACCATAGCCACCAGCTAAGGTTGAAAATTCTTTGTGGGACAGAGAATGTTGATGTGATTGGCGCTTCATATGTGAGCGAAGGTATAAAATAAGAGTCGTTTGGTCAATAAAAAAGTCTTTAAAGTAATTAAAAACTTCAGTTATATGGCGCAATCCAGCTGATTGATGCGAACTAAGAATCTGTAAAGCATTGATTGATTGTCAGGTATTGGGTGTGAACCAACCGAACGCCATAGGTCCAAAGGTTGGCAGTTCTATCATTCAGAGAATCAAAAATTGTTAGGAATATGAGTTAGTCGCCGAAACTAGAAAATTTGGAAATTTGGAAATCAAAGAGAATCAAAGTTTTAGGGATTTGTATGAATCAAAGTAGCCTGAGGTTTTAAGGAATTTTTTCGTGATTGCAGAAGATGATGTTTTTCGATTAATACTTCTGTTGCATCAAAGTAACAGAATCGTTGAACTGTATCAAAAGCGGATCTGTCAACTCAACATAATCAGAACCGGCTTCACCCCCAGTACTATCAAATACCGCCAAGACTGGGTCGGGGACAGCACTGTAAGGCTTTAATTGCGAAACAACTTTGCGTTTTACCAATTCAGAAGATCGATCTATTGGTTGCGTCGACGTCCATTGCAGCATTCGATTTTTATATTTATAAGGAATTTCTGACATTACAAAAGACTGAACGTTTTCTCCAGTCATCTCTAATGTAACTGGATCTAACTCTATTACCGTGAACCCGCGAAAGTCAAATTTGCCTATCATATTATCGTTCAAATCAAAAATAATCTCGGCAGCAAATCGATTTTCTTGAAAATCAATAATTTTATAAATCAATCGGGCTTCGACCTTATCGCCGTCACGATCTGAATCAATAGTATCTGGCACCTCAATTTTTAGCTCGTCACAAAATCTTGAACCGTCCATTTTTTTAAATGTTTCTGGATCTGGATTTTCAGGTGAACCAGGGGCTGGATTGTCTGAACCGGTATACTTATTATCTGACTTTAAAAAATTGAAGACGGTTCTCGGTTGATAAGCATAATTATCCTTTTTCATACGATCGTGATAGTTTTCATTCACCCATCCGTAAGCCAAACCGCGTAAATACAATCGATCTCCATTTTTTAGTTTTGATTTCATTGTTTGAACAGCTAAGTCATAGTTCCTAAATGGGGTTAGATTTTTACAATTATTTTTTAGAGCATCGACACTCAAATTAGATGTCGGAGGATCGAACTCTGATTTGGATGACAGAGCATTTGAAGTTAGATTTTCATTTTCGTTAATGGTGGGTGAACAATTTTGAAAAGCGAAAATTAAGACAGCAACGCTAATTAAGGTGAACAGGTGTTTCAATCCATACCCCATTAAAGTGAATTAATGAAACCACACCTGTCTTATCGGATTGCTGATCGATATTCTTTAGTAAACGTCGTTAGGCAAATTAGCGAATCAAAACAAGTGAAGACTCCAAAAAAAAGTCCCACCTAACATTCTTCCGTAATCATTAGATGGGTACTAAGGGGAATGAAACCTGTAATTTTTTAAATTCTTTCTTTCCATATGCGCATATCCCAAAAGGTAATAATGCGTTTCCGTTTCCTCTGGTAACTGGCTGGCATCGGTCAAAGACCGGAAGCCCCTTTAGCTTTGCGTCCCCGCGTTTCCACGAGTTAGCCCTTGGCAACAGGAAGAAAGAAACTACATGTAAACTTCGGGCCTCCTTTGTTTGTTGATTTTCAGAATATCAAAGTGTGGAACTTTTAGCTAGACCAAGGCCCAAAGCATTTCATGTTCATACGATTTCGTGTCTCAAAATCAGAAAACTGTGCAATTTCGATCCACATTTTGGTTTGATATATAAATGATGTCTGTTTCAAAAAGCGAAAGCCGTTTGACCCGAAAATTCTCGCACAGGTTAAGGGTGCTGTTGTCCTACAAGTTTTTTTGGATACTTACCATTGCTGGGTTTTTTATTATGTGTGCTGGGGCTGTCACAATTTTTTTATTAGAAAATCACCACCAAGCCGAGCTTCAATTTATCGATTACGTTGTTTGGGTCATTGGAATCGTAACAACTGTTGGATACGGTGAAATCCAAATCAAAACCGTTATGGGGAAATTTATTGTCAGCGGCTTAATGCTGTTTGGATCGCTGTATTTATGGTCTTACATGGCTTTTCTGGTTACAGCCTTGGTCGAACCTGAAATCAATAAAATCAGCAAAGATGTCGATCTCATCGAACATGATTTGGAAACAGTCAAAGAACAGCTGGATCGCAAATAATCAAAATCAGCAAAGACGTCGATCTCATCGAACATGATTTAGAAATAGTCAAAGAACAGCAGGGTCGCAAATAATCACAAAAATGGCGAGGAAATGTCAGGCGATTTCAACACCATATCAAAACTGAACATCAGTTACTCGTTTTAGGGCCCTTTGACAGTATCTTAACCTTAAAACTGCCTTAATTTGAATCAAGCTGGCTTTCGGGTTGCAATGCTTAGGTGTAGCCAATCGGGGGGCTATGCGTATCAGTTTGAAACACTTAAAACTCAATGAAAATTCAGCGTGGGTGATCGCTCACATGCTGATGATGATATTGTGTTTTCAAAATTGTGCTGAGGGTGATTTGAATTCTTCCATCGAAGACGCCATCAATACTGACAATATGCTGGATTTAGGAAGCCTTAGTGATCTCACATTGGCATCTGCAAATCCAACAACCACAACAACAACCATCAACAGTCTGCCTACGGATCCTACTTTGTTGATCCCGCTGCTGAACAAAGAATGCAATGATATCATTGTTGCCAAAGATCAGATGATTGCAGAATTCGCTGCCAGGCGCTCCAGTTTTACATACATAAACGGGGCGGTCACTGGCTCTGGATCAAGAAATTTCAGTAATTCAAATATCAGTTCGATTTTCAATTTAGGCGCTGACTCGTTGATCGACGCCTGGGAAATTTCACCTTTGCCAATCAGCTCTGTGGTTGGAAACACAACTTTTGTTCCACCCTCTAGCCGTGTTCGAATTTTAAATATGTCGCGCATCACTTCTGTTTTTAGCAATCCTGCAGAATCGATTCCAGAAAACAGATTTATTTTTTCAGGGCGTGGTAACACGGATCCCACAGGCGTCAATGGATCATGGGTGAATCAGATATATTCAAATGATCGTGATATCTGGGTTTATAATTCCTACATCGCCATGATTGATAATTCCAAGGTCAAATTGCATTCAGTTAACGTCTTGAACTTTACGGCCACTCGAGGAACCACTTACAATGCGGGAACAGTTTGTTCCTCAAGCATCACAGGTATGGCCGGAGTCCCTGGCGGAAATTTTGTTTCTTCAACCATTGATGCCATCAGCGGAGTTAACTCAGGTGTGTTTAATTTAGTTGATACCAATGTGAACACAATTTCAAATATCGGTCCAGGTGTTACAATCAATTGTTATGGTCGATCCATCATTCGCTCTCAATTGCAGGTATCAGCCACATTGAATAACTGCCCAGCAGGTCCATAGACTGCAAAAAAATCACCTGAATCTAGAATTTAAGGACCGGTTTTAAAAGGATTTACAATGGGGTGCAGAGGTTCTTTGTAATCAGGTTTACTGACGCCTCGGTGGCACATATAGCAATCAGCTTTTGGACCGCTTTTGCCATCCATACCGCTATCAATCAGAATCTGAGTCAGCTTCATGTGTTCTCTGGCGACTTTAAACAGGGGTTTGTCGTCTTTCTTAAAATCTTCTGTGCTATGACAGTAGGTGCAAGTGATCCCCAGTTGTCTTGAGATAACTATCATTGATTCGCGGATCTGATCTTCGTTGGATTTGATTTTTTTGGCAGTCTGAGCATGGCCTTCTTGCGCAACGAGCAAAAGCATCACAATGATAAAGGGGACTGCAACAATACTAAGCAAGCTAAATAGGATATTCAGTCTGCGCCATTTCAGAATGAATTTTTGCTTTAAAAAACGAATGCAGTCCTCCTACCTAAATTAATCGGCAAATGGGTATTTTTTTTGACTAGATTCAACAAATTAGCTACGAATTTTAAATCTAAAAACTAACGAAAGGCTGGCAAGCTGTGGCAGCACCCACTACAATTAGGAAGCTCAAAGATTTATCGACCTTAGTATCCCTCAGCAAAAGGCGGGGTTTTGTTTTTCAAAGTTCAGAAATTTACGGTGGCCTAGGCTCTTGTTGGGACTATGGCCCATTGGGCTCGATCATGAAATACAACGTCAAAATGGCGTGGTGGAAGGACATGACCCGCAGATCTGATGTCTGCGGAATTGATGCTGCGATTTTAATGGCACCAATGGTTTGGAAGGCCTCTGGGCACGTCGATGGATTTTCGGATCCCTTGGTGGATTGCAAGGATTGTAAAACCAGGTTCAGATCAGACAACACTGAAAGCTATCTCAAGGATAAAAAATGCCCTAACTGTGGTTCTAAAAATTTATCAGAACCTCGACAGTTTAATTTGATGTTTAAGACTCACATGGGACCGGTTGAGGATACAGGTTCCGTGGTGTATCTGCGACCAGAAACCGCTCAGGGTATTTTCGTCAATTTCTTAAACTGCCAAACCACAACCAGATACAAAATCCCATTTGGTATTGCGCAGATTGGAAAATCATTTCGTAACGAAATCACTCCTGGAAATTTTATTTTCAGAACTCGCGAATTTGAACAGATGGAAATGCAGTATTTTGTAAAACCTGGCCAGGACGAACAGGCCTTCGAAAACTGGAAAAAAATCCGTATGGATTTTTACAGCCGATTTGGAATTTCTAAAGACAATCTGCGATTTCATCCTCATGGTCCCACAGAACTGGCCCATTATGCAAAAGCCGCATTTGACGTTCAGTATTTGTTTCCTATGGGTTGGAGCGAGCTTGAGGGCATTCACAACCGCTCTGATTTTGATTTAACTCAGCATATGAAATTTTCTGGCAAATCCTTGGAATATTTTGACGAAGCCGCCAAGGAAAAATTTGTTCCCTATGTGATTGAAACCGCCGTAGGCTGTGACCGATTATTTTTGGCATTTATGTGTGATGCTTACCGTGAAGAAGTCACTGTGGATGAAAAGGGCAGCGAAGACGTTCGCGTGGTTCTGGGTTTGCATCCATCCATTTCGCCAATTAAAGCTTGCGTACTGCCACTGTCAAAAAAGGAAGAACTGACCTCAGTGGCCGAAAAAATCCATGCTGATTTGGCCCTGGATTGGGATTCCGAATACGACGAAAGCGGTTCCATTGGTAAAAGGTACCGACGCCAGGATGAGATCGGAACTCCCTTTTGTGTGACTGTGGATTTTGAAACTCAAAACGATCAGTCGGTCACAGTCAGGCATCGTGACAAGATGACCCAAGACCGAGTGAACTTAAGCCAATTGAAAACCTACATTTTTGAAAAACTTAGAAATTTTTAAGGATCTTTTTTTCAAGCAAAGGAAACCAATCAATGCAAGTGACCGAAGCTCAAAAACATAAAATCCCTCAGAAGTTTGTTTACTTTTTTTCTGCTGACGAAACTGACGGGAGCGCCGGGCTTAAAAATATCTTAGGCGGTAAGGGCGCTAATTTAGCTGAAATGACAGCTTTGAAATTGCCAGTGCCCCCAGGTTTTACGATTTCAACTGAGGTCTGCACAGCTTATTACAACAATGGTGGCAAGCTTCCTGATTGGGTCAGACCAGCCGTTGAAACAGCATTGAAAAAAATCGAAACAAAAATCGGTAAAAAATTTGGCGATCCTGCTAATCCATTGTTGGTTAGCGTGCGATCAGGTGCCAGGGCCTCAATGCCAGGTATGATGGACACGATTTTAAACCTAGGTATGAATGATCAGACAGTGGAAGGCTTAGCCAAAGTTTCTGGCAATCCGCGATTTGCCTGGGATTCTTACAGACGTTTTATCCAGATGTACACTGATGTGGTTTTGGGGATGAACTCCAGTTTGCTGGAAGTCACCTTGGAAGACCTTAAGGACGAAAAAAAATATAAAAACGACACAGATTTATCAGTTGAGGATTTAAAAGTTCTTGTAAAGAAATTCAAAGACTTGGTTCGTAACACTGTTGGTACCAGTTTCCCCAATGATCCCATTGATCAATTGTGGGGAGCCATTTCGGCTGTATTTAAATCTTGGAACACTCCAAGGGCTATCACTTACCGTGAATTGCACAATATCCCAGCCAGCTGGGGAACAGCAGTGAACATTCAGTCCATGGTTTTTGGTAATATGGGAAATGATTCAGCTACAGGTGTGGCATTTACTCGTGATCCATCCACGGGAGACAAAAAGTTTTTTGGCGAATACCTGGTCAACGCCCAGGGCGAGGATGTCGTTGCAGGCATCAGGACACCTCAGCCTGTTACCCGGGAGGCCGCAGCTAAATCGGGCCAGATGTCGTTGGAACAAGAAATGCCTGAAAGCTTTAAACAGCTTACAGAAAATTATCAAAAACTTGAAAAGCATTATCGTGATATGCAGGACATCGAATTTACGATTGAAAAAGGCAAGCTTTGGATGCTTCAAACCCGCAACGGTAAGCGCACAGCCAGAGCCGCATTAAAAATTGCATCTGATATGATTCGCGAAAAACTGATCACCGAGGAAGAAGCTATTTTGCGCATCGATCCTTCAAGCCTTGATCAGCTGCTGCATCCGACTTTGGACCCAAAATCTGCAAAAACAGTTTTGGCCAAGGGATTGCCAGCCAGTCCCGGTGGTGTCCACGGGCAGATTGTTTTCACATCTGAAGAAGCCGTTGAATGGAAGGAAAAAGGACACAAAGTGATTTTGGTGCGTGTAGAAACCAGTCCAGAGGACATTGCAGGGATGGTGGCATCACAGGGGATTTTGACCTCTAGGGGCGGAATGACTTCACACGCTGCTGTGGTTGCCAGGGGAATGGGTAAATGCTGTGTGGCCGGTTGCCCTGAAATCGAAATCGATTACAAAACTGAACAGATGAAGGTCAAAGGCTACGTTTTGAAAAAAGGCGACGTCATTACATTGGATGGATCAACGGGCGAAGTCTTTATGGGCGAGGTCAAAACCATCGATCCAGTGCTGGATGAAAATTTTGAATTCATTATGAAGATTGCCGATAAAAAGCGAAGGCTCAGGGTTCGCACAAATGCGGATACTCCGAAAGACTCAACAGTTGCCAGATCTTTTGGTGCTGAAGGCATTGGGCTTTGCAGAACTGAGCATATGTTTTTTGGCGCTGACAGAATAGACTCGGTCCGTGAAATGATCATCGCAGATAATCTGCACGATAGGGAAAAAGCTTTATCTAAATTATTGCCGATGCAGCGACAGGACTTTTTTGAAATTTTTAAAATCATGAAGGGCTTTCCCGTCACAATCAGATTGCTGGATCCCCCTTTGCATGAGTTTGTTCCGCACTCGGATAAGGAAATTCAGGAATTTTCAAAACGCATTGGTCAGGATGCTGATAAAGTTAAGCATAAAATCAAAGCTTTGCATGAGTTCAACCCCATGTTGGGACATCGTGGTTGCCGATTGGCGATCACCTATCCTGAAATTTATCAAATGCAGGTTCGTGCGATCGCTGAGGCTGCAGTGATGGCGATCAAAGATGGCATTACTTTGATTCCTGAAATTATGATTCCATTGGTTGGAGTGGATAAGGAACTGGAAACACTGCGAGCCTTGACGGTTAAAACCGTTGAAGCCGTTCAGAAAGAAAAAGCCACTCAGTTTGAATACACTGTGGGGACTATGATTGAACTACCCAGAGCTGCTGTCACAGCAGATGCCATCGCAGACTTTGCAGATTTTTTCAGTTTTGGAACAAATGATTTAACTCAAACCACCTTGGGTTTATCCCGTGATGATGCCGGAAGGTTTTTAGGCAGCTACGTCAGTCAGGGGATATTTGCTAAGGATCCCTTTGTCAGTATCGATAAGGTGGGCGTGGGTTCATTGGTAAAAACAGCTGTCGAGCTAGGTCGCAGAAGCAAGCCTAATTTAAAAACAGGTATTTGTGGTGAACATGGTGGTGATCCTGACAGTATCGAGTTTTTTCATCGGGTGGGATTGGATTATATCAGCTGTTCACCCTATAGGGTGCCTATTGCCAGGCTGGCTGCGGCTCGGGCGGCTCTTCTGCCTTAAGGGCCATGGGACAATGAGTGTGACTGGTTAGGTTGACCAGCTCTTGATCATTGGGACCATACAATGAGCCGTGATAGTGATCTGATTTTTCACAGTTTGGTGGCTCAGGATATTCCTCTGACATCGAACACTGAACAGACTTGTAATTTCCAGAACCTTTCAGCTCATACTTAACAAAATAATGTCCATAATAGGGAAGCTGATCCTCAGGTGAAGCATTGAAATTCATTCTGGTGGATTCATTAGCCATTTCTTGATCTAGCCAAAATTCATCAAAATAAGAATCAAACTCAACATAGGTCACAGACAGGTTTTTCATTTTGCTTTGGTCGATCAGGCCTTTTTGTATTAAATTTTTTGCGCATTCAACGGCAATATCTGAAAAACCAACTTCAGGATCAGAAGACTCAATGATTAAGGGCGTGGGTTCAAAAAACGCCAAGGGTTTAGGAGGATCCGTTGATATACGGACCTTATAGCCAACTACAGTTAATATGATCAATGCAAACGTGAGCTTTATTCGTTTCATAGCT
>JBIKLL010000001.1:0-145480 GCA_044359815.1 Pseudobdellovibrionaceae bacterium
AAGGTGGACAAACCAAAACTATTAAATATCTAATCTTATCGACAGATAATGAGCTTGAAAATACTTCTGATGATCCTGTTCGTTACAGCGCCGAAACTTTAGAAGCTTCTGATCCAGCAACCGGTACTAATTTTAAGTTATACACCTACCAACCCAGCGATTTTATGTTTGCACCAAAATTTGGGGATTCAATGATGATGCTTTTGATTGCTTACAATCCCACGATGCGAAAAAAACAATTTGGGGGTAACCGCGTTTTTAAAAGCATTCGTGTTAGCAAAATCCGATACGAAGATGTTGCTGATGTCAGCACCGTTTGTCCAGGTATTGACCCAGTTCCTGCAACTGTTGGACAAATGGAAATCAATGTTACCGTGTCTCAAAAAGTCGCAGATATTGTTGACAAAAACAGCCCACGTTTAAACAAGTTCCGATCGGGCTTGGTATTCACTATTCCCTACGGTAACAACGAGGTCTTAGCATATTGATGCTTTGTCTTGCTGGCACAGGCCAGCTATTGTGGGTATTTTATCTTGGTACAGGCACTGAGTCTGTATTAGCCCAGCTCGGGTGATCTTTATAAAAATCAGCGCGGTAAACAACAGTGTCATCGCCTTGAATCACTCCAGACACTGTATACGCCGAATCACCTGATTTTGTTGAATCAAAACTAACCCTCAGCGAAGTGTATTTGTAAGTCACTCCAGGTTCTTCGTAATTGATCATACTGGCCTGACCGAGGGCGACCCAGTCCAATGATTTAGGATTGGCGGCATCCAGCAGCAACCGGTACAGAGCACGGGCTTTAATGTTTTTAATTTTATCAACATCACCAAGTCTGAAAGTCAGTTTGTTTTTTGCATAGACTCGAATTTCGTAACTGGATTTATTGCGGCAGGGAAACTGGCTCTCAGTTGGTTCAACTTCGTTCGGAACACAATGAGCATATAAATCTTCAAAGGCAAAAACATTAGCGGAAGTTTGTGGGATTTTTTGCGCCTTCATTTCCTGAAAAATAGTTTTCGCCAAGGACCCCTGAACTGCAACCTTGGTTGGCTTAAAATGGGCACCTTCAACAACATCAGAGTTTGCGAAAGAAAACATTGATAAACTTAACAAAACTACCGAAAACATAACGGCTCCTTTAAAGGTTTTGCCTGTTTTGCCTTGAATCTATTTTAGGTTCAAGCACGAACCAGAAATCCGTTAAATTTTGAAAAGAATAAACTATCTCAGACACCCATGATTGCTTGTATTTGATTTGCCCTAGGCAGGATTTATACAGCTAAGATTTAAACAATTAATTTTCGAATCACTATAAAATGCAAAACGGCGGCAATCATTACCAACACGTGAAATACTTCGTGATAGCCAAATTTTTTCGGTGAAGGATTGGGAAATTTCAAGGCGTAGACAAGGGCACCCACAGTGTACAGGATTCCACCGGCAAGGATCAGGCTGACTTTCCCCCACCCAAGTAAAAGAATAAATTGCGGAAGATAAGGCACAATCATCCAGCCCATAACCACATAAAAAATGGCGGCAATCCATTTCGGAGCCTTGACCCAAAACAAAGTCTGCAAAAGCCCCATGCAGGCCATGCCCCAGATCAGCCCAAGCGCTTCAAACACAGCTTCTGACGGCAGAGCGAAAACGCAAATCGGCGTGGCAGTTCCTGCAATTAATATAAAAATAGCGGCATGATCAAGACGTCGCATCCACCGACGCGATTTTTCCGACCAATTGGCTCGGTGATAAAGTGAGCTCACCCCAAACATTCCACACAGACTGATCGAGTAAACCAAGGACGAAACCAGTGCGCGAGCATCTGTTGATTGAAACACCAACATTAAACAGGCACCTAATGCCAAAAAAAATCCGGCCTGGTGAAAATGCCCGCGAAGGAATGGTTTTTCAATTTTTTCCGTCATCAAGCCATAGTCTACACTAGTTTTTCAGTTCTGTTTTAATACTTTCGAACTTATCATCAGCTTTATTGGCAAAACGATCAAAGATATCTGAAACTTTTTTGCTATAGGAATCTTCAGTTTGGCCATATTTTTGTTGGATCAGGCCACTGATTGATTTCAAGTCACCCTTGGTTTTCTCCAAATCGTCATCTGTTAGCTTTCCCCAGGCTTTTTGAATGTCGCCTTTGATTTCGGTCCGCCCTAAACGTCTCAACTTTTTCGATGCCAGATCGGTCAGCTTTCAAACAACCGTCAACCAGTGAGATCATTGAAGACGCCTGGTCAACTTGACTCAAGTCTAAAATAGAATGCCCCAACACAATTTGTGGAATCTATAATGTAGAAGCACGATTTGCGGAATCTACAATGTAGCAACACGATTTGGGGAATTTAGAATGTAGCAATTAAATTTGCGGAATCTATAACGGCGCAATAAAGTTTGCAGGAGCAATGACCTTCCAACCCCGATTAATCAGCGTTCCGAATCCCGAACCTGTCATGTCAGTGTAGGGACTAGGTCCAAAAAATGAATTGCTTCCGGCCACTCCGCACATAGAATCAGGCGCACTGTTAGAGGCACTGACCTTTTTCCACATCATCGTTAAAGCTATCTCGGTTCGAGGACCTTGGTAATATTTGATCTCCATAGCTACGCGAGAATTAGCATCCAAGTAAATCGCACCAGACGAACAACCCATTCGTGTTGAATGATCTCCGTCATTATTTATCAATACCTGAGAACTGGCTCCGGGGCTTGGCGTGATTGAAATGACCGTTCCATCGTCTGACAGAGTCGCCAATTGATACCAACCAGCCTGATCGCTGGCAGTATCCAGCTTCAGAACTGTTTTCATTTTGAATGCAAAATAATCAGTCAACACGTTACCGTTATTATCAACGATCAACTGGCCACCATTGGTCGGAAATCCTGAACTGAATGATCTGGTGGTCACAAACAGCTGATTTAAATTTAAGATAGCATTAACGATTGTTCCGTTAGAGTAAAAATAATCCACCGTTTTTGTACTCAGTGCCTGAAAGGCTGCCTGCTGAGTAGAATTTAAATAATAAATTTCACCGATCAAGCCACCTTTACATGCCGTGTCTGCACCGATAACAAAAGGATCACAAATAATGTTTTTTGCGGTCACTTGAAAGGTCACAGATTTTGTAGCTTCTGTTCCCGCTACGTCAGTGGCCTTAATGGTGAATGTATGTGTACCCACTGGCAGGGCGCCAAGCTCGACATTTGCTTCTTGCTGACATTCGGTTAAATCTGTCAATCCACATTTTACAGAGGCAATACCACTCAGAACGTCAGTCACTGTAAAATTGATGACGGCGCGATCACCTTGTTTGATTGTACCGGGAGCAGAAACTATATTGATTTCAGGTCCATTCAGATCAACCAGCCATGAATAGACTTGAACCTCTGATACTAAGCCGGTGTCGTCTTTTGCACGAAATTTAAAATCATGTTTGCCTTCATATAAGCCAGTTAAACTAAACTGTGATTGACAGTCCTCAAATGTCTTGGAATCTGTCATGCATTCAAAGCTGTAAAGCGGATTTCCATCTTTATCGCCCTTTAATCCAAACATAGCCTCGCCAGAATTACTGATAGATTTTGGAATGCTGGTAAAAGCTGCCGACAGTCTTGGCGAGCCTGGGTTAGTATCAATTTCTTTTTTAATTTCTGCAGAAGGATCTTCCAGATATCCTGGCGTCACCTGTTGGCAATTTGAAAAAGCCAAAACCAACAATATTCCCAAAAGATAATACTTAATTTGTGAACGAAATTTTATTTTCATACTTTATTGATCAGCAAAAAGGATGCCCATAACCTGTCTCAATTTATATACCCCAAATCTTCCTGTTGGTTTTAATCGGATCATTTTGAAGCAATCTTAAATCGAAACGTCGATTCCCAGAATACCGCCCAAAAGCCAACCAGCCTTATGGTGGGCAGCTGCTCCTCGGAGGGCTACACCCTTTGAACCAGACAGCTAACTAAAAATACAACCGAATTTCGGTAAATGCCGAAGAGACATCCTTAAGTCTGCCGAAAAAGGTCTGGCTGTTGCCATTGTAAAACTCGCCGCCCACAATAAATTTGGTGTGATCGTTGAAAGCGTAAGTCAATTTCGGTCTGATTAAATGATCCCCAAAATTAAACCAAACCACATAAGCAGTCTCTAGCTCAAAGGTGTCATTCCACATTTTATAACTGGGCCTCACCGAAAATCCATACTGATCCTCTGCCAATTGGCTGGATGTGACAGCCTGCTGTTGTGCCAACAATTTTGTCGTGGGATCGGTGACAGCATCTGGATCTGTGAATCCATAAATATGCCTGTATAAAACCTGCGCATTCAGACTGAAATTTTCGTTGATGGCAGTATCCGTCCCAAGCACATAAAACAAACTGGAATTTTGCAAAAACAAATCTCTGCCGGTATCGTCAATTGTTTTAGTGTAAGCAATTTCTGATCGGACTCCAAAATCAGAAATTGTCATAGCCATATCGGCGCCGTAGACCTGAACTTTGTTGTAGGTTGCAGCCAGATTTATCTGTCCACCCGTAAAACTGACAAAACTGATATCAGGGGTTTTTGACAGACCCTCAAAATAACTTATGGACCAATCAACAGCTCCACCGCTTTGATCGATTTTGAAACCATATTGCTCGCCCACATTTTTTGGCGAAACCTCGGTGATTTTCACAGAGCCTGAATCTGCTACCGGAAAGGTTGGCGATATCCACTCTGGTTCCCATAACCCAAAAATTCGCAGGCTGTCCAAATTGTAAACCAACTGGGTTGCAAACTTACCGCGGCGTTGATCTTCGTCATCAGTGGAAAGCAATTTAAAATTTCTCACCGAAAAGCTGTCAGTGGGATTCACCTTATCAGCCCTACCCCACACATTAATAAACCGCCCAATTTTGACATCTAGGTTTGAAAAGGTTCTGCTGACATAAAACTCTCGCAGTTCCCCATAGGACATATTATCTCTGGATAAATCCTGACCCTGCACATAAGCATCAAGGAAAATTTTTGTTTCTAAAATTTCCTTGGGTTGCAAAGTAAACCATGCGCCAGAAACCAAATAATTTTTGTTATCAGTAAAAGATTTGTCCCTGTCCCAGTGGGCCGCCCTGACAGAGCCCACTAATCCCAAATCTTCCTTGATTGAAAAACCAGCTGAACTGTTAAACCCCGCCAAAATAGCTATAGCAAAAAGACTATTTTTCCAGATAACGTGTGGTGAATTTATCATCTTCAACTCCGGTGTTCGCCTTAAAATTCTTAAACTCTAATATTGTTTTGTGATTAGTCTGAACATTTTGAGCTTCTAGTTGCATTGGTTGCCATTTGTTTTCCTTGGCGTCGACTTTGGTTACGTTCCGGGCATAGAACTTTTTAAACAGCTGGCCGCTCAGATCGTAGCTTTCACCCTGAACAGCGATAAAGGATTCTTTATCAATCCAGGCAAGCCTTTTTGAATATCCTGAATTTTCAGAAATGCTAGGATTTTTTGGCGTGGATTCAATCATCCAACAATCTTTTCCATCAATTTTTTCTTCTTTCAGTATTTTATGATTCCAATCTTCTACTTTGTGCCCGATCACATCACCGTATGAAAAATCAGTTCCCACAAAAGAATCTTTTTTATTGCTGGCCACCAGTCTTCTGACTTTTTTCAGTGCTGGTAAATAAATCCAAATATCGTCGTCACTGCCAGATTTTTCGATCAGCAAAGTTTTAGTCCCCTTTACGTCGGCAGGAGAATTAAAAGTCACCACACGCATATTGTTGGTTGTTCCTTTAACTAACTTTGTTTGCCCGGTGGTTTCCCTGACCCGTTCTTGGCCTTTTGCATTTACCAATCTAAATGTTGAGTCACTGACAGAATCTGAAACCTTAGAGGCCAAAAAACTGCGCTTTGCGATTTCATCGGGACTCAGAGTCTCGGCGAAAACCGTTTGGGTGATTGCTATTGTTGTTAAAATTGTGAAAATAAATTTCATTTTGAGGCTCCTTTGATTTGTGATGAAAACTTTAGTTCAGATTTAGCCTTAGCTCCAAATATAAATTGTGGACGCAGCGAAAAAATAAGTGCTGGGAACAATGTCAACGCTGTCACCGAACTGACCAACATTGCCATGGCGATTAAAAAACCCATCCACACATGGATCATAAAACCCCATGAAAACATCAACACACCAAATCCCCCGGCAACTGCTGTAGATACAAATATTGCAGCCTTACCAGCTGATTTAAATGCTTTTTCAATAGCCGCTTTTTCGTCAGGATTTTTTTGAAGCTCTTCCCGCATTCTGTAGCTCATATAAATGCCGTAGTCGGCACCAATGCCCACAGCCATTGCAGACACCAAGGCTGTTGCAATCTGTAAGGGTATCCCTAACAAACCCATAACGCCAAAATTAACAAACACCGCCGCAAACAATGGAACCAAAATCAAAAATCCTGCCAAAAAAGACCTGAATACCAACGACGAGACTATAAAAACTGCTGCCATGATTTGCATGATATTAAGTACTTTTTCCCGTATCATGATTTCGTTTAAAGCCACCCCACCCAGGCTTCCGCCGCCAATGGAAAACTCTACCCCAGTGGGCTTTGTGCTGCTGGCGAAATCCCAAATTTGCTTTGTCAGACCTTCCATAAATTCGGAACTGTCAGATTTTGTGAACGCCGCGATCACAGCATTTTGATAGTTGTAATCCACATAGTTGTCAAAATCGCCGGGCTCACCAGAGTTCGAATACAATAACAAATACTGAGCCACTAAATCCTGACTTTCAGGAACTTTGAAAAATTCTGCCTTATCTGCATTCATTGATTGATTCATTTTCTTTAAAAAATCCACTATGGAAACTGTTTTTCCGACCTTGGGATTTTCTAAAAACTTATTCTGAATGGACTCCATCCAATTTAAAACATTAGGCCGTTTGATGGCGTCCTCGGAATCCCCCTTGACCATCAAATACAGGGGATTTGTGCCAGCCATCTTTTCATTCAAATGATCATCGGCAATGCGCTCTGGGATTTTACCGTAGAAATATCCTTTCTGACTGTTATTGACCTGAAGCCAATATCCGCCCAATGAAAGCAATCCTACTATCAATCCCACTGACCAATACACCTTTGTACGTTGGTTCATCGCCAAATCAAAAAAGTAATTAATCAATCGGTCCCAAAAACTGACTTCGCTTTCCCGTCGGATTTCCTTTTCACCCGGAGCTGGCAACATCACCCTGAGCGCAGGGATAAATGTAAGCTCTAAAATCAAAGCGCTGATGACTCCTGCACCCGTAAAAATCCCAAAGGTTCTGATCGATTTGATTTCAAATATCATCAACGAAAAAAATCCCAGAGCTGCTACCAAACAAGCCACCACCATAACTGGACCCACTTTTGTCAGAGAGTTCAGCACAGCAAGCTCGCTCAGTGACTGTCGATCCCCTTTTGGGTTTTGCATCTTAGCCACTGCGAATTCTTCATAATATCTTTTAAGAATCTGCACTGCGTGTCCAGCTGCAATGGCCAGTATTAAAATCGGTGTGGACGAGTTAAAAACATCAAAGGGCTCTCGCATCAATCCTAAAAAACCCATGGCCCAAGCCACAGCCAATAGCGCTGTCACTAGCGGCAGTATTAAGGCCTGCACTGTCCTGAATGCTTCGTAATGAATCAGACCGATTATCAGAAGCGCAATGGGAAACAAAAATCCCATGCGCGCAGAATATTTTTCCAGCAATGCTAAAAACATCGTGATCCCT
Source organism: Pseudobdellovibrionaceae bacterium (assembly GCA_044359815.1). GTDB lineage: Bacteria > Bdellovibrionota > Bdellovibrionia > Bdellovibrionales > Bdellovibrionaceae > JBIKLL01. The sequence goes on from JBIKLL010000001.1 coordinate 7,777, forward strand.
GCTTTATCAATAATCACAGTGTCATCGCGTTCAGGGGCGATGGCAGCTTCTACCGCTTTTTCGATGGCTTGAAAGCCGCCTTCGGCTTTTGTGAATTCCGCAACAATCTGAGTGGTTTTTTGGTCTTTTGAAATTAAAAAATTCTCAAACACTGTGTTTTTGGCAATGGCAGTTTTGAGCGCCTGCATTTCAGCATCGGTCTGGGGGATTTTATCCATCAGGGGACGGACTTCCATGCCTTCTTCTGTGCCAATAATATTTTTAGATTTCCTGGCAGACAGGCTGGAAATATTGCTCTTGATAACGAATGGGATATTCTGGATGCTATTGGTGATTCGCTGAACCTTTTCTAAAACAGGTTTTTGAAAAATATCGCCCTGTTTAGGCGTCACACCAACCACCACTGTAAACTTGTTGCCAAACAGTTTTTCAATCTGCAAACCGGTTGCAATATAAGGATGCGTTTGTGGCAGGGTCGTATCGGGATCTATTATAACAGTCAGGCTTCTTAATTGGATGAGCAGCCCCACAGTTGTTAATAGCGTAAACAGGATGACCCATTTTCTGTATTGAATGACCAGTTTGATCCACGTTTTCATTAATAAACTCCCCACCAGACAGTTTAAATTTATTCTTTAAACCGATTATTTTTAAAACAGACCATTTTATAAATTTTTAAAACTTTTTAACCTTTGCAATATTATGTTATCAGTGATAACATTCTATGTACTCACTGTCAACATTGGTTTTAATTTTTTGGAAAGGTGTTTTGATCTGAGTCAAAGTTCTAAGAAAAAGCAAAAAACAAAACGCAATCATAACATTGGCTATCACCATGGGGATCTTAGGTCTAGCTTGATAGACAAAGCCATAGAAATGCTGAATGACTGTTCGCCTGAGGATTTATCATTGCGCGAGCTCGCCAGATTGGCAGGCGTCAGCCAAGCAGCCCCTTATCGGCACTTCAAGGACAAGGAAGATCTGTTTGCCAGCATTGCACAACAAGGGTTCGAAATAAAATTAAAGTATATGTTGTCAGCCATGGAGAAATTTAAAGACGATCCCAATGAATTGTTTTTTCAGTGTGGATTATCGTATTTTAAAATGGGTCAGAAGCATCCCCAACACTTTAAATTAATGTTTGGCTCAAACGTGGCCCCAAACCTGAACCATCCTGAACTGATGAAGGCTGCGTGCGCGACCTTTGTTTGCCTGAAAGAAATGATTGTGATGGGACAGTCGGCAGGGTTGATTGGGTCCGGTGATCCGTTTCACAAGGCTATGAATTGCTGGTCGGTGGTTCATGGATTTACGATGCTTTATTGCAATCAAAGGCTGACTTGGCTTGGTATCAGCACCAAAAATTGCGAAAGCGCACTGCGAGTTTTGCTTTCTCAACATTTGCTAGGCAGCAAAACAGAAATTCTGTCTGATGTTTTTTCTGTTCAGCTTTTTCAGACCAAAGAATCCTTAGCCATTTACGAACAAATTAAAGATCTCAAGATTTTAAAATAGCTATTTGAACTTTGATGATTCAAATTCAATTGAATCACTTTAATTTTCTATCTTGAACAAGTTTCTACAACAGCAGGTAGTTCCTTGGGTCTGTAGAATAGATTTGTAGTTTAAAAAACTGCTGGCAACTACTGCGCTGGTTTTTCTTCTGTCTTAGCAGCTCTTTTAGAAGTGTCTTTGACTAATTTAGCTTCCACCAAAATGCTGGCTTTTTGATCACCATTTAAATTTTTGCCTTTTGAATCAACGACTTCATATCGACCAGAGTTTTTGCGAGTGATTGTATAGTCTTTGATTTTAACAGGTGAAAATACGCCTTCAGGTTTTGGTCTTTTTGCCTTAGTTTCCTTTGAGTCTTTTGATCCCTTTGCATCAGCCATTATGGCCTCCTTTTTAGTTTTTAACAGTGCCTAAGGTTCTAAGTTACGGGCAGATGAATTGCAATTCAATTGCTACCCTTCAGTGCGATTTAATTTGGCTTTTATGATCTTTTGTTATCAGTCCAACGGGATTACAGCGTTGTCAGATTTATCCCGCTGCTTTATATTTATGGGATAAAAACAGGAGCAACAATGATCAAAGCCTTTGGTATTCTGGGATTGCTGGTTTTAAGCTTTTTAATTTCAGGATGTGCCAATTGGGCGTTGAAAGAACGTTGTGAAAAAACAAATTGGTTTGAATATGCCAGAGACGTAGCCAATGGCGGCAATTACCTAGAGGAAGATGCTTTTATAAAAGAATGTAAAGGCCTGGATCGAATAAATTCCCAACAAATCGATATCGGTTTTAAATTGGGCCGCGAAAAAATGTGCAGCTATGACGAAATTTATACACGAGGAAAATCAGGCACCCCAGTTTTTTTTAAATTTTGTGATGGCCTCCAACCTCAAATAATGAAATCAAAACACGAAGAAGGTCTCAGAATCTTTTGTCGCAAAGAAAACGGATACCCCGTTGGAAAATCAGGATCTATTTACCAAAACCTTTGCAAACCACAGGAAGACAAAACCTTTGTTCCTGAATACCTTAGGGGCCGAAAAGACTATTTGACAGGTATGATCGCAAGCCTTGAAAGCAGAGTTGCACAATTAAGAGCAGATCAGAATACTATGTTGATCAGAGAATCCGAAAACTCAGCCAATCTAAATAAAATCCCAGACCTTTTAGACTGCCAAAACAAATCCGTTTATGATGAATCCTCAAAAAAAGAAGTCAGCAAACTGGTTTGCCAAGAACCCTACTACATTAAAACTCAAAGGGGCGAATTGATTGATCAGCTCAATGAAATCAGGCAAAGTTTAAGGCAGACCCAAATCAATCTAAATGCCACAGAGCTGCAGCTGTCCCACACTCAACAAGAACTTACCAAACTGCCACAGTAAAATTGGGGCAGAAGCTCTACCTGGTGCTGACTTGATGTTTGTGGGAACTTTCATTTAAATAAACTTAGATTTTTGGTTTCTTTTCCCAAAACCGCATTGACCTTGGAAATTATTAAGCGACGTGTTAGTTTGCCGACACAGAAGGTCACCCAGAGCTTCTGACAACCCCTAATGAATGGCCTAAAAGTGAATGATTTCAACAGTCTAAATATAGATGCTCAGATACTAAAAGCAATTAACGAACTGGGTTACACAACTCCAAGCCCCATCCAAACCTTGGCAATCCCCGTTTTGTTGGGCGAACCCAATGACTTTATTGGGCTGGCAGCCACAGGTACCGGCAAAACGGCTGCATTTAGCATCCCCCTGTTGAACCAAATCCCCGATGACACTAAATCGGTCAGCGGATTAGTGCTTTGCCCCACACGCGAATTGGCCCAGCAAGTTTCAAATCAAATCACATTATTAGGTAAATTTAAAAACATCAGCGCCCTTTGCATTTATGGCGGAGGCAGTTATTCGGATCAAATGCGCGGCTTAAAAATGGGCGCAAAAGTCGTCGTTGGAACTCCTGGCAGAATCATCGATCATATTAAAAGAGGCACATTAAAATTAGATCAATTGAAAACCATCGTTTTAGATGAAGCCGACGAAATGGTTTCCATGGGATTTAAAGAAGAGCTTGAAGAAATTCTGGAAGCTTCAAAAGACTCCAGCAGAAACATCTGGTTGTTTTCGGCAACCATGAGCCCCGGAGTTCGCAAAATTGCAGATGGATTTTTAAAATCACCAGAATTTATTCAGGTAAATAAAAAAGAAGTCCTGTCTGAAAACATCACCCAGTTGTTTTATCCCGTTCGCGAATCCGACAAACCAGACATATTGTGCAAGGTTTTAGAAACCACAGATGATTTTTATGGATTAGTGTTTTGCCAAACCAAGGCCTTAGTTTCGGATTTAACTCAAACCTTGCAGTCACGCGGTTATAAGGTCGATTGCCTGCACGGTGACAAATCCCAGGGCGAACGCGAACGCACGATGAAGGCCTTTAGAGACCGAAAAATCACAATCTTGGTTTGTACTGATGTGGCTTCGCGTGGAATTGACGTAAAAGATTTAACCCATGTCATAAATTACTCTGTCCCCCGCGAGCTTGATGTTTACATCCACCGTATTGGCAGAACTGCCAGAAGCGGAAAGTCTGGCACGGCCATAAGCTTAATCACACCGGCACAGCGTGGGTTATTGGCCCGAATCGAATCCAGGACAAAAAGCAAAATCCCTGAAGGCAAAATCCCTTCTCGCAAAGAAGTGGGCATTAAAAAAACCTCTAAAATCTTGGCCAAGTTTCAAAACCAGAAAAACCACCAATTGGCCATTGAACTATTGGATGACAGTTGGAAAGAATCCATTGCCAACATGACAAACCAAGAAATCGTTGGCAGATTTTTAAATATGTTGGCACCTGACATATTTGAATTGCCACCTGAACGCCCCTTTCAACAAAGACCTTTTAACCGTGAACATTCGGGCTCAGACAGACGTTTTGACAGACGACCAGACAGAAGATCTGGAAGCTTTGGCGAACGCAGGTACCGTGACAACTCTGAACGCTCAGACAGACGCCCATCAGGAGATCGCCCTGATCGTAGAAATGAATCTTCAGAAGGCCGCAGTGATTTCAGAAACCCACGCCGTGATGAATCGTCAGAAGGTCGCAGTGATTTCAAACGACCTCGCCGAGAAGACTCACCTAAAAGGGGTGGCGATTTCAGGGGCCCACGTCGTGATGATAACGAAAAATCAATCAGGGAACGACATTTTAGCCGACGCAAATAAGTATGAGCAGCACTGTCATATTTAAAAACTCTGACATACTGGTTGTGGACAAACCCCCTGGGGTTTCAGTTCACAATAACGAAGATCCTGAAAATCTGATGGATGTTCTGCAAAAACAATTATCCTTAAACAAACTGTTTCCCGTTCACCGTCTGGACAAAGAAACCAGTGGGATTCAGATTTTTGCAATCAACGCTGATGCTGCCAGCGTTTACAGTCAACTTTTTCAGCAAAACCAAGTTCAAAAAATTTATCAGGGCATCCTAAGGGGACAACTGAAACACTCAGAACCATGGAATCAGTCTTTGACTGATAAATCCGAAGGCCGGGTTAATCCGGCGGGAGTTTCTAAAAACAGAGTTCCCTGTCTGACTGAATTTAAGATTTTGCAAAAAAATAATTATTTTACGTTTTGTGAATTTGATTTGAAAACCGGCAGGCAGCATCAGATCAGAAAACACTCGGCCCTGTCCAATCATCCTATTGTTGGTGACAGCCGCTATGGGGATTCTAAATACAATAATAAAATTTTTGGAATCTATAATGTGAACAGAATGTTTTTACACTGCACTCAGATAACCATAAATAATCAAACCTTTGAAAGCCCACTACCAGCAGAGTTTCATAATATTATCACTCAGATAAAATAGTTTTTTTGGTCTGAGCAATTAATCCCATTATCGAGCTGACATTTTCTCTGACGACGAGTGCTAACATGTAGACCCATGCGGGAAAAAAGACTTACTCTGTTATTGAGGATTTAAATTTGCAAGACATTACACTGATCAGGTCGACAGTTAAATTACCACTTTTGAATTTGCCCGTTTGCTCACCTGTTGTGGATTTAAACGGTGTGAAAATTATTATTTCTCCTGGTTCCCAGGTCAGCGATCAAGACTATCAAAAGCTGGATGGAATTACGGACCTGATTGCCCCCAATTTGCTGCATTCTGCAGGGATTAAAAAAGCTCTGGATAAATTTCCCGTAGCTAATGTCTGGGGAGCTCCTGGGATTAAAAAACTAAAACCTCATATCAATTGGCATTCAGAAATCGACACTAAAAATTGGCCCTTTAGTTCTGAATTACAAGCCTATATGATCGAGGGAGCACCGGCTTTAAATGAAATTGTTTTTTATCATAAAAAATCAAAGACCCTCATAGTAACTGATCTGTGTTTTAATATGACCCAAATCACAGGTCTTGGTGCCCTTGTGCTATTAAACATTTTTGGCACCTACAGGCGATTTGCGATCAGCAGATTGATGCATATGTTTGTTAAAGATCAGCAAGCATTCGGAGATTCAATCAGATCACTAATGAATTTAGATTTTGAAAATCTGATCGTTGGCCATGGTGAGCCTGTATTAAAAAATGCAAAATCCAGATTGGCTGAAGCTTTTTTGGAACGTGGCTTTAAGCTTTGAAAACGTTTTATATCAAATGCTCAAAAACTGTGAAAGCGACTCCTCTTTTTAAAAACTCCAGTGCCATTGAACTTTAAAATTATAATTTTAAAGTTCAAAAAAATTGGAGCTTTTAAACAAAAAGCTCGATTGGGTTTCCAATCGAGCTTCCGTAAGAAATGTTTTTTTGGTTAGAAATTAAAAACTACAGGTGTTCAGGGATGCTGACGCTCAGTGCATGAAATTCTGCAGGCGATAACCAGCTGTCGTTGGCCAAAAAGTTTGCCGCAGAAACTTCAGGCGACAGAGCTTGGCAAGAATTGTTAAACAAAACCTGTGCAGATCCCCGTTGCATGCAATATGGGTTTTCCAGTGAACCTAAATGCGTAGCCACTGCTGAAGGAGTTGAACTGATCGCAGCTGCTAATGAAGCACATAGATCAGCATACTGAGTGCAAAATCCATTCAATCCAAAGTTTTCAATCAATGCAGTGGAAACTTCAGTGCGCTTCATCAAATACATGGCAGCTTTTGCAGCCACTCTGTTGGCAACAAAATCAGTATAAATCACTAAAGCCGTGTCATCAGTCGCAACAGTGTCGCAGGTTCTGGTAACACCAAATGCTGCCGCTGTTCCATTGTAAAACATGGACTGACCGCTCCACAGATTACCCTGTTTTCCGACGTGCAATCTGATTTTTTCTGGGTCTTCAGGTTTATTCACATTGCATTTTAAATCTGTGATTGTGATTTCGCTGCTCCAATTGTTTTTATCAGCATAATTAACCTTGATGTCCATTTTACCACCACGGCTATCGGATTTGTCCTTTTCCAATAATCCAATATCAAACTGCAAGGCATAGCTTTCAGGCTTGGCAGAAACCAAACCCACAGGCTTTGAGTCTTTGATAACCAAAAAATCAAACTCATCGTAGCTTTTTTTAATGTATTCAATGGTCAGATTTTCTTCGGCTATCGTCACAGTTCCTGAAGAATTATCAGCAGCACCTCTTAAATCATAGGCCACCTTATTTACGATCTGGTGAGTGAATGACACAGCACCCTTACCCAACTGCAAATAAGCCCTGATTAATCGTGGCTGGCATTCGATAAAATCAACGCCCTTGCAAATATCATCATCGCTAGTTTTTGATGCTACCACTGCTGTCCCCACACCGGCACCAGTGTCAGTGATTGATTCAGGAACATAGTCTTGCTCTACTGTTTTCAAGTTCACTGCCATTGTCGTCACAGCATCGTCCCCGCCTCCTTGTTGTTTTTTACCACAACCAATCAGCATAGTTGCTATGGTCAATGACAGGACGGAAAGTTTTAAATTCTGATAGTTCATTTGAACCTCCTAAAGGTTTAAATTTCTAATGCAGTTAATGATTCAATTTCGTTTGCTTTCAAACACTGAACGGCTGGTCCAGTTCTTTAGTGCCAAATATTTTTGAGCTTCTAAATACTGGATTTACCTTTGTAAAATCCGTCTCAGAATAAGACAGATTTTTTTGGCACAAATTGCGATTCCTGGACGTTCTACAGTTGAAAAAAACACGATAATCCCAGGGTAAGCTACCAGAAAAAGCTAAGCCAATGGAGGCTGCCTGAGTGATTTAAATATTGATCAACCGATCGATTGCAAAGACGAAAGGACCGTGCAAATGCTTTATCAAAAGCTTGGTAGACCTGCATTGCTAAAAACTGCCGCCATCACTGGAACCAGTGTGGCCGAAGAAATTTTGCAAGAAGTGTTCACTAAGCTTTGGGAAAAGCAAATGACCTTTCCCAATCTGAAAGCCGCATTTGCCTGGGTTTATCAATGTTGTACCAATGCAGCCATTGACCACATCCGAAATCACAATAACAAACACAGCTCATTGGATTCTATCAGTGATTCTGAATCTGTGGGCATTGCAAACGAAACTGAAAACAAAACAGCGGCCAACCGTTCATGGCATCAATTGCTAAAAAAACTAACAGATCAAGAGGCGCAATTGTTTGTGTATCGAAATCTTGAAGGCCTGAGCCAAGACGAAGCTTCAGAAGTCATGCAAATTTCCAGAAGGACTGTGAATCGACTGCAAGAAAAACTGGAAGCCAAGCTTGAAAAATTCCGAGGACACAAGCATGTCGGATAAATCATTATTTTCAAAACAATGGAAATTGATTAGCTCCGACCCGTCTGAGCTAAACCCCTCTGAACTCAAAGAACTGTCTCAGATAAATCAAGTCAGACTAAAACCATTGCAATTAAAAACCCCTTGGTACATTCAGTTTAAAAAACAAATCCAGATGGGCTTGACCGTGGCTGTGTCATGCAGTTTTGCTTTGTGGCTATTTACAAACAACCAAGAACATTTGACCGCGAAAGGTTCTGTTATGGTCAACGTGATTTGGGAACGACAGGGCAAGGTTCAACCCATTGGTTCTGAATCTGCATTGCAAGACGGAGACAAAGTTGGCGCCAGTGTTGTTGCTAGCCAGGATTCTTTTGCCTACTGGGTCATCACTGATAACCAAAATAAAGTCATCAGCGATTTAGGGGATATCGAATCCAGTAAAATAACTTTGCAAGCCGGTGTTAGTAAATCATTTGAATCCAGCTTCACACTGACAGCCCCCAATCAGGGCGAAAATTTAATTGTGGTTATCTGTCCTCAGGAAAAAATGCTTCAGCCCAAACAAGCTATGGATACAGTCTTTAACCAACAGTTTTTTGTGCAATTAATGTCTGAACAAAAAATCAACTCCAGCTCTTGTATTTTTGCTGGATACAGATTGCGGAGCCTCAAATGAAGTCAATTTTTCTGACCCCGCTATGGCTGATTTTAATATTTTTTAGTTTTACAGCATTAGGCCAAAGCAAAAATCCTAAGGCCATTTCGCAAAACTCAGCTGGCGGAGTATCAGACTTTCAAGTTCTTCTGGTTAGCGCCGATGATAGCTTTAAAGCCTCTGAAAAAAGCCTTGAGTTTGCATCAATGGACGCTAACAGGTTGGCCAGGGCACTGACTCAGGTGTCTAAGGTTCCTGAAAGCAAAATCATCAATCTTAAAAATCCAACCCTGCAAGAATTTGATACTGTGCTGAGCGAGCTCTCAAAAACTTCAGCACAAAAATTTATGTTTTATTATTCAGGACACTCTGATGAAAACGGCCTGAATTTAAAAGACGGACTTATCAATAAAGCAAAATTCCACGATCTGCTGGCTAAAATAACTTCAAAGGTCAAAATCGTGGTGTTGGACAGTTGCTTTTCGGGATCATTAAAAACCAAAGGTGTTACAAAATCAAAACCCATTGAACTGGTACAATACAACGTGGATGAACCTACTGGCAGTGTGATCTTGACCTCAAGCTCTGGCAAAGAACTTTCCTATGAAAGCGATAAACTAAAAGGCAGCATATTTACCTACCATCTGGTTTCAGGGCTGTACGGCCAAGCCGATAGCAACACTGATGGTTTAGTGACCATCGACGAATTGTATCAGTACGTTTACGCTCAGACTAAATTTCAAAGCATGGTTTCAGGAGGCAAAGTCCAATCCCCCGAATTTGAATCAAAACTGACAGGTCAGGGTGCTTTGGTAGTGTCCTATCCCGCAAAAATCAATGGTCAGGTTGCATTGGCAGCCCCTGTTCAAGGTGAACTGACTTTGACGGCTGCGAAAGGCATAAACTTTTTTAAATTTTATAAAAACAAAGGTGAGGATCGCACGGTAAGCGTCCCCAAGGGCGTGTATGAAGTCACAGTGACTGAAGCTGACCGAGTGGGCACTGGAACAATCACCGTCAACGAAAATCAAACCCAGCAATTAAATACCGAAAATCTGGTATGGGACAAACGCAATCTGCCACCCGTAAGGGCCAAGGGTCTGCAAAATAAATTCTTAGTTGGAGTTGCTGTGGCGATTCACCCATCATTTTATGAAAATGAAGAAGGATCCACCATGGGCGAACTGTTTTTAATGTCCCCGGCCAGCGAGGCCCTCAAAGGCATGTGGCGACTGACGGTTCACATTGGTGGCGAAACTCACAAGGTCAAAAACACAGATGCTAAATCAGAATACAACCGCATGAGCATAGGTGGCGAGGGCAGTTACAACGGTTATAATAAATGGAACAACGAATGGTTGATTGGACTTAGGATTGGAACTTTCACTGCAAACAATGACACTGTTAATCCCAGTAGCTCTTCATTGACTCACGCTTATATAGGCACCAGATTTTATCCCCGAGAATCCAGTATCAATATGGATTTTTTGTTAGGTGTCGACACAATCAGAAGCGGCAGTTTGCCTAGCAAAAGTGTTAATACATTTGGTGTAGCCCTGAACTATTGATTTTTAATGACAGAATCAGATTGGTGTCTTTAAGTTCGTCGGTCTTATTTTGATACAACTGAAATTTTTGAAACTTAATAGCCATCTTCCTATGTTAAGATTTTACTATAGGTTAATGTTCTTTAGGGGATAGACTTGGTTAGAATCTCAATAAAATTCATTGGTATTTGTTTTTTATTTGCCTGCTTGAATGTTTGGGCTCAGTTTCATCAAACTAATTTTTGGCGCAAATTATATCCCCACAGTAAATCCACAATAGTCAACCAAGCTGATATTTTATTTGTGATTGATAACTCATTCAGCACGGACTCCTATCACAACAATTTAGACAGCCGACTCAGCAACTTTATTTCCCAACTCACTGGCATTGACTATCGAATTGCAGTCACAACGAGTGGTGTTTTATGCAACGGCGGAAGATATTTACTACCTGTGCCGCCTGCCTATAATAATCCACCTACAGCAGGTGATATGGTTTTAACAGATATTGGTGGTGGAAATGGAAGTAATTGTGTTTTTGATCCAGCTTACACTGCAGCAACAACTCCGAATTACTACAGCGTTCTAGGGACCAACGAATCCTATGGTCGGTACATTATGGATGGACTTATAATGCCTCTTAAAAATTCTCCGGGATTTTGGATTACAAACACCACCCCTTCGGCACAATTGGTTTTAGGTGACACTATCGTAGAAACGGGAGTTCAGGGGTCGTGGTCAGAACAATCCATTAAAGCTGTTTACAGAGCCGTATACCGCAGCCAATTGAATGATATTAATGGATACAATATTAACAATATTAATTTTTTCAGACCGTCGGCGTCTTTTATCGTCATCATGTTGTCAGACGCCACAGAATCAGGAATTTTACCCGACAACCAAGCTGTGAATTTAAAAAACTATGTTGACTCTGTTTGGCCTCAAAAAAACTTTCACTACCATTCAATTTATAATGCTAATTGGGATCAAAATCCTCCCTGCGAATCCCTCAGAGGATTGCTCGAATCCTGCACCTTAGGTCAATATACACAAATAACAAATCTGACGAACGGAATTTTTTGGGACATTGATAACGGAAACTATACCACACCAATGTCAAATATGGGCGCCCAAGTCCGAGCCGCTTCAAGGGTCGTAAAGCTTGACTGTGTTCCTTATTCTGGAGTTACCGTGACAGGCCCCGGAGCCATCCCAACCTATACAGTTGCTGGAAATGTGGTTACTTTTGCAACCAATTTTACAACGCCGGGATCCTACACTTTTAATTACAGATGCAGGACTCCTTAGATAAACTTTCGAAGTTATTTTTAAAATTCAAATTAGCTAAAGCGTAGCGGGCCAGCTAAAATCACTTCTATACTACCGGTGTGAGTTAGTGATTGCACAGGTCGACAAAAACGAGCATTCCGATTAAAACGAGCCCTCGCATTTAGCTTTTTGCTGTTGATTCCATAGTTTTTGAAGGATTTTTTCTTGCGGAAAATAGGATCTTAAATAGGTTCTGTTTTTTAATTGATACTGAAAAGCCAACTCAGCTGCAGGGTAATAGATTAATAAAAAACCATTCACCAAGCTGACTTCGGGTTTGATAAAATCAATGTCTTTCAGGTAGGGAATTAAAAAATCCTCAGCACCTTCTTTAGTGACTTTCACATTTCCATCGGAATCCATGGTGACCATATCCCCGCTTTTTGTCGCAAACAACAGCTGCGGCACCGGAAGGTTTGCCAAATAGAGATCATGCTTCTGCTTTTTAATCAGCTCTTCAGCGTCCCGTTCAAGGTTTTTTAATTCTATATCTTGATATTTGTCGTAGTCCCTCTTCCAATCAATCATTTCAACAGAATGCAATTTTAGAACTTCTTTAAAAAACTGCATTTCTTTCTTTGCATTGAGCAACTCATCCAAAGTGTAATTTAACGGCAAGGCTTGAATTTCACCTAGCAACTGAAGTGCTTGTTCTTTTGTTGAATTTGGATCCCTGTGAATTAACGAAGCAAAACTTAAAACCCTGGAAAGCCCCTTAAAACCAGGTTCCTGCCGGATAAGATTTAAAACTTTTTTCTCGAACGCGCCGATTGTTCTACGGCTTAATGCTTGTTCGAAATACATACCCAAAGCTCTGTCCAAAATCAAAACCTGCTCGCGGTTATTAAACAGCTTTGCTCCATCGTGCCATTCATAATTTTTAATAAAGGCATAGGCAAAAACTTCGAAAAACAATGGGTTTTTATAATTTCCCGACATGCCTACAATCGATTTTTCTAATTGTTGCCTTAGTGTTGCCTGCGCTGGATCAATCTTCAGACTACGGTCTTTTGAATTAAAAAACACAAAGGAGGAAAACTGAATTTCAGACAGCTCATGCAAGGCTTTGATAGCTGAACCCAGTTGCTGAAAATCATATATCGATTGATGAAACAACTTTCTTTCAGCCAGGGTGATGTCTTTGATTTGCAAAATCTTTTCATAACGGCTTTCCATAAGCTTTCTGTAATGATCCACTGAATCCATGACATCGGCCAGGGTCGCCAGTTCATTGATCTCATTTTCCAATAAAATTCTGGTTAAAAAATCTGTGCCATCCCAGGTAACATCCAAGTGCCACTGAACCTTAATCATATCGGTCAGCACGTACTGAGTCAGCTTATCAACCTCAGCTGCGTGTTCGACAACCTGTGGCCTGATCCCTTCTGGATTTTGAGCCCTCAAAGAACTGATGGGAAAAATAATTGATAAACAAACGCAGTAACAGACCAACAACTTTGTTTTTGAAATTGAGAAAATCGAATAATTAGACTGTCGTTTCTGCCACAGAATGCGCACCTTTAAATCCCCCTCAGAATCCAAAACAAAACAGGAGGCGATCCTAATAAAGGAACTTTCAAAAAGCCAGAATTATTCCAAGAACATTAAGCCCAGTTTTTGGACCCCATCATCAAGCTCCACAGACCAGCGAATTTCGGCTAATAGAGGGCTAAGCTCCCCTACCTTTACTTTAACTTTATCGCCTGTCACAAACAGCAGAGCGTTAACAATGACTAGCGAACAACCTTTAAAACTCTCGGTCACTACCAAGGCCCGAAACTCAGGGGCAAAATCTTTTTTCTTGGGGCGAATGTCGATCAATGCAAAAGTGCCGGGGTCAGAAAAAAATCTTATACCTTTTCGCTTATTTTTTGCGGATTTATTTTTTGAGTCTGATGAATTTTTTTGATTTGCGGTGATGGCCATAAAAGCTCCTTGTAAATGTGATCATTTCATTGCAACAAACAGCTTAAAAATTGTCTAATTAATTATCAAAAAACGGACAGTTCAATTAGTCGCATCTGAAGCGCCCAAATTAGTCAGTAAATAACAAACATTTCTAAAAAGCCCCAACCGCAACGGCCTCAGAGGGGCTATAATACTGGTATGGGTCTGGCAGTGAAAGGACTGGTAACTGATTTTAAAACGACCAAGACAGTTCTTTAAAAGGAGGACTTTATGAAGAAAATCCTAACGTTGACGATCGCTGTGATTATGGTGTCAGCAGTAAGCTGCTCCAAAAAATCAACAGTGAAAACCGATGTTCCTGCTGATGCAGAAACAACAGCGGCTCAAACTATACCTGCAGAAGCCACTCAACCGGCTGAACAAACTCCTGTTGCTCAGGCATCGACTCAAACAGCTGCCACAAACATGAAATCATTGGGCGCAAGCTCCAGTGGTCTTGGACACTAATCTGTTTATCAGAAAAAATTGACGATTCGGGATCCCTTTAAGGGATCCTGTTCGTTTAACGCCTTGTTAAAATCATCTTCGCACTTTTCATCCAGCAGAGCTTCCACACTGCTGACCAAATTTTTAAAACTATCTGCCTGATACAATAAGTCCTTGGAAACAATAAATCCCAATCCCTTTTGAGCTTTTTTAAGTTCATCAATAAAATAGGTCTCAGAAACACAAGAAAACAATCCCAGCAATTTAAGCTGACCAGAACTTCTGGATGCGATCGATTCTGCCATGTGTTTCAATCCTTCCCTATTTTCTTTGTAGGGATCCATTTTGACCATATTGGTCTTTGACAGTATCGGTGGATGAAAATCAGGTCCTCCGCCACTTCTGGAATGCCCGTTGTAAAACACCACATCAGAATTCTGAAGCTCATGTTTAAATTGTTCTTTGACTCTGTCACTGATCCAAGACTGGTAATTGAACGACTGGTTTTTATCATCATCAGGGCTGACAGAACTGGAGTGCACAGAGATCATCACATCAACCCAATAGCCGGCCTTGACCTTGATTCTTTTAGTATAAGATTCATTTTTAGGATCCCATTTAAAATCACAAAATTTCTGCCCCAATCCACATTGTTTACCAATACGGTCGATAAGCTGCAGCTTTTCGTAAAAATCTGCAACAAACCGTGCTGGCCGCGCATCCTTGTAACCAAAAAATATAGACAGTTTTAACTTTCGATTTTTATATAGATCAGAGTATTTGTCAGAACAAAGGTGAAGCTTTAGGTCTTGAACTTTAAAATTATAAATCAGGGCTCCAACAAATAAAGCGACAACTAAAATCCCAAGAAGCTTTTTCATTTCTTTTGCTCCGTTGGCTTTTTAGTTGGATTTTCAAAAACAAAATATTTTTGGCAGTAATCAGACACTTGAGAATCTTTTTGGCAAACAAACTTAACCCAACGGCTTTCTGATTTTTTCAGTTTTCGTGACTGGGCTAATTCTAAAATTCTGGGTCTGTGCACAGGTTCAAGTTTAAAATAGCGTTTTTTAACACTCAGAAAATAGCTGTTCAGTTCTGGCTCCCCGATGCTTTCCAAATGAAACAGCAACGATTGAAGTAAAAGCTGGTTTTTATTCTCCAGCAAAGTTAAAAAAAATTCTTCGGGCAGTGGTTTTCTAGCAATCGAAAAAAAATCCAGCATCACAACCAGATTTGTGATTGAATGCTTTTTTTTAAAATACGTCGGGATCAGCTTTAAATAGGCTTGTGATATAGTCTCATAGCTTTCAGGACTTAAAAAAGCATTTACCGCTAAGGCCACAGAACCCGTTTCGTCATCACTGACTCGACTTAACAGCGGAGAAATAAAAATAGGATCGTTAAAGGCCACCATCACATCCAATGCCAAAGCCCGATTGACACCTTTTAGTTCAAAAACTAAATCCTTAGGGTTTTTAAAAATTTCTTTTAAATGGCTGACTGCTTCTGCCCTTGTTGACCTGGTTTCGCCAATTAATTCGCGGGCATAAAATGTCCAGTGCTCAGAGGCTAATGATGTGCCACTCATTAATATAAAACTAATGATCAAATGCATTTGTGTGGAATGCTCCTATGAGCAAATATTCTTAAGTCTTAAAAGCGCTTTGCCAACAAAAACCTGAGCTTATTCAGCAATCCGCTTTTGTTTTGAGACATTGCGAGTGGATAGTTGCCAATCATTTTTGCATTTTTTGAGCATTTCGACAAAAAGCTTGTGGGTGCAGTTGATGGATTCATGGATTTTCATTAAGCGACCTGGGTCAACCATATCCAAAACCTTCGTGATGTGTTCCGAATGGATTTTGCAAACTTGAGTGTGTGCAATTAAAAACGAACATGATATGGCTCCGTGGACCTTGACCAGTCGACTTAAAATCTCTTTGCCGATCACAGAACTCATGGATTCAAAATACAAGGTATCCCCAATAAAACACAGGGGCTCGACTTCGTGGATAAAATAATACTGACTTCTGAAAATCTGTTTTGTCTCGTGAAACTGAGCCAATTTATCTGTGTAAAAACCAACCCTTTTTATGTCCTGAGAAATTTTGGCTTCTTGGTCAAACGCATCCACGGCATGATTGATTATATACTGGTAAATGGCAGGATCTCGTCTGGCACATTTAGCTGCAGCCAATTTAAACATGGGCACTGTTTCCTCTACCAACAGGCGCATTTGCCCCAGCCATATGCCATAAAATTGGGGCGAATCCCACGGAAGCTCTCGGGTTAATACATTTAATTCAACGCTATGGCTGAGGATTGATTTTAGAATCGGTTCCATTTTTGACATGACAAAATCAGTGTGCCCGCGTTCAATCAAAATTGTAAATAAATTTTTGCTTATTATGCATAAGCCAAAATTAACTTATCATTCAGATTTAGGGGTATGTACTGGGATATTTTTGCACTAGTAAAATCTTGTCAAGTGACTCAAACACCGACTTTGCGGACTGAATTTGCGTCCCACCGTGCATCTGTTCGGAATCAAACAAATAACTGCAAACAATCAGCAACAGCACCATTGCCTGGTTTTGACAACGGCAATTACAGTCAATAGTGGAATGATATTTTCTTGGGCAAAAGGCAGTGTGTCAGTAGCAGTCATTTATACCAATGACCTGTGTCGAGACTTGTAACCGGGTTTGATCCTGGGTCTGATGTTAACACAATTTTTAGATTCTTAAAGGAGAGGGGAACCTATGAAGAATTTGCTGCCAATGTTTGCTTTATCCATTGGATTATTAATTCCACAGGCTCAAGCCAAAAAGTTTTATCCAATATATATTAGTCCTTCTGATCTGGCGCTTGAGCCAGAGGTCACAGATATTTACGCAAAACTTAACGTTAAATTATCCGACGATCGTTGGAATTTTGTAACAGTCGGACGGCAGGACAAATATGTTCAAATCGAAAAAATTGTCGTCGATATGATGATGGATTTAAAAAAATCTGTATTAAATCAAACTCCAGCCTACGTGCCTGGCTCAGAACAACTGTTTAATCATTTTAACGCCTATAAACCTAATTATTCCTCATTGATAAAAATTGATGGAGTTCTGAATTTTATCACGGGAGCCTTATTGTTAATGCCCCCAGGTCCAGGTTTTTTTATGACCGAGACAGGATCAAAACTACGAACAATCTTTTCGAAGTTAAGAAAAAATCCCACAGATAAAGCAAATCTTGAAAACTTAAATCACAACGAAAAAGAGTTGTTATCGGCCTATATGGGCGGATTGCTATGGAGACTCCGCGGCGGTGGTCTTTTAAAAAAGAGAGGCACTCAGCATATCAGAACATTTTATATCGGCTACGGTTTTCAGTCCCTCGGTAAGCTTGTGAATAAAAACATCGAAGAAATCACCCACGCCTATCAATCCCAATTAGTTTATTATGGATGGGGAGAATTCTTTGATATCGGGTACAACCCAGCGCAAAGATCAGAAACCTATGACATGGTTAAAATGACTGAACGAGGCCTGATCCAAGTTCGAACCTCGCTGCCCTATTTGAGGGATTTGAAAGGTCGCAGGGATACCCTGATTGCTTCAGGTTTACAGATGGGTCCTTGCTATTTTTGGTCTTGGCAAGAATTTAAGGGAGTTCAAGAATACCCCGAATTACAGCCGCCGTTTAGACCCTTTCTGCACGGATTCCCAACAAGCTGGGGTGAAGTCTGCACAGGCGCGGCCCTAGGCATCGGGCTTTACCGAACCTTCGCAAAATAAAACACAACTGCGGAAAAGCAAGAGCGCAAAACGGACGATTAAAACCAACGGCATTTAGATTTTATATTTTTAAATATTTCTTTGTTTCTATACCTTTTGAATACTTGCTAACGGCCGCAAGCTCATCTCTCGTATTGCATAAATGCAAAGACAATTTGTTTTTACTGTTTTTAGACACATGCAGCGAGCGCGCGGGGCATATCTGGTGTTGAGTCATTTAGATTAATCAGTTTTATGATAATTTATTAATCGTATTACTGATTAATCTAAATGACTCAATACGAGAGATGAGCCCGCGGCCGTTAGCGAGTGTCTAAAAATAGTGAAAAAAATTATCTTTGCATTTACGCAACACCAGATATGCCATGCGCGTCCGCAAATGTATTCAAAAGGTATAGAAACAAAGAAATATTTTTTAAAATCTAAATGCCGTTGTTAGGCGCCGTCGGTTTTAAGATCGCAGTGGTACTGGTTGCCAACCTCGATCTGCACGGTTGAATGGTGAATGTGGTATTTTTGATTCATGGTCTGGGTGATAGCCTGGATCACTTTGTTTTCGGGATCAGCCTGTTTGATCACAACGTGGGCCGATAACGCCACATCATTGGAACTCATTGCCCAGATGTGCAGATCATGAACCTCAACAACTGAGGGTATTTCACTGATGGATTGTTTCACTTTTAATGGATCAATATGGCTTGGCACTGCATTCATCACAAGTTTAAGTGATTCTTTAAGTAAACCCCATGAACCCCATAAAATCACGGCACAGATAACCAAGCTGACTGCTGGATCGATCCAATTCACCCCGGTAAAATGGATCAGAACTCCTGCTGCTACTACACCCGCTGAAACCAAGGCATCTGCCAGCATATGCCAAAAGGCTCCCTTTAAATTGAGATCTTTGTGGGCATCCCTTGAAAATAAAAATGCAGTGAAGGCGTTGACCACGATTCCGATTGCAGCCACCCAAATCATTAACTCAGTCTGTACAGGGGTTGGGTTTAGTAAACGCTGAAAGGCTTGCAGCAATAAGGCCCCTGTTAGCACCGAAAGCGTCAGTCCATTGATGAGTGCCGAAATGATAGAGGATTTTTTAAATCCAAAGGTGAATCTGGAACTGGCTTTACGATTTGAAAGCCAAAAGGCCCCCCAAGCCAAAATCAAACTGCCCACGTCACCCAAATTGTGACTGGCGTCTGAAATCAAAGCCAGAGAATCAGAACTGAATCCAGCGATGAATTCTATGATTACAAAACTTAGGTTTAATAAAATCCCCGTAAAAAACAAGGCATTGTAGTTACTGACTTGGTGATGGTGATGACCGTGATGACTGTGGTGATGGTCATGGCTATGGCTATGATTATGATCGTCTTTGTGCTTTACCGGCATTTAATGAGTATATAGGGAAGCTCCTCAGACTGGGTAGACCCATCTTTAAATTGATAACCTAAATCCCTAACAACCATTAATGATGAACCGGTAATCAATCCCACACCATTGTAGTTTTCAGTGATAAAATCATCTTCGTTAGCAGAGCACGAAACATAAAAAAATCCTGATCTGCTAATCCCTGATTTTTGAGTTCCCACGTAAACCGCGATGGGCTCAACCCGTGAAGTGCTCAGTTCAATCGTTTCAATTAAATTCGCATCCATTGATTGAATGGGGTCAGCGTTGCTGTTGCAAACAACCCGGGTGTACGGCTTTTGCTGTATCTGCATGGGGTCCATTTGGTTTTTTACTATAACTTTTGATCCTGGCATTAAACCAACCCCTGTGTTTTCATCCACAGTTAAAGTTTCACTTAAACATGTTATTTTAGATTGAATGAATTTTTCAGGAACTGTCAGCCTGGGATTGTACTGCATGGTCACCAGGGTATCTGAACCCTTATCTAGGGACTGTGTTAAAATGTTATTTTCATTCACCAGCACATTACCCGCTTGTGGGTCATCAGATGATTTTGAGCATCCAACTACTACAACTGCTGTCATTAATGGGATTAAAATTCTGAACTTCATCCGGCCTCCAAAATGGTTTTTTCGGGGTAATTACTGCAATCCTGTGGGTACAAATTATCTAAAAATAATCGCAGGTCTTAACCAATGCGATCTGCCACTGGACTCTGGATATACAGCAATAGGGATGCCAAACGACCACTGATTAAACAGCTATAGGTAGCCTATTTGGATTTGTTTTGTTTTTGGTAATCTTTGACCTTAACAGGGTCTGGGGCCAACAGCAAAGTGGCTTGCTTGCCTTCCATTCTAGGAGGAGATTCGGCCAAAGAGACATTGCTTAGGGTCTCTACCACCTTATGCATTAGTGCCATTCCCAATTCCAGATGTGCTAATTCACGTCCCAAAAATCTCATGCTGACTTTGACCTTATCGCCTTCCAGGATAAATTCGCGAGCATGGCGCATTTTGGTTTCAAAATCGTGAACGTCGGTTCGAGGCCTCAGCTGAACTTCCTTAACCTGGACGATGACTTGTTTTTTGCGGGCCGCAGTGGCCTTTTTTTTGTTTTCGTATTTGTACTTGCCGTAATCCATGATTTTACAAGTAGGCGGAGTTGCCGTGGGAGCGATTTCAATTAAATCCAATCCCTTTTCCTCTGCCAATCGAACCCCTTCAGGAACAGTCATCACACCCAACATTTTACCTTCATCATCAATCACCCGAATTTGTGCCGCTCTGATTTCACGATTTACCCGCAGGCCATCGTCTTTTTTATTTTTTCTGGGTCCAAAGTCTTTGCCTTTAATGTTTTTTTCAAATGGTTGATTGATACAATACCTCCTAAGAGTATTTTTAAAATGTTGTTTTAAAACTTCTGGTTTTAATTTCGTTATTTAGTTTTTCAATAAACTGATTGGCCGTTTGTGGGTTCAACTGACGTCCATCATTTGTTCTGACCGACACCATTCCTGATTCGGCTTCTTTATCCCCGACCACTATCATATATGGGATTTTTTGAATCTGAGCTTCACGGATTTTGTAATTTAATTTTTCGCTCCTACGGTCAAACTGGGCCCTAATGCGATTTTGTCTGAGTAATTTTAATAAATCTTCGCAGTAGGGATTTACACGGTCTGTGACATTTAAAATAGTCGCCTGCACAGGCGCCAGCCATGTTGGCAAATGCCCACCCACGTGCTCCAGGTAAACTCCGATAAATCTTTCCAAGGATCCTAAAATCGCTCTATGTAAAATCACTGGTCTGTGTTCTTTGTTGTCCTCACCCACAAAACTCAAATCAAAAGCATTGGGCAGATTAAAATCACACTGCAAAGTACCCACCTGCCAAGATCTATTAAGAGCATCAACAAAATGAATTTCTAATTTAGGGCCATAAAAAGCACCTTCACCAGGGCTGAAATCAAATGGGATATCCATGGCCTTCATGCCATCAGCCAAGGTCTTTTCAGCCCTGTCCCACAGCTCATCAGAACCCATGCGCTTTTCAGGACGAGTGGCTAACAGTACTTTGTACTTTGGCATTCCCAAGGTGGAATACACTTTATCCAGCAAAGCCATAAAGCTTTCAATTTCACCTTGCAATTGATCCATTGAACAAAAAATATGAGCGTCGTCTTGGCAAAAACTTCTGACCCTAGTGATTCCATGAATCACTCCGCTTTTTTCGTATCTGTGCAGTCTTCCAAAATCCGCCATACGGATAGGAAGCTCTTTGTAGGAATGTTTTTCCGAAGCAAAAATCAAACAGTGGCTCGGGCAATTCATAGCCTTGCAGGCAAAGTCCCTTTCATCCACCTTGGTAAAATACATGTTTTCACGATAATTGGCGTAATGCCCCGATTGATGAAACAAATCCACATCAAAAATAATGGGAGTGATGACTTCTTGATAGCCATAATCAAAATAAAGATCCCTCATGTACTGAATCAGTTCATTGTAAATCACGCTGCCTTTGCCAGTAAAAAATGGCGCTGCTGGTGAAGTCTGGTGCAAAATAAATAAGCCCATGTCTTTACCCAGTCTGCGGTGATCACGTTTTTTAGCTTCTTCCAGATTGTGAAGATATTCGTCTAATTCTTTCTTATCGCCAAAAGCAGTGGCGTAGATTCTTTGAAGCATGGGGTTTTTCTCATCACCCCTCCAATAAGCTCCAGCTACAGACAGCAATTTGAAAGCTTTGATTTGTCCTGTGCTCTGCACATGGGGTCCCCTGCACAGATCAAACCAGTTTTTACCTTGATGATAGATTCCGACTTTGGTTTCGCCCTTGGATTTTAGATCCTGAATCAGCTCAACCTTAAATCGTTCTTTCATTTTGGTAAACGTAGCTATGGCCTCATCCACAGGAATATCAGTTCGGGCCAGCGGCAAATCCTGTTTAACAATTTCTGCCATTTTGTTTTCAATTTTTGCCAGGTCGTCATCACTAAAAGTTTTTTCAGAATCAAAATCATAGAAAAATCCTGAATCAATCACAGGACCTATGGTGACTTTGATATCGGGCCATAATTCCTGAACCGCTTGGGCCATCACATGAGCTGCCGTATGCCTGATGACCTCAATACTTTGAGGAGATTTTACTGTGATGATTTCAAGCTGGGTTCCATCTTTTAGCGGAGTTCTAAAGTCTATAATTTCTTTTTGTCCATTGATTCTGGCACCCAAGGTATCCTTGGCAAGCCTAGGACCAATACTTTGAGCGACCTCCAGGGTCGTGGGCTCGTGATCGAAATTTTTTACTGATTTATCAGGTAAAATAATGCGGATTTCAGACATTTGAATTGGGATTAAAATTGAATTGTTTGGCTGAAACGCATAGGGTCACGTTAGTCCAAGGCCCCAGCCAGGTCAACAGCAAATTGATTAAATCCGCTCTCAGCAAGACAATGGGGCTAACCGTTAGTAGGTCACGTGATGGGACAAAGATTCATGAAGCCTGGGATCTTTGATCGCCACCAAGTTGTTCTTTTGGAAAAAACGAGTGAGGGTAAACAAAAACAGTCCCATAAATAGTAACAACATTGTGACTTCGTAAAATCCAAATACCAAATAATTACTGTTAAAGTTTGGATAAACTAACCAGTAAACATCCACATACTGCATAACCAGTATCAGGCAACAAACTGCCGTTAAATGTGCTGGATTTCGCTTGGCTCCCCTAGGCAATAAAGCCAAAAATGGAACAACAAATTTAAACACCAAAAGTGCTAAAGAAATTCTCATCCAGCCATTTTGTGACCTCATCAAGAAAAACTCAGTTTCCTCGGGGATATTGGCGTACCAAATCAACATAAACTGGCAAAACGCAATATAAGCCCAAAATACCGTGAAGGCCTTCAGATATTTGGCTACGTCATGTATGTGTTCGATCGAATAATAGCCTTCCACCAATTTATTGTTTTTTACGTAAAGCATGATCAGCATTAAAAACGCTAAGCTGCTTTGAAATAATCCAGCAAAGCAGTAAATACCAAAAATGGTGCTGTACCAAGTTGGCAACAGTGTCATCAACAAATCCACGCTGAAAAGCGAAAATGAAATCGCAAAAAACAAAATAAAGGCAATGCCAAACCGACGATTACTGTGGGTCAATTCTTCGTTGCCCGTAGTATCTTGATTGATTGAGTTTCCAACAATTTTGTAACCAAAATAAATACTGCCTAAAGCAAATACTAATAATCTGATCACTAAAAACGGAACATTTAAATAGGCTGTCTTGGCTTGAACTAAAGCGCTTTGAGCAACGTAGACGGGGTCAGCCCATGGGTACAATTTTTTAACACCAACCAATAAAACCAAACATCCAACCAGTGTGATAGGCAAAAAAGATGACATGCCTTCAGCTAGTCTGCGGATCCCTGAACTCCAGCCTGCATTGGTCACAAAATTAATCGCGGAAAAAAACAACCCGCCAAGCCCCAAACAGGTCACAAAGAAAAATGCGGTCAAATACGCAGTCCATAATCTGTCGGGATCTTTCATCAACCCCATGGCAAAACCTATTAATCCTATCAGGATAAATGCGTAGGTAATCGATTTCAAAGCTGAACTGGGTTCAAATTTTTTCAAGTTAGTTGCGTGCGCTGCCATTTTTTATGACCTCATTGTTTTTGTAAGTAACGAATATAATTGACGACCTGCCATCGGTATTTTTGTGGAACATGCGAAGCATAGGGACCCATCACACCTTGGCCCACAGTGATCACATGATAAATCTGACCGTCTGTCCAATTTCTGATCTTATCTGAATTTAAAGGTGGCGGCTTGATAGGCATTTTTTCAACTGCTGAGCCGTCACCCTTTAATCCATCACCGTGGCAAAGCGCGCAGTGAGTAACGTAGTATTTTTGCCCAGCCATTAAAGTTTCAGGATCCATGTTTCCAGCCATGGGATTTGGATTGGCTTTCGCGCCTTCAATGTCTTTTGCAAAACGATAGGGCTTAAATCCCACAGGTACTGTGTGAGCCGGTGGAACCCGTGACCCGTTGTTGTCTGAAAAAGTTGCATCAAATTCTTGCGGCTTAACAGTGTCTTGTTCCATCATATCCTGAATCAATTCGATGTTTGGTTCTTTTTTGCTGGAGCATCCAACAACTAAAACCATGGCACTTAAAACAAATAAAAACTTACTCATGCTAAAACTCCGTCCTTTTGACTTCGCTCGCACCAGAAGACTTAAATACGTCCTCGATCTTTTTTTCGTCGTAGCCTTTGTCATCACTGGGGACAAAGATCGCAAACTTTGAGCAAGTCAGATCAGGATGAATCACCGGCGGATCAACCTTGGGAAGTCCACAGGCACCTATCATTGCACCCACCGAAAAGAGTGCGGCAAATAAAATCGTGCATTCGAAAATGATAGGAACAAATGCTGGCAAACTGAAAAACGGTTTACCGCCAACGTTGATGGGCCAATTGACAGCTGAAGTCCACCAAGTCAGCCAAAGGCCTCCTGACAAACCAGCTAATCCTGCAAAAAAAGTTACGTAAGGAATCCAAGATCTTTTAATACCACAGGCTTCTTCCATCCCGTGCACCGGGTAAGGTGTGATGGCATCAAATTTTACAAATCCCATTTCACGAATTTTTCGTGCTGCTTTTAAAGTTTCTTCCTCGCTAGTAAAAATACCAGCTATTCCTTTTTTGTAAGCCATTAGTGTTTCCCCCCTTTACCAACATTCAATACGGGCTTCACCTCAGCAATAGAAATTGCTGGGAACACTCGCAAGTAAAGTAAGAACAAAGTTAAGAACATTCCAAAGCTTCCCAACAACACTCCGGTATCAAAAAAGCTCCAGGCGTAATTTCCCCAGCTGGCTGGTAAAAAGTCATGATGCAAACTGGTTACCGTGATCACAAAACGCTCAAACCACATACCGATATTCACGCAAATTGAAATTGCAAACATCCAAGGAATGCTTCTTCTGATTTTTTGAAACCAGAAAAGCTGTGGAATTAGCACATTACATGTAACCATAACCCAATAGGACCACCCGTAGTCACCAAGGGCTCTGTTAAAGAACACTTCGCGCTCATACAAATTGCCCGAATACCAAGCTATAAAAAACTCAGCTCCATAAGCGTAACCAACCATCAGACCTGTAGCCATGATGATTTTGTTCATGACCTCCATATGATCCAAGGTGATGTATTTTTTAAACTCAGGAAAACCAATCCTGACCAAAGTCATCAAAGTGATCACCATTCCAAATCCAGAAAAGATCGCACCGGCAACGAAATACGGTGGAAAGATTGTCGTATGCCAACCTGGTAAATTAGAAACCGCAAAGTCAAAACTAACGATGGTGTGAACTGATAAAACCAGAGGTGTCGATAGACCTGCCAAAATCATATAAACCATTTCGTAATGGCTCCAATCCCTGGCTGAACCTCTCCAACCCAGGGACAAAATTCCATAAATGCTTCTGCGCAGTTTTGTTTTTGCGCGGTCTCTGATCGTTGCAAAATCTGGAACCATACCCACATACCAAAAAACTATAGATACAGTGGCGTAGGTTGAAACCGCAAACACGTCCCACAGAAGCGGTGATCTGAAATTCACCCACAATGGTCCCCTTTGGTTAGGATAAGGCAAAAGCCAAAAATCCAACCATGGTCTTCCTGTGTGAAGCAGTGGGAACAATCCAGCTGTCATAACTGCAAAAACAGTCATGGCCTCAGCAGTTCTGGCCACACTGGTGCGCCATTTTTGTCTGAACAAAAACAAAATCGCAGAAATCAAGGTTCCTGCGTGACCGATACCAATCCAAAACACGAAGGTGATGATCATGGTTCCCCAACCATTTGGATGATTCACACCCAATAGCCCCATCCCCTGAGTGATCACACAGGCTAAAATTACCAAATAAAACAGCAGTAAAGTTTTTGCTGACAAAAACATCCCGATCCAACCTTTTGATGGAAAGGTCTCAACGGGCTGGCAGATATCATCGGTTACATCTTTTAAAGTTTTATTGCCTAAAACGAGCGGATTACGATTAATCATGAGTGGCCACCCCCGTGTCCAGCTTCATTGCGGGTTGCTTGATTGTTATTTCTGATTTTCGATAGGTACCGAACACTGGGTGCCGCATTGAATTCTTCGATCAATGCGTAGGCCCTTGGGTCTTCTTTAAATGCTTTCGCAACCTGAGATTCCGGATCATTTAAATCACCAAACACAATGGCGTCTGTTGGGCACACCTGCTGACAAGCTGTTTTAATATCGCCGTCTTTCAATGTTCGATTTTCGGATTTAGCGTTGATTTTTTCGCCTTTGATTCTGTGTGTACAGAAGGTGCATTTTTCCATCACACCCCTCATACGTTGAGTCACATCAGGATTCAGAGCTAGGTGTAATGGTTTTTCAACCTTAGTTGCGTAATTAAACCAGTTAAATCTTCGAACTTTGTACGGGCAGTTGTTGGCACAGTATCTGGTTCCAACACATCTGTTGTAAACCATATCATTCAAGCCTTCAGAACTGTGAACCGTTGCCATAACTGGACAAACAGTTTCGCAAGGAGCGTTATCACAATGCTGACACATCACCGGTTGATAAACCGTTTCTGCATCCTGGGCATCGCCCACATAATACCGGTCAATGCGGATCCAATGCATTTCACGACCTTCTATCATATAGCGCTTGCCAACAACAGGAATGTTGTTTTCAGATTGGCAGGCGATCACGCAGGCGTTGCAACCATTGCAAAGATTCAAATCAACTTTCATTCCCCACTTATGACCATTAAAATTGTGTCCTGGCCACAGAGACCAGATGTGATGTTTGTGATTATTAGAGGCTGCGTCCTTTAAGTATTCTTGCAAAGTCGCTTCGACAACAATTTTGCGACCCTGCATCGCATGTCCACCCTGAGGATTTGCTAGCGGGTATTTTTCAGAAGTCTTTTTTAAAGCCACTGAAACACCTGCTGCCACATTATTTTTAACTAAACCAAATGCATTAAATCCAATTTTATTTCCAACTTTTCCTGCCCTTGTTCGACCATATCCAACAGGTATAGCAACCACTCCGTCATGCAGTCCCGGCTGAACCTGTGCTGGCAATTTGATTTTCTGACCATCGATAGTCAGCTCCAGCACATCGCCCTCTTTAACCCCCAGCTTTTCAGCTGTAGCTAAAGAAATTGAGGCAAAGTTATCCCAAGCGATCTTACGAACCGGATCTGGCAATTCTTGCAGCCAAGAAATATTGGCATAGGTGCCATCCCCAAGAGCGATTGAAGAATAAAGTGCTAATTCGTATTCACTAGCGGCCACTGGTTTAACCAATGACAACGCATCTGATTTGAAACTTCTTTTTGATCCGCCACTACCCAGATCACCGGCCACTCCGTCTTGCAGAGCTTTTTCCCAAGCGTCTTCAAAGCCTTTTCCGCCACCGACTTTTGGTAACACTGATTCTTTCCAATAGCTTCGCACAACTTCATAATTGTTTTCGCTAGATGAAATTTTCTTGCCTGCAATGTTTGACCATTTAATCAGACTGGTTTGAAAATCCCTAGTATCATACATGGGGCTGATCAAAGGTTGTTGTATAGAATAAACACCTTTTACAGCTTCCAAATCACCCCAGTTTTCCAATGGGTGATGATCGGGGGTTATGTAGTCTGCAAAAAATCCCGTTTCATCATTTCTGTCACCAGTGTAAATCACCATTTCAGCTTTTTTCAATGCTTCGGTTAGCTGAGCTGTAGGAGCATTGTAAACAGGATTGGTTCTGTGAATCACAACGGTTTTAATTTTACCGTCGTTCAAGTCTTTTGCCAAATCTGCCAAATCAGAATACCCAGACATCGATGTAAAGTAACTGTTGTGATCAACAGTGCTGCCATCATTATCCAAAATCGAATTCAGGTAATTAACAGCAATCTGCAATCCCACTGCAGAACTGGTTTGCGTCGACAATCCACCTGCAACAACTAATGATTGGCCTTTGTTTTTCATCAAAGCTTCAGCAGCATCTGCAACTAATTTAGCTGCCGCTGGCTCCAAGGCTGCTGAACCTGAATTCATTTTGTTTCCAGAAATTTTTTCGATCAAAGCTTGAGCCACTGCCACCTGCTGGCTGGGTTTAATTTTTGCTCTTAGATCAGCGTTTGAACTGGTTAAAGAATAAGTTGAATCAAATGATATTAACTGATTCATTTTGCTGGGGTCTTTGCGGCCCGAGCTAAATCCCCTGGCAAAAGCCGTCGGAGCTATCCAAGTCCCCAAAAAATCCGCATCAATACTGACGATGACTTTTGCTTTATCAAATCTGTAATAAGGAACCACAGCTTCGCCGTAAGAAAGTTTTTGCCCTTGAGCAATGGCTTCATTGTTCAAAGGTTCATAGCTGTAATGTGTCCCAGACACAGCTTTGCAAAAATCGCTGATCAAGTTTTTTAAACTGGGGGATGAAACTCCACCAGTCAGCACAGCTACAGAGCCTTTTTTCAGTTGAGCGCCAATGGCCTCATCAGCCCGCTTCCAATCAGTGGAAATCGAATCATGATTTGATCTGGTTTTATTTTGCAAGTTTCTGATAGGGCCTTTGATTCTTTCAGGATCATACAATGATAAAATCGAAGCTTGGGCTCTGGCTGAGGTTGCCCCTTTGTTTAAAGGATGTTTGGGATTACCTTCGATTTTAATGGGTCTGCCGTCTTTTGATTTGACCAACAATCCCATGGGCTCGCTGCCATCAAAAAATGTTGAAGTGTAGTAATTGGCGATACCCAAAGTCACTTCTTCGGGTTGAGTATTATAAGGAACAATTTTTTGAACGGGCCTTCTGATACAGCCTGCTGTGGCCATCGCCAGTGATGCGCCCATCAGTTTCAAAAATTCTCGGCGTGCCCATCCCTCTTGCTGTGCGTTTTCAGCCCTAAGAGGAGATGTTTGAAATTCCTCTTCAGCTTTTTTGGCAAATTCAGGATCGTTTGACCATTGCTCTAAAGACAACCAATAGCGCGAATCCAGTTTTTCAGAGTTGGTAGTTGTTGTTTCATTTGTCATCGTCTTTACCCTTTAGTGATGGCAGGTTGAACAGTTTAATGGTGCATTGTTTTCAGGTTGGCGGTGACAGTTCACACACCAGCCCATCGACAAATCAGAAAATTGTTCGACCACTTTCATGGTTTCAATTTGGCCGTGGCAAGTTTGGCAATTCACACCTTTATTAACGTGAGCCTGATGGGAAAATTTAACGTGTTCAGGCAGCATGTGAACCTTTACCCATTCAATAGATTTGCCGGCATCATAGGCTTCGCGCATTTTTTTGACATAAGGGCTGTCGGTTTTGACAGTTAAATGACAATTCATACAAGTGCTCAATGCAGGAATGATTGAGTGATTGGCTCGTTCAACCTGATTGTGACAATACTGACAATTTATTTTAAGTTGTCCTGCGTGCAGCGAATGATCGTAAGGAATAGGCTGTTCTGGCGCGTAGCCTTTATTGTAACCTATCCCATACTGAAATTTACAACCCGACAGAAAACTGATTGAGAAAAGGCCGGCGAACAAAACCAGAATCGCATTCTTTCGCATAGCCAATCGCGGTGAAAATGACATGATGGTGCTCCAAAGATGTTAACTATTAATATCTCTAATAACTAATTTAAAAACCTTATTGAGCTACAAATCAACTTTCTTTTTGAAATGTTTTTGATAATTGCTTTAGACAAAAAGCGTTAGGTTTTTGATTTTGATTCTCGATTTGCGATCACAACATACAAAACAAAAAGCAAATGTGCTGCCACAAATGTAGACACATACTCTACACCACCGGCGCCAAACCCGTAACTGTGAAGGCCTGCACCCAAAACAAAATTCACTCCATACCAAGCCATAATCACCAAAGAAAATGTCACAACAGCACTGGCCATCATGCCCAGATCCTTTATCAGTCCAACCATTCTTCCATGCAAAACTGCCAAATATCCCAGCAGCGCAATCAATGCCCAAGTTTCTTTCGGATCCCAGCCCCAAAATCTTCCCCAAGAATAATCCGCCCAAACGCCACCCAAAATTATTCCAGGTGCCAAAAGCGCAACTCCAATCTGAATTGATCGATAAATCGCAAGGACGATGGCTTTGTTTCTTTCAATGTTCATGTTTTTCTTTAAGTGTAAAATCAAACCAATATCGCCTAATACAAATGCCAGAACATGGACAGTTAACCACAGATTGCTTCGAAGCACAGGTTCCAGTGGAGTCAATGAGGCGTCCAAAACAGCCGGGGCTCTGTCGGCAATCGCCAGGCAAAACGCAGACACAATAGATCCTGCCAATAAAATAAACTTCCACCGATAAATGAGCTCTATGATGATGGCAAAAACCACGGCACCAAATCCCACCCAAACAACGGTCTCATACATATTTGAAACTGGCGGACGCCCGGTTAAATACATTCTGTATCCAAAACCAACGAGATACAAAATCATCCCTATACCTGTAAAAAACCAGGCGGCTAAATACCCTTGGGGTTTATTAAAGATCCAAGAAATCATGACCCCTAAAGCCGACAAAATAAAAGCCCAACAAGCCCAACCAAAGGGGTGAAAAATATTGTAAGCCACCTCTGCATGAATCTGATTTTTAACATTATATAATTCTGCATTCTGAGCCTTTGCTAAGGCTCCAAAACCCTCAACCTGTTCTTTAAGTCTGACGTTCACGCTGTTGATTTCTGCGGCTGGCTTGTTTTCCATTTTTGCCATCAATGATTCAACAAAGATTTTTGAAATTTCTGAAAATTGAGTTTGAAACGTCTGATCCAAATCAGGCAATCCCAACCATTTGTCGCCTTCTTTGGGCGGCACAATCCTTATCAACCGGCCTGCAGCAATTTCACGAAAAGTGAATAACTGATTTTCCAGCCTCTGAATTGATTGATAAAAAGGATCCAGCTTTTCTTTGCTTTCGCGCTTACTGCTCAGTTCTTGAACCAGCAGCGGAAGTCTTTCATTACCCATAAGCTGATTAAACGAAAACAGGTTTTTACTGGCATCAAGCTTTAAAGCCTCTTTTAACTGCGAAAACTTAACCTCAAAAAGATCTTTTTCTTGCCAAGCAGTTGGTTGCAAAATCCAAGTGAAAATAATTTCTGTGGCTGATTTTTTTTCGAAGGTCGGTTTTCCGTGAATCAAAAGCATAGACTCTCTGGCAAAACTTTGAAAGGGCTTAATACGGCCACCCTCTTGAATGGGCAGATAGTCTAGAGCATTTGATGATTCAAACAGAGCATGCACTGCCAGAGGCGAAAAAATGCAAAAAAACAAAGCCACTACTTTTTGTTTCAATGATTTCATATGCTGCCCACCTCAGGGGCCATTCTTCTGGTGATTTTTCGCTTGTTGTAAAACAATAGGATCACGCCAAGGGAAATCAAAAATGATCCTAAATATTTTAAAAATCTTCCGGGATCGTGATTGACCGACAAAATAGAACTTGTGGGATTTCCCATTTCATCTTCTTCAAAACTGGCTTGATAGAAAGTCAATCCTTTGTACTGCAAAGGTTCGTTCATCGAGATCAAATATTCTCCAATTTCCGGAACCTCCACCAAGCTTTGGTAGGACATGGCTCTATTGGTACCCTGGTATTTGCCAACTTCGAATTTTTTTAATTTTATAGGGACACCGATGTCGATTCTTTTGTTTCCGTAAGTTATTAAAAAAGCTGCCTGTTTTGAAAATATCTTCAGCACGTCATTTAACTGCATCCACAAAACTTGGTCCTGATAGGTAACCCTAATCGCACTCGTGGATAAAGGCGTTGGGTATTCCAAGGATTTAAAATCCCATTTTTCAGTGGCCTTATAAATATACCTTAAAATTTTGAGCTCAATATCCATCCAGTCGGTTTTGATTGCTTGACCTTCCTTTGCTCGCCCACTCAAAGTTTTTTTGTCCTGGTTTTTACTGAAAATAAAATACGAAAACTCTTTTTCATTGATGGGTTTAATGACAATTAAATTATCTTTAGGTTTTTCAGCGGGCGGTTCGCCAATCATAATAGTGGCAGGTCCCAGCTTTGTTTCAACGCTGTCAGTGTTTTTTCTTTGCAGCAGCCAATCGTTGGTGTTTACAAATTGATTGATCAATTGATATCTGACCGCCGCCCCCAGAGTCTCGTGCTGTCCTTCAACAATATTTCTTTGCGCAATCGCAAAAGGGATATAGTCATCAATTTTGATTTCCCCGTCATCCGTTGGAATAACTAGTGGTTTTTTATTAGGCGGATTTAGGTAAAAATCCACGTCTTTTTCAAAAACGGAAGCATACCGATCCCCTGTAAAAGTGGTCCAAACTTTTAATTCATTTTGAGGAATCACCACCAATTGATTGGATTCGCCGTTTTTTAATCTCATAGTTCCATCGATGCCGGGTTCAATTTTAATTGAATCGGTTATTTTAAGACCATAACTGGTCAACAGAAACCCCAAAACCATGACGATGATTCCGATGTGGGCAAATATAAATGGAGCGTGCTTTTTTTGCCAAGGCCAGCGATCAACCATGACTGCTATCAAACTCAGGCACAAAATACCAATAATCAGGGTCATAAACCAGGTCTTGTAAACAAGTTTGCCAGCTATCGAAGCATCATATTTTGCCTCTACAATAGTCCCCACTGCGGTCACAATCGCCAAGGTGATTATTATAAATACAGCAAACTTGAGATTGGCAAAAAACTTAATCAATCGATTCATGTGAACAGTTTTGTAACCCGTTATTGACCATAATTCTACGAAATCCTGACACAATTTGACGCATTATTTTAGTACAGTTGAGTTAAGCAGGAGGTCTTATGATTGATTCATTAAAACTATTTGCAAACAAAATTCACAAGTTTGAACCCACTGTTTTTATCAAAATAAACAGAGGTTCGTACACCCTGAAATCAGTGACCACTAAATCAGAGCTGGCAAAAGTGTTTAAGTTTCGAGCAGACTCCCAAGAAATTCAAATTTTATCAGGAAGCAGATCAGCACTGCGATCAAAATTATCAGAAATGCTTGTGGATAAATTTGATAAAGACGCAGATCATTTGATAATCACTGACAACAAAACTCAAAAAATTGTTTGCTCTGTTCGGTTGCACAAATGCCAAAACGGCACTCAATTGACTTTCAATTCGAAATTCAAAACTCAGAATCTTTTTGCTGATTCAGGAACTGTGATCGAGATCAGTCGGCTTTGCTTGGCAAAAAACTTCCCCATAAGTTCGATTAAAACTTTGTTATGGAGAGGTGTAGCCAGTTTTCTGATCGAGAAAAAAGCGCAAAGATTAGTCAGCAGTGCCAACATTCAAACTGACAGTCCCAAATTAGCCGCCATCATATACAAACACCTGCAAATGGAAAACCGCATTCAAGAGGGGCTTTTTTGCCCACCTTCGGTAAAATATTTAATGCCCCAAATGGATTCATGGATTAATTTTCTGCGCAGACAGCTGACTGTAGACGAAATTGGCTTAGCTAAAGAGTTAATGTCTGAATTTTGCCGGTCGATGTTTAGTTTAGGTGGACTATTTGGTGGTGAACCAGCCTATAATCCAGATACTAAATGCATTGAATTCTTGACGATCTTACCTGTTGAGAACTTAAATAGTAATTTGTGGAATCGCTATCAGCAAAATCCTTATCATTACTTACAAACAGCTCCCCTGAGCGCAAGTTAATCGAGAGCAAAATTCCGGAATGGAAAAACCTTGAAAGGGTTTTTCAAGACCTTGCCCCGTTTGGGAAAATCCATCATTTAGGCGTGTCCGTTTACAGAGGCCAGGAATTACCTTTGCTCGCCATGAGTTTTGGCAGCACTGATCCCTCGGCCCCGGTTTTAGGTATGTTTGGTGGAGTTCATGGGCTGGAACGAATAGGCTCACAGGTAGTGCTGTCATTGATGAGATCATTTTCTGAGCTGATGCTTTGGGATGAGATCGTAAAGCACGCGCTAACTAAAATCAGGATCGTATTTTTACCCATGATAAATCCCTGGGGCTTTTATAATTTCACTCGTTGCAATCCCAATGGCGTGGATTTGATGCGAAACGCCCCTGTCGATTCCCCGGAAACGTCAAAGTACTTTTTGCCAGGGGGTCACAAGATCAGCTCTAAGCTTCCCTGGTACCGGGGCCTGGAATTGGAGCCCGAGTCCCTGGCCGTTTTAAATTTTTGCAAAGAAAGTTTTTTTAAATCTGATTGCGTGGTCACCATTGATTGTCATTCAGGATTTGGGGTGCAAGATCAATTGTGGTTTCCCTATGCTAAAACCAAAAAACCCTTTCACCACCTGCCGGAAGCCTTTGCCCTGTTTAATAATTTTCGAACAACCTTTCCCCATCATTTTTATAAAATCGAACCCCAGGCCTACACCACCCATGGTGATTTGTGGGATTATATTTATGATCAATATGTGGAACAGCATAAGGGCGTTTACATACCCCTTTGCCTAGAAATGGGCTCCTACATGTGGGTGCGCAAAAATCCTTTTCAGTTTTTTTACAGTTTAGGGCACTACAATCCCATAAAGCCGCACAGACAGAAAAGAGTTCTGAGGCGGCATTTGACGCTTTTTGATTTTTTAATCCGCTCTTTGATTGTTTCGGGTAAATGGTCCAATCCATCAGCCGAGCAACGATTTAAATATCTGACTCATGCTATGGAGCTTTGGTATGCCGACAAGTAAAAATTGGGTTTGGATCAGGGGACTAGGACGAGGGTCCGCCCATTGGGGTGAATTTGCATTGGAGTTTCCAAAACATTTTCCAAATGACACTGTCCAAATGATCGACTCTGCCGGCAATGGTGAGCGAACCCATGAACAAAGTTTTACTAGCATCACCGAAACCCTGACTGATTTGCGCAGCCGCTGCCAGTTTGTAAAAGACAAAGTTCCTTTTAATCTGCTGTCAATTTCGCTGGGTGGAATGATCGCAGCTGAATGGGCCCATCTGTTTCCCCAGGATTTAGCCTCGGTCACAATTATTAATTCAAGCGATGCGGGATCCAGCCATCCCTTTGAACGCATGCGCCCTTTGGCATTAAGTTCCGTCCTAAAATTAGTGGCCATTGCTGACCCTTATCAACGCGAAAAAATTATTTTCGATCTGACTGTCAATTATCACCCCCGAAGGGACTATTGGATTGAAGAGTTCGCAAATCTGGAAGGAACCAGTAAAGCCAACTTATTGCGACAACTTTATAGCGCCGGAAAATACAGGTATCCGAAGATAAAACCGGACGTCAAAATCTGTGTCGTAAATTCTATGGGGGATCGATTAGTGCATCCAGAGTGCAGTCTTAAAATCGCCAGCATGTGGGGGGTCCCGATATTTAGGACCGAACGCGAAGGTCACGATCTGCCCCAGGAAAACCCCATTTGGTTGTGCCAAACCCTTAAGAACTTTGTCTGAGCCGCTGATAAAAGCGCCGTTCTGGTAAATCCGCAAAATACAGTTTTTTAAAATATATAAAATTATTTTTTATTTGCAGAATTATTTAGTTTTTAATTCTTTAACGTCTTGTGCAGCGAGCGCGCTTTGCGTATCGCAGGGGTGCGGCACCGCAGGTGAAGCGCTCCGCGAGACGAAATGCGGCCGTTAGCGAAAGACGTTAGAGAGTTAAAAATAGAAAATTCAAAAAAACAGTTTTTTAAGTATCTAAATTTATTTTTACTTAAAAAGGTCCTCTGCGGAGCCTGGATGGCGGGGGCTTGCCCCGAGCAGAGAAGCAGGAGCTGTGACCTTTTTAAGTAAAAATAAATTTAGATACTTAAAAAACAGTTTACAGAGGATTTACCAGAGCCAGCCGACTGACAGCAGAAAGCTCAGATCGTTCCGGGTCGATTTTTCGATGTCCTCTTGATCTGCGGCTGAATAAAATCCGTTTTCAAAAGTCACTTCAGGTTTTTTGCTATAGCTGCGATACCCCAGCTCGACGGCCCCCCAGATATTTTCAACAAACAAACCTGCTGCTCCAATGACCGGATTGACGGCAAGTCCCTTACCGATTTGATAATCAGCATCTTGCAGATTCGTGATTTTTTTAAGCTTGGCACCATTGGTGCTGATCAAGCTGGCTCCGCCGTATAATTTCAAATTAAATTCGTCCCCTAATGGTGCCACTTGCTGTGACCAAAAATAAAAATTCCCCCCGATTGAACTGACGGATCCTATTGCTGAAAATCCCAGCGAAAAATGCAGATCCAGATTTTGCAAAATAAAGTACTTAGCGCCGGCTCCAAAAATCCCATAGCTGGTATTCGCACCACCGCCCAAATCTGTGACAAATCTTTTGGCAGTTTTAATTTCAACAGTTTCTTTTCGAGCCTCGGTTTCTTCAGGATCTTTGATATCCTGATACCCTGGCAATTGGCAAAAAGCTTTACCCGATGTGAGGGTCAATAATACTGGAACCAAATATAAAGATATTTTTTTAATCATTTAAAAAGCATAGCGATTGCTCAGAAACTGCGTCAAGCTCCTTGAGTATTGAATTATAAAAAGCTAGTTTTATTAAATGCTGATGATCACAATCCCACATTCCGGCGAACAAATCCCAGAAAATGCCAATTGGCTTAAAAAACTGCCCGAAGAAATTTTGATGTGTGACGTGGACCGTTTCGTCGATAGGCTTTATGAACCCACGATTCAAAAATTAAATATCCCCTACATCAAAACCCAATGGCACCGTTACGCAGGCGATTTAAATCGATTGGCCGAAGACGTAGATTGCGATTCAGTTATTGGTAATCCCAATCCCAGTGGCCAATTTTCACGTGGGTTTATTTGGGTCAAAACCACGTTAAATTATAAACTTTTGCCCCAACCGATTTCAGCGACTGATCACCAGCAACTGAAAGCTCTGATTTTTGACCCCTTTCATGCACAGATCAAAACGGTGTCGGAAACTTTATCAAAATCCCACAAAAATATTTATCATTTGGATTTGCACTCGATGCCATCGGTGGGAACTTCTGAACACCGTGATCCAGGTGAAAAGCGTGCCGATATTGTCGTTAGCGACAGCAAGGGTAAAAGCTCCTCAAAAGCTTTTGTGGATTTAGTCATTTCCAGTTACAAAAACCAAGGCTTCAACGTGGCATACAATTGGCCCTATTTCGGTGGCCGTTTGACCGAAGCCTACGGTAAACCAACCCAGGGACATCACACTGTTCAGGTAGAGCTCAACAGAGGCCTTTATATGGATGAAACCAGCAAAAAGTGGCTCGATGGTAAAGCCTTAGACACTCAAAGCCGGTTATCTAAAGCCTTATCCAGTGTTTATGATGGTTTGAGGATTGCAGATAAGGCCATCATATAGAGGGACTTAACAACAAAAGGTCCCTTAAATAAAGGGATTTAAATGAAGTTGATCTCTGTCCTGGTATTTTTATTAGCTATTCAAAGTGAGGCCAGATTTTTATCTGCAGCTGAGCAATCGCTATTAGTGTCAGCCGAAAAAGGCGACCTGCAGGGCGTGGTGGATGCTATTAATCAAAAGGCCTCAATAAATGCTGCTGATTTTCATGACCATACGGCACTGATGAAGGCTTCAGCCAAGGGGCACCTGGAAATCGTAAAATTACTTATCGAAAAAAGAGCCAATCTGAATCTTAAGGGCCTTGAAAAAGGCGCTGAATCAACGTCTCACAAAAGCGACTCAGCTTTAATGATGGCCATTGATAGTGAAAAATACGATGTCGTCAAAGCTTTAGTTTTAGCAGGCGCTAACGTGAACCAAAAAGACATTATGCAAAGAACAGCCTTAGTAAAACTGATAGACAATTCCACCAATTTAAAACTCAAGAAAAAGATCAGCAAAGAAAAGCTTCTAGAGCTGGCAAAACTATTTATTGAGCACGGTGCTGATCTGAATTTGGGACGCAAAGAAGTCGTTCGAACAGATAAAAAAGGCAGATCCAAGACCACCATTGAATCAGAAGTTGAAACACCTTTGATGTTTGCAGCTGAAGGTGGACAGGCTGATTTGGTAGAATATTTGTTATCTCAAGGCGCTGATCCATCAATCAATGTATTGGATCCACAAAATAACGACGTTGAAAATGCGATTGAGCTTGCAAAAGAAGCCAGAAAAAATCCTGAAAATAAAAAGTGTAAAATAACCAACACCGAAGCACTTAATTATTGTGATTACAAAAGGGTTATCCAGCTTTTAAATGACCCATCTTCTGCTGTTGGTGTAATGACACCATTTTTTGATATTCAATTGCTAGAGGCTGCAGAAAAAGGCAATTTAGCTGATATCGAAAAAGCTCTTCAGCAAGGCGCAAAAATTAATGCCCTGGATGAAGACGACGAAACCGCTTTGTATAAAACAGTAAAGACAAAAAATCTGCCGGCTGTTAAATTTCTGATTTCAAAAGGCGCTGACGTTAATTTAAAAACCACTCAAAGCGAAACTGCACTGTCTGCAGCTGTGGTCACTCAAAACTACGATATCATTAAAGCCATTGTTCAAGCCGGCAGTATGGCTGATCTGAAGGATCTGCAATTTAAAACTGCATTGATTGATCTGATAGATGACGTTAATAAAGACGGCTACCGTTCATCGACGTTGTCACGAATGAATCAGTTTAATCTGATTCAAATGCTGATCGCTAAGGGCTCTAACCCCGAATACGGTGTTAAATCAAAAACCGAAAAGCAAAAGGCAACAGAAGTCGTGATTATGTATTCGACTTTGTATACTGGCTTGATAGCTGCGGCTGATTTAGGAAATGCTGATTTAGTCAGATACTTGCTTGCTACTAAAAGCCCCACGGGTCCTGCATTGGCTAATCCTGATGTGATCATCACAGATGACAGTTTGGATGTCTATGGCAGGGCTCTAGAGGTTGCTAAATACGTGGCCACTGATCCCACTGCTAAGAAAAATTGTAATCCTGGCAAGGCCGTGGCAGCCGGGGTTCACCCTTTGAACGATCCTGATAATCAAAAACAATCAGTCAAAAACTACTGTGATTACCAAACTACGATTGATTTGCTGACCCAGGTCACCAAGGGAAAACCATTAGTCAGCAAATCTATGGAAAACGTCGAAGAGTAGTCCGAAACAGCGCTACCCTAAAAATAATTTCTAAAATCTAAATATTTTAAAGTACTTTAAAAGGTTACAGCATCCTGCTTCATCCGCTCGGGCAGAGCCCCCGCCATCCTAGCTCCGCGGAGAACCATTTAAAGCAATTTAAAATATTTAGATTTTAGAAATTATTTTTAGGGCAGCGCTGTTTCAAACTGCCCTATTCGACGTTACTTTAAAACGGGATGTCGTCGTTTTGCTCAAAGCTAGGCTCAGGCCCAAAATCCTGGCTGTAATCACCACCAGATTGAGTGGACCTTTCTGAGTTCGCACTTCCTAAAAACTGAACATTGTTAGCAACTATTTCTGTAGAATATTTCTTAACGCCACTGGGATCATCCCAGCTTCGAGTCTGCAATCGACCCTCAACATAGACTTGTCGCCCCTTAGACAGATGTTTAGCGCAGTTCTCGGCCTGTTTGCCCCACACCACCACACGGTGCCATTCGGTTTTTTCCTGCTTCTGTCCATCTTTGCTCAACCAAGATTCACTGGTTGCCACTGATAAACGGGCCACAGATTGACCACTGCCGACACTTTTTAGCTCGGGATCCTGACCTAAACGACCAACGATAATTACTTTGTTAACTCCTGACATAATGTCCTTTCCGCCCAACCACACACGGTTGAGTCGCTTTGTGTTTGTTAAACACTGTCGTGACATAATAAAAGTGTCAAAGGGAAAAAATGTATTTACTGGTTACTGCAAAGCCCCAAAATTAGGGACCGATTCCGGACCGCTGGCGGATAATTTAAACTTAAATCGCGCCCCATCAGCAACAGGTGTTTTGTGCTGTTCAATAAAACTTAAAAACAATTTAGCCCTGTCTTCGAAACTTTTTTTGACTGTTATGTCGATATCAAAGGAATAACTGCCAGGCATGGGCATAATCCGGCCACCTAAATTCTGAATTTGCATCGACATGCCGCCTTTGATTGTCCCGGTGATTTCGTCAGCGCCTTTGCCAATCAGCCCTTGTTCAATCTGAAATCTGCCGGCCGATAGACGGCCCTTTAGCTGCAAACTGGAAACTTTAAGTTCTGGCAGATTCATTGGCCCCATGGGGGTGTTAACATTGCTTGGGGGAATTTCAAATTTCTCGACCTTTAAATCCACTTCCACATCTGGTTGCTCTTTAAAAGCAAAATCCGCAACGGCTGTGCTTTTTAAATCTAAATTTCCGCGCAAGGGAACCGGCAGATTCAATAATTCTTGCAAATCTTTTAAGGACAATTTCTCAGCTTCGATGGTGATTTTATTTTTCTCGACTCCATTTTCAGATTTGCCCCCTGAAGACAAACTGATATCCACATTTCCCTTTAAAAAACCCTTAGCATACAAAGACCCACCAGGCTTTTGATAAATCAATGCAGATATTGAAGGCGACACGCTGATTTCGCCCACCGTGATGGCAGGGAAAGCCCGAGTTTCGACTGACAGATTTTCCAGATGTAATCCCATAGGCAAAATATTTATATCCATATGGTCAAACTGAACGTAAACCTGATTCTGGGTCGCTTTTGAAACCTGACTGGCCACCAGATCAGACAAATCATCAAAGGGAAACAGTAAAAATAAAAACAGCAGAGTCGACAACAACGCCAAAGCAAATTTGGATTTATTGGACAAACACCACCTGAGGCCTATTTTTACGTATTCTAAGACCTGAGCCATTATTTTTTACCCTTCTTGGGAGGCTCTGGTTCAGGCAAAGGCTCGATAATTTCTGGCACCTTTAAAACAATTAATCTGTAAATCACATCGTAATAACGTTCGTCCTCGCCGTTGGCGTTCATAATCATGTCTTTCATTTTCACCGAGGCACTGAGGGCCGTTAACTGCTGACCCACGTCTATGATTTGCTTTAGGTTCAGTTTATTGACAACGACTTCAATGGTTCCATCAGACAACTCTTGCGGAAATAATCTTGAACCCAGTGGCACGGTCTCAACTGATTTTATCAAATCCTGCATGACCCGGCTGGCTTGCAGTTCAGTTTGAATCCGACTTTTCAGCGAATCAATAGGCGGAGGCATCGGAATTTCCGGGACCTCATTGGCTTCTTTGGCTGTTTTTAATAATTCCCTGATCAGACCTCGGCGTGATAAAAAATCTTCCACATTGGTCATAGACTGTGTCAGGTATCCCCATGGGGATGACAGAAAAATCAAAATAATCAAGACCACTGCAGAAATCGTCACAACTCTTTGCATGCTGGGACTTAAGTTTTCGTATTTGTCCTTCAGTTGCTGATAGGCTGCAGATTCTTCGGTTCGATCAACTAAAACCTTAAACTGTGATTGTAAATTATCGCGCAGATCTTGAAAATTCATAATTTCTTCCCGGTCTGAATGCCGCGATCAACTTTGAAACTCATCGAAAACGGAAAGGTATTAGGTGGTCCTTGTCTGGTAGTGGGCGCCGTATTGACTTTGCCATTCAAAGCCACTGCGCCCAAGTTTCTTTGCAGAACATTGATATCAGTTAATTTCCCAACAACGCCTTCAATAAAAACTGAATCGTCTTCAACCCTCAACGTCTTCACGCTGATTTGCATTTGTTCCCTGGGCGGAGCCGAGTCACTGATTCTTTTAACGATTTCAATGGCTGAATTCATCTGCGTAATACCTGCCAAAACTTTTAAATCCTGAATTTGTTTTTTCTGATCCTTAATGTATTTTCTGACTCCAGCCTCGTTAGCCTGTTTGCCTGATAGTTTTGCCACTGATTTAGCCTGAGCTTTCAATGCATCAGTGGCTTTATCAGCCAGTTCCAGGGACGCCGATTCCCTGAACAAAGAAAAAAAGTAAAAAACTAAAAACATGGCTGCCGACAATTGAATTGTTGGCCCCCATTGTTTCCAAACATTTTGAAAGGAATTAGATTGCCGAGCAAATTCTTGTCTTAAAAAATTAATCGCAGGATTTCTGGGTTTTTTAAATCCCTCAATGGCTAAGCCCAAAGCTATGCCAATTTTAGATTCTACTAAAATGTTTTTCTCGAATGGCAAATGGCCGTAATTAACCAAGGGATCAAATCGATTGACTGGGATTTCAATCATCTGCGTCAGCAGAGCCGAGATATTTCTGATATTGGCCACACCACCGCTGATCTGTACATTTTCAACTTCCACATTCAGATCAGCTTTTAGCTCCAGCAATGTGATTTGCAGTTCGCGGCCCAGTTCTTTTAAACATTTGCTAATCACATCTGAAAACACAATTTGATCGTAAGAAGCATTTTCCTTGGTTGGCAGCACAAACCCTTTGGTGTTGACCTCTTTGATGGCCTCCACATAGGGGATTTCATATTTTTGGGCGATGGCATCTGCCACTAATTTTCCGCCCCACAAAATGGTTCTGACATCGATTAGTTTTTGATTTTCAAATGTGCATACGATGGTTTTTGTATGGCCCAAAATTAAATTAATCTTGGCATGTCTGAGCTCTTTTGTGGGCCCCTCTTCCAGATTATAATTCGGATCCACAGATGGCGCCGCCATCCAATTTTCAACACAATTTGCAAATGCCAAGCCTTCCGGGGATAAAATATTAAGTTCAATCCCTGAATCTTTAAAAACATTTAAAACTTCTTGAACCCTCAGTTTGGGAGTTGCCACTGTCAGTGTTTCAGTTAGCTTTCCCCGAATGCGAATGATTTTGTTATCAAAGGCTGCATCTTCAGTGGCAAAAGGAACTTCTTCTTCAAGTTCAAATGGCAAACTTTTTAAAATTTTTATTTTGTCCGAAAAGGGAAATAACTTGGTCCTGACACTGACTCTGTCTTGGCGCAATCCACACACAAATTTAGTCTTAGTCCCAGCGTATCTGGCTGCGACTTTTCGCAAAACTTCCAGAATTTCGATTTGCGAATCAAAGGCAGGGTTCTGCCCTAAAGTGTGCTCAAAATAGTCAGTAATGTGAAAACCTTTATTACTGCCCGTCAGCTCCACAATCTTGATACTGCTGGAACCTATGTCTATACCGATTGACTTCACATGAAATCCTTTTCAAGTTTATCGCTCGTTCCAGTATACGATTCGGGGCGGTCCCTTGGGAAGAGGTTCCTGCGGTTGCCCTGTATTTCCCTGAGGATTTGTGGGCGATGGATTGACATTGCTTCCATCATTGGGTTTAGGAGTGGATTTTATAATTGATTTTGCAACAGCTGTGGCTACAGAGCTGACATCAAAAACCACGACTGTGATTTCTTTTATATTGTTAGCGAATTCTCCTCGACTAACGACCCGAAAGTTAAGCGCGGCATCAAATGCCAATGGCAAAGTTTCTTGCACTTCAGGTGGCACGTTGCCTCTGGATTGCGCGACAAAGGACCAGAAATCCTGTTCGTTTGTAAAGGGCCCTCCGTTATCGGGATTGTCTCTTCTTTGCAAAATTAAATTCACAACTTCATCAGTCATCGATTTATCGATGGATTTTAAAACCTCTGGCGACGCATAGTTTGGATTAATGGCTCTTTGACCATAAACCGTTATGCGATCCTTCAGCATATCAAAAACAGTTTCAGTCATCCCTGCCACCAAACGGATTTCGCCCACAGTTCTAAAAGCCCGATTGGGTGGATATCTTTCAGTGGTTTCCCCCAAAGATTCATACAATCTTCTTTCGTCCCCACCGTTCAGACTTTCCACATCCCCATCGACCCAATCAATCATGTTGTTGATGACTTCTTCAAATTTTAAATCTTCATTTTCGCGAGCCCATTCCTCGTCATTGGCTTTTTTGTTTTCAAAAATCCCCACTAGCAGTTTTTTCGTAGAATCTGCTAAAGCTTTAGAGGGAGAGGCCAAGTCATTCACATCAATTTTTGAACCTTCGTCGTAAATTTGGACCGAATAGGTCGCATCCATTTTAGATTCTTTTAATTGCGCGTTTAAAATATC
This sequence comes from Pseudobdellovibrionaceae bacterium, assembly GCA_044359815.1. Taxonomy (GTDB): domain Bacteria; phylum Bdellovibrionota; class Bdellovibrionia; order Bdellovibrionales; family Bdellovibrionaceae; genus JBIKLL01. The sequence goes on from JBIKLL010000001.1 coordinate 52,265, forward strand.
CTGGTCGACAGTCAATGTATCCTCACCCAATACAGGGGGCCACATAAATGGAAAGCTCCAAACCAGATCCAACATTTTCATAAACTTAGGATTGGTTTTTCCTGCCATTGTTCTGGCTAGCGAGGCATAAATTTTTATCCGCAGTAGACTTAATTGCACACCTGATTTCGCCGCGTAATAGGCTTTCAACCGACTGATGCTCTGAGCATGGATTCCGTATTCGACTGAAGTTTCATAGGTGATTTCTGTCACCAAAAACAAAATAATAACCACGGTGAACATTGCCAGGATTATTGCCACACCTCTTTGGTTATTAAGCGGATTCTTGTATGATTTCATTGAGTCGCCTTTTCTTCGGGGTTATTGACAAACCGAATGGGCACAACAATTTGCATGGAAACTTTTTTCTTGCGCTCTTTTTCCCCCTGAGCAACAGTCAGCGAAATCTCTACTGCGTCAGGAAATTTTGCTTTGGGGTCTTTGATATTGAAAGCCCAATCATTGCTCCAATCCTGCTTGCCAATTCCGTAATACCGCAGTTTAAATTCTTCAATGCCGTCTAACAAAATCACTTCTTCTCCGCCCTTACCCACTTCACCCTCAGCCACTAAAGCCTCACGTCTGAGCAAACAGTTGGATGATCCCGATTCTTTCCCAGGTCTTTTGCAGCCCCTGACACTGTAACCGACTTTTACAAAATCAGCCTGCGAGGCTCCTTCTGTAACCCTGCTGGTGTTGAGTGTGACAAAAGCAATTTCATCTTCTTTTCCCAAAAAGCCTGTGACCGGACTGATTCGATTGGTCTTTTTCAGACACAAAGGATCGGCAGTGCCCTCGGGGCAAGGATAAGGGGCATTAGGATTGACGACGGGTTGTCCAGGTACAGAACTAGATGGTTTTGATAGTTGCAATTTCTTTTTTTTAATCAACTCAAACATTTCAACTTCTATATCTTGATAATGCATAATCAAATTTATATCTTTTTCGATAATTTTTAATGCATCTCGGACCTGCGACATCTGATCATTAGTTGTTTGAATTTTTATTTTGCTGGCGATGCCCTGCTGGATTGATTGGCTGGATAAAACAGTCAATGCAGCCATTATCATCAATACAATTAAAACTTCTAAAAGCGTAAATCCTTTATTGGATCTAACCACCGGGCATCCCCACTTTGACGTCCTTGCTATAATCCACAAAATATGTGGTCACCGAATTGGTGAGGGGCTTTCCTGATGGTGGCGTGAAGATCACCGTCACTGTCATTTCCTTGACTGATTTTGCAATAGTGTCTGTCAGCTGCTTGATAATACTGAGGGTCATCTCGTCGGCACCACCGTCCTTTGAGGTCAACACCGTTGTTAAATCAGGAAACTCCAGTTTTTTGGATGTTAGTTTCCAAGTGTACTGCGGGTATTCGCTACCAAAATCATCTGACCTGTCCTCGGGAATTTCATCCAAGGATTTATTTCTGTACTCGATTTCTAATTCTGTAATCTTTCGCTCAAGCAATGCCGCAATCTCAAATGATGTCTGAGTTTTTCTGAGTCTTGAAAATGCTGATCCCCAAGAATTTGCCAGCAGCAACAAGGCCCCTGACAAAATCATCATTGCCACCATGACTTCTATCAGTGTGAATCCCTTTTTTTTACTCAATCCTTAAATCCTTTAATCGGGTTTCTTTCTCGATCACATCTGTAAAACCAGTCAGCGGATTGATCACCAGGGTCCAATTGACTTCTTTTTTATTGGTGATCAAAATGGCTGCTTTTTCAACCAAACCTTCTGGTGAAAAATAAACGTAGGCTTCGTTATCGCTATTCGCACCTGTACGCGATGAGGTTTCAACAAAGCCAAAACTAAATCCATCAGGTAATTTTTTAACTCCTTTAAAAAATTTCTCGGATTTTGAAAAAGGATTTGAAGGAGCCTCGTCAGTGCCCACTGATTTGTCCTTTTCAGCTTTTATGGATTCATCGGTTTTTGCCAGTACATTTCCATTAGCGGCTTCAACCCAATAGCTGTAAGCACCGTCTTCCATTTTAAAAACTATTCTGTGGGTCATGTTTTTTACACGGGCTTCGTTTCGAACTTCTCGGGACAGAACCGATAAATGCCTAGCAACTGCTTTAACATTATTTTGTGGGCTTTTTATCCTGGGGATCCCCAGCACAACAATGGTGCTCAGGATCGCCAGAACGATCATAATTTCTACTAAGGTAAATCCCTTAATACTATTACTGTAATTCTTCAGCTGTGATGTCTTTGTTTTTACCATCACCGCCTTCTTTTCCATCAGCACCTAAACTCTTCAGGTTGTAAGTACCGCCGCTAGATTCATAAACAAAACCATTTGACCATGCATCTGGTGGAACCTTTTTCATGTAAGGATCAGGTCCCCAGTTAGAACAAGCAGAATCAGCAGTGGATAACCCATCTAAGCTGGGTGGGTATTTACCACAGTCGGTGTAATACAGATTTAGAGCTTGTGCGATTTGACCCATGATCAATTTAGTTTGGCTGAATTTTGATTTATCCAATCGACTCATCACTGTTGGCAACAAAACTGCTGCCAGTCCACCGATAATCATCAACACGATCATGATTTCTAATAAGGTCATACCCTTTTGATTTATTTTTTTTAAAGAACTGAAAATACCATTCATAGTGAGTCCTCATTTCTGCAAAATGCTGATTAAGAAATCCTAGGCTAACCCGAAATATTTGTCATCTCAAACATTGGAATCATTACGGCAAACACAATCATTCCAATGACAAATCCCATTATGACCATGACAACAGGACCCATAAGGCTTGTTAAACCCTCTACTTTATTTTTAACTTGAAAATCATAGGCATCTGATACTTGGATCAGCATGTTTTCCAAATCGCCTGTTTTTTCTCCAATGTTAACCATGTGAATCACCAGTGGTGGAAATTGTCCCGATTTTCTCAAGGGGCCAGCAATGGATTCCCCCTCTGAAATATTGCTTCTGGCGTCATCAATGGCTTTGGCGATCAATGCATTGTCCACAACATTTCTGACAATCCCCATGGCGTTCAGCATAGGCACACCACCCGTCAACAATGTAGCCAGTGTTCTGGTAAATCTGGCCACGGCGACTAAGCGATTCATGTCTCCAAAAAGAGGCATCTTCAGCGAAATGGCATCCCAGCTTTCTTTACCCGATGGAGTTCTTTTCCAATTCTGAAACAAAAAAAATGCTAACACCAAAACACCTAAAATTATGTACCAGTAATTCACCATTATGGCGCTAAAATCAAAAACTATAGTCGTGTACCAAGGAAGCTTTAAATCCGGTCTGGATTCAAAAATCGCTACCATTTTTGGAATCACAAAGACAAATAAAAATCCCAAAAGCCCCAGTGTCACCACCAGCATCAACACAGGGTATGTCAAAGCACTTTTGACTTTGGATTGCAGTTCATTTTGCGCTTCAGTAAATTCAGCTAACCTGATCAAAATAGTATCCAAGGTTCCCGACATTTCACCGGCTTCACACATAGTCACATAAATGGGCGAAAAAATATTTGGATACCGGGACAAAGTTTTATAAAAGGGCGAGCCCTCATTGACCAGATTTTTACATTCGGCAACGACTTCTTTAAGGGTCGGATTTTCAACCTGTTCTGAAACCGCATTCAGAGCATCCACCAAGGGGATATTGGCTTTTAGCAATGTCGCCAGCTGACGAGTCATTAATGAAATGTCTTTAACACCAACCCGCTTTGAGCTTCCACCGCCCTTTTTCTTGGTGCCAGTGTCTACTCGTTTTTTGTCTTTCAAATCGACAACGTAAATCCCGTCTTTTTTCAATTTCACACGGGCTGCACGGATATTGTCAGCATCAATTATGCCTCTAGTATTTTTCCCATCCTTAGATAAACCTCGGTATTCAAATACAGGCATAAATTATTGATCCAATTGTGTGTTTGAAATCAGCTCTTCAAAAGTTGTGATACCGCTGAGCACCTTTTGTATACCATGGTCCCTAAATGTTTTCATGCCATTTGCGGCTGCCATTTTTCTGATTGTTGCACCGTCTTTACGCTGCATGATCAAGGACCTAATCTCCTCGTTCATCACCAATAATTCGGCGATCACAGTTCGACCTATATAACCCTTTTGATTGCATTGACTGCATCCGATGGCTTGGTGAGTGTTTGCTTTTGCAACATCAGCTCGTGTTAACCCAAAAGCATTTAATTCAAAATCAGAGGGGGTGTATTTAGCTTTGCAATGGGGACACAGAACTCGGATCAGACGCTGAGCCACCACACCTAAAATCGATGTCGCAATTAAAAAAGGTTCTGCTCCAATATCAATCAACCTTGGAAAAGCTCCTGAAGCATCGTTGGCGTGGATGGTTGACAGCACTAAGTGACCCGTCAACGAGGCATTGATGGCAAGCTCTGCTGTTTCCAAATCCCTGATCTCACCCACCATTATAATATCTGGATCTTGACGTAAGAAGGCTCTTAAACCTGCAGCAAAGGTCAGACCTATTTTGGAATTCACTTGCACTTGGCCAACTCCGTGAATCCTTTGCTCGACGGGGTCTTCGACGGTCAAAATATTTTCGCCAGGTTTATTTAGTTTTTGCAAACATCCATACAAGGTCGTTGATTTACCAGAACCAGTAGGACCTGTAACAATTAAAATTCCGTAAGATCGTTGAATCAATTCATAAAGGGTTTTTAAAATCTCATCGCCAAAACCTAATTGTTCAAGTTCCAAAACCACATTGGATCTGTCCTGCAAACGCATCACGATGCGCTCGCCATGGGACGTCGGCACTGTGTTCATACGAATATCAATGTCTTTACCGCCGACCTTTAACGGAATCCTACCATCCTGAGGAAGTCTTTTTTCGGCGATATTTAAATTGGCCATGACTTTAAGTCTTGAAGTGATTGAGTTCTGTAATTTCTTGGGCGGCTTAAAAACATCAAACAACACCCCGTCTATTCTAAATCTGACGGACATGTCTTTTTCATAAGGTTCAACGTGAATATCAGAGGCTTTTTCTTTAACCGCTCTGAACAGCAAAGAATTCACTAATTTAATGACGGGAGCATCGTCTTCACCGGCTTCCAACAAATCCACAATAGGATCATCCAGATCATAATCTTCTTCTTCAATTTCCTCTAAACCTGCCAAATTAGCCGTGGATTTTTCATAAACCCTGTTAATGGCATCCTGGATTTTTTGTTGAGTGGTCACCAGCGGTCTGATTTTTTTGCCAAACATCACGCGCAAATCATCTAGGACTTTTAAATTAATAGGATTGCTGGTCAATGTGACCAATTGATCGCCCTCTTCCTTGTAAGGCAATATCCCATTTGATTTTGCAAAATTAATCGAGATCCCTCTGACTAAATCTGGAGAAATATCATTAACAGGAATGTCCTTGATAAAATCAAACCCCATTTCTTTGCACAGCTCATGAACCAGCTCTTCAGCTGAAGAAAAATCTTTGGCGGACAAATTCTCACCAACAGAAGTGATCCCGTTATAGGATGCCGTCCCCAGCACAACCTTGATCTGATCTTCAGTCATGGTTGTGCTTTTTAAAAGTAAGGTTTGAATATCTGTCGCCATTTTTCCTATTCTAATCTATCGCTGATTGGTTTCAACATTTCCCTCAGCTGGTGCAGTTTGTTGCGCCCTTAATTTGTCAGCCGTAGTACCAAATGGGTCTTTGCCGCCTGTCGCCTTTATATGATCAAGCCTGTCATCCAATTTTTTTGACAATAATTTATTAGCATCCTGCGAACTGCGGATGATTTTTGGAGTCAAAAATATTGTCATATTGGTTTTACTGACTCCCGTTTTTCTGGATTTAAACAGCCAACCAATAATGGGGATATCGCCCAGCAATGGCACCTTAAAAACATCTTCGGTTTGTTCGTCCTTCATCAATCCGCCCAGCACCGCGGTGTCACCATTGCGCACCACTATGTTGGTTTCAATCTTTCTGGTCGCCAGTGGTTGCACCTGAGTTTTAAAAGCTTCAACAGTCGTGATCTGACTGAGCTGCTTAACGCTGCTTTTTATTTCAAGCCTGATCGAATTCGACGTCGGACTGATAAATGGTTTTATCTTGAGCGAAATATTAGCATCTTCCAGTTGTGGTGTGACCACTGTCGCGGCTCCATTAACCCCAGGAGTCTGCGTAAAGCTTGTGGCAACCTTATCACCGACTTCGATCAAGGCCTCTTGATTATCTAGGGCCAAAATTTGTGGCGTCGATAAAATATTTGCGTTCGCGTTTTTCTTTAAGAAACTGATAAAACCCAGCAAACTGTTTATGGTTGTGGTCGTATTGTTGGTAGGATTTGTGATGGTAACTTTGTCATTGGAACCAAATCCCAACACTGTTCCTGTACCACCCTGAGGACTCATCAAATCTAACAATGATGTGTTTAATCCATTGAATCCAACTTTGCCTGCACCTTCATTAAATTTGAAATACCCGATTTCATAGGCAAATGAATCCGTGGCTTTCATTTCCATAATGATGGCTTCAACGTAAACTTGATCCCTTGGGATATCAATTTTTGCTAACAGATTTAACACCACTTCGTAATCTTGCTTGCTTGCCACAACAACAAGGGAATTTGTTCCTTTGTCAGCTGTGATTTTAACATCACCACCAAATATTTCCTGAGGCCCGGCAGCGACACCCGAAACCGGCGAAATAGCCGGCGGAGATCCCGATGAACCTGATCCAGACGATCCTGTTGCTTTCGGACCAGCCTCTTTTGCGATTCCAGACAGAGTCTGAGCGATTTTTTCAGCGTCACCGTGTTTGACGTAATACACGTACACGCCACCAGCATCCTCGGGTCTGATTCTGAAATCCAATTGCACTAATAATTTTCTGATTCTGGAAGTACCGGCTTTGTTACCAACAACAATCAACGAATTCGTTCTGTCATCAGGAATAACCATATAATAGGCTGATCCCTGCGAACCTTGTGTTTGGTTTCTGGTGAATCTAGGCACTCCTGAAGAAAACGTACCACCCTGCCTGTTGTTGGTACTGTTTTGACCTTTGTTGACGATCTTATCAATCAGATCAGCAATGTCTTTTGCCTTTGCAAACTTGACCGGAATGACTTCCAATTGGTCTTCAAAACCAGGGATATCCAATTGGCTGATGATCTTCATGATGCGATCAATGTTCGAACCAAAATCTGAAATGATCAGTGAGTTGGTGGGTGAATAAATCGACATCTCACCATCTTTTGAAGTCAGAATCCTAAGCTCTTTGTTAATCAAATCGGCAGAAATATGCTTCAAATGAATGATTCTGGTAATCATCTGATCGGCATTGGGATAATAGGTTCCCGAGTAAGTCTCAATGCTGTCACGTTGCGAATTTCTGGCAGATCTGATTTTCAAAAATCCACCTGATGGAACAATGGCAAATCCATTGATCGCCAGTGCCGATAAAAAAGCTTTGTAGGCTTCTGCCACAGTGATTTTGCTGGGAGCTACAATCGTGATTTTACCCCTGACACCCTGATCGATGATAAAGTTTTTCCCGGTCAATTCACTGATGGCTTTCACGATGTCTGTGATATTAGCATCAACAAAATCAAAGCTTTCAATAATTTCAGGAAAATTATCATTGGTGATGTCTTCAATCCCAGCTTTAGCAAATTTGTCTTTTTGGGCTTTTGATAAAACTCCGCCCTCTTCCTTTTTGGCAGCAGGCCCTTGAGCGCTGTCAAAAGCACCTTGCGAATTTGAAAACCCACCCATTGAAGGCGGCGGCGGAGGTGGCGGCGGTGGGAAATTCCCACCTCGATTAAAATTACCCATCCCCGGTGGCGGCGGTGGATCCTCATCAAAATCATCAATCTGAGCAAAAACACTTTGCAGAACAAATAACTGCAACAGCAGCATCAGCCCAAACATCCAGATCACTTTGCGAAAATTTTTAAAATTCATATCCACCCCTACTTAATTTTATAATTGTAATCAATTTTTTGACCGTCTCGTTCAAAGCTCAGGCTCAGATTGTTTGTATTTTTTAGAGAACCATAAAGCTCCATGGCCTTGGCTGGACTGTCGATTTTTTCTCCGTTCACTCCGCTCAGACAATCACCCACTTGAAACTTTAACTGGGTATAGATGCTTCCAGGCTGAATGTTCAGAAACTTGTAGCATTCAATTTCACCGTTGGCGTTGCGCTTAGGAGCCATCGCTGCCTGCTGCAGAACTTGAGCCATATTAGCCGTGTATTTTAAAATATCTGCTCGCTTAACTTCGAAAGTATTCGGAGCAGTTTCCCTGACTTCTGAATCGCCACCGCCGCCTGCCGCAGGAGCTGCTTGAGCAAAAGATAATTTACTGCCTTGAGTCTTCATCTCGATGTATTCAAGCCTGTTGTTATTGGTGTTTTGGAAAATAATTTTCCCGCGAAGCACTTCCTGCAACAAAGCCATGCCCTCGATGTCTCGTCCGGGTGAAAACGGCAGAACCGTGTTTTTGCTTTTGATTTCGACATTTGCGATAGATTTTTTAGGATTGGAATGCACAATGGTCCCCACCAAGGTCAACGGCAAGCTTGACGGTACTGGAACATCATTTCGCTCACTGCCTGGAACCTCACCCTTAGGGACAATGGCATCAGGGATTTTGCCGTCCCAATTAAAAATATTCCTGGTCACAATCGTGTTTAGATAGGATCTGGAAACAGTCTGAGAGGTCACTTGTTTTTTGGGCTTACTGGGTGGAGGTTGAGTCGGGATCATCAGGTCCCGATAATTCATAATCATCAGGTCAGCAATGCAGTAGCCGATAAACACAAACAGCAAGTAAGGTGCTAAAGTTTTTGCGAAATTTCGAAATTCATTCACGTCATCGTCCTTGATAACTGGTCCAGATAAAAATTCTACCTTTTGACGGAAGCCTAGTGTAGCTCAAACACCCGAACTCTACCTTAGGTCAGAGAGATTGAACCTAGCTGGCCCCTTTGCAAGTTGGTGAACTTAAAATTCAAAAAACTAAATCTATGATTTTACTAAAAAAGACCGCAGCTCCTGCTTCTCTGCTCGAGCAAGCTCCCGCCGTCCGGGCTCCGCAGAGGGTCTTTTTCAGTAAAATCATAGATTTAGTTTTTTGAATTTTAAGTTCACCAACTCACCATGGTATTAGAATCAAATTAATGGACTATGGTCTGTAACTAGAGCGCTAGTTGGTTTAAATCTTTCCCGGTTAATCGGTAAACGGTCCATTCATCCATGGGTTTTGCTCCCAATGACTTGTAAAAAGCAATGGCTCTTTCGTTCCAATTCAAAACTGACCAATCCAAACGTGGGCATCCGCTCTGCACAGCAATTTGTGCCAATCTGGCAAACAGATGTTTTCCAATTCCTAGGCTTCGAAACTGCGGCAAGACAAATAGGTCTTCCAAATACATCCCAGGCTTTCCCAAAAAAGTTGAAAAGCTATTGAAATAAAGCGCAAACCCAACGCTTTCACCATTTCTGCGCGCCATTAAAACCTTAGCAAATTTATTTTCACCAAATAAATTTTGCCGCAACTGATCTGGATCCAACTTGACTTCATTTTCTAATTTTTCAAACTCTGCCAATTTATTAATAAACAGGATAATGGTGGATAAATCGCTTTCGCTCGCAAATTCAATATTTAAAAGGCTTTTGTCAGACAATTCGATTGGGTTCATTACTAAGTCTATACTGGACTTTCTAAAGACCCTGCAAGAAATTATTAATTTGTGATTCAATTCCTAACAAATTCATGGGAAGTTATTATTATGAAAATCTACACAAAAACAGGCGATGATGGCAGCACCAGTTTATTAAGCGGAAAAAGAGTTTCCAAAGATCATTGGAGACTTCAGATTTACGGAGGCATTGATGAAATCAATAGCTTTCTGGGATTAGTCACAGCACTTCTGGAGGACAAAGGCCTATCCGCTGGCGGCTTGGAACGTCTTGAAAATTATGTTTATCGGATTCAAGGACAACTGTTTTGCTTGGGTTCCCATTTTGCTGCTGATGATATTAAAAAAGCTCTTGAACAAAAGATTTTACCTAAATTATCTGATCGTTGGATTACGGATATGGAAAAAGAAATCGATCTGATGCAAGAGGACCTGGAGCCCTTGAAAAATTTTGTACTGCCAGGGGGCAGCCGATCAGCCGGAGTTCTACATATGACCCGCAGTCTGTGCCGACGTGTTGAGAGGGATTTAGTTGCAGCCAAAGACCAACTGGATCAGCAGTTGGATCTTTTTAATTTTTCGCAAAATTATTTAAATCGTCTGAGCGACCTGCTGTTTGTCGCGGCCAGATATTGCAATCACAAACAAGGCAAAAAAGATAAAATTTGGATCAAAGAAAAGGATTGAAAATGCGTCTTGAGCTGACCAGTGAAAAAGACAATTTTAATCTGTGCGAATTTTTCGCAGGCTTTGGCCAGTCAGGGCTAATCGATGTCAAATACCTCAGACATCCCGATTTTTTTGGTCCTTTTAAAACTTTGTCGGACGAGTATAAAACCTTTTGCTTGCGGGACAACAATGACGAAATCCGAGCCACGGCATCATTTGTATTTCGGAAAGCTTTGATCGATGGCAAAGTTAAAAAAATTGCGACGGCCACCGACCTGAGGGTGGGACACGACAGAGACGTGATCATTCAGTGGAGCAAGCATTTTTTACCAGTGATGAAAAGTGTTATGAATGAGCACAAAGTGGATTTTATTTTTTCATCCATCAATTTGTCAGATCCTTTGTTTATGTCGACTTTTGTTCGCCCCAGGACAGCTAAACGACCCATGCCCAGATATTTTTTGTACCGAAAATTTAATTTGGTTTCCATACATGGCAGATACCCCTTAGCAAATAAAAAACTGGCTTCGATAAAAGTCGAACACGCTACTGATGCAACGCTGGGTGAGCTCGCCCAATATGTGAAAAAACGCAGCCAGTACCGTCCTTTTGCTTCCGTGTGGGACGAAGAAAGCCTGCGCCAGAAGATTTCCAGACTGCCAGGTATGAATATCGAAGACATGCTGATCGCCAGATCTTCACGCGGTGAAATCTTGGGCTGCTTGGGTTACTGGAATCCACTGAATGTGCAAAGCATAGTTCCATTGTCTTATTCTTTGAGAGCTCATAATTTCAGACAGATACTAAAATTTCTTTGGATGTTTGGATACACTCGCAGACTGACAAAACCCGTGGCCTCAACAGGGGTTGAGCGCCCTTTGGAATTCAAATATGTCTTAAACCTGCATTCTGACAATGAAGACGTTTTTGAAAGCCTGCTGTTTGAAGCCTTTAATTCCATCAGCAAAAGGGAATTTTTGTTGTATGCCCACTGCGAACACGATTACAGATTGTTGCCCCCGCTTGGTTGGGTTTCCGCCAGCATACCTTATGCTATGTACACAGTGGTTGGACCCGATCAAGAAATGCCTGATTTTTTAAACCCATCGATCGCTGTAAATCCCGAAGTCGAATCTCTTTGGATTTAAAAACTGCTATATGACCCACCTGGCTTCGGCTAATTTGAATTTTAAAAAAATATTTCTATGATTTCACATCTTGTGAATACATCCAGCGAGCGCGACGTTTAATTTACCGCCGCATATCTCGTGTTACGTAAATGCAAAGATAATTTTTTTCACTATTTTTAGACACTCGCTAACGGCCGCGGGCTCATCTCTCGTATTGAGTCATTAAATAAAAGCAATTTTTTTGCTTTTATTTAATGACTCAACACCAGATATGCCCCGCGCGCTCGCTGCATGTGTCTAAAAACAGTAAAAACAAATTATTTTTGCATTTACGCAATACGAGAGATGAGCTTGCGGCCGTTAGCGGGTATTCTCAAGGTGTGAAATCATAGAAATATTTTTTTAAAATTCAAATTAGCCGAAGCCAAGTGGGCAGTTTTTAAAAATTAGCTCCAAAATCCAAATGATTTCTTTTGTAATCCCCAGTGCTTTGCGCATCAATATTGGTTTTTTGATCAAACACAGATAGGGCCACATAGGATTTGGCACTCAGTTTATAACTGACTGAGGCCACGTAGCCCTTGGCAGAGGTATTGCCTTTAGCAAAGTCTGCATCGGTAAACAGTCCCACAACAGAATCTTTTTCGATTTCTTGCTGTGAAAAATGCAAACCCCATTTGTCGATATTAAAAACCAATCCGTACGAGGTAGCTACTGAATAGCTTAAAGCCTTAGTGTTTTCATTCATCTCATAAAATAATCCGATTTCGTAGTCTTCAGGCTTAAACTTAAGCTCAAACATTTTCTGCGAAATCACAAACTCTGTAGGATAGTTTCCTGATGAATCAAAAGTGTTGTTTCCAGCTGTGGCTGTGGTCGCTCCTGAAACTAAATCCGATGGAGCGGTATTTTTAATACCTACAAATTCGTACTGGCCAAAACCAAACATAACCGAATAAAACCCCTGCTTGAGAGTGTACAAAATCTGTCCCCCATTTATATCGTTGTCAGTTTGCTCGTTTCCGTTAGTGCTGTCGTAGTTTTCTCTGATTTTAAAGGTTGCTCCGTTCATCGCAAGTTCGTGTTCATTTTCAAACTTAACAAAATATTTTGCAGCAAACCCCTCAAAGGAAATATCCCGGTCAAACAGCATTTGATTTTTACCCGCAAAATAAAACGGACCTGGCTGCTTACCCAATAACAAATGCAAATCACCAATGGCCTCGTAGTCAGCAAAAGCCTGATCTAACCCAATTGTGCGCTTAGGCATTCCCGGCGCATTGCGATCACCCAGGGTCTGATTGCTGCTGACTGCCTTTGTGCCCGTAGAGATTCTAAAGTTTGCCTTTAGATTCTCAGTGACTTCAGCCCCAACTCCTAAGCGAGCCATCAGCTGCTGAGAATTCTGCTGTTTGTTGGTTCCTACAGTTTCAGTTAAAAATCTGTATCTCAAATCACCATTGATTACAGGCTCAGCATAAACAGATAACGGGATAAACAAGGGTGTTAAAATCAATGTCAGCAAAATTTTTAATTGAGCAGTTTGCATCCGGTACCTCTGTGGTTTGGAAAATTAAAATTCATTTTATGTGGCCTTATGCCTTTATAAACACTTCGCAATTGTAGGTAAATTTTCTTGTGACTGACAAATTCAATTGTGGGACTTAACAAGATGCAGATTGAATCCCAATAATTTGACATCACCCTGTTAAATGGCCAAGATATCAGCACAAGAGAGGTAACCCTATGTCTGAAGATCTGCGTGCTGAATTAGAAAGACTTAAGAAAGAAAACGAAGCCCTTAAAACCAAGAAACCCTCTCGCGGGACCATGTCCATGAAGGTCAGTGAAAAGGGAGCTCTTTCAGTATATGGTTTGGGCAGATTCCCGGTCACCTTGTACAAAGAACAGTGGCAGAAACTTTTAGCTATTTCAGAAGACATCAAAAAATTTATCGAAGAAAACGACGACCAGCTCAAAACCAAAGAATAGCTTTAACAGATTCAATCTATCTGACTCATGATTCGTAAAACCAGTTTTCGCGGCAAGAATTTTATCAAAATCATCGCAAGTTTATTCATTGAACCACTGATGATATTGGGGCCACATTTGGCCCGCAGCGCCCGCCACAGGCATTGGGCAACCTGATCGGGATTTTGAGTTATCAATGACCGACGGTCTCGCTCACCCCCAGCACGGTTTCTAAATTCTGTCAGGGTCTTGCCAGGGTGAAGACTGCAAACAAAAATATTCTTAGACTTATATTGGCTGTACAAGGTTTCGGTAAACGAAGTCACAAAGGCTTTTGTGCCACTGTAAAGCCCCAGATTCGGCAAGGGTGCAAAGGCCAAAACCGAGGAAACATTCACCAATGCATCGCCTGATTTTGCTGTTTTTAAAAAACTGTAACTGATTTTAACCAGGGCACTGATATTCAGATCCAGGACCTCTTGGTGTTTATCCATCGGAATCTCTGTAAAAGCCCCCACTCCCCCCAGTCCCGCATTATTAATACATACATCAAAACTGTCAGCTGCAATACGGTCCAATACTTTTTGCAGTTCTTTGGGATTACACAAATCTGCTTTTATATAATCAAATTGGTTTTTAAAATCAGATTTCATCAATTCAAGTTTATCGCTATTTCTGGCCACACCCACTACGAAATAGTTTTCTTTAATAAACAGCTCTGTCAGTGATTTTCCAATGCCCTCGGTGACCCCTGTGATAAGGGCCGTTCCCTTAAAATTTGTTTTCATTTAAAAATACTAATTAAAGCTTTGCTCACAGGCAAAAGAAATTGATTGCGGGATCTGATCGATCATATTTTGAAGATGCCTGTCTTCCAATATATACTTGCCATACAAGATTTCAGCGGCATCCAAGGCTGTTTTAAAATAATCAACATCTTCAAACCTGGGGGCATCGGGATTTACATCTCTGATCAAAATGTAAAACTTGATGGAGGGAAAAAGCCCCACAATCTCGCGATAAATCTGCTGATCCCAGGATGCATTGTCTCCAATCAGCAAAACCTGATGGGGATGAACATCAGTAATCACCTTAAGCAGGCTAACTTTCTTGTGCTCATCAGGTTGATCAAAAATATTTCGCAAGTGCACAAAACCTCTAGGAAAAGAATTGAACTCTAAAAAATTATCATGCGAATCCCCCATAACTGCGTAGGGGGCATTACTGACGTAATAAATTAAGGAATCAGGAATCGAAACCAATTGATGGTACAAAAATGCCATATTTTGCACGGCGTGGCCTGACGAAAAAGCTCTGACAACAGCTCTTGAAAACTTTAAAGTGCTGGATTCTTTTATTGTATCGTCTATATCTGAAATTATTAAAAACTGCGCAGAAGCGCTTTGAAAACTGAAAATAATGGTGAACAGTAAAATAAGGCCCTTAAGCTGCTTGATTGTGTGCATGTATGACACTGGTAATAGGTACTGTTTTTCCAATTGTAAACCTAAAATTCTGCTTTCTTAGAAATTCCGTCTCGGATACACTAAAAAGATGAAAAATCTTTTTGGTTATTCAGCTTTTATCTGCACTCTGATCGTTTTGCTGTCCTCTTGTTCGGCCTACAAATCTCAAGGCAGGAAAAATTTTGAAACAGATTCTGATGGCAGAACTGCTGGCGAGCTGAATGTGCAATCAATTGCCGATACCATGAGCCCTGAAAACCATGTTTATTTGGAAACAGAATCACAAAATCAGAAAAAATATTTTACTTTTTCCAAAGCCGAGCTGCTGAATGCACAATGCACAGAACTGTCGGCCGAATTACCCGTGATCTGCATTTCCGGGCAGGTTTACACCCTTTTAAGCGCAAAATTAATAGAGCCCTAAAATTATTGATTATTGATCCGGCTGACGCCAATGACGCCTTTGATTTTTTGCAAATCCAATAACACTTGGGTCAGCTGAGCCGTGTTTTTAACACTGACATCAAAAGTCGCTACCGCCTTTTGATCTCTGGTGGTTCTAACACTGGCATTGTGGATATTGATACCTTGCAGGGCAAAAGCTTCACTCATGGATTTAAGCAATCCAGGCATATCCTGTGACACCACACGAACTCTGACTATCCTTTGTTGGCTGGCCTCTGAAACCTGAGTGTTCCATTCGATTTCAATCCTTCGCATTTGATCAAACTCAAAAGCTTTTTTGCAATCACTGCGATGAACCGAAATCCCCCTGCCCCGAGTGATAAATCCCACAATGGAATCCCCTGGGATTGGATCACAGCAACGGGCATAATGGACCAATACATCATCCATCCCGCTGACTGTTACCAATGAAGTTGATTTTTTATTTTTCTGAGCGGCACTCTTAAAAAACGTCTGCAACATTGAAGGCTGTGCAGAGTCTTCCTTTTCTTCTTTCTGAGTGCCGGATAAAACTTCTGGCGCCAGTCTTTCCAGCACAAATTTTGGTTCTAATTTGCCGTAACCGATACGGACCAAAATTTCATCATCATCATGAATCCCATGATCTTTTTTGAGCTTTTCATAAAGCTCACCTTTAAGCCATTTTGCAGAGCTGGCTCCGAATTTTCTGAATTCCCTCTCCAATAATTCTTTGCCAACTACTAATGAACGCTTTCTTTGCTCTTCTTTCACAAAGACTCGGATTTTTGTTTTAGCTTTATTGGTGACACAAATTTTTAACCAGTCTTTTGATGGGGACTGAGTCTTCGAAGTTATCACTTCAACAGTGTCCCCATTTTGCAAGCGGTATTTCAGCGGCACCATCTTGCCGTTCACCCGAGCACCCACGCAGCGATTACCCAGCTCTGTATGCACAGCATAGGCAAAATCTATGGGCGTTGAACCTTCTGGAAACTCTCGAACCTCACCCTTTGGTGTAAAAACATAAATTTCTTGTTCGAACAAATCTGTTTTAACCGTGTCCAAAAATTCATCGGCATTGCCAACTTGTTGGTGCAGTGAAACCAAATCTTTCAGCCACTCCGATTGCCTGAAAGTTTCATCCGAGATTTTGCCACGCTCTTTGTATTTCCAGTGGGCGGCGATACCTCGCTCAGCAATTAAATTCATGTCTTTTGTTCTGATTTGAATTTCAATCCGCTCACCCTCGGGACCAAACACTGTCGTGTGCAGGGATTGGTAATTATTGACCTTGGGCATAGCGATAAAATCTTTGAACCGCCCAGGGATCGGCTTCCACAATGAATGTATCAGTCCCAAAACCTCATAGCATTGTGACAATGTATCTACGATCACCCTGAAAGCCAGCACGTCATAAACTTGTTCGTAATCAATATTTCTTGAATTCATTTTTCGATAGATGGACCACAGATGCTTGCTTCTGCCAAAAACATCAAAATTTTTAAACCCTGCTTTTTGCAATTCGGAGATGATCATGATCTTCACATCATCAATGTATTTAGCCTGTTCCTGTTCGTCTTTTTGAACTTTTTGAGCCAGCTCATAATACCGATCAGGGTGCAAAAATTTAAAACTCAGATCTTCCAGCTCGATTTTTAACGAGCTGATACCCATACGACTGGCCAAGGGACAATAAATTTCCAAAGTCTCTTGAGCAATCTGTGCTTGTTTTAAAAACGGCATTGAATGAAGGGTTCTCATGTTGTGTAAGCGGTCCGCCAGCTTAACTAAAATCACCCGAACGTCTTTTCCCATGGCGACGATCATCTTTCTGACGTTTTCGCCCTGCCGTTCACTAGTTGATTTAAACTGCATCTTAGAAAGCTTTGTAACCCCGTCCACCAACAGTGCAATGGTATCGCCAAATTGTGTACGGACTTCATCGATGGTTGCGTGAGTGTCTTCAACAGTGTCGTGCAATAGCCCTGTGACGATGGAATCCAAATCCAAATGCAAATCAGCCAGAATGCCTGCAACACAAAGCGGGTGTAAAATATAGGGCTCACCACTTCTTCTCATTTGACCTGAATGTGCTTTTTCCGAAAATTCGTAGGCTTTTTTAATCAAGGTTAAATCAGCAGCCGAATGGTATGAGGTGATCTTTTCGCAAAGATCTTCTACCGATTTAAGGTCCTTTGAACTGATTTTATCTGAAGCAGCGAATTCAGCCATGGTTCATCTGCCTTATCGGGAAATTACTTTGTGATCTTAAAAACTTATGAGTTTTTATTCAGATCTTTTTCTATTTGGATTTCTGGCAAACCACGACTTGGGTCGGTATCAAATTCCACATTGCCAGCTGCAACTTCACGAAGAGCTCCAACAATCATCTTATTGCCTTTGGTAGCAACAGTTTGTTCAGCCCCTTTCATAAGTTGTTTTGCGCGTTTGGCAACCAACAGGACTAAAGCAAATCGATTATGAACTTTGTCTAAACAATCTTCGACCGTTACACGAGCCATTTATGCACCCCAATACCTTTGACTGGAACTTTTATTAGTAACCAAACCAGAGGTCAAAAACTAATGCTATCTTAGTAAATCTTCAACGATTTTCTTAAAATTTAAATAAGAAGACTCAAACTCATCATTGACCAGCGTGAAGTCAAATTTGTGGGCGTGTTCGATTTCCTTTTTGGCATTGGTCATTCGCACTTCCAAATCAGCTGGCACAGACCCCTGCCTCTTAATTACGCGACGCCTTAACTCATCGATATTCGGAGGTAAAATAAATATTGTTTGAGCGTCTGGAAACTGCTTTTTAAAGGTAGCCGCCCCTTGCACGTCAATATCCATGATGACACATTTACCCTGAGCCCAGGCCTGATCGATTTGGTCCGATGGTGTTCCATACAAATTTCCATGCACTGTTGCCCATTCGATAAAGAAACCTTTTTTGATCTTTTCTTGAAATTCCTCAACCGAGATAAAAAAGTAAGGCTTACCCTGGCTTTCACCCACTCGCTGTTGCCGAGTCGTGCACGTAATAACGTCATACAGAGAAGGTATTTCCCTGCAAATCCGATCAACAAAACTGCTTTTGCCAGCCCCGCTGGGAGCGGCAACAATGATCATGCGATTTTTCATTCGACGTTTTGTACCTGCTCCCTCAGCCTTTCAATCAAAGTTTTTGCCTGAACCACGTTTTGAGTCAATTTTGACAAACTGCTTTTAGAACCAATGGTATTGATCTCTCGCAGCAGTTCCTGAGTGTAAAAATCCAATTTTTTACCCTGAGCTCCGCTTTCGTGAATCAATTTTGTGTAATTCTGAATGTGTTCTTTAAGGCGGCTCAGTTCCTCGTTGATATCTGATTTTTCAATCTGAATCACCACTTCCTGGGAAAGCCTTGATGAATCAATCTCTAAGCCCTCGAGCTTTGATTTTATTTTTTGCTCAAATTTCTCAAGCAAAATTTGATTGGCCTCTTCTCGTTCACTGTGAATTTTTTCGACGATGTTTTTAAGTTCACCTAGCAATTTTAAAATATCATTAGTGACGCTTTTGCCTTCACGCAATCTTTCCTGATTGCAGGCACTGCAGGCCTTTTCAAATGCTTTCAATAATATCTTTTTCTCAGATCCCGACAGCACAGGGCCCTGTTCCTTTTTGTAAACCATATCAGGAACTTTCATCAGTGTTTCAATACTGATATCCTGTTTAATATTCAGCTGCTGTGACAGTTTTTTTAATTCAATGGCCAAGGACTTTGCCAAAGGATAATTCACCACTAACTGAAAATCCTTGCGACCAGGATTAGGCTTCACTGATACAAAAACATCAACAGTGCCCCGTCTGAAGGATTTTTCGATGATTTTTTTAAAATCCACTTCAGCTGCAAAAATTTCCTTGGGAACATGAAATCGCGTTTCCAAAAACCGGCCGTTCACAGACCTGATACTGACTTCGTATTTAAAAGATTTAGAGTGTGATTCGCCCACCCCATAGCCAGTCATGCTTTTCATTTTTCTATTTTTGAAGTGCAAATCAAAGCCAGTCAACAATTGTCTTTAAAATACCCTTATGGTCCTGAAAATCGTAGCGAAGCATCGAACCATGCAGTTCGCGCTGATACCAAGTTCTTTGCTTTTTAGCGAGCTTCATAGTGGCTTGTACAATGTCAGCATGCAATTGAGTCTTGTCTATTTTTTCTACATCAAAACCGCATTGTTGCAGATGAAACAACGCTTGCTTATACCCCACCGATTGCAGTGCAGGAAAATCTAACCCCAGGGACTCTTTTACCGAAATTATTTCCTGCAAAATGCCCTCATTCAAAATTCTAACGGTACGATCGGTAATCCTTTGTAACAAAACAGGTCTTGAAATCTGCAGTACAAATTCCTTAAACGGATAAGGAAATAATTTTTTTTGGGCAAGGACCAGCTCTGAAACTTTCTTACCTGAAGACCTTAAAATCTCGACAGCTCTGCCGATTCGGTAATGATCATTAACATGTAGTTTTTTGTAAGTTTCAAAATCTTTTTCCTTAATTTCTGACAGCAACCTCTCGGCACCACCTTCTGATCTCAGCTCAGTTTCAATGGAATCTTTGAGCTTTGAATCCCCAACTGGATTGTCATACATTCCAGTGATCAATGAATAGGTGTAAAATCCCGACCCTCCAACAATGACAGTCAGTTTTTTGCGGGTCTCCAGTTCCTTTAATAAATTTAAAACCTTTTTTGTAAATTGCCCGGCTGTTAGGGGTTCGTCGATAGACTGAGTCCCAAACATGTAGTTTTCAAACCCTACCAGCTCACTCTGATTGGGCCTGGCTGACCCCACGCTCAATTGATTATAAAATTGCAAGCTGTCACTGTTGATGATTGCCGCATCTGTTTTTTCGGCGATTTTAAACGCCAGTTCGGATTTGCCTGAGGCCGTCGGGCCCGAAATAAAAACGACTTTGATACCTGCTCCTGAAAATCAATTTTGAATATTACAGCTTACGGCCAAATTCTTTTTCAATAAAATTAAAATCCCATTCAATCCAAACGGGTCTGCCGTGGGGACAATAGCTTGATCCTTGAAATCGATCCATCTCCTTTAACAGAGCCTGCATTTCTTGCAGACTCATTGAATGCCCAGCTCTGATCACAGAATGACAAGACATCGTCGCAAAAATTTCCGACAAAGTTTTTTCAAATTCAAAACTGACACCAAAGGATTTAATCTTCTCGACGGCTTCGGCCATCACCTTGGGAACAATTCCATCAAACAACAATGACGGAATCGCCGTCACAGCCAAACTGGAAGGCCCCAATATTTCAAAAAACAAACCCAATCTGTTAAATGATTTTTGATGCTCGGCTAAAACTTCACAATCGCCCGTATCTAAATCAACCACAATGGGCATCAGCAATTGCTGCGATTCCATATTCTGCAACCGCCACCCCTGCCAGAGCTTTTCATAACCAACCCGTTCATGGGCAGCATGCTGATCAATCAAAAACATTTTTTCAGCCGATTGCGCCAAAATATAAGTCAAATGAACCTGTCCGATGACCTGCAGTTTTGACCAGAACTCACCATCAACATTTGATTCAGAATTTACTTTATCTGGAGTGGCGTTAGGCCTTAATTCTTCCAGACTTCTAATGTCAAAATGAGCACTGACATTATTTTTTGGGTCACTGTTGAAAGCTTGAAAGCTGACTTTTTTAATTTGAGTGTCATTAATTCCCCAATCCATTTGCTGATGTGACTCAACAGGTTTGGGTTCACCAGGAACAAAGCTTTCTGCTTTATTCTGTTGGATTTTGCGATCGGTATTGTCAGCTTTGGGTGATCTTAGGTGCGAGCTTATTAGGTGATACAGTCTTCTGAAAACAGCTTGAGGATCTTGAAACTTCACCACAGACTTAGTCGGATGCACGTTAACATCAATGGACTCAGGATCAACTTCGATCCAAACCACACACTGAGGGTATTCACCTTGCATTAGAAAAGTTCGAAACCCTTCAAAAATAGCCGCCATCAAGGACTTATCCTGAATCCACCGATTCTGAGCAAACAACCAGATATTTTTAGAGGTCTTTGCTGCAAATCTTGGCTCAGCGATCACGGCTTCGATTTTAATTCCTTGCTCTGAATGTGTCAGGGTTATGGGTTGCTGCAGATCCAAAACCTGCTTGACCCTCTCAGATCTGGATTCAGCTGATTTCCAAAAATACTCAAGCCGCCCTTCAATCAACAGTTTAAATTCCACTTCTGGGTGGGACAGGGCTGTGGCCTTGATCACCTGTTTCATTTGCTGAATTTCAGCGCTAGCAGATTTTAAAAATTTTAATCTGGCTGGAACATTTTCAAATAAATTATTAATTTCTACAACGGTGCCTGGCACAGTTGATGTGGACTTGATATTTGATTGCGAGCCAAAATCGCTATCTAACTGAAAACCTGAATCAGCATCTTGTGTTCTGGTTTTCAATCTGACTTTTGAAACACTGCTGATGCTTGACAGAGCCTCTCCTCTAAAACCAAAGGTCTTCAGCTTCCACAAATCTTCTGAGTTTTGAATTTTACTGGTGGAATGCCTGGACAAACACCTTTGCAAATCTTCAGATTCCATACCGATACCATCATCGGTTACTTTGACAGATCTTCCCCCATCAGTGATTTCGATAATGATTTTTTGAGCCTCGGCATCCAGTGAGTTTTCGATCAGTTCCTTCAGCATATGAGAAGGCCTCTCGACAACTTCCCCGGCTGCGATCTGATCAATTACTGATGACTCTAATTGATGAATTTTCCCCACAGACTCTTTATTAATAGATATTACTAAAACGGCAATTGCAGCGAGGTTGCTAGGCCGTAATAATGCATTTGCTCCCAAAAATACTGGATTTCGCCGCGCAACGACACGCTGCCCAACTTAACTCCAACACCCAAATTAAATGCGGCTCCAAACGCCATATCATCCATTGAATAATTTTTGTCACGTCCATTAACCGCCATTTCAACATTAAACTTTGAATACTTAAATTGAGGGCCAAATCCAAAAAATGACATCGTGTCTTTTGACTGGGGAAACACCGTAGAAAATAAAAAATTGCCTATAAAAATCCATCCCCCAGCGGGCTTTCTCGTCCCCAGTTCGTAATACTTTGGAGCTCCTGGATGATACAAAAAATTTAATTCTGTCGTCATTTCACCTTCAACAACAATGTCGGGCCCCGACATTTTCAGACCGTAAAATCCCAGCCCAGCTGTCGGCTTAAGTGTCATGGTTTCTTCACGGTAATTCAGGTAGCTGTATTGCAATCCAATAAATCGGGTCAGCGTATAAGGCCTTTTGGAATTTCTGTCTTTGGTTTCACTCTTTTCCTGAGCCTTGGCGACTTCCTCAGGTTGATTTTTGGTTTCTTTTTTCCGCTTGGGTAAATTTAAGGGTTTGATATCCGTGTCGGCAATATACCCAATGACTTTGTTACTGACTTTGATTCGATAAAAAGCGCCGTTAAAAATCTTAGATGAAATCTCAAACTCACGTCCTGCATTGACATAGGTTAATACAGGGGCATCAAAATCGGCATTCTTGTAAACAGCAGCTCCATTATTGACTATTTTTGCCTTATATACGGCAAACTTTTTTGATTGTGCGCTGACAGCGCTGCCAATAAAAATCAAACTCAAAAATAAAAATGTTAAACTATTTTGAATTTTAAATGCCATACACGCACAAGGGCCTCAATCACAATTTTTAGGGACATTTTGCTTTTTCCAAGTCGTCTTTCCTCAAAGACGATAGGTGTCTCGGCACCTTTGAAACCAGCTTTTAAAGCGCGGTATTTAAGTTCGATTTGAAAACTGTAACCATTGGATTGAATTTCATTTATGCCAATTTTATTTAAAACCTTTGTTTGCCAAGCATTAAATCCCCCGGTCCAATCATTGATGGGAAATCCCAAAATCAATCTGGAATAAATTCCACCGGCTTTCGAGATCAGCTTTCTAAACAACCCCCAATTCACAGTGCTACCACCCTGAACATATCTGGATCCAATTGCAAAATCATTCTCAGTCGCAGCAGCAACGACTTTACCTAAATCCATGGGTCTGTGTGAAAAGTCCGCGTCCATTTCAACTAAAATTTCAAATCCATTTTTAACACCCCATTCAAAACCTGCCACATAGGCTCTACCCAAGCCGTCTTTCTTAGCTCGCGCCAATAAATGAACCTGAGGATCTTGCAGATTTTTAACCAGCTGACCCGTCCCATCCGGCGAATTATCATCAACAACTAAAATACTGTAGGATGGTTGCAGTTTTCTGATTTCTGCAATGATCAGTAGAATGTTTTCTTTTTCATTATAAGTTGGGATGATAATTAATGTTTTCACTCTGATTGACAGTGGATCACGAGAATCTGAAATTTTCAATCAGACTTGGCGCGAAATCATCGAACCTTTTTGAGTTTTCTTTGATTTTTCTAAAACTTCTTTTCTGTGTTTAGAAATTGTTGGTAGCTTTAGCGGATTCGCTAAAATTGTTTCTGGCCTTGCTTTACGCTCATCTAACTTTAATTTGACTTTTACAGCTGCTTTTTCTGGTTCCTTTAAATACAAAATGGGATCAAATCCACAGTTTTTACAGACCATCGAAATCCGCCATCTCATGCTGACAAATAACTCTGACACCAAGGCAAACACCGCCCAAATGATCAATCCCATGGGATGAATTTCTCTGAAAAGCACATACATAATGCTCACAGCCCCCAAAAAAGAAACTGCAAAATTCACCGCTGATACTGACTTTTTTTTGTAGATAGTTCGTTCTGATTTGCAAAAGGCGCAATAGCATCGTGTCCGATTCAAAACACTGTCAAACACACTAATCAAACTGCCTTTTTTTGCCATCTCAATTTATTGTAGCAAAGATTTGGTCTAGGATTCCATTGCTGATTTTGTTGATGGGGCTTTTTTTGTTACAATCTTGGTATGAGTACATACAAGTCCACAATTAAAAAAGCGATTCTGATTCTGATGACTGCTTTCAGCTGGACCCAGGTCCAGGCGCAGGATTACCAAGAGCAAAGTTACGATGACCTTCTGAATGAATTAACCAGCAGAAGCAAACGCACTCAATCTTACTATGCCAATGAATCATTAGACTCGATCAAGATTCATGTGGGCTTTGGAGCACTGGCTTCAGCCAACAAAATAAAAATGCTAGATAAAACTTTTATCAAAGAACAATCGGGATTTCAGCTTTCGATGGGTTTGGATTTGTTTTCACAGAACTGGGCCACAGAAATCGTGATAAGAAACTTTGGTCAAACCACTTCGGCTTCCGAAATCAGAAGTCTTCGCGAATATGATTTAACAGTTCTGTTCAAAGACAAACTGGAAAACCAAATGGGATACAGATTGGGAATGGGATTGGGAACTCGTTATTTACGCATATCTGACAATCTCAATAATATTTTCGTGGACAGCTCCACACCCACCGGAGTGCTCTTTATTGGAGCAGAAGCCTTTCTGAGTCAGTATTTAAGCTTCATTTTTGATTTAGGCACTCGAACTGCCTTAATTTCAGACACAGTCGATAAGAATTCTATTGATTTAGGTCTGAGTCTTGTAACAAACTTTTAATAATCTATGGATTTAAGCTTTATTAAAAACAACGACATCAGGGACACCTGCGAGTCCATCCTCAAATTTTTGAGACATCCCATAGAACAAGTAAAATTTATTCCCGATTGGTCATGGCGAAGGGTCTTGATCAGTATTTGTGTTTTATCAGCCTTATCAGGTTTTTTAAAAAACTTAATTATCGGTAGCTCTCTGATTGCTGTCTTGAGCATCATCTCCAATCCCATTTTGACTTTATTGATGATTTTAACTTCTTGTGTTTTTTTCTATTACAGTCTGCAGGTTTTCCTGAATAAAACAGTGGATTTTAAAAAGCTTTTTGTTCTGTTGTTTTTTGCAAACCTGCCTCTGATATTTTTTCAAGTGCTTGCAGAGGTCATCGCCCCTGTTACTTTGATTGGTCTGCTTTTTTCATGCTTTATCACCATTGTTGGAATCCACGAAAACTTTGGTGTCGAGAAAAAATGGGCCTTCAGGATAGTAGGAGCCGCCTACGGAGTCTTGTTTGCGGTTTGGATAGCTGGCCAGATCAAATCGTTACGGCTTGAAGAAAAGTTTGAATCCAAAATCGACAAAGCCCCTATGGTGGAACTCAACAAATAAAATTCTGTCGTAAAAACAATAACTCGCCTGCCTGGCTGTGCGGTTATTTTCTGAAACCAGATTTTGTATTTTCAAATGTTTCTTTATTTTATACCTTGTGAATACTTGCTAACGGCCGCAAGCTCATCTCTCGTATTGCATAAATACAAAGATAATTTGTTTTTACTGTTTTTAGACACATGCAGCGAGCGTGCGGGGCATATCTGGTGTTGAGTCATTTTATAAAAGCAAAAAGATTGCTTTTATAAAATGACTCAACACGAGAGATGAGCCCGCGGCCGTTAGCGAGTGTCTAAAAATAGTGAAAAAAATTATCTTTTCATTTACGCATCACGAGATATGCCATGCGCGCTCGCAAATGTATTCACAAGGTATAAAATAAAGAAACATTTGAAAATACAAAATCTGGTTTCAGAAAATAACCGCACAGCCAAGTGGGCTAGATGTTACCTATTAGACGCCGGTTGAACCAAAGCCATGTGCACCACGCTCGGTTTCAGTCAAAACTTCCACCAATTTGAAATCGACTTGCACAATGGGTGTAACAACCAGCTGAGCAATGCGATCTTGATCATTAATCACAAAATCCTCTTGTCCCAGATTAATCAAAATAATTTTAACCTCACCGCGAAAATCAGCATCAATAGTTCCAGGTGAATTCACCAATGAAATTCCATTTTTAATAGCCAATCCGCTGCGAGGCCTCGCCTGAATTTCCATTCCCAAAGGAATTTCAAAACTCAATCCTGTTGGGATCAGAGATCTTTGACCTGGTTTAAGAATAAGTTTTTCTGACAACTGCGCTCTAACATCAAACCCACTGGCCCCTTTTGACTGATAGGCTGGCAGTTCACCTTTAAAATGAGCTAATTTTGTAACCTTTAATACTGTCCCCACAATGCCTCCCTCTATTTTCTGATTTTCTTGCTAAAATCCCAATCTAAAAACCAATCTTCCATTTCTTTGACTTTTGCACCCATCAAATAAGCGCCCACGTTTTTTAAATCCCAATATTCGTGCATAAAATCATGCATCGAGCTGACACTGACTGCTTTTAATTCTGAAATAATCTCATCGACCGGTTTGTATTTTCTAAAAACCATTTCATTAACACCTAATGATTGCATACGATTTTCAACATCATCCGCGCCCAATTTTAAACTGCCGATCACTTGGGTCTTAAACATTTCAATCGATTTTTTATTTATCAGTTTGTCTATACCCTGCATCTGCTTTGTGACTTCAGTAAAAATATCTTTCATATTGTTAGGCTCGCTGGCCGCATAAACAGTCAACAAACCAAAATCAACAAAGGTATTTAAAAAAGAATAAATAGTGTAGGACAGCCCCTTACGCTCACGCACACTTTGATACAGTGTCGAGGTCATTCCTCCGCCCAAAAGTGCGTTCAAAACAAAAGCTTCAAACCGATGTGAGTTCTTAAAGCTAGTACTGGATAACCCGACCAACATATGTGTTTGTTCAGTGGGCTTTTCCTTGGTCTTTCTAAAACCCTTAAACAACGGAGGCCTTCTGGACAGCTTGGTATGAAAACTTCTTTTACCTTTTCTAAAAAGCTTCTGAGTTTTTTCAGAAATTTCTTTGTGTCCAATATTGCCAGCTGCCGAAACAATAATGCTGGCAGGGCTGTAGGCTTTTTTATAAAAACTATTTACTTTTTGTCGGGTCATCGCTTGGATCGATTCAACTGTTCCCAGGATAGGCTTGGCCAGTGAATGGCCTTTGAGACCTTCCTCCAAAAAAAAGTCATAAATCAGTTCATCCAGCTCATCATCAGACATAGTGATTTCTTGCAAAATCACAGATTTTTCCAATTCAAAATTTCTGGGTCCCATATCCATATTCAGAACCAAATCTGACAGGACGTCTAAGGCCTTTTCCCAATAATCCTTAAGAACCATTGCATGATAACAAGTGTATTCACGTGTGGTGAACGCATTCAGGTCACCACCGACTTCTTCTAATGATTTAGCGATTTCATAGGCTGATCTGGTTTTTGTACCTTTAAAAACCATGTGCTCTAGCAAATGGGAGATTCCACCCAGACCCTTTGGTTCATCCCGAGTACCCCGTTCAACCCAAATGCCTATGGAAACGGCTTCTGTGTGAGAATGATTTTCTGTAACCACTCTCACACCGCTATCCAGCACTGTTCTGTCAAATTTTGCCATTATTGTTTTTCGAGCAAGACTTTTCTAGACAATTTTATTCTGCCAGCTCTATCAACGTCTAATACCTTAACGTCGATGGTTTCGCCTTCTTGTAATACTTCCCCCACGCTTCTGATTCTTTCATGGGCGATTTCAGATATGTGCAACAGACCCTGAGTGTTTGGCAAAATCTCTACAAAGGCTCCAAAGTCAGCAATTTTAACGACTTTACCCTTATAGGTTTTTCCAACTTCAGCTTCTGCACAAATGTCATTGATGATTGCAATGGCTTTTTGAGTCGCTTCAGGATCTGAAGCTGCAATGTGAATAGTTCCATCGTCTTCGATTTCAATTTTCACACCTGTAGATTCAGTGATTCCACGAATGACTTTACCACCAGCACCAATAACTTCTCTGATTTTATCTGGATGAATCTTGATGGTTTCAATTCTAGGAGCAAATTGTGAAATCTGTCCCCGTGGACTTGAAATCACTTTTTCCATTTCTCTTAAAATATGCAGACGGCCTTCTTTAGCCTGAGCCAAAGCTTGTTCCATCACAGCGAAAGAAACTGAATCAATTTTGATATCCATTTGAACTGAAGTGATCCCAGCCGCTGTACCAGCAACTTTAAAATCCATATCACCTAAATGATCTTCATCACCTAAAATATCCGTTAATACGGCAACTTTATCGCCTTCTTTAATCAGACCCATGGCAATACCGGCTACATTTCCCTTAATAGGGACACCCGCATCCAATAATCCTAAAATTCCACTGCAAACTGTTCCCATTGAGCTGGATCCATTAGATTCCAAAACTTCGGCAACAATTCTGATTGTGTAAGGGAATTTTTCAAAATCTGGTAACACGGCCTTGATAGCTCTTTCAGCCAAGTTCCCGTGACCAATTTCACGACGTCCTTGACCACCATATCTGCCGGTTTCACCCACAGAAAAAGGAGGGAAATTATAATGCAGTAAAAATTTACGTTTTTGCATTCCCATCAGTGAATCAATCATTTGCTCATCGTCACCAGTGCCCAATGTCACAGTACCTAACACTTGAGTTTCCCCACGTGTGAACAATCCACTGCCGTGAGTTCTTGGCAACAAACCCACTTCACAAGCAATCGGTCTGACCTGATTTAATTTACGACCATCAATACGGTAGCTTTGATTTAAAATATTGCTTCGAGCAATTTTGTATTTCAAATCTTCCAATATAACTAAAATTTCTTTTTGCCTTTGAGACTTCAATTTATCATCTGCAATTGGCGCTAATACTTTTTCAAAAGCTGTGTTTTTTGCAGTATCAAACAATTGATACCTTTCACCTTTATCTTTGGTTTTAAATGCTTTTTCCAAAATAGGAGTCAACACGCCTTCAATTTCTTTTTTGGCAGTTTCATCAATTTTTTTAGCTTCAAATTTCATTTTTGCTTTTGAACCAGTTTTTTCACGCAGCTCATCTTGTGCGTTCAACAAAGGTTCCAAAGACTGATGACCAAATTTTAATGCTGACAGCATATCGCTTTCAGAAACAAACTTAGTTTCACCTTCCACCATCAAAATACCTTGCTTGGTTCCAGCAACAACTATGTCTAAATCAGATCGTTCAAGCTGTGAAGGAGACGGATTGGCAATCCACTGTCCATCAATCCTGCCAACCAATACAGAAGCAACTGGTCCCAAAAACGGAATGTCGCTGATATGTAAAGCCGCTGATGCGCCAACACTGGCTAACATTGAAACCGGAAATTCACCATCGGCTGACAACACCGTTGCCACGACCTGAGTGTCATTCATATACCCTTCAGGAAATTTAGGTCTGATAGGTCTGTCAATCAACCTAGCAGTTAAAACTGCATCGTTTGTTGGTTTACCTTCACGTTTAAAATAACCACCTGGGATTTTACCTGTGGCATAAAATTTTTCTTGGTATTCAACCATCAACGGAAAATAATCTCCGTCACTGGCCTCACGATCAGCCACCGCTGTCACCAAAACGATGTTATTACCGCTGCTCACTAGCACTGAACCATTAGCTTGCTTTGCTAATCGTCCCGTTTCGATAGTGATTTGCTTTCCTCCTACTGAGGTCGTCACTGTTGTCTTCATTCGCACTCCTTACTGTATGATTTCTTGTTAAAATGCTTTGGCTATTTACGAATATCCAATTCACCCAACAAATCGGAGTACCTTTTAAGATTGGTTCTTTTTAAATAGTCTAACAATTTTCTTCTTTGATTTACGGCTTTCATCATTCCTCTGCGGCCGTGAAAATCTTTTTTGTGTTCATTGAAATGATTTGTCATTTCATTGATTTTTGCAGTCAACAGGGCCACTTGAACTTCTGATGATCCAGTGTCCAGATTGGCTCGTTGGAATTTCTTAATGATTTGCTCTTTTTGCGCTTTTTTGACCGCCATTAAAGTCTCCTTTTTTTACATTGTTTTACAATGTTCTTTCAGTTGTTTATTGATTCCAATTTACCGTCATGGCTGTCGGTAAACTCGAATAGGCTTTTCTATCGTTATTTCAAACATTTGGTCAATGCTTACCTGTTAATATTTAAAGACTCTTTTCAGATAAAATCCCTTTTGTTGATCAAGACCCACTATCGCCAGCAGTCTTCCTGAGGTCGATGATTGAATTTGCACAAATTCATCGTTTTTAGGATCAAATCCCCTGATCAATTCGGTTCTTAGAGTAGCTCCAATCTGACCGTTTTTTAGCAGCTGCTCTTCAAATCCAGAAACTTTAAAAACTTTAACATTGGGCAAGGCTTCTTCGATTTTAACATAGGCTTCTGTGTTAACCAGACTGCTGATTCCATGCAGATCATGCAAACTGATGGCTTTATCTAAATCAAAAGGCTCAGATGAAACCCTTTCCAAAGCTGTCATGGTTGCCCCACAACCCAGTTTTTTACCGATTTGGCTGACCAGAGATCTGATATAACTGCCTTTTGAACATGAAACTTCAAATTCAATAATTGGATTTTCAAAGTAGCTTATTTTTAAATCCCAAAATTTCATCACTTTTTTAGGAAGCTCAACTTCTTTACCGTCTCGAGCGTATTCGTAAAGCTTTTTGCCGTTTTTTTTGATGGCAGAATATATTGGAACTTCCAGGTCGAAAGTTCCCTGCATAGACAGTATCGAATCTCTTATGGCTTCCTCTGATTCGGTAACGTCTGTTTCATTCACTACGTTCCCAGTCACATCGTAACTGTCAGTTTCAACACCCAACTGCATCCTGACCCAATACTTTTTATTTCCGTCAGTGATGTACTGAGATAATTTTGTCGCTTCACCACAGGTCAAAACTAATAATCCAGAAGCTATTGGATCCAATGTTCCGCAATGGCCGACTTCTTTAGTTCGTAAAATTTTTCTGACACCAGCAACAATATCATGACTGGTAGGGCCAGCCTGTTTGTTCACCAATAACAAACCATTAAAATTCATAGGATTTCCTACTGTGGGTTGGGTGAATGGATCTGACTCAATAGTGATTCAATTTTTAGAATGTATTCAGTCGTCTCGTCAGAGTGAAAACTCAATACGGGACAATACCGCATCGGGAGTTCTTTAGACAGATGTCTTTGAATCTGAACTCTTTCATCATTAATAGCTCCAAGGCTAGTTTCTAAATCTTCAGCACTTCCTAAAACGCTAATGAAAACCCTTGCTGATTTGAGATCACCTGGCATCTTAACTTTTGAAACTGTCACTATGCCCTTTAAAGGCAGTCGGCAACCTCGTAACAGATAATTAGCAACGATCTGTTGCACTTGGCTTTCAGCCTGTTGTACGCGTTTTGAATCTTTTTGCACGCAAACCTCTTTTAAGAAAGTTTTAAATCACTGATCTAATCTTTTAAATTTATAATCCCAGTTCTTTGGCGACTTCTTCCTTTACAAAAGTTTCAATCACATCGCCGACTTTAACATCGTTAAAGTTCTCAATACCGATACCGCACTCAAAGCCCTGTTGAACTTCCTTGGCATCATCCTTAAATCGTCTCAGTGATGAAATCTTACCTTCGTAAACAATTTTTCCGTCACGAATAAGTCTAGCCAAGTTAGATCTCTGAATCTTTCCATCCAGTACGGCACAACCAGCAATGGTTCCGATTTTTGGAACACCAAAGGTGTTTCTGACTTCGGCTCTACCCATGACTTTTTCAACCACATCTGGAGTCAACAGACCCTGCATGGCTTTTTTCATTTCATCCATTAACTCATAAACAATGGTGTAAGTCCTAACATCAACCCCAAGACGTTTAGCCTCTTGCGAGCCGCCACCGTCTGGTCTGACATTGAACCCAACCACAATTCCCTTGGCCGTGGACGCCAACAAGACATCTGATTCTGTGATCCCGCCGACTGCTGAATGTATGATTCTGACTTTAACTTCAGGTGTTGATAATTTAGAGAACATGCCCTGAATGGCTTCCAAAGATCCCGCAACGTCGGCTTTCAAAATAACCGATAATTCTTTGACGTCACCTTGTTTGACCTTAGAAAAAATCTCCTCAAGGGACATTTTAGTAGTCACTGTTTTGTCTTTAAGAATTTTTTCTCTTCTCATTCTGACCGCTTCTTCGGCTGTTTTTTCGTCAGCGACAATATCAAATCTGTCACCGGCAGCCGGCACGTCGTCTAATCCCAACAAGGCCACAGGTGCTCCTGGAAGAGCTTCGTTTACTTTTTCGCCCCTATCGTTTGTAAGACTTCGAACTTTACCTTTACAAATCCCAGCAACTACAAAATTTCCAACCCTTACAGTTCCATCTTTGACCAGCAATGTGGCCACGGGTCCTCTGCCTTTTTCCAGTTTGGACTCGATCACGATTCCAGTACCTGGCAATGAAGGACTTGCTTTTAAATCAGAAACTTCGGTAACCAACATGATTTGCTCAAGCAATTCATCTATCCCTGTTTTCTTAACAGCAGAGACGTTCACAAAAATCGTTTGTCCGCCCCATTCCTCGGGAACAATTTCGTATTCAGTTAATTGTTTTTTAATTCTATCAGGATTTGCGCCTGGCTTATCCATTTTGTTAACTGCAACTATTATTGGAACATTGGCAGCTTTGGCATGACTGACGGCTTCCACCGTCTGAGGCATAACACCATCGTCAGCAGCAACAACAACAATTGCAATGTCAGTTACATTGGCACCACGGGCACGCATGGAAGTGAAAGCTTCGTGACCGGGAGTATCTAGAAATGTGATTACAGAGCCATCATCCCGCTTAACCTGGTAGGCACCGATGTGCTGAGTGATACCACCGGCTTCTCCGGCTGCAACCTTGGCATTTCTGATTGCATCTAATAATGAAGTCTTACCATGATCCACGTGTCCCATAACGGTGACAACTGGAGGTCTTAAAACCTTTTCTACGTTTTCTGACTGAGTGGTCTTGGCAATTAATTCTTCGGCTGTTTGATAAACGTTTTGTGCTTCGAAATGAAAATCCTGAACTATCAATGCAATGGTATCAAAATCCAACGAGGTATTAATCATCGCCGTGACACCATTTTTCATCAATACTTTGATCAGCTCAGGGGCTTTAACTCCCATAGCGACAGCTAAGTCAGCCACTTTCATGGTTTGATTGACTTTAACTATACGTTTTGAGGCCTTGGGTTTTGTAATCTGTGTTTGCATGGCAGGCCTGCTGAGAAGATTTTTTTTCTTCTTGGGTTGAAAGACCATTTCGCGCTTTCTGAATTCAGAAGCATCAAAGTGCTGTAATGCACCTTCTTCAGCGGGCTTTGCTGGGCCACCTTCATTCAGTGTTTTAACCCTTCGCTTGTCATCTTTCCGTTTTGAATAATCATCTTCTTCTGCAGGAACCTCGGGCACTGTGGGTGCTGCCTGAAAAAATCCGGCTCTAACGTGGCCCTTAGGTCGGTTGCCACCAGCCTGAGGTGCTGGGCCCCTGCGGTCCTTTGATTGTTGGCTACCAGCAGGTGCTGAAACCCGACTTAAATCCATTCTGCCGATAATATTTCTCTTTTGAACAGGAGCATCACTGGAAATTCCACTGGCTCCGATTGCGACTTCTTTCTTACGAGCAGGAGTCGCAACTTTTTTCTCAGGTTCTTCAGCGGCTGCAGGTTTAACTGACTTTTCAACAGTTTTTTCTGCAGGCTTTAAAACCTCTTCAACCTTTTCAACAACTTCAGCTGGCTGAACTGCAGCTTCAACAACTTCAGGTTTTACCTCATCAGTTTTTGCTTTTCTGCGAACAACAGTGGATGCGGATATTGCATCAACTGCCTTGGCTGCCGTTTTAGTTACTGTTTTTGCAACGGGAGCCACAGGTTTGGCTGCTGGGGCTTTGGTAGCTGCCGTTTTTACGGCCGCTTTTTTAGCAGGAGCCGCTTCAGTTTTTTTGCGAGTGGCTGTTTTTTTGGCCCCAGAATCTTTTTTAGTATCTGATCCTTCCAATTTTTCTTTAAGCGCCGAAAGCAACTCAGGCTCCAATTCAGCCATATGAGATTTAACCGGCAATTTCCACTCTCTGATTTTTTCCATCAGTGCCAGCGGAGTCATACCGATTTCTTTAGCGTATTCAAAAACCTTTGGATTAGACACTCATTCTCCTTTTACTGTGTTTTTCAATGTTGTAACTATTCTCTGTCCCCAGATTCTAATTTTTCAAGTTCTTGTTTTAATCTGAGGTCTGCCTGTGATTTAGCATCAGAAGCAGTTTTCGTAGCTTGCGCAGCTGGGGAAATCGGAACTGGAATCCCCTCTTTTTCGTATTTTTCAACAACAGATTTTGCGTCTTGAATCAGCTTTTCAGCTTTTTCAGGATTGTCATAACCTGGGATGGTTAGAACTTCTTCGGCCGCAGCTTCAGCTACAGATTTAAAGCTTCCAAATCCTGATTGAAAAATATTTTGAGCCATAGTTTCGCTCATACCTGGGATCAACATCAGATTAAAAATAGATTCAGCGGTTCTAGAAGAGGCTGCAGATTCAGAGATAATATCAATCTTCCAACCCACAAGCTTTGATGCCAAGCGAACATTTTGACCTTTTTTACCAATGGCCAAACTGAGCTGACTGTCAGGAACGACGACTTCAAGCTCTTTGTTTTCTTCATCCAAAAAGACCCTTGAAATTTCAGCGGGTGCTAAAGCATTGCAAGCAAATCTTGTGACGTCCTCATCCCATGGAACGATATCAATTTTTTCACCACGTAATTCTTGAACTATATTTTGAACCCGGGTTCCCTTCATACCAACACAAGCGCCCACCGGATCAACTGATTGATCTTTGGTTTTCACAGCGATCTTTGCTCTTTGCCCAGGTTCTCGGGCAGCAGCCATGACCTCGACGATGCCTTCGTAAATTTCAGGAACTTCCATTTCAAATAATTTAATTAAATATCTTTCATCGGCTCGGGACATGATAATCTGAGGCCCCTTGGTGGTTTGTCTAACCTCAGACAAATAACCCTGAATTCTGTCGCCCGGTTTGTACACTTCTCCAGGTATTTGTTCACGTGGCGGAATGTAGGCCTCTGTTCGCCCCAAATCCACAACGATGGCTCCTCTTTCAACCCGTCTGGCGATGCCGGAAGCAATTTCACCCTTACGTTGTTCAAACTCATTAAAAATAATTTCTCGCTCAGCATCCCTGACCTTTTGCAAAATGATTTGCTTGGCCGTTTGGGCTGCGATCCTTCCCAAGTCACCACTTTCCAACTTTATACCAATTGAATCACCCAACTGAGCTGCGGGATCCAACTTTAAAGCGTCATCCATTGTGATTTCGACTTCTTCATCAACAAAGGCTTCTTTGGTAACGACTTCTTTGTATTCAAACAATTCCACTTCACCACTGTCTTCGTTGTAAGAAGCTTCGATGTCGCGGTAAGTTCCGTATTTTTTGCGAGCGGCAACCAACATACCCTGTGTCACGGCCTCAACCACAACCTGGCGGTCGATACCTTTATCTTTACCAACCTGTTCAATCACTCGCGCCAATTCTGAAAACATATTTTCTGCCATAAACTTTCCTTTAGTTTAATTTCTTCTTTGGTTTTTTAGTCTCTTTAAAGTCAAAAACTAACTTTGCCTTTTCAATCGCTTTAAGTGGAATTTTGATCTTCTCTACTTCAAAACGTATTTCAACTTTGCCTTCAACCACAGCTTCAATAAAACCATTGAGCTGTTTAGAATTTTTATTAACTTCCTGAGCTTCAATTCCCAATTGTTCAATACTCTGGTCCAACTTAAGCCAAATCTTTTGACCCACTGCCTTTTCAAAGTGCCATTGCTTTTTTAAGCGGCGATCCAACCCAGGTGAAGACACTTCCAAGTGATAATTACCCCCAGGTATTGTGTCTTCAACATCCAACAGCAAATTCAAACCTCTTGAAACCCTCGCGCAATCTTCGACCCCTATCCCACCTTCGCGGTCAATGGTCACCCTTAAAGTTCGACCCTGACCCAAACTCAAAAATTCGATGTCATATAAAACGCAGCCCTCGCGTGAGGCCACTTGATCTGCTAATTCTTCGATTTTCTTTATTGTTTCTTCTTTTAACAAAATGTTCCCTGCACCAAAAAAAAGTGGGCTGTCTCCAGCCCACCCAAGGGCCATTGGATACCAATCTTCATGAGTCTAAGCAAGCACTTACAATCTAAAGTTCATTAATACGGCCGATTGACCATCAGAGTAGTAAGATTTTCTTTCGCCCACTTTCACAAAGCCTAAATTTTGATAAAAAATCTGAGCTCCCGTATTAAGCACATGCAGTTCAAGCCAGACTTCATCAATAGCATCTAAGTTTTTGATTATACTTAAATATTGTTCAAAAATAGCCTTGCCAATCCTCTGCCTTTGACACTGGGGATTGACTGCAAATGCCAAAATCTCGCTGACCTTATCTTGCAACGAGTAGATGACGAATCCTTTTATAAACTGATCCCAAAAAACCAGGCATTTTTGTTTCTTCAACCAAGCCCTTAAGGTGATTTCGCTCCAGTCTGAAGCCGGCGAGTTCAGAACCTGGGCAATCTTAAGAATTTCATCGGTGTCTGAAGGCTTAAAACTACGGATTGTTATCAAGATTTTTAACCTTGTATTTGCGCTTTAAAACCTCAAACCAATCCTTTAGCTTTTCCTGGGTTTGCTCTTGTCTTAAAAATTCCTTAATTGTGCCTTTAACTTGGTCATAGGGCAAACCGCTGAATTTAACCTGATTTCTTTCATAATAACTGCGCCCCTCTTCATCAGAAATAACCTGATTGGCAGTTTCGGCCTTAAATTTTAAAAAGGCCCGAGTCCTGTATTTTAAATTAATAATGGATTCGACCTCGGATTCTTCGACTTCCAAATCCTTCCAGGCCTCAATGGGCTTTAAAATAGCAATGGCTTTTTTAGATTTGTCTTTGATGATTTCCTTTTCAATGTGAGCCACTGAAAAATTCTCGGCCTCTTCATTGACCATCATTTCTAGCATTTTTTGATTGAGTTGTTTTTTAAAAGGCTCTGATTGCTCATCCAGCCCCCAACCCGTTTTAGGTATTTTATTGACCGGAGTGTTTTCAAAAGTCAGAGCTTTATCAATATAAAAACTGATTTTAACCTGTCTGGATGTGATCACGTTTTTACCCACAACACCCACAGATCGGGTCACTATTTTTGCCTGGGCAGACAGGGCTCCAAAAAACAAAAGGCCTGATAAAATAAATTTCATCAGGCCATTATGCCAAACTTTAAATATTTGTCACAACTTTAAAAAGTCGCCTTACCCACTATACCCAATACATAGTAATTGATTTTTTCAATTGGGGTATCGTTTCTTAGATAAATCCTCTGATAAGACTGTTGAAAGCCTTTGTTCACACGGCTTGAAAGGTTGTACATGTATCTGAAATCAACGCCTAGTGAAAAACCTTTTGCAACATCTAAATCCAGACCCGTTACCAAACCAAAATCAATGGCTTGAGAAGACGTCGTATCGCTAGTAATAGCAAACTGCGTATCAGTAAATGATCTGTATGTGTAAGCCATCAAACCACCTAATACGGGCTTCAATGTGCCTTCAAAAAATCTGTACTTGGCAGCAATCGCGCCTTGGTACTGATTCATATCAGTGATTCTGGGAATGTATTCACCTGTGAACGGATCGAAGGCACCTTCACGTTGCTCAACCTGGTAGTTTGAGTAAATAAAAGAGCCTTCAACATTCAAACCGCTCTCTGAGTTTTGCCCAACAGCAAATCCCATCGAATACTGGCCTCTTACGTTAATAGCATTTGGGTAATCCGACATACCAAACAAAGCACCGACGTACATTTTTTTGGATTCAGACTCTTTTTCTGGCTTCATAGACGCAACAGTAGCTACGATTTCATTGTGAAGCATTTCTTTGTCTATGTGATTTTCTTTTTCTTCTTTAACAACAACTGGAGTTGCAACAACTACAGCTGGAGTATGAACAACTTCTTCGTTTTGAAACTTGTTGCCAAACAACCTTTCAGCACGTTTTTTCTCGTCTTCGATACGCGCCTGCTCTAGCTTTTCAACGATGCCTTGCTCAGTAGCAACTTCGGCATCTTGTCGGGCCTTACGCATTTTTTCAGCACGGCTTTCAGTTAAAGGCGAAGCCTCTATATATGTAGTGGGCTGCTTTTGAACTCTCACTGTGCTTTCCTGAGTTTGACCTGACAATTGCGAAGGATTTGATTGCACATTCACCTGAACTTGACTTGCCGCAGTTGGTGATTGAACCCTCGTTGATCTTTTGTTGGCATCATACATTTGATCCAACTCATTATTGATGTCCTCATCAAACGATTGAGCCAATGCCATAGAAAACGGCATCAACATAGTTATTAATAGAACTGATTGCTTCATAGAGATTCTCCTCTCAAAATATAAGGCAACTTAACTCATTTTAACGCTTTTTGTCAATTTAATAACTTATTGAAAGTAGGGAACTATTTTATAAGAATTAAAAGCTGTAATTTGTATCAATTTCCTGTCAAAACAATGGTCAGTTTTGGCAGCACAAAGTGCAAATTGCCAAGGCTTTTCCAATCATTGATCTGAATCTTGGCAGTTTTCATGGAACCGGGATTTAAACGCAACTGGCACAAAGGATTTGGGGACTGAAAAATATGAAACTTAGGCTGACACTGAAGTTTGCACAGGATATTTCAAAAAATCGCGTTAATTCTTGTAACCTGGGACATTATGAATTTAAATCCGATTTCAATTTGTGGCCTTGTGGCGGAATTGGTAGACGCGCACGACTCAAAATCGTGTATCCTTCGGATGTGGGAGTTCGATTCTCCCCGAGGCCACCATGTTAGCATTCTTTGTAAATCGAATATTTTTAGCTGCGTTTTTCCTGACAACAGTGCGGTTCATATTTGCAGGCTGCCTGATTGCTTTTAAC
Organism: Pseudobdellovibrionaceae bacterium; assembly: GCA_044359815.1. GTDB lineage: Bacteria > Bdellovibrionota > Bdellovibrionia > Bdellovibrionales > Bdellovibrionaceae > JBIKLL01. The sequence continues at coordinate 91,516 of JBIKLL010000001.1, forward strand.
CACTTAGGCTGGCTGACCGTAAACCAAGTCCCCATAGAAGAGCTTAAAGAACCTTTTTTTCACATTATGTTTATGGGATTTAGGTTTGATTTAGTTGTCGTTGGTTTTGCTTTTTCGGTGATTTGGCTTTTGTGGAATCCCGTTTTTATGGAATTTTTAAGGTCGTCAATTTTTTCGCTCACTAATTTAATTTTTTCTTTCTTAGTGGGATTTATGGCTATTTTGTATGTTATCGGATTCACCTTTTTAATTCGGTATGGTTTTCACCCGCGAGAAGTGCTTTCGGCGAACACTTGGAATCACTTTTTTTATATTTCTGATTTTAATCCAATACAAATTACCAGTTTCATTTTGGTTGGTTTGATTTTAATGGCAGCTGCGACATGGTATTCAAATGGCGGTTGGTATTCTGATGAATACGTAGACGTGCATTTTGGAAATTGGATAATCACTGGCATCGTTTTGTTTGTCTGCGCCCGTGGCACTATTGGCACCCATCATCTGAGGCGCGAAGATTGCGAACTGACACAATCTAAAACAATCACAGAATTTTGTCTGAATCCAATTTGGACCTATGATAAACCCATAAATCCCTAAGGAGGCAGCATGATTTTTGAAGCTCTTTTTAAAGGATTTGTAGATGTGTTTCACCCAAAAATGCTTAAAAATCTTTTTTTATTTAGCATTATTATGGTGGTCTTTTGGATTTTGACCAGTTGGTTTGCCAGCTCACAGATTGTTGATTTGCTGCAATGGCTTTCCCAGTATTTCACACGGTTTGAAAAGGAGCTGAATGAAGCCACACTGATGATTTCTGAAAATCAATGGGGGCTCAAGTTTGTAGCATTTTTTGTGCTGGGATTGATTCTGTCACCTGTGATCTGGCTACTTTCAACCATCGTATTTTCTGTGCTTTTAGTGCAGTGGTCAGTCAGTTTTTTGAAGAAGACTCATTATCCAGATATCCCTGCATCTGCATCGCTGATTCAGCTCAGGTTGCTAAGAGCCAATTTGTACTACTTTGTTTTGCTGATTTTATTTTCACCGCTGTTTTTATTGCTGTATTTCTTCCCGCCTTTAGGCCCTCTGGTCGTAGCTGCCTGGAGCTCCTTTGTAACCGCAAAATTATTGGGTCAAGAAATGGAAATTGAAATGTTTGGCAGTGACCAAAAAAAACTGTTCAGTGACAAATTCACATCCCTGTTTTTTGTTTCATTTTTTATTTCTTTGGCAAGCCACATACCATTTGTGATTTTGATTGCACCACTTTGGCTCGCATTGTCGATTGGACATATCTTAAAAAAAGCATCTTAGGATTTTTTGATTCTTTGCTTTACCGATAAATGCAGCTGAAATTCGGCAACCTTTTCAGTCATGCTTTTGCTGGGAACGATAGCATAAGAATGAAACAGTTTGGTTTCCCGTTGTTTGGTGTTGATGCAAAGATCGATCAGCTCCTCAACCCCTTGACCCTGTTCGCAAACAAAATAAACATCACCTTCTGCTCGCTTTAAAAACTGCGCTTGAAAATCCTTGAACAGAAAATCAACCTTGAGTTTTCTTCTTTGAATGATTTCGACAGCCTTAAAAGCAACACACAGCTCACCACCAATACACAATGCTCCAAAATACATCGCATTGAGATGGTTTTTAGTCTTTCTGGATAATGGAATCTTGATGATGGTTTTATCTGGCCCCAGTTCAATCACTGAAGGCTGAACCCACCAAATCAATGGCAGCTTCAAAAAAGTAAAAAATCGTAAAAAGGCTGTGGCTTTTAAACTGTCAAAATTAAATAAACTCATAGAACAAATCTAAATCTGTAAATCCGTTTTGACCAGCATAAAAAAGCCGGGTCCTGCATCAGCGTCAATAAAACTTTAACTGGCCAGCTTCGCCTTCGATTAATTTAAATTTTAAAAAACAAGATTCACTTCTTAATTTGATGTTTATCAAAAAAATCGGCGGACCTAAGCCCGCCGATTCTACTCTTATGATAAAGAGTGTTGAATTGCCATCTCCCCATATCTAAATACTAATTATTTAGATGTCCCTCTTTTTTCACGTCTTGCAGACTCATGAGATACTTTTGCAGCAGCTCTAAGTCCTAAAGTCGTCGTGTCTGCGCCCCCTGAAACCCATGTTTTTCTGACCTCTGGTCCAAACATTAGGTATTTTCCGACTTGGAATTTATAGGCCAAGCCAAGCTCTTTTGCGTTGTTATCAATCAATTGATAATCAACAACAACTGTACCAGCTGAAACTTTCATACTGGCTCCCACTTGAGCAGCGTATTCTGAATTTGGATGAGCAGGATTGTTTTTAAATTTAATCCCCTGTGCCCAAATTTCGTACCCACCCTCAGTGTTTGAATACACTAAACCAAGGCTGTATCTTTTTTCATTATCAGAACTGCCAGCAGTTTCTTGAGTCATTGCCGACATCTGAGCTTTAAGTTCCTTGGTAATTTTAGCTGTGACCTTTACTGACAAACCTTTTTCATCAGCAATGTCAAAATCATCAGCTCCGTTTTCATAGACACTCAAGGCAACTTGCTCGATCACGTCTAAAACATTCACTGGAACTAAAAATGTCAGACCGATTTTATATTTATTTTCGGCGACACCATTTCCGTACAGCAAACTGTCTTCGGGAATAGCTAATTGATCAATGCGTTGACCAAAAGCCATTCTCTGTTTACCCGCAATCATCACGACTCTGGTTGTACCCAAAGCTTCACCCAATTCATATCGAACACTTAGGTCCTCAACGATTTGAGCAATTTCAAGACGGGTCAAATCTTGTGATTCTCCGTCTTTCACCAGCAACTGCGTTGCTTTTATTTTTGCATACAGTTCTAGCCCTTTAGCTAAAACCATATTGAACTTCACTATAGCTCGCCCACGAACATTCAGTTCGTAGTCGTTAGCGCTCTTGCCAGTCATATCCATTTGAACTGTAGCATCTACTTTGCGATCCCATGGCGCATTTTGCGCGATGGCTGTTGTTGTTAATCCTGTTAACAACAATGATGTTAGAATGTGTTTTGTCACATTTTCCCCCTTAGGTTGGTTAGTGGTTTTATTTTCCCCATCACGAAATCAATTTTCGTGTTTTTCCCAGCATTACAATTACAGTGCCAAGTTTCAGCACCTGTTGATTTTGATTTGAAGCTGTTTTTCAAAACTCACCGGGAATTTTTTGCTTTTCAAAAAAGCGCAGAAAGTCACCTGCGACCAGATTTGCTGAAGGATTTCAGGAACTTCTTTTTTTTACGCGACTGTGTACCAATTTTTGACACTTGATAAATCTTTACATTTTAAACTTTCATTCATTTTTATTTTTCCGTGATGGTGGCAGTATCCAAAAAATGTTTGGGGGGAAACATGAGAATAAATAAACATTTTGTTTTTGTTTTTTGCTTAGCCATTTCTTACTCGGCCTCAGCATTGGATTTATCCTGGAGTCACAATGGCTCTAAAATGCCCACTGATTTAATTAATCAATTACTTAAACATCAAGACCTAACGGTGCTGGACAATTACTTTGGAGTTGTTGATTGCTCCGTTGAGGACTTTCAGTATGATACTGAGCTTTCCATCCAACAAAAATTAGCCTTGATAGATAAAGCACAAAACCGAGAAAGTTTTTGCGAGGCCGCTCAAGCCTATTATTCACTGACAACGGAATTTTTGCCTCACAACATTTATGGGTACGTTGGATCGATTATCAATCTGATTTTGGCCAGGGACTATGTCTCGGCCACTGACACAGCCAACGAATTTTTATCACGCCACAATCACAGTCAAAATGAACAATCCGTCAGAGTTTTGCTGCTGATTGCGGCCTATCACAGATCTTTGGATGAAGGCATTCAATTTAACCAAGTCAAAACAGCTGACTTTTTAGGTCTGCATGCAGACCAAGTTCCCAAAAAAGAGCTTTCATACAATCTGAGCGTTCGCAGTTATTTGGAATTATTTCCAAAGGGGCAATACATAGAACTGGTTAATAAAATGCAAAAAAACGCTCGCATACAATATTGCCGTCATCAACTGAATGTGGCCTCCTATCGAATTCAGCGAAATGACTATGTTGCAGCCATCGAAGTCCTAGATCCCGTACTGAAAAATTACGGCTATTTGACTGAAATTTTGCCTGAAGCTCTTTATCTGGAGGTTGCTGCGCAATCTGGGCTGTCTAAAGCGGTTTTGCATACGGATTCAATTGAAGACACAAAAATCTGGATGTGGACCGGCCAGGAACCTGGTTCGCCGATAGATAGAAAGAAAATTTCACTATCAGCTTGGGAAAGCGCCACTGATTTTGCAAAATCATTGAAAGCAAAATTTCCTGCAAGCTCGTGGAATAAAAAAGCCCAAGATTTATTGAAATAAATTTTGTACCCAACAATATTCTGGAAGATTCCATGACAGACTGTTTGCTGTCATTGGGCTTTTATGCTACGCCCTGTGTTGAAGCTAGTTTCGATGATTAGGGGGATCGATGTTAGATTTTTCTGTATTGAACTCAACCATGTCCAATCCAACCTTGTTTTCTGTGATTTACGCGTTTTTATTGTCTTTCGTACTGGGCACTGTCGTTGCTGTCGTTTACGTCATGACTTTTCAGGGACTGAGTTATTCCAGAAATTTTTTGCATGTTTTGGTTCTTTGCCCAATTGTGGTTGCTATAGCTATGCAAGCAATCGGCGATAATGTGGCCAGAGGAATCGGCATGATTGGCGCCATATCCTTACTGAGATTCAGAACCAGCATCAAGGACCCCAGAGACACATTTTTTATTTTTGCATCATTAGCAGCAGGACTTTCCAGTGGTGTGCATGCTTATTCAATTGCTGTGATGGGCACTATATGTTTTTCGATTGCGGTGTTTATACTTTCAAAGTCATCATTTGCATCCGGGCCACAGTTTGACGGATTGCTCAGATTTAATATTGAGACTAAGGCCGAAGAACAGCGTAGAATCGAGAATATCATTGAAAAAACCTGTAAGAATTTTGCCCTGGTTTCTATCAGGGAAATGTCACAGGGCGGCCGTTTGGATTTTGCCTATCAAGTAAAATTAAAAAAAGGTTTTAAAACTAACGACATCGTCACTGAAATTGGCAAAATGGAAAACGTAAGAGGCCTAAATCTGACGATGCAAGAATCAATCATCGAGGTTTAAATGGATTTAATTAAAAAACTAAAAACTGTGCTTAGGGAAGAAATTTTTGAAAACAACAATCAGGTTTTATTTTTTTCTTGGATAGGTGCGATTTGTTTAGTGCTAACAATAGGACTTTACCTGGGCACCCAAACTAAAAGCTTTCTGGGAGTGGCCGAATCCAGAGAATCCCACATTAATTTTGAAAACCCCGTAGAAATCCGAGCCGTCCACGTCATACCTGGAAAAACTGTCAAAAAAGGCGAACTGCTGATCGAGGTCAATCAAACCGATATCAATCAACGATTGCGAGAAGCAAATGATTCTCTTCAAAAACTAGAAGTTGATTTCAAACTGCGTGAAAAATTAAATTCAATCATTCAATCTGAAAACCAATCTGAAAATGACCCATTGGTACTGCAGCTCAAACAACTGAAGAAAGAAATTGCCTATCTGGAAGCTCAGAAAAGAAATCTTTATGTTTTTGCAGAGGTTGACGGCGTTGTTGGTGCTGTGAACTTTAAAAAAGGCGAACGCGTCCCTGCCTTTTCACCCATTTTAACACTATCACCCATTCACCCAAGCTTTGTGCAAGGTTATGTGAATGAAAACATTCACACACAAATTCAAGTGGGCCAACAGGTGAAGGTGGACTCGGTGGCGACTGGAGATCAAGCTGACGGAACCATTGTCAGCGTAGGTTCAAGGATAGTAAATATTCCGGCAAGGCTCTTACATAACCCCAACATCGTTAGCTGGGGACGAGAAATCACAGTCTCACTGGATAACAGTGGCAAATTTTTGTTGGGAGAAAAAGTACAAATAAAGCCCTTTTGGGCAATCCTAAAAATGTCATCGGCCATTGCGGAAACTCAGCCACCCTCCAGCAAAAAGCCATCCGCTCAAGATCCAGCCAAATTGGAAATTTCGGAAAGCATTTTAGACCACATGGCCGTCGAACCTTCAGGTTTAGTGTACTTAGCCGACCTGAAAAAATATTTAGTTATTTCAGATGAAAGCAGATCCCTGCTGCTAATGTCTGAAGAAGGCGTTATTGATGACACCTTCAATGCCATGGGCCTAGAGGATGTCGATGACCTTGAGTCAGTTTCCGTTGATGGTGATTTGGTTTATTTATTGTCCTCAATGAGCAATTCTAAAAAAGGCAAAGCCGTTAAAAATCGTGAATATCTTGTGGTGTTGGAGCGACAAGGCCTGGACTTTAAATTAAAATATAAAATGAACTTCAAAAAAGCTTTATTGAAAGCTTTCAAAAATTCTCAAATGTCTGAACTGCAAGAAATTGAAAACACTGTAGTGAATTCTGATGCCAAACCTGATGATCTGGAAATTGAAGCGCACTTTGTAAACAACAACAAAATGTTTATGATTTTGAAAAAGCCAAAAATGAAAAACAACCAGGTCAGTGTTATAATCATTAATGATCTGCAGAAAACTTTATTGACTAAAATAATCGAGCCTCAGCAGATTAAAGTATGGCAGAATTTAGTTTTCCCAGAAAATTTACCTTACGATAATTTCGCAGTCTCTGATATGGCACTGGTGGGCCCAGATATTTATCTGACCACATCATGCTCTAAGGAACTGTGCAGTGCAGTTTGGAAATACTCAGCTGCCTCAAAAGGTCGATCATTGGAATTAATCAGATCATTTAACAGCGGAAAACTGGAAGGTCTGTCAAAGACTGCTTCAGAATCCGAGCTGATGGGAGTCTTTGATGATGATGGCAGAAACCCCAGATATGTTAAAATCAGTATTCAATAAGCTGCAAACCCTTGGGTGCTTTTTTTCTGTTTTGACAGGCACCTTAGCTGCACAAACAACATCTGCACAATCGACCAGTCGTTTGCTGAACCAAATGGAAAAGTCGTTTTACCAAAAACAAATTGAATCCACACTGAATAGCTCTGGCTGGTCTCCGTTTCTGGCCGTGGAATTAACTGTCGGCACTGAGGATTCAATTAAAAAAGACAAAAACGACGAGCAGTTCAAACAAAACTCAAGTAGCCTGGGATTAAAGTTTAAGCCCAAATCATTAGATGAGCTGCGAATAGAAAAATCTGAAAGACTAACTACCATCGAAAACATTAAGCACTATTCTGAGGGACAAAAGGTATTGTCAGCCCACTTGGCTGCGCTGGATTTTTGGTTCTTGCTAAAAAAGAGTCAGCAAATTCAAGAAATGATTGCCTTGGGCGACAAACACTCAAAATCCCATATTTTTTCGGCCAGTGTTGGAAAATCAGACATAAACAAAATTATGAATTCCAAATTAGCATGGGTCCGGTTAAAAAATGAAGCCACTGAACTGAACCAAATCCGCCAATCAAAGCTGGAACAGTTCAAATCCTTGGATCCTGAGTTTTCAGAAAAAGATTTTTTAAAAGATCCCTTTATTGACGTTTTGTACATCGACAATCAGTTAAAAAACATTTCTGACTCAGAAATCACTGTATCCAGTCAGTTTAGAGCCTCTCAATTACAAAATGAACAGACCCGATTCGCCATCGAACAGGCACGAAGCCAAGCCCTGATTAACAATTTTGAAATTGCCAGAACCCAACACCCAAACGGTGAATCTGATTTGGAATTTAAGGTAACTTTGAATCTGCCATTTTTTGCCAGTGATTCCCAGCAAACAGCGAAAGTCCTTTCTCAAATCAGTAAAATTCAAACAGGTTCACTGGCCACTGGCTCTCAGCAATCAGGAACAAAGGTTCTGAGGGTCCATGTTCAGTCTTTGATTGAAAATTACTATTCGCTAAGCAAGTTTTTAACAAATCCTAATTTTCAAAAGCTTTTTCAATCTTCCGACCCTCAGGTGACTATAGAAAATCTGACTGAAATGTCTAAAATAAAAATCGAAACAAATGACTTGGAAAAACAAATTATAGGTTCGTATTTTCAACTGCTGTTTGAATCTGGAAAAATGGCTTCAGGCAGTAATTTTTTGATAAAATCAGATAAGGTGATTAAATGAGTGCCGGGCCTGTATCACCCTTATTATTGGAAAGATACGAACTCAAGTATTTGATCCCAGCTCAACTAGTGGCACCTATCAAAAACTATATTTCTGCGTTTTGTGACATGGATTATTATTCGCAAATTTCATCAGATGGGTATTACAAAATCAACAGTCTGTATTTGGATACGGATCAACTGACTCTGTACAAAAATAAGGTTGCTGATCTGCACAAACGTTTTTCACTGCGAATAAGATCCTATGGGGATTTGCCAAAGCCACCCTATTATTTTGAAATCAAACAAAAAGACCGAGACTTTGTTAAAAAAATGCGAGCTAAGGTTATGACCGATGATTGGCCTCAGTTTTTTGAATCCTCAGAACATTTTGATCAACTGGATCAGGAATCCAAAAAAAATCTGCTGAGGTTTGTGGATCTGGCTCATACCTTTGGAGCGAGGCCCTTGGTTATGACCCAGTACCGACGCATGGCTTTTTTATCAACGGTTGATAATTATGCCCGAGTGACCTTTGATAAAGAACTGAAATACCATCCAGAAACTGATTACACTACAAAACCAGATGAAACCCGCATGTGCAGCTACGATGATCCTGAATGCTATGGGGACCCCTTTAGAAACATAGTTCTGGAACTAAAATGTGAACAAAAAATCCCCATGTGGTTTATAGATTTAATCAGAACATTCAGATTAGAGCGCTGTGGGTTTTCAAAATACGGTAACGTCATTGAAACTGAATACGCCCAGGAAGAATCAGATTTGATATCCCTAGTTCCTGGGACCCGATTCTTTGGCCGGTGAAAATTATTTTTATTTTACTTTCTTGAATCTATGGTGACTCATAGTCATAACCAAGGCACAGAAAAAAACTCCCACTGAAATCCATTTGGCAAAAGTGATCCGACCCAGCCACTCATAAATGGGATCGGAAATATTTACCAGCAATGCCATTAAAATCAAAAGTGTTTCGGTCAGATCAATGAGTCCTGGGACAAATACCAAGTGAATTCTTTGCTTGAGCTTGGATTCGGTGCTGTTCACCACGAGCCAAAAAACCGAAGTGTACAGAAAAATAAAAAACAAATCTAAAACTTCAGTCAGTACGTATCTGGTGTGTTCAAATTCCGAAAGGCCTAAAATATAAGTCTTGGCCTGCAAAGCATCGTAATAAATCCTCAGGTCTAAAATCTGCGCTGGCATCACGATTAAAATAACCGCGTTGCAAACAACCATTCCCACCAAAAAAGGTCTTAGATAAGGAATTTCCATAGTCACACCGAATATTGGTAAGCCAATGAAATTTTGACTTCGGGATGTAAGCTTTGATGAACTGGACAGGATTTAGCAAAGGCTTCATATTTTTTACGCTGCTCGGGGGACCAGGATTTAGGTAGTTTAATCAAGAGCTTCAAAGAACCAATTTTACGAGGCTTGTCTGTCATTTCTTTTTCAACCTCAGCCGTTGATCCCACCATACTTAAACCATCTCTTTCAACCACAATAGCCATAGTGGTTAAAATACAGCTGGCCAAGGCTGCCCCCACCAAATCCGTCGGTGAAAAGCGCTCACCCTTTCCTAAGTTGTCTTTGGGTGCGTCGGTTTCGATCTTAGAACCGGATGGTCCGTGTGCCAGTTCGCAGTGTTTATCCCCCGTATACACAGCCTCAGACTTAACCATATGGTCTCCTTGCCAACAGTTAAAAATTTAAAAATTGGTGACCCCACCAGGACTTGAACCTGGATCTGCGGTTTAGGAAACCACTACTCTATCCAGTTGAGCTATGGGGTCACTGGATGAAGTAGCAATTTATAATCTGGAATTTGTGTGGTGTCTAATTTTTTTAGCGCTTATTCTTCGGCAGCTTATTCGTCAGTCTATTCGTCAGTCTATTCTTCAGTCTATTCGTCGTCGCCGTCGTTCTCGTCCATAGTGCCTAAGCCGTATTTTTCAACACGGTAACGCATAGATCTGAAAGTGATGTGCAAAAGCTTAGCTGCACGTTTTTTAATACCATTGGTGTTGTGAATAGCCTTTACGATCAGCTCTTTTTCGATCTGACCTAGTATCTTATCCAAATCTATACCCTCTGAACCAATCTCGATTTCATGGGAACTGGCTAGTTTTCGACCCGTTGGAGTGTTGACAAACGGGGGCAAACTTTCTGGTAAGATTGTTGCGCCGGCTTCCAGGGCTACGGTTCTTTCGATGATATTTTCCAGTTCTCGGACGTTTCCTGGGTAATCATATTTTTTCAAAAGCTCCATGGCTTCAACCGAAATAGCATTTACAGTCTTTCCCAATCTGTCGTCATATTTTTTGAGAAAGTGATTCGCCAACAATGGGATGTCGTCTTTGCGTTCACGAAGAGCCGGAGTCCTGATATTAATAACATTCAATCGGTAAAACAAATCTTGCCTGAAAGTTCCTTCTTTAACCATAGACTCCAAATCACGATTTGTAGCAGCCATGATTCTGACGTCGACCTTAATGTCTTCGGTTGCACCCACACGTCGGATTGTTTTTTCTTGAATTGCTCGTAGTAATTTTACCTGAATTGTCACAGGCAGCTCGCCCACTTCATCTAAAAACAAAGTACCGCCATCGGCGACTTCAAATAAACCAACCTTATCTGCAATCGCACCTGTGAAAGAACCTTTTTTGTGACCAAACATTTCAGATTCCATCAATTGCTCAGGAATGGCTCCGCAGTTAATCGTCACAAATGGTTTATCTTTCAGTGGACCATTGTAATGAATGGCCTTGGCAACAACTTCTTTACCAGTTCCAGACTCACCCGTGATTAAAATATTAGTGGCAGTCATAGAAACACGACGAATCAGTTCATAAATTCTGTGCATAGTTTCAGAATTTCCTATCAAATTCTGAAACGAATATTCCTTGGTAAGTTCTTTTTTAAGAGTTCTATTTTCAACTTCTAACAATTTACTGCGTAATGCATTTTGAATATTGATGCGGACTTCATCGATTTTAAAAGGCTTAGTAATATAATCGTAAGCACCGGCCTTCATAGCTTCCACAGCAGATTCAGTCGTACCAAAAGCCGTGATCATCATAAAAACCATATCAGGGTAAGTGTCTTTAACAAATTTCAGGAGCTCAAGACCTGTCATATGAGGCATCTGCAAATCAGAAATAACCATATCAAAAGATTTCTGTGCAACGATTTCCTTGGCTTTCAATCCATGCTCAGCACAGGTGACCTCGTAGCCTTCTTTCTTTAGCATGATCTCCAGAAATTCGCGGATTGATTCTTCGTCATCAACTACCAAAATACGTGGTTTCATTAGCTGTGCTCTCCCATGATGAAATACCTAATATTATTTTGGATTTTTTGAATTACATTTTCAAAGGAAAGCTGATTTTAAACTCAGTTCCTAGACCGACATGACTGGAAACTTGGATACCACCCTTATGAAGCTGGATGATTTTATGAGTGACGGCTAGACCTAAGCCAGTGCCTTTAGGTTTTGTAGTAAAGAACGGATCAAATACTTTGTCCAATATTTTTGCATCAATCCCTGAGCCCTTGTCTTTGATTTTAATTTCGACAGTGTCTTCAAATTTTTCCATCAAAACTGAGAGCTGTTTCATTGGTAAAGACTCCATGGACTGCACACCATTGATCATGATATTTAAAAATGCCTGCTTCAGCTTATCTCGATCACCTAAAATAACAGCCTTAACTTTGTGAAATTCCAAACTGAGATTCTGACCGTACTGATTTTGCAGCGCCGTTTTAATTTCCTCTAACAAATCTTCCAGTTTTACAATATCTGCCGGTTCTTTCTCGGGCTTGGCGTAGTCTAAAAATTCGGTGATCAGTTTATTTAAGCGATCTATTTCTTTTAAAATAATTTTAGACAACTTTTGATCTTCAGCAGATTTAAAATTCTGTGACAGTAACTCCACGCTGCCCGATATACTGGCCAGTGGATTTCTGATTTCATGAGCAATACCTGCTGCTAATTGCCCAATAGCCGCCAATTTTTCAGACTGCCTAACAGTGCGCTCCAGATTTTTAATTTCAGTCAAATCCTCTAAAGCTAAAAACTCCAGATCATCAGAAGGTTTGAAAAATGTCCCCCTAAGAATCTTACCTTCGAACACAAAATCAGCCTTACCTTTAACCTTCAGCTCTTGAAACGGCAATGTCGGCAATATATTGCTGAGATCCTGTCCTTTGATGGCATTTAAATTTGGAATATTTAAAAAAATATTTTGCAAATAGGGATTATAATTCAGAACTTCCAATCTCTGGTTCAGGGTCAATAGTCCCAGGGGTAAATGCTCAATCAAAATTTCATTAAGCCTTTTGATGACATTGAAGTTCAGGTTTTGAGCATCCAGTCTTTGCACAAAAAATGACAACTGATTGTGAACCTGGCCAGAAAACACAGCAATCACAAAAAACGTACTGACGCTTAAAATGTTTAAAAACAAAGTGGTGGAAGTCCTGGGGTCAGGCAACAAAGCATACTGCCAAGAAAAGCAAACAGAAATAATGCTGGCCGTGATCAAAGCTGGCTTCCTGCCAAACACCAGGCCCACGCAAAGAATATTGATAATAAATAATAATAAAAACAAACTTTGATTCAGCTGCACTGTAAAAAACAATAGCAGCAGCAAAAAGCTGTCATTAGCAAAGGTCAGTAGCAGCAGGTTTTTGTTTTTAAAAACTGTGTCCGAGGTCAAAAACACAATCAGATTGGCCAACAAACCGATAGAGGCCAAAATATAAACATTCCTAGACAGGTCCCAATGAATAAAATCATCATTGATTACATAATTTAAAATCGTGAACAGAATTAAAAATAAAAACGTTAAAATTCTGACTGTCTGAATAAAAAACTGATCAGATGATTTACTGACCAACAGTGATGGAAAATTTCTAACACGGGCTGTGGTTGTCAAATGTAGTCATCCCTTTTGTTATAACCCCGAAACGTTCGACATATTAAATATTGGCAGATACATAGCAACCATTAAAAATGCCACGACACCACCCAATACAATCATCAGCAACGGCTCAATCATTGAAGTCAATGCTCGGACTGCGACCTCGACGTCCTCTTCGTAAAAATCGGCAATTTTTGCCAGCATCACATCCAGCGTTCCTGATTGTTCGCCGATAGCCACCATTTGGGTGACCATATCAGGAATGATCTTTTCACGAATCAATGGGGACGCTAGTGGCTTACCTACGATCACGGCCTCTTTGCAGCGAATTAAAGCTTCTTCAACAACAATATTGCCTGCGGTTTTTGAAGCAATCTCAATAGCCTCGATCAAACCCACCCCTGATGACAACAAAGTAGATAAGGTTCTGGTCATTCGCGCCATTGCAGATTTCAGCAGCAGATCACCTAAAAAGGGAACTCTGACTAAGTTTCTGTCCATAAAGTTTTTGCCATCATTAGTGCTGTACCAAGTGAAAAACAAATAGGGACCACCCACCATGACCACAACGACGATGTACCATTTTTGCAGCAAGAAATTAGAGGTCCCGACCACATACTGAGTCAATGCAGGAAGCTCCTTACCCATGCCTTTGTAGAATTCTTGAAACTGCGGAATGATAAAAAACAAAATACCTAATACAACTAAGGATGCTACTGCGATGATCAAACCTGGATAAACTAATGCTCCTACGATTTGTTTTTTTAGCTTTTCTGTTTTTTCTAGGTAAGTTGCCAATCGGTTTAAAATATTATCTAAAATCCCGGCCTCTTGCCCAGCCTTAATCATGTTGACATAAAATCGATCAAACAATTCTGGAACCTGAGCCATGGATTCAGCTAAGCCCCGACCACCCTCAATGGATTGTTTCACTCTGGCTGTGCCCGTTTTGATAATGGGATGCTTCCTACCATCACCCAAGATCTTTAATGCATCTACTACAGGAATGCCTGCATTGATCAAAGTTGAAAACTGCCGGGTAAAAATCTGTAAGTCTTTGCTGGAAACGGTTTTGTTAAACAATGAAAACTTGGATCCAATGCCGTCACCGCCAGCGGCTTTCACGACTCTGATGGGTACCAGATTTTTGCTGCGAATTCTGGCTTTTGCATCAGTCTCATCAGAAGCCTCAACACTACCTTGAATCGAGTTACCGCCAGAATCCTTTGACAGATAAAAATATTTTGCCATCAAGTATCCCTCACCGATGCATTCAGAACTTCTTCAATAGTGGTTTCGCCCCGTTTCAGTTTCAACAAGGCACTCCGTCTGAGTGTTCGCATACCCTCTTGCCTAGCCAGATTCCTGAGCGTAGAAGCCGAAGCACCTTCCAAAATAGCATCGCGAATTTTCTCCGACATCAGCATCAATTCAAAAATCGCAATACGGCCCTTAATGCCTGTTCCATTGCAAGTGGGACAGCCTTTACCCTTAAACAATCTGTATTGGGAAACCTCATTGGGATCCACACCCAGTTGAATCAAAGTTTTTTCTTCAACCGAAATTGGGGCCTTACAGCGTTCACAGATTTTACCCACCAGCCTTTGCGCCACAATCAAACTGACCGTCGAAGTCACAATATAAGGGGCCACACCCATTTCGGTTAACCGAGTCACCGTCTGCGGAGCATCGTTGGTGTGCAAAGTGCTGACCACCAAATGACCAGTGCTGGCGGCCTTCATGGCAATCTCAGCAGTTTCCAAATCCCGGATCTCGCCCACCATAATCACGTCTGGATCTTGACGCAAAAAACTTCTGAGTGAGTTTGCAAAGGTCACTCCGATTTCTGAATTCATCTGAACTTGATTGATGCCTTCCAAATTAAATTCAACAGGGTCTTCAGCCGTAGAAATATTAATGTCAGTTTGGTTCAGTTCTGCCAATGCGGAATAAATTGTCGTGGTCTTACCAGATCCCGTTGGTCCCGAAATCAGCAGCAATCCCTGAGGCATTTGGATTGCTGACTTGAAAATCAACAAGTCCTCGGGTTCAAATCCTAGCTTTGTCATATCCAACTGTAAGTTTGCTTTATCCAAAAGCCTCAATACGACTTTTTCACCCCAAATAGTTGGCAACACACTGACCCTGAAATCCATCTCAGATTTTCCGCTTCGGATTTTAATCCTGCCATCCTGGGGCCTGCGCTTTTCAGCGATGTCTAGCTTTGCCATAATCTTTAAGCGACTAGCAATGGCAGCGGCCAAGCTGGTCGATTGAGTGGCTGCCACAATCATAATGCCATCGATGCGAAGTCTTACCCGAAACTTTTTCTCGTAGGGTTCAAAATGAATGTCTGAGGCTTTTTTTGAAATCGCTTCATGTAAAATGGCGTTCACAAACTTGACCACAGGAACGTCTTCAGTTTTTACATCAGTCAGATTAATTAAATCTGGATTCTCAGTGGTGTTGATTTCATCCTGCGAATGCTGCTCAACTTCGGTTGAAATGCTGCTCACGCTGGTATTGTAGGACCTGCTGATGGCAGACAAAATAGCAGAATCCAAAGCGACAACGGGTTGGATTTTACATCGAGTTAAAAATCTCAGATCATCGCGCACAGCCAGATTGCTGGGGTCATTAAACGCAACTACCAAGGTCCCCTCGCCGACTTTTTGAACTGGAATCAGCACGTTTTTTTCAGCAACATCTTTTGAAACAAGCTTAAGGGCTTCTGGTTGAATCGTAAAATGATTCAAATCAATGCTTGGAATTTGATAAATATGTTCCAGAACTTTTAAGATCTGACTTTCTTTCAGAAATCCCAGAGTCACAATGGATTGTGACAAAGTCGCACCACTGCGACGCTGTTCTTCAATCGCTTTGGACATCTGATCAGGCTTGATATGTCCTTGTCTTACCAATAATTCCGCTAACTTTGCTGCTGCCAAATCGCTTCCTTTTTTAGCTTATATTGTACGCCTTGGTACAAAAAACTTTAACTGGACGATTGGCTATTTAAAAACGAATTCCACTGGGTCAGGTACTCATCCCAACTGAGGTTGGGTAAGGAGCTAAAATTTTGCAGTATCAAAAAATCTGTTCTGGCCTGAATGTCCGAAGCCGTGACAATTTTATGTCCCACAGCCTCGCCTTCCGTCGTAAGTTTCTTTGATTCAAAGGTTTTCTGAGCATCTACCACAGCTGAACCTGTCGCTAAAAAGTTGAAAAAACAAATTTCGTTAAAGGTCTCTGAATCATCAGTTTCACTGACACAATTGACCAGCAATGACCCATCACTGGCTTGAGTCAGCAAGGCTTTGGGATCTAATTGAATGATCTCAACACCAAAAGTTCTTTGAGTTAATTTATCCAACAATTCCGTACAATCATCACTCATTGTGGTTTTAATTTTTCGAAATCCCATCTTGATCAATGTAATAACCGTGTTAATAGCTCGCAGATTGCTGCCAGTGACATAGGCATAGTGATGGGTTCTGAGCTCAGGCAATCGCTGAATCAACAAATCCTTCAAAGCTGTAGCAAAAGCATTGCGGGCCCACCAATGAAAATTCTGTTGTACGACATGGTCTGCGCTTCCGAGCTCGCGAACTTCTAAGGGGATTTCAGACAGTGATTTCATAATTTCTGCATTGCGATCCTCGCCCAACAAAACCAACTGAAAATGATCGTGCTTGCCCCACCAAAATTTCAGATTCATATCAGTTTGCACCAGCTGCAATTTAACATTGAGTTTTTGTATCCAAAAAGCTTCCAGGTATTGATTTTGGTTTTGCAGATTTAAAACTTTCATAGTTTAAAATAACCTCTTGCCATTTGGACATCCTTTTCAATCTGCTTGATCAGCTGATCCACTGATGAAAACTTCATTTCTTTTCTGACGTTGTGGTGAAAATCAATCTGAAGTTCTTGACCATAAAGATCTCCCTTAAAATCCAAAATATGAGTTTCAAGTTTTCTGAATGTTCGGTCAAAAGTGGGTGCAGTGCCTATGTTGGTGATGGACAAGAAATCTTGCTCTGCCGTTTGAGTTTTGGTCACATACACTCCGTTTTCAATCAACTCAGAATCCGAAATTTCCATATTAACTGTAGGAAACCCAATCTGAGCGCCGCGCGAGTCCCCCCTTTGCACAGGGCCCCTGACAAAATACGGAAACCCCAACATAGCCCTAACCTGCTCCATATCGCCGGCTTGCAAACAATCCCTAATCCTTGATGAAGATATGGGTCCATCATGAAAAAGCACCGCTGACTGAATCTCAAACTTCATTTTTAATTCTCGAGTTTTATTGGCCAGCCAGGCAATGGTCCCCTGCCGGTTTTTGCCAAAAGCAAAATCATGGCCCACACACAAAAAACTGGGTTTAAACAACTGCCAAACATACTGATCAAAAAACTGCTCAGCACTGAGCTGACTGAGCTCTTTGGTAAACTGGATTCTGACCACAATGTCCACTCCGAATCGATTTAATAAAAAATCCTGCTCTTGCTGCCTAAAAATCTGTTTCTTGACTGAATCTGGCTTAAGTACTTCTGAAGGATGAGGGTGAAAGCTAACCAGCACCGAACACCCACTGTGTCCTTTTGCCCAATTGGTTGATTTTTTGATAAGCGCTTGGTGCCCTAAATGGACTCCATCAAAGTTTCCCAATGTCAGGGAGACCTTTTTACCGTTAATCAGCTCACTAAAATCCTGAGCTATTTTCAAATTGGGTTGTTCAGTTAAATGAATAGCTTTCATCATTTGATTCCTTTTGCTATGATGACTAAATACTGGAAATCTTTCAATGAATTTTATTTTTAAGCAGATTCAAACAAGGCTGATGTGGGTTTTTGGCTTCTTTCAAAGAAGGCAAAAGATTCTAGTCAGAGCTTTGTTATGTTGGGTCATTGCCTGTGCCTCGCTGCTGAATGACGAAATGAGTTCTTTTGACCAAAGGTTTCAGATCAGGGGAACTCAGAATTTTTCAGAGCAGATAGCAATCGTGACTGTGGCATTGAGTGAAATTGATCCCAAAAATAATCTGAACTCTTTGCAAATTGAAGTCTCTGAAAGAAAGTACTGGAACAAAGAAATTTGGTTTAAAGTGCTCTCACACATACTGGCTATGGAACCCAAAGGCATAGGAATATTATTTCAGTTTGCAGATCTGAATGAATCTCAAAGACTGACCAAGGCTGAAAGAGAAGTCTTTCAAAACCCCAAGGTCATTTGGGCAACGGAACTGAACATTATCGACAGAAAAAATTTCGTTGAGTTGGAGCAGAATCCTTTCAGATTTTTGGGACATATCGAATTCAAACATGATGAAGACGGTATTATCCGCAGATTTGCATCGACTTCCTCTGAGCATTTGCATATCGCTGAAAGACTCAGCGGACAGGTCTTTATACCCAACCGTTCTAGTTTTATTAATTTCAGAGGCCCTTTTAAAGGGGTGCAGTTAACAGCTTCACAAATTATGACAGATCAGGCATCGACCATGCCCTTAAAAGGCAAATATGTTTTGATTGGGGCACCTAATTTTGGATCAAACAGATATCTGACACCCATGGGCCCCAGTAACAAATTAGAAATTGTCGCCAATGTTTTAGATAATTTTTTAGAGCACCGATGGATCAAACGAGCCTCAAACATTTTTTATTACATAGGATTGTTGATTCTGTCGTTTTTAGCTTTGTTTATCGTCACTCAGTATCCACAGTCAGTGGCAGGTTTTTTGATGGTTTGGCTGGCCACTTTGATCGTAGCACTTTCGATTTGGATTTTTGATTCGTTTTATTTATGGTTACCAATTCTATCCCCATTAATTTTACTGTTCACCAGCTGGATTGTTTTAACTGGGTATCAAGCCAATAAAATCGAACGCCAAAACTGGCAGCTGCAACAGGAACAAGACTATTTGCAAAAGCTGGAACAACTGAAGACCAACTTTATATCATTGATAAGTCATGATTTAAAAACACCTATTGCCAAAATCCAAGCGGTTGTTGCCAGATTGTTGTTAGAAAAGGAAAAATCAGCTTCTGAAAAAGAACTTTTAAATCTGAAGTCTTACGGCGAAGAACTGCATAGATACATTGAATCTATATTGAAACTACTACGAGCCGAGGCAAAAGATTTCAAAATCAGTAAAGACATTTGTGATTTTAATGAGATGATTGAAAGGGTCGTAGAACAACTCAGGCCTCTGGCAATCGAGAAAAAACAGACCCTAAATCTTAATTTAGAACCACTGTTTACCATCGAATTAGATTCAGTATTAATCAGCGAAGTGATTCTGAATCTGGTAGAAAACGCTATAAAGTACACTCCTGAAGGGGGCATGATATCTGTTTCTAGCTATGAAAAAGAAGATAAAGTCTATTTTGAAGTTCAGGACAACGGCGAGGGCATTCCGCCAGAGGAAGTCGAAAACATGTTTAATAAGTTTGTGCGGGGAAAATCACAGGACCTTAAAACAAAGGGCAGCGGCCTGGGGCTGTATTTAGTTAAGTATTTTATAGAACTTCATGAGGGAAGGGTGTATTTAGAAAGCCAATTGGGACAGGGTACAAAATTAACTTTTTACATCCCGTTAAAGTGATACCTGGTTTTTGCTAAGAATTATTTGAGAAGGTGTTAAATGGAAAAATTATCAGTATTGATTGTCGATGATGAAGAAGTCCTAAGACAAAATGTTGCGGCGACTTTAAAATCACATTTGTCTGATATTAGTTTTACAGTGACTGAAGCGGTGAACGGCAAACAGGCCATAGACCTGGTTGATCAAGGTAAATTTGATTTGGTATTGATGGATGTTAAAATGCCTGAGCTGGACGGTTTGGAAGCCCTGAAAATTATCAAGGAGCATGACCCCAGTACCTTTGTTGTTATCATGACGGCTCACGGAAATCTGCAAGACGCTATCACCGCCATCAAGGAAGGGGCTTATGACTATCTGGAAAAACCAGTGCAGCCAGAAAAGCTTTCGCAACTGGTCCGAAGGGCCTTGGAAGCCAGAGAAATGGTTTCAAGCCTAGCCTTATCAAATCCTATTTTTGATGACGATCTGGATACAGACTTTGTAGGTAACTCGCAGAAAATGAAAGAGGTCTACAATCTGATTTACAAACTGTGCAAGGTCGACACAACTGTTTTGGTTCGCGGGGAAAATGGAACTGGCAAGGAACTGGTAGCCAAGGCCATCCATTTAAACTCACACCGCAAAGGCGGTCAGTTTGTGGCAATAAACTGTGGAGCTATCCCTGAAAATCTGATGGAAAGTGAACTGTTTGGTCACGAAAAAGGAGCCTTCACAGGAGCTAGCGAAAGACGAGTGGGAAAGTTTCAATTGGCTAACAACGGAACCTTGTTTTTGGATGAAGTTGCAGAGCTTAAGCCCGAAATGCAGGTGAAGCTGTTGAGAGTCCTGCAGGAAAAAACTTTTGTACCCGTAGGTGGCAATCGCGAAGTTAAAACCAACACTCGAATTATAGCCGCCACAAATCAGAATATTGAAAAAATGATGGAGGACGGACAGTTTCGAGAAGACCTGTTTTACCGTCTGAACGTTATGCCGATTTTTTTACCGCCATTACGCGACCGAAAAGAAGATTTACCTTCACTTGTTCAACACTTTATTAAAAAGTTTTCAAAAATTCATTCTTCAAAAATTGCCAACATTTCGGTTGATGCTTTAAAGCTACTTACCGAATACCGCTGGCCTGGAAATATCAGGGAACTGGAAAATACAATTGAACGGGCTTTTATTGTGGAATCAGGCAGTCAGATTGAAGCAGCCTCATTGCCAGACCAAATCCGCTTTGTAAAAACTGAAACAATCAGCAAAGATCAAAACCGAGAATTAAATTTTGAAACATTTAAAGAAAGTTCTGAAAAGGAATTTATCATTAGCGCGTTGATGGCCAACAAAGGTAAAATCAATCAAACCGTGGCTCACGCAAATATTCCTAAAAACACTTTGCTGAGAAAAATCAGAAAATATAATATTGATCCAGAAGATTATAAATAACTGGAGCTCAGCACCTGATCTGGTTTAATTGAATTCATGCATTCATGTGTTCCAATAGGACAGCTTTCCGGACCGTGTTTGCCACAGGGCCTGCATTTTAGATTTTTATTTTCAATCAACTGCACATTCGGATTCCAAGGCACAAAACCCTGCTGGGGAACCGTAGGACCAAAAATCGAAACAGTGGGCGTGCCAACCAACCCTGCTAAATGCTGTGCCCCACTGTCATTGCACACAATGGCCTTGCTACCTTTGATGACACACAAAGATTCAAGTAATGAAGTTTTTCCTGCCAAAATAAATTGTTCGTGCTGAGTGATTTGCTGACAAAGAGCTCGCTCCCCCGCAGAGCCCATTACATAAACAGGCCCCTTTTTACTCAATTGATCAAAAACTGCCTTGAAGGAATCAATCTTCCATCTTTTAGTGCCCCACTGACTGCCAGGAAAAATTAAATAATAACCACCAGGCACCAGATTGTATTTTGCCAGACACTCTGACATCAGTGTTGGATTGACTGAAACACGACAGGGATTTTGCTTAGGGTTTAGGGAATGAATGATTTTATTGGTTCCAGAATCCATGGGCGACAGCAGACTGATCTGCCTTAGCGAATCCTGCAGACTGTGGTTTTTTGTAATCAGATGCTGACAGGCAAAAAAATTCCAAAAACTTTTGAAGCCGACAACACGAGAACATTTAATTAATTTTAAAAACCTTAAAGAAGTCAAAGAACTGTGGGCCGTAAAAAACCAATCAGGCTTTAACAAATTAATTTTCTGAGCCGTGATTTGATAACTGCTGAAATCAGATTTTTTTATCCCCAGAACTTCATCGGCGACTGAAAGGGATTCAAAAAAAGACACAAATTCTTTCCGGCAAACAAAAATCAATCTGCAGTTTGGCGAAAATTCTTTGATACGATTTAAAACCGGAACTGCCAAACAAGCATCACCTAAAAAAGCTGGCTGATAGTAAACTATAGTTTTTAAATCAGATGAGGCATTCATTTTAAGGTTGGCCAGGGTTTAGTTCGATGACTTCAGACACTAAGGTTCCTATGCGGATTTTAGACTCAATTTTCAGAATGTATTTTCTGTCATCATCAGAAAGCCACATGTAATTGTCACCAGTGGGTTGAAACTTACCCTTTAGTTCCACCTGTGGTCTAATCACAATTGTGTTAAATTCGCCGATATCAGTCTTAATCCGCTCTTTCCTGATGGCTGTGGCTTTGAAAATCAGATTTTCATTGTCGTGAGCAATTCTGAACTGAATTTCTTTGCCCACATCCCACTGAAAAGTTCGTAAATAGTAAACTGTCGAATACACATTCTGAGAATACGGCAGCATATCCCACTCAAGCTTGCGCTCCTGCTCTCCATCTTGAGCCGTGACTTTCTTTTCCCAAAACTTGGCCTTTAAAGTGTTGAAATCAAAAAAGGCCCTGGCTTCACGGACCTGTGATTTTTCACGAACATGCAGGGTAAATACCGATGGCACCAGAGTTTCAAAATCAACCAATGTGGTCAGGGTGTCATTGACCGAATAAAAACTAGAAAACAGCGAACTGGTTTTGATACCCATAAAAAAGTTGTAGGATTTTTTGCCATTAACCTCTGCAAAGGGCTTAACCTCGATATTCATGGTCCCGGCAGTCACGTTAAAATAGTGGACCCTGTGAACCACCTTTTCGCCTGCCCTAAAAGGATCTTTGATAGGTCTTCTTCCAACAAAACCTTCTGAGGGCTCAATGTCAGGCTGTCTTTTGTTTACGTCAACTTTCTCTGTACCCTTTGTGTTTGCTTTTGATTCCGACTTAGTTTCTGCCTTAGTTTTTGCCTTTGTAGGATTCTTGGCTGGCGAAGTCATGTTAGAAATTTTAACCGCTTCAGTTTCAACTAATTTTGATTCACCAGATGGTTTTTGATCCTCAGCTGGGATAAAGATTTTGACTTGATTTTCAAACTCTTCGTTTTTAGCGAGCTTTTCAGTATCAATATTTTTAAGCTTTTTGGATGCACATCCCAGCAGAATGAGGCAAAAAATAAAAGCTGAGTATTTGTTAATCAACCGAAAACCTTCCATCTTCTGTGCACCCACATCCATTGATCGGGATACTGCCTGACAATGGCTTCGATTTTATCATTGTAGCTTTGTGTAAGCAGCTTAATTTGAGTGTCTTTGTCTGGATTTTCGATCAAAGGCAGTGGTTTTTCAAAAACCACGTGGGTGATAAAATCAGAATCCCTATAAACATGCACTGGCACCACCGGAGCCCCCGTGCGGATAGCAAATAAAGCCAGACCATAGGCCGTACCCGTTTTGCGACCAAAAAATTCTGTTTCAATGCCGTAAGGAATGCTCATAAATTGATCCAGCACAAAGGCCACTGGTTGATTTTGCTTAAGGCATTTTAAAATGTCAAAAGCCGTTGAATTACCATGGGGCTCGATAAATTTGACCCCCATTTTTTCCCTTATGCCAAACCAAAAATCATTGGCCAGTTTGTTTTTAAATTTTTTGGAAATCAGATTAAAAAATATTTTCTGATTCACCAACCGCACCACGCCCACATCGCCATTACCAACGTGCTGACTCAGAATCAAAACACCTTTTTTTGCCAACAAAGCTTCATTGAAATGCTCTAGTCCATAAAATCGCGTTTTATCAGATATTGTTTTATTAGATTCAAATGGCAGTAAGCAAATTTCCACAAAATTATAACAGAGGTTTCGCATCGACTGTCTGGCAATAGTAAGCTTTTGTTCCTTTGAAAGATCAGGAAAAGCTATGGTTAAATTTCTGAGCACTGTGAATCTGCGGATTCTGAGGGCATCAAACCAAAGCCATGCCATAAAACGGGCCCAACCCCATCTGACAAATGGGGGCATCAGCCAAAAAAATAATCCGACAACCTTAGACAACAAGCTTGCGAAAATATTCATATAAAAACTCAGGAGGCTCGGGATGCCATTGAAGGCTTTGGCGAACCGTAGTAATTGGTTTTGTAAAAGTAAAATTCTGAAGCTTGGTAAAATCTTTTTCAGTAGTCACTATATCCGTAACCGCCTCGGCCTTGGCATGTTGATTGATACTGGCAATGGCCCTTTGATCGTATTGGTAATGATCGGGAAATTTTAAATGATAGAAAACTTTAAAATTAAATTGTTGAATGCTTTTTTCAAAATTATCGGGTCGAGCTATCCCACTGACCAATAACAGCTTTCTGGGAGCTGGCTGTAAATCCAATTCTGACAGATAATTCATGCAGCAAACTTTGGCTTTAAATGGCAATACAGATTTTATTTGCTCGATAACCTGAGGCTCTACCCAATTGCATTTCGTCAGCACAATCAACGATGCCCGCTCCAATGCAGAAATCGGTTCACGAGCCTGCCCCCAGGGGACTGTTTTCAAGGCCTCAACTCCCTGCGTGCAATCAATCAAAACAATGTCTAAATCTCTATGCAAACTTCTGTGCTGAAATCCATCATCAACAATCACAACCTGAGCTTTTATATTTTCATCAACATAACTGGCTGCTTTGTATTTCTGCTGACTGACGACCACTGGGGTTTCGGGATGTCTGTTCGCAAGCCAAGTAGCTTCATCACCGTACAGTTCAGCACTGTCTTTTCGCGACCAATCCACTTTCACAGGATTGGTTGCCAAGGCCTTGTAACTGCGACTGATCACACAAGCCTTTAAGTTCATTTGCTCAAGCTCGCTCAATAGAAAATCGACAAAGGGAGTCTTGCCAGTTCCACCCATGGTCAAATTTCCCACGCTGATGACACAGGGTTTGATTCTGATTTGATCCAAAATAGCAGCGTCATACAGAAATTGATGAAACACGGTCAGCCCATCAACAACCTTAGAAAGAGGGTACTGAAACACTTTGGGAATCATTGAACCTCCTGTAATAAATGAGTCGCGACTTTTTCAGAAGCGCCCCGATTGCCTAACTTGAGCTTAATCTGTTTTAATTCCTGAACAGTGCTATTTCGCAAACTTTGGTCTTCAATGTACTTTGAACACAGTTGAAATAGTTCATCGACATTAGCTTGCCCCTGAAATCGCTCAGGGACCAAGGACTTTTGCAAAATTAAATTTGGCAAACCAAAATATTTAACCCCCCTGATCAATATCCTTGCTACCAAAGCCGTAAAGGCCTTCATGCGATAAATGATGACCATGGGCTTCTCCAACAAAGCCACTAACAGGGTCGCTGTGCCCGAGGTGGCTAAAATAAAATCGCACATCGAAATCATTTTTGAGGGATTGTCTTTTTGAACAATGATCGGAAATCTAACATCATCTAAAAATTGTTTAATAAACTGAGGATCCACTGTGGGCGCCACAAGCACCATGATTTTTACATGGGGAAACTGATTTACAATCTTTTTGGCCACCTCAAGCTGCACAGGAAAATTGAGCATCAGTTCGCTGCGACGACTGCCAGGCATAATCCCGAATAAAAAATCAGAATCAGCAACACCACACTTAGTCCTGACTAGGCTTATGTGTTTTGGATTTAAAAATTCATCAGAAATTTCTTCCAAAATTGGATGACCAAAAAATTCGGCTTTTACCTGGTACTTTTTGTAAAAATCCAATTCAAAAGGAAACAATGTGATCACGTGATCACAATATTTTTTAATTTTATAAACCCGACTGGTGCGCCAAGCCCAAATCTGAGGAGTCACGTAGTAAACAACCTTTAAGCCCATTTTTTTAAGTTCTTTGGCAAGCATCAGATTGAATTCAGGATAGTCCATTATGACTACTAATTCTGGCCTTAAGCGCTTGGCCTCGGAAACCAGGTCCTTAAATATTTTTTTCAGTTTACTGTATTGACCAGCGATTTCGACAATCCCCATGACAGCCATTTCTTCAGAATGGCCGATTCTGCGAAATCCCATTTTCTCCATCTGCAGATTACCAACACCAAACGCTTTCATTGACGGATTTTGCTTTTGCATCTCAGACAGCAATCTGACTGCATAACTGGCGCTCGAAGCTTCAGCAGCTATCATCATCACATTGCCAATCATTAATTTCAGTCCTTAATTTTTTGAATGATTTTTTCGGTCCAAACCAAGGCCTGAAACCCGTCATCAGCACTGATCAACGGAGCCCTTTTATTTTTGATCGCTTGAACAAACTCCAGATTCTCTAACAACAAATGATCAGCTTTTTCCAACTGAGTTTTTACGGGAGCCGCAGTTCCTTCACAAATATGACATTCTAAATTAACTAAATTGACGTAGCCTTGAGCTTTCTCGCTATTAATTGTGATTGATCGATCCACATGGGGACTGACTCTAGAAACTTTGAATGAGGCTGACATGCCTGAATTCATTTTTAAAATAGCGCTGGCCCAATCCAATTGTTGGCTGACTACAGAACCACCATCAGAAACAAAATCCTTAACCCCTGATCTGTCCCAAGTAAAAAACAAATCCAAATCATGAATCATTAAATCATGCACTACAGAAACCTCTAGACTGCGATCCTTAAAAGGATTCAGTCTGCGAAATTCGACATGAGTGGGTTTGATGAATTTTTCCCTCAGAAATTTATAAGCGGGATTAAATCTTTCACTGTGCCCTACTGTTAAAATCAGTTTCTTGCTTTGAGCGATATTAATAATTTCCCGGGCTTCCGAGACCTTTTCACAGATAGGTTTTTCAACGTTAACATGCAGACCTAGCTCAAGACATTGCTTTGCCAGGGCAAAATGCGCAGGAGTGCTGGCCGAAATCACCACTGCTGCATTATTTTTGCAAAGCTCACCAACGGTAGAAAAAACTTTTTTCCCACCCCATTTTTCACAGGCCTGTTTTGCATTTTCATTTTTTTGATCAAAGACTCCGGTAAATTCCAGATGCCCAGCTTTTTCCAGTTCCAAAAGCTTTTGTCCATGAAACTGCCCCAGGTATCCGGCTCCAATCAGAGCTGTCTTGATGGCCGTCACTCTTCGTCGTCCAATCCGCCTTTTCGGGCAATGGCAATGCCTCGCTTTGAACTTTTGATAAACTGAATCAGATAATTTAAATGATCACTGGAAACACATTCGTTCTGAATTCGAATGATGGCTTCCTCGGTGGTCTCGGATCCTAGGACAATAATTCGGATAGCTTTGTGAATATTGGCAACCTCGTCTTTGGTAAAGCCATTTCGCAACAAACCAACTTTGTTGGTAGCGCTGATAAAACCATAGGTTCCATAAGCTCGAGCTCTCGCAAAAGGTATAATGTCTTTATTGATAACCGCACCGCCGGCAATAAAAGCAAACTTGCCAATTTTAGAAAACTGATTGAACGCGCAAACGCCACCAATCACCACATTGTCTTCAATTGAAGTGTGTCCACCTAAATGAGTGTCATTAGCAATCACCACATTGTTAGCGATCTTACAATCATGTCCAATGTGAGTGTAGGTCATAAAATAGTTGTTGTTACCAATAGTCGTTTCCTTGTCGCCTTTTGAAGTCGCTAAATTCACAGTGGCAAATTCACGAAAATGATTGTTGTTTCCTATTTTAAGTCTGGTGACCTCTGTTTTATAAGTGATGTCCTGTGGAGGTCCACCAATCACGGCACCCGGTGAAAAATGATTGTTACTGCCAATTTCTACAACGCCATGCTTTGACCCTATGGTCACATGACCTTCAACCAAAGTCCCAGGTCCTATTTTTACTTTGCCCTGAATCAGGCAGTAAGGACCAATCTCAGCTCCATCAGCAACATCAACTTCACCTTGAATGACCGTAGATGGATGAATTTTCATTCTATTTCTCTTTTTCAAACGCCTGGATTACGGTGTCGGTCAAATCAGCGTCCTTAGCAGCGTACAAAAATCCTGGGCCCTGTTTTTCTAAAACAACGGCGTAGTCTTTTTCTTTGGCTATTTTTTCAAGCACAGTTCGCATTTTATCCATCACAGGTTCCAAAACCTCGGCCTGCTTTTTCTGCATTTCCAGATTATTGTCAGCCAAGTTTTTCTGAAATTTCATACCTTCTTCTTCCAACTCGCCCCGTTTTTTCCCATAAACTTCTTCTGATAAAACGGTCTTTTTCTTTTCCAAGTCTTGAGCCATTTTTTCCAGATCACCACGTTTTTTTTCTAGTTCTTTTTTCCGTTTATTGTATTCAACATCCAAAGTGTCTTTGGCTTTTTTACCCACAGACGTGTTTTCGATAAACTTTTTCACGTCCACATAGCCAACCTTGCTGGCGGCATTTGCTGTTCCGACTAAACCCACTAAAGCCATAGCTGTGATTAAAAACTTCATAAATCCTCCTAGTGCAGTCATGCACATTAAAATGGTGTTCCTATCGTAAACTGAAAAACATTGGCGTCTGGTGAAAACTCAGTGCGCCTTAGCGGAAATCCCCACTCAAACCTTAACGGTCCGATCGGAGAAAACCATCTGAATCCAAAACCCACGTTTGAATAAAAGCCTTCTGCAGTGATTTGGTCATCGGCTTGACCCAAATCATAAAATGCCACGCCTTTGATTCCAGCCTCAGCAATCAAAGGAAATTCAAATTCCATTTGATACAACAATTGTTTTTCGCCGCCATAAGGTCTTTGTGACAGTAAAGCCCTTCTTTGAGGGTCTGTGATTTGTTCAGAAGCTGGGACCTTGGGTACAGTGTCATCTGGAGGGGGCAAGGCCGCCGGGTTATGAGAGGCATCGTAATAGCGAGAATAAACCCGCTTACCCACGGTGTAGAAATTGTAACCCCTCAAGGTAAAGGCTCCGCCTAATTTATAAAGTTCATTAAATGGAACCGGGTCGGAATTGTGCGACTGAATAAATTGATAATTTAAATTATTTCGCCAAACCACTTCCCAAAAAAGCTTTTTAAAATATTTAAAGGATGTGATCCCACGAGTGTAATTAAATTTTCCGCCCAGGCCTGCGTATTCCATCGTGCCTGATGCATAGATCCCGGCTGAAGGAGAAAATCTGTCGTTTCGCTTATCGTATTCCAAAACACCAGCGATGGAGCTGGTTAACCCTTGAGCTTTTTCTTTGTTGAAAATTGTTTCGTCAGTGTACACATGGTAATTGGTTCCATCGTCACGAATAATATAATCAATATTTGTTTGCTCTAAACGGTATCTGACAGAGCCTCTGATATATTCACCTAACGGGTGTCCAAACCTGAAGGTTCCCCCTGTGCGATTTTCTTTGTAATCAGCCTGATCTACAAAAGTTCTGGAAACACCAAAACCTAAGCTCCATTCAGTGTCGTTAAAATAAGGTTCGGTAAAATCAAAACCATATTCTGTGATCCCTTGCCCATGCCTGATGTTAGAGCTCAGCGACTGTCCCTTACCCAGAAAATTAGTCTGACTGACACTTCCCTGCAATGAAAAACCAGAATTCGATCCCCAGCCGGCTCCCAGCTGAATCTGTCCTGTGTTTCTTTCTTTTAATGAAATCTCGATGTCCAATTGGTTGGGCTTATCAGGAGGCGTGGATGTTTTAAAATTCACTTCTTCAAAAAATCCTAAACGTCTGACGTTATCAATTGATTCACGTTTATTGGTTTCGTTGTACAGTTCGCCTTCAGCAATTTTCAATTCCCGACGAACAACCTTATCCCGGGTCTTGGAATTTCCCACCACATTGATTTGCCCAAAATAGACTTTGTTACCCTTATCAAATTCAAAAGTGATGTCGATTTTGCGTTCTTTTTCCAAAATCCGAGTGCGCGGAATCACATTCGTAAAGGCGTAACCCAAGTCTCCGTATTTAGCCTGCAATTCACTCAAGTCCTTTTGCAGAGTTTCATAGGAAAATGTTTTTCTTTTGTTGATTTCAATGGTGTCAGACAATTCGGTGCGCGAAAACAGCAAGTCACCTGCAAAATCTATTTCGCCGATGTCATATTGTTCACCTTCATCAATTTTAATAGTGATGTAGATGCTTTTTTTATCCGGAGTCACATAAACTTCAGGTCGTTCGATTTTTGCCTGAACATAGCCTTCATTCAAATACAGAACCTTTAAAATCTGCACGTCCCGCTCAAAGGCCTCTTGCTTGTAACCACCAGAGCCTGACATAAACGAAAAATATCCGGCTTCCGAAGTCGCTAAGCGAGCTTTTAAAAATCCATCCTTCAGTCTTTTGTTTCCCAAAAAAGTTATTTTTTGAACTTTAACTTTGTCGTTTTCGCTAACAGTGATTGTGAGCTTAACGCTTTCACCCTTTACCACGTCAGAAACTTTATAATTAAGCCTTGCTAAAAAATAACCTTTGTCCTCGTAAAACTTTTGAAGCTTGTCCATGGAATCTTTGACCTTGGTCATATTGATGATTTCAAAAGCCTTCAATCCCGAGTTTTCCAACAAATCGTCTGTTTTAATTTCGCTGTTACCCTCAAAAACAATTTCAGCAATGGTTGGTTTTTCAACCACGTTGTAAATCAAAGTATCGCCATCACGTTCAACCCTGATGTCATTAAAAAAACCTGTCTTGTATAGGGCATCCATGTCTTCTCGCACTGTGGCTGCCGTATAAAATTCGTTTTCTTTGACCTTAACCTTTAACAAAATGGCTTCTTTTTCGATGCGCTTGTTGCCCCGCACTTCGATTTTCGCGACTTTTTGCTGCGACGTGGCTTTTATCAGCGGATTTTTAGCTTGTTTTGCCGGCAATGGTTTGGATTTTTTGCCTGCATTTTGAGCTAATGCTGATTGATTCAATGCAAATGCAGCAGCAACATAAAAAAACAGAGTGATTTTAGGGATTTTCGATAGGTTTTTTAACACAAGGCAGAGGCTAGCAACGCCCAAAAAAATTGTCAAAAGAATCAAATTTAATCTTACTTTATTGTGCTGACCACAATCCGTCTTTGATAATCAGAGTGCGATTAAACTTTTTGGCAAACTGAATATCGTGAGTGACAACGATCAAGGTTAATCCAAATTCAGATTTTAAATTAAAAAACAGCTCTTGGATCAATTGAGAATTTTTTGAATCCAAATTTCCCGTGGGCTCATCGGCAAATAAAATTTTAGGACCATTGACTAAGGCTCTGGCAATGGCCACACGCTGCAATTCCCCGCCAGAAAGCTCTGATGGAAAATGATGCAGCCTTTGACCCAAACCCACTTTTGATAATAATTGAGTGGCTTTAGTTGTTGCAGCTTCTCGATCTAAATTTCCCACTAAACAAGGAAGCATGACGTTTTCAATAGCTGTGAATTCAGACATCAAATGATGAAACTGAAAAACAAATCCGATGTTTTGATTTCTAAATGCACTCAAGGCATCGTCGTTAAGGTGGGACAGATTTTGATTGAGCATCCATAAATCCCCCGAATCCGCACTGTCTAAACTGCCTAAAATATGCAGCAATGTGCTTTTACCGGCACCAGAGGCTCCGACGATGGCAATGGATTCACCCGATTGGACAGTCAGGTCAATTCCGCGCAGAACCTTAATGTCACTGATTCCTTGAGCAAAGGCTTTTGTAATGCCTTTGCATTGCAAAATATAATTGGAAGAAGTTTTATTCATACCTTAACCCTTCGACAGGTTTTAAATTAGCACCCTTTAAGGCTGGGGCGTAACTGGAAACCAAGCACACGATAATAGAACTCACAACAATATAAAGGGCATCCCATCCCCTTAAATGCAATTTTATGTGATCCACTTTGTAAACACTGAAAGGCAAAATATTGTAATTAGCTTCCAGGTATTCAAATCCAAAGCACATCAAATAACCTAAAATAAATCCGATAAAAACCCCTATCACACCTAAAAACAATCCCTGTATGCAAAAAATCTTGATCAGATTTTTTTGTGACACACCCAGGGTTTTCAGTATGGCTATGTCAGCATATTTCCTGACCACATTTATATATTGTGTGATTGAAACATTAAAAGCTGCCGCAATCACGATGACCATTATGACAAAAAATATCACGACCCTTTCAATTTTGACGGCTTCAAATAAATTTTCGCTAAATTCTTTCCAATCCCGCACTCGGTTTGTATCTGAAAGCTTTGAGCGTAATCGATCAGCTGTTTCGCGAGCTAAGTCTGAATCCTTTAATCCTAAAATTAACCCTGGAGCCCTTTTGGATAATAGCCCCATGGCTATCAGAAATTGATCATTGGTAACCAGTAATCTTTCGTCAAATTCATATTTTCCAAAACTGATGATCCCGCTGATTTCAAATCTTAAAATCACCCGTTTAAAATCCCCTGGCTCCATTTCGTTTTTTTGTGGCACGATGACCCTAAACACGTCACCAATCTTAACCCCTAATTTTTGAGCCAAACTTTTACCAATGACAATACGGTTTCCCCTGATATCAAATTGGCCTTCAAAAATTCGGTTTTTCAAATTTAAAACAGAATCCACCGTATCAGGATTTAATGCCTGAATGTACACTCCGTTAACCTGGCCCTGAAAGGCTGCCACACCTTCAATCGAATAAAAGGTAGTCGATGAAATCATATCTGGAGCAATGTTTTTGATTTCGTTTAAATCCAATTCTTTGTTGTCAAAATTAAATATTTGAATGTGTCCCGCCACATCGATAATGCTTTTTCTCAGAGTCGCTTCAAATCCACTGACTACAGCCATTGATACAACCAGGCTAGCCACACCGATGGACAATCCAATTAATGAAATCAATCCGTTCGTTGAAAACAGCGCAGAATTTTTAGATTTCAATAACCTAATTGAAAACCACCAAAGATCCTTCATTGAGCCACCTGAGCTCTTAAAAAACTCAAAATAAAGCCATCCAAATCACCGTCCATCACGTCTTGAACCTGATTGGTTTCAAATGTGGTTCTGTGGTCTTTTACCATTTGATAAGGATGCATCACATAGGATCTGATCTGCGATCCCCATTCATTGGCTTTTTTGCCAGCTTCCATTTCTTGCTTTTTTTGATTGCGAGCTTCCAGCTCTTTTTCATACAGAGCAGCCTTAAGCATCTTCATCGCTTTTTCGCGGTTTTGGATTTGGCTTCTTTCGCTCTGACATTGAACGACGATATTTGTGGGCAAATGGTACATGCGCACAGCTGAATCAGTTCGATTAACGTGCTGACCGCCTGCCCCACTGGACCTATAGGTTTCTACTTTGATATCATCAGGTTTAATGTCGATTTTAATGTCGTCATCAACCTCAGCCCATGCAAACACTGAAGCAAAGCTTGTGTGCCTGCGAGCATTTGAATCAAACGGGGAAATCCTAACCAATCTGTGCACACCGCTTTCGGCCTTTAAATACCCATAGGCATAGGCGCCTTCAATCAGCATTGTGACTGATTTTATCCCAGCACCTTCACCATCGGTTTGCTCCAACACCTCAACCTTGTATCCATGGTGTTCGGCATACCTGGTGTACATGCGCATCAGCATAGCTGCCCAGTCGCAGGATTCAGTCCCACCCGCTCCTGAATTTATTGATAAATAGGTGCTGTTGGCGTCGACTTCACCATTTAAAAGCTTCACAAGTTCTAATTCCTGAGCCCGTTTTTCCAGCAACGTAAGCTCTGATTTAGCTTCGGCAAAAGTGGCTTCATCCTGAGCATCAATAGCCATGTCCAACAAAACCTCAGCGTCTTTGAGTCTTTGTTCAAAGGACAGGTATTCGTTGATGGCTTTTTCTAAAAAAGATTTTTCTTTGTTTAATTGCTGAAGCTTAGTGGGATCATTCCAGACAGCTGGATTTTCTGATTGTAAAAGCACTTCTTCCAGTCTTTTACGCTTTTTATCCAAGTCAAAGGTACCCCCGAATCTGCACAGACTGGTCCTTTAAATTGCTTAGCAGTTTTTTGACTTCGTAAGTTTCTGATACAATCGACATAGGTTTTTAATTTCTTAGTAAAGGATTTAATAGTCAACAAGCTTCTTATTTTGAAATTCGCTAAAAGCGGCGTCCTGAATGGCAAACATTTTTTTGGCCTGCATTGGGCTTTTATCGTGATCATAACCCAGCAAATGCAAAATCCCATGAATCAGCAAATAAATAAATTCTAGTCTCAGAATGTGATTGTGGCTTTTTGCTTGTTCCTTTAGCACAGGCAAACAAAAAACCAATTCCCCTAAAAAGGGATCAGCGGATTCAAAACTCAGCACATCAGTGGGATAGGATTTGTTTCTAAACTGATGATTCAGTTTGGCTGATTCTGCCCTACCCAAAAAAACCAGGGTGATATTTTTGCGTAAAAGTTTCTGAGATTCTTTTTTGGGTAAGCGGGCTTTTAAAACAGCTGCTACGTCTTGCAAGTCTTTTTGAATTTTTCTTGCTGAAAGCTCTGTTTTAGTTCTATTTATCAGGGTCATTTTCATGACTCAAATTATTAGATTGGATTCTTGGTTGATGCAAGAAATCGTTAAACCTGATCATTGCCCTTTGTGTGAAGGCTCACATAAAACCCTGCTTGAAACGGCTTACTGGCGCTGCTCACAGTGTCAGCTGGTTTGGAAAGATCCCTCCAAATACATAGATAGCCAATCTGCCAGATCCAGATATTTAACCCACAATAACCATATTGATAGCCCCGGATATGTCCAGTTTTTGTCTGCAATGATTGAATCGGTAAAATCCTATCCCTGGAGCAATCCTGTAAACACAAAGGGATTGGATTATGGCTGTGGCCCCACTAATGTGATGTCTGAATTGCTTAAACAGCATAGCTTTGCGGTTGACGATTATGATCCCAATTTTTTTAATCACCCTCTGGAAAAGCAATACGATTTTATAATCTGTCATGAGGTCTGCGAACATTTTGAGAATCCCCAACAGGATTTCAATCACATAAAAGAACTTCTGAATCCCAATGGAGTTTTATTTTTACGAACCCGGCTGTACCAACCCAATCAGGTTTTTTCCCAATGGAGTTACGCAAGGGACAAGACTCATGTTTGCTTTTACAATGAGGCCACCATCGATTGGCTTAAAACTCAATTTGCAAATCTGGTTTTTGTTAATGGATAAAAATCCCTATGAAAACTGATAAAGACCGCCCATCAACTTGGGTTCAATACAAACCTGAACTGTGCCAAAAATGCATGGGATCTTGCTGCACCATGCCCGTTGAAATTGAAGCCTCTGATTTATTGCAAATGGGCCTGATCACCCAGGACGAATTTCAAACCAGTCATAAAAAAGCATTCAAACGTCTGCTGAAAGCTGGGATCGTATCCCAGTTCAGATCGACTACCGGAAAGTTTATGTTGTCCCAAAAAGCCAACGACGATTGCTATTTTTTAGATTCTAAAACCAGACTGTGTACCGTGTATTCAAAGCGGCCCCAGGTGTGTAGGGACTTTCCCACCAAAATGGGTCCTAAGCTGACTTATTGCCCCTTTTTGGCAAAAGTCTAATCTGTAAACATTTTCTTATCGCCTAAAGCGCTAGGTTTTGCCTTGGACAGGCACAAATTTCGTAGGCTAAGTGGTTTATATGAAAACAATTATTTTTACCGCTCTTATTGGGATGATGGCTACAAACGCAATTGCAGGACAAAGTTTTCGTCCAGGAAAGGTCAAAACTTTCGCCGCCGCCTCTGAAGGCAACTATGTTTTGAAAGCTGATCAGTCTGACAAATGCAAACCAGCCCTATTTATCCAATTTTTTTCTGAACAATCCAGCAATGCTGTTGCTGAATATCTGCAGCTAAGCCCCGGTGGTTATTTGGTGATTGGACTTCAACACCCAAGCCAGGATCAAAAACTGATGGAGCCCATATTTTTCAGACAGTACCCTGAAAATAGCTTGGTAAAATATGATATGACCTACGATAGACTTGTTAAAAGACAAGCCTCCAAGTCCTATAGCTGCAAATTGTGCGACGTTAGAGTGTTTGAAATCACAATGTCGAGCCCTCAAGGCAAAGCACTGGAAATCAAATACAGCTCTTTTATCGATAGGGATATATTGAGTGACGTCATCAGCACCGTGACAGACGATCAAAGTGCTGACTCTTGCCTGTACCAGCGCCAGTAGTTCAAACAGTTTATTTAGATATTAATAAATGTTCTTAAAGTCGCAATCAATGACGAATACTGAGCAGAATTTTTTTCTGTGATCAGTTCTCCGTTTATATATTCAGTGGAAGTTTTTGTTCCATTAGGAAAATAGCTGACACTAAAATAAGTAATTGATTTGCTGTTTACCATCGCCATCATGTTAAAATCCTGAGACACAATCACTGCAGGATCTGCTTCTGAAACCCTTGTGGTCACAACAAAAATCAAATTAATTTCTCCAAAAGATTGGGTCTTCAATTTTAGATTGTAGTTTATAGATGTCGCAGTCAGTTTACCAACAGAACTGTAATCCCAATACCCACCAAATTCCCCTGAAGCTCTGATGACCTCCAAAGAGTTTCTGTAAAGAGGGCTTTTTACGTCATAGATCAATGTGCCTGAAAAATTAATTTTATCACCCAGCGCAGCTCTGACAAACTGACTGTCCACAGTAAAGCTCAGGGGACAATTGGTGCCGGTCAAAACGTTAGATACTGACAAAGGCAATGCGGAAAAATCAACGGCTGTGCGATTAGGAACACAATAAGTAGCAATGTCCTGTTTCAGTTGTGCCAGCACTGAACCTGGAGCGGGATTAGCTCTTTTAAGACCGAAATCAATATTTCCGTGCGAAACCGAATTTGAACTGCCAATGGCGCCCATGGATTCTGAAACACCTTTCAGAGCCACAGTGACCTCGGCCTCTTGTTGGGTTATCATCTCAGAAGATTCTTCAGCTAAATTGTATTTTGGGATGGGGCTACACGCAACAGCTCCAGCCAACAAAATTAAAGCCAATATGATTTTTAAATAAGTCTGATTCATTCTCACTCCTAAAGCATTCCTGCTAGAATCAGATTAATCG
Source organism: Pseudobdellovibrionaceae bacterium (assembly GCA_044359815.1). Taxonomy (GTDB): domain Bacteria; phylum Bdellovibrionota; class Bdellovibrionia; order Bdellovibrionales; family Bdellovibrionaceae; genus JBIKLL01. Next base: position 128,529 of record JBIKLL010000001.1, read on the forward strand.
AAAGCTTCACTAAATAAAATCTGTCAAACTTTTTGGAATGTTAATCTTTCAGTCGCTGAACACCGATGGAAAAAACCATCTTAATTGCAGGAATGCTATAGGGCCACAATGTTTCAAAACCGATCAAATCACCCTTTCGGTTGTCAGCTAGTTTTTCACACAAATTGAAACACTTAAACGCAGATTAATAATCTATTAACAGTTTTTACCTATGAAAATCACAGGAAAACAGTTTCGTTTTGAAACAAATCACTGAGAACCTTTAATGGCAAAAAACGAAGGTCTTTCAGGGGCATCACCAGCACCACCGCCTGCAGATTTTGGATAATCGATTCTTTGGTGATAAATCCCTAATAAGATTCTGGTGAATGCGGCTTCGACCTTGGATAAATCCTTTAGATTCAAATCACACTCATCCAACTGACCTTCCATAAATTTTCTTTGTACAATATTGCGAACAATATTTTGTAACCGCACTGGAGTAGGCTCATCCAAGCTACGAGCTGCGGCTTCAATACTGTCAGCCAGCATACACAAAGCAGCTTCTCGGAATTGAGGTTTAGGTCCCGGGTATCTGAATTCTTCCTCGGAAACATCGGGATCGTCCTCGGATTTTTGATCCAAAGCTTTGTTGTAAAAAAAGCTAATCAAGGTAGTGCCATGGTGCTGAATGATTCCATCAATGATGGGCTTACCCAGTTTATGCTGAATCCCTAGTTCGACACCGTCTTTCACATGAGCGATCAACAAGGTTTTACTCATATAGGGCGATATATGATCATGGGGATTGTGACCCATTTTTTGGTTTTCAATAAAATAATTGGCGTGTTCCATTTTGCCGATATCATGATAATAGCTCATGACCTTTCCCAATAACGGATTTGCGCCAATTTCTTCGGCAGCGGCTTCAACCATCGATCCAACCATCATAGAATGATGATAAGTCCCAGGTGATTTAACGATCATGTTTTTCAATAGTGGATGATTTAAATTGCTAAGCTCTAAAAGCTTCACATCCGTCGTGTAGTTCCAAACACTTTCTAAAACCGGAACACAAATCATTGCAACAATTGATGACATAATACCACTGATAAATCCAGCTGGCACACAGGTTAAAAGTTCATTTACAAAATTAGGCTGATCCGATTTAGTCAGGGTCAACATCATGGCAATCATCAAAGCATTAACTGCCCCTGTTCTGAGACCCGCAATGTAAATATCATTACGTGTTTTACAGTTATAAACTCCTCTGGCTGCTGTGATTCCACCAGCAAAAGTCACCACCATCACAGCAAAATTCATTTCAGTCATTAGACCCATCACGATGGAAATAAAAGCCGTAAACAACCAAACAATTTCACCTGAGGGTATCAATAAACCAACCAGCATGGGTCCCGAAGCGATGGGTGCCGCAAACAGAAACAATGTCGTCGGAATCCAATTGCCAAATTTAGAAACAAAGGCCGTTTCCGTGGTAAAAATAAAAAATTTATTAATCACCACCACCAGCAAACTGACTAGGCCCATTACGACCAGGTCCTTGTCCTCGACTTCCAGATGCATGTTCGAAAACCTGACCAGATACTGATAAAAAACGATGATCAAACAAACCAAAGACATCGCCATGGTCATAGCCAACAAATCATGGCGGCTTTGCGATCTGACTTTTTCAATGTATTTAATCAGCGACAACTGCATGGGCTGAATCACGCTGCCCTCGGCGACTATGGTTTGATTTTTTTTGATCGAAATGGATGTGGGAATCACTGTTTCTCGGGCCGAACTGCGCCTGCTTTCGACTTCTTGTTTATTGATAGTGTAGTTTGGGAAAACCAATAATCTTGCCAAAGTTGTCAGTTTAGTGATTTCTCGAGAGTCTTCGATTTTAATTCTTGGTGGCAGACTGAATGCAAAAGCTTCTGGACCCGAGGATTCAACAAAGTCTTCGCGTGAAACCTTAAATTCTTTACCCTTACCGTTTTTGTTGACCGTTCTAGCCAATACTAGCTGCAGGGATTTAGGAATGGATTTTTCAATGCCTTCGGTGATTTTCAGCTGGTACCAGTTTTCCAGATTTCTGATCACTATGTTTTCAATCCTGGCAGAAAATCGATTTTGAGTCAGCCATTCAAAAATATGATCGGGAACCTGCACACCCAACAAAATCTCAAAACTACCTTTGTGGACGAAAAATTCTTTGATTTGCTCTTCACGAATCAGCAAATCTTTGGACCAGATATTGGTTCGAGTCAGATTTCGCATTTCGCGAAAGGCTTTATAAACTTGGCCCGAGATTCTTTCAAAAACATTGGGGTCATAATCCAGGATAAAGGGAACAGCGTCCTCGGCTCTTTGCCGTTTTTCTTCGGTGGTGACTTCGTCGATCATTTCAAAACTCATCGGTGACACGACGTCAGACTGAGCCACATCTCCGATTTTGTAATCGTAAGGAACTGAAATTTCAAAAGTAATAAAATAGGCTAACAAAACACAAAAGCCCACAATCACTAAAAGGCTTCGAATTAAAATCTGTTCATCCAAGAAAATAAACAGACGTCCAAATATTGTTCGCTCCAGACCAAACCTGGAAACCCAATCAGAAAATTTTAGTCGATGATCTTCATAATTCACACGCGCCAGAAATTCATCTTTCGAGAATTTAGATTTTTTTGATCCTGGTTTTTTTGAATCCAAATTTCACGCCTTTTATAATGGAAGACCTAACTTATAGTTCTATTCTATCTTTTCGGAATATCTATTAAAATCCCGATTCGACCATGGTACGAAACGCCAAGTCTTATGTAACGCTAGTGCGAATAATTTTTCAGGCAACACACACTGGGCCAGAACAATTTTGCTTTGCCTAGCCTGGATCCAGTTGTCTAAGGTGGGGCCCATGAAAACTAAGGCTATCCAAGAATTTGAAAAACTGATTGAAATCATCGATCAACTGCGTGGCCCAGATGGCTGCCCCTGGGACAAAGAACAGGACCAAAAATCACTGGTGCAGTATGCTATCGAAGAATCCTTTGAATTGGCTGAAGCCATCGAGACCCAAGATCAAGTGGCCGTCAAAGACGAACTCGGTGATTTTTTGTTTCAGGTTGTGCTGCAGGCCAAAGTGGCCCAAGACAACAGTCTGTTTGATTTGTCAGAGGTCATTCAAAATCTAAATGAAAAAATGATCCGCAGACATCCCCATGTGTTTAACAAAGAAGGCACTAAATCAATCTCTGAAATCTGGGACAAATGGGAAAAAATCAAAACTGCTGAAAAATCACAGAATCCCAATGCTTCAAAAAAGATTTTTAATTATCCCAAAAGCCTACCCGCCTTGCAGGCCGCCAATAAAATAGGGGTGAAAACTGAACGCTACAGATTTGATTGGCCCAACGTTGAAAGGGTTTTTGAAAAACTGGATGAGGAAATTACTGAGCTAAAAGAAGCTTTGCCTTCCAAAGATCTGCACCACATTGAACACGAAATCGGTGATGTGCTGTTTGTGGTTTGCCAGATCGCCCGCCATCTGAAGATTGACCCTGAACAAGCTCTCAGAGGCTGCAATCGCCGTTTTGAACGCCGATTCAGCAAAACACTGCAGCTCAGTCAGATGCAGTTGGAAGATTTTGTGAAACTGCCAGAGGAAAAAAAGGAAGCATTTTACATTGAGGCAAAAAAGATTTTAAAAGATTCTGAGTGAGACACTTTCTCAAAATAAGACGTTCTATTTTCGAACAATGTATCAATGGGGATTAAAACCCGACTTTAAAGTTTTATGTCGATTTTTTATAAATTTATTTTTGCCAATCTGTAGAGCTTTTTGTCAGTAGAAAATACTTTAGTCCATACAAAAAAGTTTAGACAATTTCAAACCTCAATGATCCCAAATACTTAACAAATCTCAATATGACCCTTCGTCCATAAACCAGAGTCCTATTAAGGATTTACAGTCAATTTCCGAAAGGTACTCGTATGGTCTTAGAATACTAGATAAGGCACGTTCAATGTTGGAAGTGTTTTTTCTAGGAGGAAGGTAGTATGAGACGCATCAAAATTTTGAGTGCGATCACAATGTTAACCGGTATCGTTGCAGTGATGAATGCCTGCGATAAAACCGACCGTTCGTTTTCACTGTTGAGTGAATCCAATTCATTCAAACAAAGTGCAAACTACACTCCTAGGAAAATCGATATCCTGTGGATCATCGATAATTCAGGATCCATGGATACTTCGCAAAATAATCTGGCGACAAATTTTCAATCTTTTATTCAAAGATTTGAAACATTAAACTACGACTTCAGAATGGCTGTGCAAAAAACTGATGGCTTCCAAGAAGCCTTCAGCATTGGAAGCGGAACTAAACGTCTGCATGCCAGTAATTTAAATAGTCCTCAAATCACAGTTATGGATCCCAATACCGCTAATCTGGCAACGGTGTTTACTAATAATGCCAAAGTGGGAACGACCGGAACCGGTGATGAACGAGCGTTCCAATCAATTATGGACACTTTGAATTACACAGGAAATGCAGACTTCAGACGACCTGAAGCCTTCTTAGCTGTGATTATCGTCAGTGACGAAGAAGATTTTTCTCGGACTCAAAATGGGCTTACGGATCCTTCGTGTTACTTTGTTTACCCCCTTGCTCCCTGCAATGCTGAATCTTGGAATCCTTTGATTAATCTGCCAGGTTTGCACACTGTTGATTCCTACAAAGCACAACTGGATCAGTTTGCGGGTGTGGGCAATTACAGTGTTAATGCCATCACTATTATGGACAGCACTTGCCGTGATCAATTGAACACCACTTTCACTGGTCGCAGAATCGGTACCCGATATATGGATCTGGTTAACAAAACCAGTGGTATCAGCACAAGCCTCTGCGGAAATTTTGCTGATTCATTGCAATTAATTTCAGATCAAATCATCACGACAACAGCGACATTTACCTTGGACCGAGAACCTGTTGTTGAATCCATCGCTATATATGTAGATGGAGTTCTGATACCTAACGATGCAATTAATGGATGGACCTATGACTCTACCACTTGGACGATATCGTTTCATGGATCAGCGATACCCAAAGTAGGGGCTAATGTACAAATATTTTATGATCCGAAAACTGCCAAGAATTAGGAGGGCCTAAATGTTAGCTCTTGAATTTCCGACATCAAATGATTGGTACATACAGAAGGAGCAAACGCAGTACGGTCCTTATAGTTACGTTGAAGTTTTAAAGTTCATGCAACAAAAAGTAGTCTTTGATTTTGATTATGCGTGGTCTCCTCATTTGGAATCCTGGACGCCATTTGGCGAACTGCCAGAATTTTCTGCCGAGCGTATTTTACGACTGGTCGAAAAAAACAGCAGCTCAGGAGTGTTTCATAAACGAGAACACGACAGATTTTTCTGCGACACCAAGGTTGTGATTCACAATCAAAAACAAACATGGAATGGCACTATTAAAAGCATAGGCTTAGGCGGAGCCCTGATTAAAATTGAAAATCCTTTACTCAATATAGGCGAAAAAATATTTATACACTTTGATTCCACTGATGAACAACAGGCACCCTTTAATTGTGCCGCTGAAGTGCTCAATAAAAAACACACCAGGGCTCGTATCCGCCATAATTCAGGCATTTTGTACGCAATTAAATTCGTACAGATGACTGATGAAGGCAAAAAAGAGCTGAGAAAACGATTTAAAGAAGCAAAAAATAATGATTTCAACAAAGGAGTCTAACCATGACCGCAGTATTTCAATTTATCAGTGATTCCGGCTTTGTCGGCTGGTGCATATTGTTCGTAGGAGTCGCAGGGATGGCCCTGGTGATCGAGCGATCTTATGCCCTATATATAAAGTTCGGATTGGATTCTGAAGCCTTGATGACCAAAGTGCAAACTTTGATCCTGAGCCGAAGAGCCGATGAAGCCCTGGTTTCAGTCAGTCAATTAACTGACAAACCATTGGCTAGAGCATTTAAAACGATCCTTGAAAAAGCAGATCGTGATGACGATGCGATTTTTCAAGCTCACGACATTGCTATGGCTGAAAATATCCCTGTTTACACAAAACGACTGCATTACCTTTCAATGCTTGCGAACGTAGCAACACTGTTGGGTCTGTTGGGTACAATCCATGGTCTGATCATATCGTTCCAAGCGGTTGCTCAAGCCGATCCATCAACAAAGCAAGCCATGTTGGCAAACGGTATCGCGGTGTCGATGTACACTACGGCATTAGGACTGGCTGTTGCCATTCCTGCGATGATGGCGTTTTCGTTTTTGATTTCGCGCCAAAATACGCTGGTTGAGCAATTGACTGAAAAATGCGGAAAGCTCACTGAGATTTTAACAGGATCACACATGTCTTCGTTCACACGAACACAAGTGTTTCCTGATAATATTAAAAAAGACGGGCTTCCTAAACCTCCACCTTCAGGCACGAAAGTTTCTTAATAAACTTTTGATTGGATTTTTACAGGAGGATTTATGGGCAAAAAATCGTTTCGGCATTCGCATAACACTGCTAGTGAATTTGAACTGGATTTGGCTCCGCTGTTAGCGGTCATGGTAAAGCTAGTTCCCGTTCTGTTGCTGTCCAGTGCCTTTGTGCAGGTCATGATGATTGAATCTGATTTGCCTCAAGCCGTTAAACAGCAAATAGAAAATGCCCCTAAGGATCCCGAAACCGCAGTTCAGATGTTGATTTCAAATTCTGATGGCATCACAGTGACGGTTCAAAGCAAAAAAGGCAATTCAACCATTAAGGTTCCACTTAAAGGAAATACTTTTGATTACCAAAAACTGCATTTGGAATTACAACAGGTAAAAAGAGCACATCCTGAAGTTTTCCGAATCGAACTGCAACCTGATGGCAATGTGGCTTACAGGGATTTAGTCAAAATGATGGATGAAGCCCGCAAAAGTCGCAATCGAGATATTAAATTTCCGATTTTTGACAAAAATGAAAACAAAGAAATCATGACGGATTATATGTTTCCGGACGTGGTTTTTTCAAACGTAATGGACGGATAATATGGCAAGACGTAGACGCTTTCAACCCAGTCACAGCAAAAATGCCCTATTCACTCTGAATATCACTTCGATGACAGACATGTTTACCATTTTGCTGGTATTCCTACTGCAAACTTATTCTACGGCAGAAATCCAAGTCGTACCCGACCTGGGTCAAAATCTGCCGGTTTCAAATGCTGAGGCCAACCCAATCATGGCACTGCAGGTCTCACTGACTAATGAAGATTTTAAAATCGAACGGGACATACTGCTGACAATGATGAACAAAAATTTTAAACCCGAAGACATTGATAAAAACGACAGCAATTTTGTGCCAAAACTATTTGAAGCACTACAAAAAATCTCTAACGAGGAAAAAGCAAAAGAACAAGCCTTCAACGACGGCACTTCAACTCAAAGACCCAATCCAGGAATACTGGATGGCAGGATCTTGCTAAAGGCCGAAGCCACTATGCCCTATCAGGTCGTTCGCAAGGTAATGTACACAGCGTCTATGGCAGGATTTCCTAAACTTAAAATGGCAACAGTGGTGGGCGAATAAAATGTTAAAACAGATTGCATTTATCATTCTGACAATGACCATGGCGACACAGGCCCTGGCAAAGGCTAAAAAGACCGATAAGGGTCTTTTGCCTGAAATCCGTACGGATTCTAAGGATGATAAGATCAATCAAAAGCGCGAAGTTCAAAGTGAAGTTTTAATCACAAAAACCGAAAACGAAGCCATCAATGCTTTAATCAGTATCCTAAAAAAGAAAAAAGGCTCTCCGCAGGAACCGGAACTATGGCTCAGATTAGGAGAACTGTACCAGCGCAGAGCTAAATCAGGCAGATTCTTTGATTTATTTCGTGACCAAAACCAAATCGTGAAATTCGCACCTCCAGCAGTTGCTGGAGAATCTGCAAAAAAGAATTTGCTGCGAGCCATTTCAGTCTATGACAAAGTCGAAAAGGACTTTCCAAAATTCAATCAACTGGACATTGTGTTTTATAACAATGCTTTTTCAAGACAGCAAATCGGCGACAAAAAAAACGCAGGCGTATTGTATCAAAAACTAACGGCCCAATACCCAAAATCTCCATTGGTCCCAGACGCCCTGTTGGCATTAGGTGAAATTCATTTTGAAAACCAAGATTTCAATAAAGCACTCCAAGCCTTTTTACAGATCGAAGAATACAAAAAATCAAGAGTCTATGCCTATGGGATGTATAAATCTGCATGGGCTTATTACAATCTCAGACAAAACGATGCGGCCATCAGTAAACTGAAACAAGTCATTATATTTTTCAGAACTGAAGGAAGCAAAGACATTGCCAGACAAAACGTCAGACAAGAAGCCTTGAGGGATTTGGCTATATTTTTTGGAGAATCTCATACAGCTGCACAAGCCTATGAATTTTTTTCGGGCTTTGCTGAATTTGATGAAATCGGTTATTGCATGCTGAATCTAGCAAAGCTTTACATGTCACACTCACGACAAAAAGAAGTTAAGGTATTCCTTGAGCAGTTCCTGCAAAAGCAGCCTAACAGCAAAGAAGCTCTGGAAATGCATTTGCTGCTAGTCAATACCTACGAAGATCTGAAAGAACGAGAACAAGTGCTTGTGCATCTGAAAGCTTCATTAGCACTGTGCCGACCCGAAAATAAATGGTATGTCGCCAACGGCGAAGCGGCTAAATCAATGTGTGAAAACGAATTGATTTCCCGCAGATCAGACATTGCAAAACGTTGGTGGGAACTGTGGCTCAAGAAAAAAGACAACAAAGAGTTGGCACGTTGGACAGAGCAGATTTTTGAAATGATTCTTGAACGCGACAGCAAAGAAGACGCTGATTTGAAATCCAGATTCGCCTATGCAGAACTGCTGTTTCAACAAAATAAATTTAAGTTTGCATCTAAACAATATGAATTTGTTGGTGACAACATCAAAGACGCGACGATCATCCATGATGCCGATTATGCATCCCTTGTCAGTTATCAAAAAGCCATAGAAGAAGTAAAAGACGCAAAAGACAGCAAGAAAAACCCAGCTGATTTAGCAAAGTTGGAAGATCTGTCAAAGCGTTATTTAAAAAAGCACCCCACTGGCCCTTACGCAGCTGAAGTTCAACTGAAATTAGCTGTGCTTAAATATGAAAACAATGACCTGAATGAAGCTGAAAAACATCTAAAAGATCTGATGACTAAAAAAGCAAACAAAGAAACAAAACGAAAAGCCGAAGATCTGTATCTGGATATTCTGAACGCTCGTAAAGATTTTAAATCCATCCAAGAATTCACCAAGAACGTTACAACCAAAGAAGACGATGGTGGCCGTAAGGTTGAATTGTCAAAACTATTTGACGAAGCTTCCTTTGCAGAAATTCAAGAGCTGAATAAATCAGGAAAAAAAGATTTAGCAGCTGATAAGCTCTATGAATTTTATCAAAAAAACCAAAAATCCAATTTGGCCAAGGAAGCTCTGTGGCAGTCACTCAGTATTAACTATTCACTGAATCGTGATTTATTGGGCGCTAATCAATCAGTCGAATTCTATGACAAATACCGTGATGACAAAAAAGCACTTTCATCGCTTAAGGATGCCGCCAAGGTTTATTATGACCTGGGTTTTACAGACAGAGCTGCCGTGACATTGGAACGCATCGCCAACGTCAGCGATGCTGATCGCAAAACCTCATTAGTAGCAGCAGCCGAGCTTTACACCATCGACAAAAACTATGCTAAAGCACATGGGCTTTACAAAACACTGATGCCCATGATGACTAAGGCTGAGCTCCCCGCATTGTATGAAGGCCTTTTGGATTCCACAAAAAATGATCCCAAAGAACGTCAGAAATATGAACAGCAAATTGTTTCTAATAGAATTGAACCACTGGCCTCAAAAATCAGGATTCAAGAATTGCGAGATCAAGTGGCTGCAAAAAAATTCAGCCAAGCCTTTAACACTTCAAAAAGCATGGTGGGTGATTCAAGCCTACCTAATGATGTCAGAGCTGAAGCCAGACTGATCCAGGCTCAGATTTTGGACATTGAGTTTACCAATCAGCCTACCAAAACTTCAATTGAACGATTGTCTGCAGTTTTGGGAATCAAAACTGAAAAACTGGATAAAGCCCAAACAGCTTATATTTCTGTGGGTCAGATCGCTGAATCCGCAGATCTGAAAATCAAGGCATTGCAAGGCCTTGATCACATTTATAACGAATATATAAAATCAATTAAAAATCTGAATCTGAAAACGCAGCTATCAGCTGATGACAAAAAAGCTTTGGATGAAGAGCTGGCCAAACTGGTCGCTCCCATTGATGAAAAGAAAAAAGAAAACAATGAAAAACTAAGGACTGCCCTGAAAGTCCGTGCAGCGGCTTCAAAAAGCTTTGCAGATTTGAGTCCTGATGACACCGTCCGACCTGGATTGGATTACATCAGCATGCCGGTACTGTCTGCAGTTTGGCTTTACAATGACAAACAGACCATCAAGCCTTTTACCAGCACAACGGGCTGCCCGAATGATGCTAAAAACATGGAGTACAGAATTTCTGCCCTACCCACCTGCATTCAGAAAAAGCGCTGGGAAATTGTTGAAAAGCATTTAGTGCAATTGGCATTCACAAATAAATCATTAAGTTTGTATTATCGCGCCCTGGCCGCACAGGAAAACCAACTATGGGATAAGGCTCGATGGTTAATTGATCTGTACAGCAAAGACGAAGCCCTGAAACCTTTTGGTAGATCCGAAATGGCCAGGACTCTGTATCTGGAAAAATCTGGAAAATTCACTGAGCCCGAAAAAAATGAATATATGAATTTGCTGGCTGAAGCCCACAAAAATGGTATCAAAAACTCTGCCACCGTTGTGGGTAAAACATTTTCGCTATTTCAAAATATGCAGTGCTTGGATGTGATTGACATAATCAACAAAGAAGCCTCATCTGAAATCAGAACCGAACTGTTGCCATTAAAAGCCGAATGCATGGCTAACAGTGGTGAATTTGATGCCGCCGTGGGTGAATTGGAATCACTGGCTAAATCGAAAAGTTCGGCGATGAATTTTCTGTTTTTGGCTCACGTGCAAGAAAAATACAGATTTGATTCAATGAAAGCCGTCGAGGCTTATCAAGCAGCTTTGAAAAATTCGAAAGACAACGATCTGAACGATTGGATCAAGTCTAAAGTCCAGACGCTTGGAGGCGCTCCTGCAAACAGGATCAGCACAACTCAGGAGGAAAAGTAATGATACGTATATTTTTGATTATAGGATTAGTATTTTCAGTTCTGGACCTGGTCCATGCTCAGGTTAAGAAGCAAACAATCCGTAAAGTTCAAGAGGTGAACTTTGATGGCCTGGACTTGAAGGGCACATTAAGAACACCTGATGGAGCCTACTTGGTGCAAAAACGTGGGATTAAATTTATGCCCCTGTATGACATCAAAAAGGACATGGACAGCAAGATTCGCGAATCTGTTCAGTATGTGAGGTAAACGTTAATGCAAAACCTATTGGTTGAGCAAAAAGATAAATCGGGAACACTCAGAGCTTGGAGACTCAAGCCTGAAGATGATTTCCAAACGGTTGGTTCCAGCAAATTTGCCAAGATCCAACTGCCCCCTTCTGCCGAAGGCATCGAGGGTGCGTTTCAACATAAAAATGGTGTTTGGGTCTATACAAATTTTAATTTGAAGGCAGAGTCCGATGGTGCTGAAGCCATTGTAAGCTTTCCATCTCCGGCAGTTTTGAAAATCAATGACATTCAACTGCATGTAACACCGATTCCTGGTAAAAACCCTTTGTTTAAAAATTTTGAAAACGAAGAGTTTTTCACACCAGCTAAATCCAAACACGCTTATAATTTATTTCTGGTTTATCGAGAACAAAAACTGATCGAATCAGAGATTGAACACACAAATCATACTTTTAAATCCAAGGTCACCCGCTTTCATTTAGGAAAATCGAATCAAAGATTCAATGAATGGCACAAGGTCGACGTAGACGGTATGCAGGTGCATTACCGTACAGTTTATGTAAAAGATCTGAGCGAAATTAAAAAAACACCAAGTAGCGAAATCATCGATGAAGACGGCAAAAAGGCACTTTATGGAACTCTGGCATTTTCGGCCCTATTGGGTTTAATGATCACCTTGGTGCCAAAATCTGACAGCAGCTTAGATGACGTATTGGCAAAAATTCCTGACGCCCCTGTTGTCGAAATGAAAATGGATAAAAAAGAACCTAAGAAAGAAAAAAAGACAGCTCAAAGCGAGCCTCAGCAAGCAACCGAGCCTAAGCAAAACGTTCAGCAACAGGCTGCAAAAAGAACTCCGGCATCAAAAGCCGCACAAGGTTCATCCAGCGTGATCAAAAGCTTGGCCTCAGGCAGGATTTCGCAGTTGATCGGAAAAATCTCAGCTAGCGCGGTTAAATCCAAAAACATTGTGATCGCAACTGGAGTTCCAGCTGGCTCTCAAACCACAGGCCGAACTTTGGCAGCCATTGGCGCCATAAATAAATCAGGCCGTGATTGGGCCAGTGAAGGCACAGGTACTGGAATCGCTGTCAGCACAAAAGGTAAAGCTGGCGGAGTTGGCCTGGGCGCTTATGGAAAACTGGCTTCGGGTAAAACAGGATCTGGCGGAGTCGGCTTATTGGAAGAAGAAGGCGAAATTATTGGTGGGCTTGACCGAGATGTCATCGCCAATTACATCAAAACTAAATTAGGTCAGGTACTTTATTGTTACGAAAGGCAGCTGTCTGCGTCCCCTGATCTGTACGGAAAAGTAGCAATTAAATTTACCATTGGTCCAACGGGCTTAGTAGAAAGTCAGAAGATCGGAGAATCCACTCTGAAAAACGCCACCGTTGAAAACTGCATCTTGCAAAAACTTTCAGAATGGAAGTTCCCCGCGCCTCGAGGCGGCACCAAAGTCTTGGTGACATATCCCTTTCTTTTTAAGAGCACTCGTTGATAAAATACTAATAAGCCAGGAGCTTTTAAAAACCGCTCCTAAACTATGAGGAGGCTTCATGAAGAACCACCTGATCCTGATCGTAGCAACCGCTACAATTATTAATTTTTGCTTTGGATCGCAATCATTTGCGCAATCAAAACCAAGAACAACTCCAGCCGAAGACAGCGCTGCAGATTCAGACAAAATGGATCTCAAGAAACTGGAAGAAAAATACTGGTCAGCCAAAGACGCTGATTTCAAAGTTGTTCAAAATCGAACTTACACAAAAGCTAAAAAACCTTTTATCAGTTTTGGCTATGGCCCCCTGGTCAACGACGCATATTCTTACGGCAGGATGTTTAACGTAGCTGGTGGTTATTATCTGTCAGAATACTCGGGTTTTGAATTATCTTACGAAACAGGAAATTTGAAAGACAGCGATTCAACAGATTATTTTATCAACCGAAATGGATTTGCCCCAAACTACAACAAATTTAAAAAATATATTGGTGCCAGTTATATTTACGTCCCTTTTTATGCCAAAATGTCCTTTATGGGAAAAAAGATTTTGTATTTTGATATTCAGTTTGGTGTAGGATTGGGTCAAATCAGTTACCAATCTCAGATTTCAGAAGCTCAAGGTGGAAACCAAAATTACAGCGCCACTGCAATCTCACTTGACGTCACTCAGCAGTTATTTTTTGCAGAACACTTTGCAATCAGACTGGATGTTAAAAACAAATGGTCACGACAAAATCAAAATCGATATCAAATTTCAACGGGACCACCATTGAATGAGACCGAAGACGCCAGATCATTAGGCACTATCAACCAACAAGATACTTCTGTGCTATTAGGAATCACATACTTTCACTAATATGAAAAATAATTTTATCTCGATTTTATTTTTAAGCGCGCTGATTCCTGCAACAGGACTGGCAAAGGATTTAGAGTTTGTCACTCAACCAAAGCCTCCATCACCTAATTTAAAAATCAAAGCCTCCAAGGTTCCCCAGTTTGAATTAGTTCAAAAGAAAAAATCCGCTAACGGTAAAATTGAAACCATCAGGGTCACAGAAATCCCAAAGCTAAACATCGGTGAAGAAGCCGTTATCAAAGCCAACTCTTTGAAGGCTGGCCCCTTGCCCGCCATACCTGGTCAACCCCAGGTGGCTCCGCTAAAAAAGCAGGGAATGATTACGACCCTGGAGATTGATCAAATTTTAAAAAAATTAAATGAAACTCCGGTTGTGAAAGACCTCACGGGTCAGCTCAGAATCAAACACCCTGTGATACCTAAGGCCTCTGTTGAATACACAATCCCTGTGAATTTTCAGAAACCTGCGATCCGCCCGACCGAACCAAAGCTGGTTGCCATCAAGGCCTTTTCACAAGGCGAATTGAAAATGTTGATGGGAATTATCCTCGAGGAAAAAGTCCAACAGTATGCCCTGGCATTGGGATTGTTTGCTGAACTGAAAAGGGATCCAGTTTTTAAACTGGAAGCCACTTACCATCTAGCAACCACAGCCAGAAATCTGGGATTGTATTCTGAATTTAAAACTGACATGGCTTCTTTGATTGAATCTGGTAAAGAACCTTGGGCACAAATGGCTTTAAACAATCTGGTTAAATTTTCTGGCCCTGGGGATTCAGACATAGTCGCAGTTCTGGATAACCAATTGAAAGCCATGAAGACGCCGCCTCAAGCATCAGATCAGTTCAGAATCAATCAAGCCAGATATTATATCGACACCGGTGAATTATCAGAAGCCAGTGATGCTTTAAAGCTGATCAATGATCAATCAAAAGTTTTTGCTGAAAGTTTGTTTTTACGATCACTGATTGAATACCGTTCGAACAAAATTGAACAGGCCATCAATTTGCAAAAGCAAGCTTTGGATCTGCTGTGGTTGAACAGCAAAGACAGTGAATTACGAAGCGTTTCCGCTCTGACCTTGGCCAGAATGTATTTTCAGATTGGTAAATACAAAGAGACCTTTGAAGCTTTTTTGAAAGTTGATAAGAAGCATCCAGAATGGCTGCAAGCCATGATCGAACAAGCATGGAGCCAAGTGCTGGCACAAGACTACGAAGGCGCTGCGGGAAATATGTTTTCGCTGCACACAGAGTTTTTGAAAAAACAATTCACTCCAGAATCCTATGTGGTGCGAACAGTGGCTTATTTAAATTTATGCCAGTTTGGTGACGGCGCCATGGTGGTCAAGGAACTGCAAAGAAAATACGCTCCGTTTTTTGAACAAATTAAAAAATACAAAGAATCCAAGGCCACACCTGAGGGCTATTACGACACAGTCCGTGCCTGGGCCAAAGATCCAATGCAGCCTATTGTAAACGGAATTCCAGGGCAATTAGTGTACGCGATGACTAAGCATCCAGGATTTTTAACCCATCAAAATGCCATCAATGCCCTGGAGGACGAGGCCACAACAATCAACCAAATTTCTTTGAACTTGGTGAAAAACGAAAGAGCCTTGATTAAAAAAATCTCGGATACAAAATTGGTTTTAGCTGATGCAAAAGCAGGTTCACCAGAAATCAACCGACTGAAAACCAATCTGGGCAGCTACCAAGCACAGTTTCAAATTTCAAAAACTGCCCGACAAAATATTAAACCCGTTCGCGAGGAATTATTGGCCCGTGTGGATATATTAAAAGCCAAGAACAAGAAAAAAGCAGGTATGGCCCTGCAAACAAATTTCAATAGGATTTTTACGACATTGCAGAACACCTTGGATCAAATCGATGTCTTGCGATACGAGTTGTATTCTGGCGCTGGAGAACACATCAGATACCAATTAGCTGGTGGTGATGTGAATGATAAACAAAGACCCGAACTGAAAGTCGAAGACTCAAAAGCGCTCAATTGGGAATTTAAGGGCGAAGTTTGGGAAGACGAAATCGGTCATTACAGAAGCAGTTTAAAGAACGTTTGCCCGCCTGAAGAAGGCGGCAGCCAACCAGGGCAATAGAACCCATCAGGGAAGGTAAAGCATGAAAACAATATTATTAATCAGCTTAATTGCAACGAATGCATTCGCTCAGTCATCGACCGAAGACGGCTTAAACCGAATGAAATCAAATTACGAAAATTCTGAATACAACGTACAGGAATATCAAAAAAACGCTAAGATCGTTGATGACAACATAGCTGAGGTTCTGAAAGCCAAAAAAGAGGTTTCAGATCAAAGGGCTCAGTTGCAATCAGCATTTCAGAAAAACCAACAGGGCTTAAAGGTTTACGACGATCAAACCAAAGAAGTTCAAAAATCAATTGATACCGAAAACAAAATGCTGCAAACCGAAGAACAAAAATTAGCTGAAGCCCAAGCCGTGATTCAAAAGATTAAAGCCAACCAAGAAAAACGACAAAAAAATGTTTTAGAATATCAAAAACAGTTGGCTCAGATCGACAAAGACAAGGCTGATTGGAAAACCCGTTCAGACAGTTTTAAAAAACAATGGGATGATTTGACAAAACGACTGCAAGAAATTGCTTCAGTTGAAACTGAGCTAAAAAATAAAAAAAAAGGCTATCAGGGCGAAATCGGCAGATGGAAGCGCGAAGCCGAGAAAAACAAAAAGCAGTACAACGAATACTCAAATATGTCTCAGCAGAAAGAATAACTTCGCAAACGAAGTTTTGTATTCTTCAAGATCCATGGTTTTTGAAATTTTAAAATACACATAGGCCGCCATCACCAGAACTGCTGACAAAATAGCGATTCGCTCTAACAACCCGTTAGCAAATCCAAAAGCATATTGCCCCAGTAAACAGACCACAACAACACCTGAAAGCGGGACCAAAAACAGAATCAGCCTTTTGATTAATGTCCATAAACCTAAAGAACCCACCATAAATCGGTAACACACATACACCAATGCAAAGTTCACAAACCCACTGATGCAGGTTG
This sequence comes from Pseudobdellovibrionaceae bacterium, assembly GCA_044359815.1. Lineage (GTDB taxonomy): Bacteria > Bdellovibrionota > Bdellovibrionia > Bdellovibrionales > Bdellovibrionaceae > JBIKLL01. Next base: position 145,449 of record JBIKLL010000001.1, read on the forward strand.
ATGCCACCAATCCGACCAATTGATAATGCTTC
>JBIKLL010000090.1:0-9681 GCA_044359815.1 Pseudobdellovibrionaceae bacterium
GCCACCAAGATATGAGTGATCATTGCAATCAAAGAAACTGTCGATGGAAGCCATGTGTTTTTAATGGCATAAAATCCTGGGACTAAAACTCTGACCGAACTGGATACAATCAGGGTTAGGGCATAAACCATCACGATGCTCTTTGTGGCCAGAACATCAGCTTCAACAAATTCTCCGCGGCCAAATAAAATTTTAGTGATGGGATAGGCCAATATCAAAAGCCCAACGGCCGCCGGCAAACAAACGTACAGGTTAACCCTCAGATAATACGAAAGGGTATCAATCATTTTCTGCTTGCGCCCGTTCGAAAATTCATTGGAAAGGGTTGGAAGCAAAGCTGTCCCCAGCGAAACAGCGACCAATGACAATGGCAACTCAAGCAATCGATCGGCCAAATAAATATAGGTGTTTGAGCCTTCGCCAAGGCTTGAAGCAAAATTAGTGTTGATGATGGTTGTGATTTGCAAAAGCCCTGTGCCCAGCATCCCCGGCAGCATATTAAGCCAGACCCTTCTGCTGTCCCGATTGCCAAAATCCCATTTAGGTTTTGGGAAATAGCCTTTTTTAATCAATGCAGGAACCAAAACAATGGTTTGCAAAAATCCACCAACAATCACTCCCCAGGCCAAGGCATCGCCTTCGATGGGCTGCCAGGATTTAGGGATAAAATTACTGACAATCATCGCCACATTAAAAAAGGTTGGAGCCATGGCTGGGATTTTGTATTCACCCAGCGAATTTAAAATCCCCATAAAAAAAGCATAGGTGCTCATCAAAAAAATAAAACCAAACATGATTTGCGACATACGAACAGTCAGTTCAAATTTACCAGGCACAGATGAAAAATGATCATTAATAATTAATCCAATGATTTGTTTGGAAAATAAAATCCCCAACAATGTCAGCACGCCCAAAAGCATCAGCAACATTGTATAGAATGAATTAATCAGATTTGAAGCCCTGGCTGAATCTGAATTTTTGCCTGATTCTGATAAAAATTTTGAATCTGAAATAATGTCTGAAGCTTTTTTAGAATCCGAACTTTTACCTGAAGCTGAAGCTTTTTCTGAATCTGAAATAATGTCTGAAGCTTTTTTAGAATCTGAATTTTTACCTGAAGCTGAAGCTTTTTCTGAATCTGAAATAACGTCTGAAGCTTTTTTAGAATCTGAATTTTTGCATTCAATAAATACCGGGATAAACGCTACTGAAAGCGACCCCTCGCCCAAAAGCCTTCGAAATAAATTCGGCAGCCTAAAAGCCACCCCCCAGGCATCGGTGATGGTACGATCAAAAAATGCTGCAAAGGTGATATCCCTAAAAAGCCCCAGCACCCGACTCATCATCGTGCCGCCGGCCATGGCCGCCGCATTTAAGAATATGTTATCTGTAGAGTTTTTATCCTTGGGTGCAGGCTTTTGGGTGGGATTGTTGATTTGATCAGTCATTATATCGTTTGCCCGGATAATTTGCTTGATAGATCACTGTATTGACATAGCTTTTTGCAATCGGCCAACCCGCTGATTCTAAACTAAAGATGCGGGTCAAATCGTTTACTAGCCCTGAAACACTGGTTTTCATCATGAATTTCCCACACTTGCACCCTTGCTTAGGTCGTTTCCTTGTGTTATCCAACATTGCATTAAATATGGATACCTAAACCTTAGCGCGGAGGCTAAATCTTGGCAAATCATAAATCGGCAGTAAAAAGAGCTCGTCAAAACTTACGCAGAAGAAAAAGAAATTATCAAACTCGTTCAACAGTTAAGACAGCTGAAAGATCAGTGGTTCACGCGGTTTCAAACAAAGCTAACAACGCAACTGAAATGCTTAAAAACTTCACTGCAACTGTGATGAAAGCTGTCAGCAAAGGCGTGATGAACAAGCAAAAAGCATCGCGAAAAATCAGCCGATTAGCTTCCAAAATCAGCGCTCTTACCCAAACTTCAAAATAATTTTAGTATTTAGGCGTGTCTTGTAAGATGCGCCTTTTTGTTTACGCTTTCTGCGCATCTGATTGGATGCGATTTTTTTTCATGACTCCTGCGCGTCCGGTTGGATGCTGTTTTTTTATCCCTAATTTTTTGGCAGTATTTAAGTTTCACACCCATTGATTGCTTTTCTTTTGATTCTGATTTTTTGAAGCTTTGGTTGAGTGATTTGATTGTGTGCGATTGTGTGATTTGATTCTGGGTTTGTTTCTATGATTTGATTCTGCGATTTAGTTCAGCGTTTGAGCTTCATTGTGAGTTTGATTTGAATCAGCGCCTGGCTCTAAATCTAATCCTAAGCCATGTTCCGCATCCGAACCTATGCGAAATCTGAATCCACGCCCAAGATGTTTTCAGCATCTGGACTATGATAAGTGGTTCGCAGATCATGTTTGAACCACCACTTTGCTTAAATTAATTGAATGGGCTCGCTTGTTTTTTAACCGATACAGAAACTGATTAAAAGATTTCAGATATTCAGTTCTGGCAGCATATCCAAGTTCTCGCTGTCGGTGGTTGGCCTCAAAGTATGCCTTCAACCCCAATTCTTCAAACTTAGTTGTAATGATTCTGGTAAAAACCAATCCATCCCAAAAACGGCCGAAGGACTTTGATCTGTGAGCCCCAGTGATTTTACGAGCTAAAATAGCCGCAAAAGTTCGCAAAAAGTTCTGAAAATTCCGGCGGCTTTTGAATCGTACCTTCAGATGCAAATGATTCCCCATATTGACCCATTCAATGATTTCAACAAAATATTTTTTAGATCTGTCCTTTAACAATGTGACTGTCAGATTTTTGTTTTTGTAAAAGCTCAATGCCCCTACAGCTTTGCTGGATTTAAGAACCACGTGATGAACGGCACCTGGGATCAAAGGGCGTGCGACCTTACGGCGTTTTTTTAATTTGATACCTCCAAAACTCATGGCCTTTACAAAGCGTAAATCCTGCTGGGGAATCAAAGACAATTGCTGATGGTTTTTAGACTTTTTAAAACTCATACGGGGCAATATATTTAAAGTGATTTAAGCTATCAATATTTAAAAGAAAATTTGAAAATATTTTAGCTTTGAATCTAATGGGATTTGTTGGTTTTGATCATTAGATTTTTAGCCAAAGCTATATAAACAGAACATCGAAGTTTATTTAAAATTGTAGCAGATTGCTGATTTCAAGCAGACAGGCAAAGGTCCTCATATTGAATAATCTAATATTTCAACTAAATAACTAAATAATTAGCCGCTTTTTGAATCAACCAATCAACCAATCAACCAATCAACCAATCAACCAATCAACCAATCAACCAATCAACCAATCAACCAATCAACCAATCAACCAATCAACCAATCAACCAATCAATCAACCAATCAACCAACCAATCAATCAATCAATCAATCAATCAATCAATCAATCAATCAATCAATCAATCAATCAATCAATCAATCAATCAATCAATCAATCAATCAATCGCCACAAAACAAACCAGCAAAAAAATAAATCAGTGTGTGGATACGAAATTTCGGATATCGCGCTTTTGGTCGAAGCTGACTTCGGTAAATGAAAAGCCATAAACCATCGACCCGTTTTCTTCGCGTTCGTTGACGACGATGGCTCTTTGGACAATAAAGTTACTGCGAGGCAGTTTAAACGTCAGAACGACTTCATCACCTTTTTTCAGCAACACTTCAGTGGCGTGCAAACTCATCCCACCTTCACCCAGTTCAATAGCCTCGGTAATAAAATAGCTCCCAGCCAGCAAACAGCCAGTCACGTGATTATAAGGTCGTCTGGGAAATCTGCGAACGTCCATACCCTACTTATCGGTCTTTTTTAAATCCAGCCCAAGTCTTTGTTGCCTTTATTTAAATCCAGCCAGTTCTATGCTGTATTGATTCAAACTAGCCCAGGGTTTTGTTGCTTTAATTTAAATCCAGCAAAGTCTCTATTTAACAAATCAAAATCCAGACTGGTTTTCGTCGCCCTGACTTAACTCCAGCCCTGACTTAACTCCAGCCCTGACTTAACTCCAGCCCTGACTTAACTCCAGCCCTGACTTAACTCCAGCCCTGACTTAACTCCAGCCCAGCTTTTTCAAGCTGAAGCTGAAAATCAGAAATAGGACCGAAAGGTTTTTGCATGAATACTTTTAAAAACAATCAATATTAAAGACCCGGCGGAAGTAAAAATATACTGCCCCAAAACTTTTCCTGAATCCTACAAACCTGAATCCTACAAACCTGGAACATACAAATTAGTCAGGACGGAATTGCTTTAGGGTCTTTATCAGCAAAAGACAATTCACTAAACACCTCAAGCCACTCTCTAGCAAATCATTAAAAGGCTTAAAATTTCTGACCAGATGTTTCTAGCACAATTCAAAAATTTCTTTCTCAATCCCTCAGGTAGCAATCAACCTTAATATCGACTGGCCCGCCTGCACCAATTCAATATAACCAACCAACTAGAAACTGGCCCACTTGTCTGCGGCTGTCCACAATCAACCAACACACTCAAATTTAAATTTTATTATTTATCGGTTAAACGGCCGACAGACTGACTGATTAACTGATTGAACCCTTTCAGCATAAGCCGGCTCCAAATCAAATCTTGCTATTTACCAACAGATTGGCCGACCGATTGGCCGGCTGATTGAACCTTCTGCATACTGGCCAATTTTAAAACCATGTTTTCAAGCCAAATCGCAGACGACAACGGCGAACTCTTTAAAGCCTTGTCGCAGTCACCGCAAACCAACAAAGCTTGCTCAAGCCTGCGCACAGTCCACACCCTGGCTTGATCTATATATTCTTTGATAAAAAACTGCGGGATCTGCACCAAGGTTGCGATCTTGGTTGAACTCACGCCCTCGGCCAAAGCATTCCTGACCTGCAACAAAATCCTAAAATGTCTGGCCACCAAATGCACAATACCAATTTCACTCTGTCCCTGATCCATCAACCTGATCAATTGCTCCAGACTGGCGCCCAAATCAGCTTTGGCAACCTGCCTGGCAAATTCAAAAACGCTTTCTTCCTTTAATCTTGAAACACACAGAGCCACGTCCTGAGCTGTGATATCAGTTTTTCCTTCACAAAATTCGCGAAGCTTCTTAAGCTCGGCATCGATTTCAATCAATTGATTGCCGACTAATCGGTGCAACAACTGCAAAGCCTCGTTAGACAAAACCATGTCATAGGTTTTTGCGATCCTGATAATCCACGCTGGAATTTGATTGTCATAAGGTTTTTTAAATTCAACAAAAACTGAATTGCTTTCCAGTAGCTTGTAAGATTTTTTACGCTTATCCAGCTTTTCACCGACCAACAAAAACACCGTGCTGCTAACAGGGTTTGTAAACAGCTGCGATAGCTCATCCCATTTTTTCTCGGTCAATTGATCTATGTCTTTTAAAATCACCATTCGGTGGGGCGACATCATCGGCAGAGTTTCAACCTCATCGATGATTTTGCTGACATCAGTTTCTTCTGCAAAAAAAACTGAGTAATTAAAATCTTTCAGCACACCTTCCATCACGGCAGCTCGCAGATACACCACAGCCTGCTGGACCAGATAAGCTTCTTCGCCCACAAAAACATACACAGGAGCAAACGATTGCTCGGCAATTGATTTTTCAATCATCGGATATAGTTTTTGTGGTTCCAATAGAGCCAAATAAAATCCTTTAAAAACTTTCAGTCATTCGATCGTAAGCTTCTGTCATCAGTTGAAGAGCGATTTTATTTATATTTTGTCTTTTTGCACTTAAATTATATTGTGGATTCACCGTGTTTATCACACTGGCGCCCAAAACTGGGGCAGAATAGGACCTGTTGGTTAAAAATTCACCAGTCCACATGACCTCGCGGTCAGAAGCCCTTCTGAGTTTGATGATGGTTTTTATCCCCACACTGTAAGATGTCGCAAGCAGGGTTCCAGCTGGCAGATCCGTGGTGGTCGCATTGGATCTGGTGGTGGACACTTCTACTATTTCGCCCTCTAAAATCACTTCAGCCAGCGACGAATCCACTACCCGGGCGGTTTTTGATCGCTCAAATTCCTTGATAATAGCATCAGTAAAATAAGTTTCTGCCCCAGGTTCAGGCGAATAATTTTTAAATATGGGTATGGCGATACTGCGATACCCACCAGGTAATGTGCGCTCGGTGCTGCCCCATCTAAAGGCACAACCCAAACTGAAATTGCAAAGCAACACAGTCAGTAAAAGTAGCTTCTTACTTTTACAAGAATCAAAAACAGGATAGTATCTGCGCATGACTAAAGAATACATGGTTTTAGCCCCAGGTCCAGTGCATTTACATCCCCAAGTGCAGCAATTACTGTCAGCTCAAACCATTCATCACCGAACGCCTGAATTTGACGAAATTTTTAATCGCAGTTTAAAAAATTTAAAATACATCTTTAGCACCGAAAATGATTGTTACATCCTGACCAGCACAGGCTCTGGCGGCATGGAATGTTTGCTGGTCAATGTTTTAAATCCTGGCGAAAGCGTACTGTGCATTGATAGTGGGAAATTTGGCGAACGCTGGGCCGAAATGGCAGAGGTTTTCGGAGGCAAAGCCATAAACTACAAAGTCCCCTGGGGCCAAAGCGCTGATCCTGAAATTGTAAAAAAATATTTAACCGAAAATCCGCAAATTAAAATCGTGATCTGTCAGGCCACCGAAACCAGCACAGGTGCAAAACATCCCATCCAAAAAATCGGCGAAATTATAAAATCCTATTCTGACGTTTTGTTTTTAGTTGATGGAATAACAGCGCTGGGTGCTTACCCACTGAAAATGGATGAATTTCATATCGATGGATTAGTGGGTGGATCACAAAAATCTTTTATGCTGCCGACGGGATTATCCTTTGTCAGTTTTTCTAAAAAGGCTTGGTTAAAAATCGATCAGGCAAAAACACCCCGTTTTTATTTTGATATCCGCCGCGAAAAGGCCTCAAACAAAAAAGGCGAATCGTTTTTTTCATCCAACGTGACCTTGATCAGAGCTCTGGATTGGGTGTTGACAGAATTTAAAAACAAATCTCTTGATACCTGTTTTAATGATATCAAAAAACGCCAACAATCAGCCATGGCCTTTGCCAAAGGTTGGGGATTATCGGTTTATCCAGATCACCCGTCCGAATCATTGACGGTAATAAAAACTCCAGAAAATCTGGACAGCCAAAAAATCAGAACTGAACTTGAACAAAAACATCAGATCACCATTATGGGTGGTCAGGATCAGTTAAAGGGCAAAATCCTGCGCATCGGTCATATGGGGTATTTGCCAGCAGAGTTAATGATTAAAATGTATAATCACCTTAGCGATGTGTTGATAAATGCTGATCCGAAAACTTTTAATAAAGAACATAAATCCCAGGTGATCGCTGAATGCCAAAAAATCCTGAACTAAAAAACATTTTAATCACTGACAGGTTTAGCCAGAGCGGTCTGTCGTTATTGCAGTCAAAATCTTTTTTGCAGATTTCTAAATCTAATGACACCAGTTTGCACAATCATGATGTTTCTGAGGTCCATGGATTGATCATCCGAAGCCGCACTCAGATTGATGAATCGGTTTTATCCAGAGCTAAAAAACTGCAGGTTGTGATCACGGCCACCAGTGGTTTTGATCATATTGATTTTAAAGCCACCAAAAAATGGGGCATCACAGTTATGCACGCCCCCAATGCCCACATCGAAAGCGCCGCCCAATTAACTTGGGGATTAATTTTATCCTGCGCCAGTAAAATGAACACGGCCCACAAACAGGTCAAATCTGGCGAATGGAATCGAAATCTTTTGGTGGGCGCAGAGCTGTATCAGAAAACTTTGGGCATTGTTGGCTTGGGTCGCATTGGCAAAAGGGTCAGCGAAATCGGCGAAGTCTTTGGGATGAAGGTCATTGGCTATGATCCTTATATTGATGATTCAGCTTTTAAGGATTGCTCAGTCACCAGGGTCAGCTATGAAGAATTATTAAAATCCAGTGATGTGGTAAGCTTTCATGTGCCTAAAACCCAAGAAACCATTTCGATGCTGAGTGCTTCGCAATTTGCTTTTATTAATCCCAAAGCCATAGTGATCAATGCTTGTCGTGGCGGAGTGATTAATGAAGACGATTTGTGCAAGGCCCTGGATCAGGGATTGATTTCTGCCTGCGGATTAGACGTGTTTGGGCGTGAACCCCTGGATCGCAACAGTAAATTGTTGAGCTTCAATAATGTCGTTATGACCCCACACATAGGGGCAAACACCGAAAGAGCTTTTGAAAAAGCCAGTCATCAAAGTGCTGAAAAATTAATTGCCTTTTTTAAAGACGGCACCACATCAGATGTCCTGCCACCAAAGGCGGCATGGTTTCATTTGGCTTAAACAAGTCTGTCACACATTAAAGGCCAGACTTGGTTTACTGATTTCAGTCGTCGTTGTTTTTTTGACTGTTTTTTTTGAATGCTTTGTTGAATCATCAAAAATTCCCAGAAATTAAACCCTCAGCCCAAAGGCGCGGGTAATCATCTGATTGTTATAGTTGATGAACGCGCTAAACTTTGCCAAATTGTGCCCCGAGGGAAATTGCATGAGTTCAATCATTGTTATTGGCGCCCAGTGGGGCGATGAAGGTAAAGGCAAAATAGTGGATGCATTTGCGTCCCATGCCCATTTTGTGATCCGCTATCAAGGTGGTTCAAACGCTGGGCACACCTTGGTTGTGAACGGCAAAAAAACAATTTTGCATTTAATCCCATCAGGTATTTTGCACCCCGAAACTACCTGCATCATCACAGCCGGAGTCGTCATTGATGTCGAGGGCTTAGCCAATGAAATTAAAGCTCTGAAGGAATCGGGACATTTAAAAGATCCCAAGCAATTATTGGTCAGCGATTTAGCCACGGTGATTTTACCTTATCATAAGGCCCTTGATGGCGCGCGCGAGGCATCGTTGTCAGAAAACAAAATCGGCACTACTGGCAAGGGCATTGGTCCCGCCTATGAAGATAGGGCCTCCAGACGTGCGATCACCTTTGGTGATTTGTTTGATCCCAAAACTTTGAAGGCCAAAATAGAGCTTTCACTGACTGAAAAAAATCTGTTGCTGGAAAAACTGTACGGCAGAGAAACCTTTAAAGTTGATGAAATTTACGAAAAAGTGATTTCATTGGCAGAGTTTTTAGCGCCTTACAGATGCAAAGACAGCTCATCCATCATTTACAAAGCCACTAAAACTGGAAAAATGATTATGTACGAAGGCGCACAAGGCGCCCTGTTGGATATTATGCATGGGACTTATCCCTTTGTTACCAGCTCTTCAACCATCGCAGGCAGCGCTTGTGTTGGATCAGGCATTGGCCCCACCACCATCAGTAAAGTTGTGGGAGTTTTTAAGGCCTACGCCACCCGTGTGGGCAGTGGCCCCTTTCCGACAGAATTAAAAAACGAAGTGGGCAACAAGCTGCAAACCGATGGTCATGAGTTCGGATCGACCACTGGCCGACCCCGCCGATGCGGATGGCTGGATTTAGTGGCGCTTAAATATGCTATCAGAATCAACGGCATCACCCATTTGGCTCTGACAAAATTAGATGTTTTATCTGGGTTTGACCAAATCGGAATCTGCACCAGCTACAAAGTTAACGGCGAGAGCACTGCAGATTTTCCAGTAAATGCTGCAGATTTAAGCAAAGT